>CALSSY010000013.1 GCA_943789135.1 uncultured Bacteroidia bacterium
TTTCAATCGCTAAACACCGGTTCAAAATATTGGGTAAAGCCTTGCTGCCGGCGAATTCAATTTCTGACAATTCAACACGATAACCTTGTATTTTTATCTGATCGTCACTTCGGCCGTGGCAAAAGAATTGCTCCGAATCCAAACTTCCGATATCTCCGCTTTTGTAAAACCAAATGCCGTCTTTTTCGAAAAATTTAGAACGTTGTTCGGCATTTGCGTGTAAATAACCTTCGAGTTGTCTGCAAACCACCTAAACATAATTCGTTTTGATCGTCAAAATCTAATGTGACGGTTTTCATTGGTTGGCCAATACAAACAATTCCATTACTATGTAAACATTCATCAATGATTGTAGGAACGGTGTATCGGGTACAATAAATAGTCGCTTCTGTAGGGCCGTATACATTATCAATTTGGGTTTGGGGACATGCATTGGACCATATATTAACCTGAGATAATTTTAGGGCTTCTCCACAAAACTGACTTACTTTTAAATGGGGTAATTCCAATTCATCTGCATAAGGAGCCAACATTTCTACAGCAGAAGGTACCATTAATGCAAAGCTGATATCATGGCTTTCCAGAGTATCGTATAAAGCCAAGGGCTTCACCAATTTCTGACTCGGCACGTAAAAACTTGCACCTAATAGGGTGGGAACGCCAAAACTCATGACCGATAAATCAAAGGTTAGTTCAAACATTTGAAGAAAGCGATCTTCAGCACTTAGCTCGTAACCCAAGTCAAAAAATCCATCAAAGAAAGCCTCTAAATTCCCAAATGAAATGGGAACGCCTTTGGGTTTTCCTGTCGTACCCGATGTGAATAAAATATAGGCCCAATCTTTTGAGTTTACTTGAGATAATTTCCAATCTGCATCGTTACTGGACGGTTTTAAACAGGCCAGTTCTGGGATTTGGGGAATTCCTATTTGTTCGGAATCAAGCACAGCGCCAATAGAACTGGCTTCTACGATGTCTTTAAGTCTTTGTTCTGGATATTCAGGGTTTAAAGGTACATATGCTTTGCCGCTAACCCAACAAGCAATTAGGGAAGCATAGGTGCTAAAATCATTTCTCAAGACAACTCCAATAGGCCCTGGAGATTGTAAAATCGAATTTTGGAAATCCTGAATGAAATGCGAAAGATCTTGGTAGGTGTAATTTTCATTTTCAATTACACACCATGTTTGTTCTTTTTGAGTTTGAAGTGAATCAAGGATTTTGTTTAAAAAGCGCATGACCTCACTCATTAAGTAATTTATTCACCCACTGATTGGTGGTTTTGGGGTCGGCTTTACCTTTTGAACGTTTCATTACTTCTCCAACAAACATTCCAGAAAGTCCTGTTTTCCCTGCTTTGAATTCGGCTACTTTATCGGGGAATTCGCTCAAAACTTGTTTTACCAATTCTTCAATAAATCCAGTATCGCTACTTGTAGCTAAATTGAGTTTTTCAACTACTTCTTTGGCTGATAATTCAGGAGACGCAATCATTGCTGGAAACAACTTCTGACTGGCAATACTGTGATTGATGCTTCCGCCTTGTATCAATTCAATGATTTCAGCTATTTGCTCTGCCGACAATGGAAAATCTTGAAGGTGTAAGGCCCGTTCATTTAAAAAACCTCTGATGGTTACCGTAACCCAGTTCGACGCTGTTTTGTAAGGGGCGCCTAATCGCACAAGTTCTTCAAAATAGAAAGCCGATTCCTTATCATCTATCAATACCGAAGCATCGTAATCGTTCAATCCATATTCTTCTGTGAATCGTTTGTATAAAGATTCGGGTAACTCGGGCATGTTTTCACGCACACGTGCTACATCCGCGTCGGTAATGAGGGTAGGAGGTAAATCGGGTTCTGGGAAATAACGATAATCGTTAATGGCCTCTTTTTTTCTCATAGAGAATGTAGAGCCGTTCAATCCATTAAATCCTCGGGTTTCACCTTGCACTTTACCACCGTCTTCAATCAAAGCAATTTGCCTGTTAATTTCAAAATCAATGGCCCGCTTAACATTGGAAATGGAATTCATGTTTTTTACTTCCACTTTTGTCCCAAATGTGGTTGAACCTTTTGGCATAACTGAAATATTGGCATCACATCTAAGGCTTCCCTCTTCCATGTTGCCATCGCAAATTTCCAAGTAACGCACCAAACGACGTATTTCGGAAACAAACGCATAAGCTTCGTCGCCATTTTTTATATCTGGTTCGGATACCACCTCAATTAACGGTGTTCCTGCACGATTATAATCCACTAAGGTATCGTATAAGTCTTGATCGTGCATACTTTTGCCGGTATCCTCTTCCATATGGATACGAGTAAGTCTTATTGACTTCTTAATCCCGTCTTTCGTTTTAATAGGAACACGACCTCCTACGCACAAGGGTGTATCGAATTGTGTTATTTGGTATCCCTTTGGTAAATCCGCGTAATAGTAATTTTTGCGCGAGTAACGATTTACTCGGGTAATATCACATTCCAAAGCAAGTCCCATCTTCATGGCTTTTTCAATGGCTTGGGCATTGTGCATGGGTAATGTGCCCGGGTGACCCAAACTGATAGGACTTACCTGTGTATTGGGTAAGGCGCCATATTCAGTAGAGTCGGAAGAAAATGCCTTACTTTTAGTAAGGAGTTGAATGTGAATTTCTAATCCAATAACGGCTTCGTAGGCTGACATAATTGCTCAACAAAGATAACGCACGATAATGTGTTTTACTACCCGAAAAAGGTCTATTTTTGCAGAAGGCAGTTCGTTCTATCGACTTGTGCAAACAAGTAGGAAAGTCCGGGCAACACAGGGCATCGCACTTCCTAACGGGAAGGGGATCGAAAGATTCACAGAAAGTGTCACAGAAAATTACCGCCCTGACGAGTTTGGGGTAAGGGTGAAAAAGTGAGGTAAGAGCTCACTCGTTCCGGTGTGAATCGGGATTGGGATAAACCTTGCGAGTTGAAAGACCGAATAAATCTGGAATAAAGGGCTGCCCGCCCAATCGCTTGCGAGCCAGAAGGGTAGGTCGATTGAGGTATTTCGCGAGAAATATCCTAGATGAATGATAGAAGCCACGGCAAAAACCGTGCGTACAGAACCCGGCTTATAGAACTGCCTTTTTTTTATAATTTTTTTCGAAAAATGTTTGCATAATACTGAATCATTGACGTACATTTGCACCACTCTTCGAAAGAAGCATGCGAGAGTAGCTCAGCTGGTAGAGCACAACCTTGCCAAGGTTGGGGTCGCGAGTTCGAATCTCGTCTCTCGCTCAACACAAAAAGCCCCAATTTGGGGCTTTTTTTATGGGGTATCAAACATTCGGAACATTTGGCTGTGAGGTGCTTTAATTCTAAGACATATTCAGTTTCACAAAACGAATATATATTGATTCATAAATGATTTGAGGCTATGTAAGCGTATCAACTAGCTCAATTAGTAGAAGTACCTATTTTAACCCCATAGAGTTTAATTATTGGTGGTAAATAAGGATTTATTGTATTTGATTTTTATCCAAAAGAAAAGCCCCGTTTCCGGGGCTTTCGTATAATTAAAATTATATTTAAATATTAACGACGTTTGGTCTTAACATCAATACCGCTTACTGGTAATTTGTTGTACTTTTTCTTAGAGTTTCCTACAGGAGAACCCACACGAATCATTGCACAACGGAATCCAAGATAAGAAGATGATTGATCTTGGTCTAGGAATCGACGGGTACCAGGAGTTGCTTGGTAAACACGATCTGTCCAGTTACCTCCTTTAATTACACGGGCTTTATCGTTAATTAAGGTAGTAACACCGTATTCATAAGTCAAATCAGGCTCTTCCATTCCAGCTTGCATATCCTTGTAACCAATGTTATCAGATTGACTGTAGTTACGACGACCACCTTCTTTAATAGAAGTCTTAACAACATCTTGGTATTTGATACGACCTAAATCGTCTTTATCGCTTAATCCGTTAGGACCGTTAGGATCCATAACTACTTGTTGGAACTTGTTACCACGGAAAGGCATAAATGCGTCCATATCTTCCAAAGAAAGTGGACGATAAACATCCATTACCCACTCAGACACGTTACCTTCCATGTTGTACAAACCGTAAGCATTTGGCCAAAAAGAATGAACGTGAGTGGTAATCATACCACCATCGTTAAGGGGACCACCAGCAATACCGGCATAATCACCTTTTCCGCGCATAACGTTCAAACGTATCTTACCGCGATCGGCTTCCTTACCGTCTTTGATACGGATGGTATAATCAGACCACGTGTATATTTTGTTTTGATCGATGTTATCAAATTGGGTTTCACCAATGGCTGCTTTACACGCATATTCCCATTCAGCTTCAGTAGGTAAGCGGTAATCAGGAAGTAATATTCCATCTTCCATTTTAACCTTAAATCGTTTTTGATCTTTCTTCTTAGCTTTTTGGTAGTTACGCAAAGGCTTTTTACCTAGCATGTTGCCCGCACCTCTCTTGGTATTTACAGCGCCAGAAATATCAACACCACTGAAGATACCGTTATCTTGACCGGCTAAATACGCGCGAGTATTGAAGTTGTTGAAAGGATCGCTATTAATGGTTTGGTTACCCGCGTCGAAATTAATTAGACGCTCACGGTCTAAAATCATTTCGTTTACACGATCTGTACGCCACTTAGCGTATTCGTTCGCTTGGTGCCAGTTCACACCTACAACAGGATAATCCTGGTAAGAAGGGTGGCGGAAATAATATTCTACGAAAGGCTCGTTGTAACCCAACTTACTTCTCCAACAGTTCGTATCTGGAAGAATTTTGTTGTACAAACCACCTTCGGATGCGGGATCATTCGGATCGATTTGAACTCCAGCAAATTCATGCGTGCTCTGTAGACCACTGTTATTGGCATTAAAAACACGCTGATACCAAAATACGAAATCTCCGTATTCGTGATTACTAACCTCGCATTCGTCCATATAGAAGGAATGAACGGTTACGGTTCTTTCTACGTTGTCGTGTTCGTATTTTAGATCGGTTTCGGTATTACCCATGGTGAATGCTCCACCTTCAATCAATACCAAACCCGGACCTGTTTCTTGTCCTTTGTATTTTAATTTTGCATAACCGCCCCATTTAGGGTCGTTGTGCATTTGGCCAGTGTTCTTACTTTTGATTCTTGGACCACGTGGATCACACGATGTGAAAACCACGCCAAGAAGCGCAGTTGCCATAAGTACTTTTGTTGTTTTCATTTTGAAATTCTTCAACATGTGTATGATATAACGAGCGTATGTGCTTATTTATTGCAAACTTACTGTTTAATTGTGTTTTTTCTATTAAGTGTGCTTTACGATTTAGAATTCTGGACACTTTAATGGACGGAATGGTTTCGAGCCAGGAGGCACGCACCAATCGATGGTAGCGCTCACTTCATGACTTGAAGGAATAGCGCTTCTTCCATCACTAACGGTAAAGTCGTAACTATATCCAAACTTGAAGCGATCTTTTCTGAAGCCATAAGTAAAATAACAGCATCCGAAGTGTTGTAGTTACCAAATGTTTGACGGAACCACATACCCGTAACCAACGGACCTTTATTTACATAAAATCCAAGATTTAACTGAGTGAAATTACGTTGCACCATGAACAAGGCGTTTGGAGAGATGATTATCTTCACTGAAACGATTTCCTCCGTACTTGATATTACCGCCCATGTGCACAGTATAGCGTATGGGTAGGATTTCATCAGGATTTTCATAGAAACTCCAGTTTGGCTGTGTAATGTTATGAGCGGCGAATCCACCGTAAAATTTTGAATTATAAATAACCCAACCTGCATTGAAGTTAGGGTAGGTCACACGTTGAGATGCCTGTTGTTCTCCTGTTGGATTTACAAATCCTTGTGTTGGAAGGATTTGGTCTCCAAAACGAAGACGATTCCAATCTAAACTTTTTATAGCAATGCACCTTGCAATCCAAAACGCATTACTGCTGCATTTCTGCCGCGACCTATGGTAGGTAATAACTAGTATACACCGCTAATTGTAGTCGATTGTAGAAGTCCAGATCCAGCTACATCATGAAAAACCATAGCACCGATACCACCACCAATACTTGGTATATGCTGGTCCCATGAAAGGTTGTAAGAGCGAAAGGTTCCAGGAAGACTTGGCCACTGATTTCGGTAGTTCATTGAAATTCGACCGGCCGCTCCTGTTTGACATACAGCTGAACCCGCCAAAGCAGGATTTGTATATACTGGAGCCGCGTAGAATTGCGTAAGTTCTGGGTCTTGAGCGGCTAAATTGCTGCTCGCCAAAACTAACATACCCATCAATGCAATGCGTAGAGATTTCTTCATAGTGGTTCTATACTTGGGTAACAAATGTAGAGATAAAACGAATTAAATAAAAAAATATTTTGTTTCGAGCCCTTATTGCTTAGGGGCTTGGATAAAAACATGACAAACTTTGGAAAAAAACTAAACGGATTTTTAGTGAAACGCATTTCAGTCAGATTTGTATCATTCTGAGGCCAGTATCCAATAATAAATGAGTAAAATGCGTTATCTTTACGTTTTGTAGACAATAATGAAAATTAAGTCCAATAATAAGATTCATACTTGGGTAATTGCCCTCCTAGCTTTTCTCCTATTCAATAATGGGTTTTCTCAGTTTACAGGAGAAAAACAACCCCTTTGCCGAAGGAAAATGGGTCGCACTATCCGTAGATGAAGGAGGATTTTTCAAAGTATCATTTTCAGATTTAAAAGAATACGGATTAACCCCCAGTCAAATAAATCCTAAAACGCTACGATTGTTCGCATCTCAAGGTACAGGTTATCCAGATGTAAACGGCACCGTTACTTCCAGTATGCCCGAAATACCTATTTGGATTGAAGGGGAAAGCAGATGGTTCTTTTGATGCGGAAGATTTTATTCTTTTTTATATAGAACCACTCGTTCATTTTGAGCCGGAAAATTTGAGATTTAAAAAGGAAAGGCATCAATACGCAAATAAAATTACCGCTTATTTAGGATCAAACAATCAAACTGAGGGCAAGCGTGCAAATAAGGCTCAAGGAAATACTCAAAATGAAGTTCCCATTATCTATGGTGGTTGTATTTTGAATGTTTTCGAAAAGGACCTCCAAAATCCGTTGGGTATGGGTCGTGTATGGTTAGGTGAAAAACTTGGAAACGAGACTTTAACCAGAACGTACCCCAAATCAAATTCCTCAAGGAGCGGATTCAACATGGTTGCGATTTAGAATTGGTGCATCCATGGTTGATGAAACGGGCAACATGGGTATAAAGTACGGATCCCAAGACTTTGATTTATTCTTAAGAAGAAATATTTCAGGTGATGAAAATATTTACACCCAAGAATTTCAACTGAAAACTACTGAAACGGGAGATTTCCCCATTATTCTGACTTTAAGTAGAAACAATTCACAGTCAGCAGCATATTTGGATTATGTACAATTTCAATCCTTTGCCAAGCATGAAAGTGTTTCAGCGAAGAGTTGGTTTTATCCGCAACTCGCTAATGAAAATCTAACTAATGGAATTGTCTTCGAATTTCCTGGTGAAATCAACGATCGCATTGTCTGGGATGTTAGCAATCCCTACAACCCCGCAATTCTAGTTTCTCAAAACAAAGCGGGCAGCCAACATTATTACAATCCCAAACCAATCAATTCGGCACATTTGATGGTAGATCGTATAGCTCAGATTTCTGCCCCTGTTCTAAGAAGGTCTATTCTTCATTCTGATATCAACGATAAAATAGCCTCAACGATTTACATAACAAGTCCCAATTTCCTATCTACCCTAAAAGGAATAGATTGGAATGCGATTAATCCCGATAGTAAGATAATTAGCACACAAGAAATTTACGATCAATATAGCGGTGGGGAGCCTGATCTAGGAGCGATTCGTGCATATTTGAGGTTTTTATATGCAAACTACAAGGATGTTAATGGAAAGGCTATTTTGAAATACGTCACCTTAGTGGGTGCCGCATCTTACGATTTCTTCGATCGATTGCCCGGTAACACCAATTTTGTGCCGATATACCAATCGCTAGGAGAGAATAAAACTTCAAATTTCAGTTTAGACGATTATATAGGATATCTAACTGAGGGGTGAAGGTGACCCAAGATTGGATCAAAGTAAGTTGGATGTTATAATTGGTCGCGTTCCTGCGAGAAGTGAAAATGAGATTGTACAATTTTTTGAAAAAAGAAAAAATTACCTTTCTACCAAGAGTTTAGGTTCATGGAGAAGTCGAATCACATTTGTAACCGATGATGTTGACGACAGCTGGGAAAAAGAGTTTACCTACGAATCCGAGGATTATGCCAACTTCATAGCAAAAAATCATCCTTATTTAAAAGTAAACCGCATTTATGCGGATGCTTTCGTTCAAAAAACCAATGGTAATAATGAAGCTTATCCAGATGTGAATAATGCAATTAAAAAGAGTTTTGAGGAAGGAAGTTTGTTCATCAATTATCAAGGTCATGGTGGAGAAACGGGTTGGGGGCAAGAAGCTTTTTTCGATATCCCTACAATAAATTCCTTAACCAACCCTTATAGTTTGCCCGTATTATTCACAGCAACCTGTGAGTTTTCTCGTTTTGATAACCCTGTTTTACAATCGGCAGGTGAAAAAACACTATTCCGAAAAAATGGAGGAGCGGTAGCATTAATGACAACCACACGTACCGTTTGGGTTTCCGGAAATTCGATAATAAACGATGCATTTTGGAAAAACTATGGATTTCCAAAGCCAAATGAACCGATCCCAACCCTAGGCGAACTCTACGGCAGAATGAAGAATCGTCCTCGTTTGAATTCTGAGGATAATAAATTCGCTTTATTGGGAGACCCATCCATGAAATTGGCGTTTCCAGAACACTTGGTGGATATCGATTCAATTAATGGAATAGCCTACGAAAATTTCACGGATACGCTAAAGGCTTTTGCCGTTCTAAAGGTAAAAGGACATATTACAGAGCGCTTAAAGGGTATTATGTCCGATTTTAATGGAATTCTGGAAGTAGAAATCTTTGATAAGCCTCTTCAACAATTTACATTGAACAATGACAATTCCGGTATCAATATCCCATTCGAAACGGAATCCAGTATCATTTATAAAGGTAAAGTTACGGTTACCAATGGCAGATATGAGTTTGCGTTTGCTATACCTAAAGATATTCTTACCAAGTAGGTGAGGGACGGTGCATTTTTTATGCATACAACGAAGTTACCCGATGCTTTCCGGTTTTTGGAAGTTCAATATTGGAGGTTCAAGTCCAATAAACTTTGTGGACACCCATGGGTCCAACTGTAAAAGCCTACATGGGGTCGATACTTTATTTGTCAAAGGAGGGAATGTTCAATCTGAAACGCAATTTGTCGGTCGTGTTTTTGATCCGAATGGCTTAAATGCAACAGGTTCGGGAATAGGCCGAGATATGGTTTTAACGGTTGACCCCGGGACCTCGGAAGAAATGAGTTTCGTTGTAAATGAATTTTTCAGTTACGATGCCAATTCATATCAAAAAGGGGACCATAACCTTTCCCTTATCAGATTTAAAACCCGGGAAGCACAAAGCCCACATTAAAGTTTGGGATATCTTTAATAATTCGGGTACATCTGAAGTTGATTTTTACGTTGGTCCAGCTCGAGAATTGCATATTTCAGACTCAAAAGCCATTCCTAATCCAATTAATTCCATGGAAAATTTGCGTTTTTCGCTAAATCACAACATGGCCAACGAAGATCTTACCCTGAATATTGAAATCTTTACTATAAGTGGATCAAAGGTTTACGAGAATGAAACCTTTATTTGGTCGGCTCCAAGCAAAATTACAATACCTGAAAACCAAGATGATTGGTTTGGGGGATTTGATTTGCCATCGGGTCTTTACATTTATCAAATCCAATTGTTAACCCAAGACGGCCTATCGGATCGGTGTTTCTGGAAAATTGATTAAACCGTAAAGAAATCAATCAAAAGACCAAAAAGATGAATCTCATTAAAAAAAATTACCAATCTAAAAAACGAAACCCTATTTTTGTTGAGTTACCTATGTCGAGGAAATTAGTATGTGCAGCTTTGGGCTGCCTATCATTATCGAGTTCTAATATTAAGGCCCAAATTGGAACGGGTCAAATAACTGGTGCTGAACTATCCGCAGAATTAAATGCAGTGAGCACCATGGTTCCCTTTTTAACGATTTCCCCAGATAGCCGTTTCTGCATCTATGGGTGATGTAGGGGTCGCCTTATTCAATCCCGATGCAAATAGCGCCGCTTGGAACAACGCTAATTTAACATTTGCTGAAAACAAAACAGGTTTTTCTTTGTCCTACGCACCGTGGTTGCGTCAATTGGTTAACGATGTTGGATTCTCCTATCTTTCGGGTTATTCTAAAATTGGGAAAAACTCCGCTGTGTCTGGATCCTTCCGATATTTTTCTTTGGGTAATATCAATTTTACCGATTTTGATGGCAATCCAACCGGTAATTTCAATCCGAATGAATTCGCTTTGGATATAGGTTATGCGACCAAGTTCTCTGAAAAGTTTGCAATGGGGGTTAACCTCCGCTACATCTATTCGAATCTCGTTGGTTCTGGAGTTAGAAATGGAATAGACTATACAGCTGGAACATCTGTAGCGGGGGTGATATCAGCTTGATTTACCGCGATGAAATTCGCGCTGCCGGAAAGAGACATCGTTTCAATGTTGGATTGAACATCCAAAACATCGGTGCGAAAATGACCTATTCTTCAGAGGAAAAGAGAGATTTTATTCCAACCAATTTGAAATTCGGATTGGGTTATAAATATGAAATAGACGATCATAACGAATTATTTATATATGCTGATGTGAATAAACTACTGGTACCTACACCTCCATTTATTCTTCAGAGTTATAACGGAGGCGATTCTATTGATCCCAATACCAATCAAGTCGCCATTATTGGGATGAATAAAAATGTAAGTCCGGTACAAGGAATTATACAATCTTTTTACGATGCACCCGGTGGGTTTTCAGAGGAAATTCGAGAATGGACGCCATCAGCAGGATTTGAATACCTTTACGAGAAAATGTTTGCTCTAAGAGGTGGTGTTTTTTACGAAGCAGCAACAAAAGGCGGTCGCCAATACATGACCTTAGGAATGGGTTTGAAATTCGAATCGTTGACTTTAGATGCAGCTTATTTAGTTCCCTTTGCAAATCGTCATCCTTTACAGAATCAAATGCGATTCTCATTGCTGTTTGACATGTCTTCATTGTCAGACGAATAAAAAGAAGAGACTTTATTTGAAAAGCGGTCAGTTGGCCGCTTTTTTTTGTGCTAACAGATTCTAACTAGAAAATTATAAGTCCGGATTTCTTTTCTGTGGATTCCTACAGAAGCACAGAAGTTATAATTAAATAGGAATGAAATCTGACTAACAAGTATCTGTCATATTAACATGTGTAGTACGTTCTTTTTTGCCAAATATTAGGGATACTTACCTAACTTTGTAGCTATGTTAGATCCTAGAGAAAAGTTGGCCCAAAAGAGGGTCGATTCCCTACAAGGTGGTGGAGCTAAGCGAATTGAAGCACAACATGCAAAAGGTAAACTCACAGCGCGTGAGAGAATCGATTTGCTTCTAGATAAGGGAAGTTTTCAAGAAATCGGCAATATGGTAGTTCACCGTAGTCATGATTTTGGAATGGATAAACAGCGTTTACTAGGTGATGGTGTGGTTACTGGATACGGTAAAATTCACGGTAAATTGGTTTATATTTTTTCTCAGGATTTTACGGTTTTTGGTGGATCATTATCAGAAACCCATGCAGAGAAAATCTGTAAAATAATGGATTTAGCTCTTGAAAACGGAGCACCTGTTATCGGTTTGAACGATTCTGGTGGAGCACGTATACAAGAAGGAGTTGTTTCCTTAGGTGGATACGCAGATATATTTTACAGAAATACACGAAGTAGTGGTGTTGTGCCACAAATCAGTGCAATTTTAGGTCCATGTGCGGGTGGTGCGGTTTATTCCCCAGCATTAACGGATTTTATTTTCATGGTTGAAAAAACCAGTTATATGTTTGTTACCGGACCTAATGTGGTTAAGACAGTAACGAATGAAGATGTAAGTGCGGAAGATTTAGGTGGAGCATCGGTACACGGTTCAAAAAGCGGGGTAGCGCATTTTACAGTACCAAATGAAGTTTTATGCTTGACTCAAATCAGGGACTTAATGCAGTATGTGCCGCAAAATTGTGAGGAAAAGGCACCTATGTTGCCATATACTGCAAATTCTGAAATTCGTGAGAAATTAAAAGATATAATCCCTGCTAATCCCAATCAACCTTACGATATTAAGGAAGTGATTGAAGAAATCGTAGATACTGATTCATTCATGGAAGTTCACAAAGACTTTGCTGAAAATATTGTTGTTGGATTTGGAAGATTGGCGGGTCGTAGTATTGGTATAGTGGCCAATCAGCCTAGTCACTTAGCAGGTGTGTTAGATGTGCATAGTAGTCAAAAAGGTGCTCGTTTTGTTCGTTTTTGTGATGCGTTTAATATTCCTTTGTTGGTTTTAGAAGACGTACCGGGATTTCTGCCTGGAACAGATCAAGAATGGAATGCAATAATCACCAATGGAGCTAAGTTGTTGTATGCATTTAGCGAAGCAACGGTACCTCGTATTACGGTAATTACCCGCAAAGCCTATGGTGGTGCTTATGATGTAATGAATTCAAAGCACATCGGGGCCGACATGAACTTTGCTTGGCCAACTGCTGAAATAGCGGTGATGGGTGCAAAGGGCGCTGCTGAGATTATTTTCAAAAAGGATATTGATGCTGCTAACGATAGAGATGCAGCGTGGAAAGAAAAAGAAAAGGAATACTCCGATATTTTTGCAAATCCATACAGAGCAGCCGAGCGCGGCTTTGTGGATGAGGTTATTTTCCCAGAAGAAACAAGAGAAAAATTAATTCGTGCTTTTGAAATGTTGCAAAACAAAGTGGCCAATAATCCACGTAAAAAGCACGGAAATATGCCGCTTTAAATTTTTTTTATTTTAATTTGCCAACCAAACTAAGCCATTCAAACATGGAACTAAAAGACATTCAAACACTTATCAAGTTTGTATCACAAAACGGAGTTGACGAAGTAGAAATCAACCGTAAAGATTTTAAACTTTTAATTAAAAAGAACCCACAACAGGTTGTAACAGCTCAGGTTCAAGCGCCTGCGGTACACGCACCTATAGCAACGGCTCCTGTCGCTTCGGCGCCAGCAGCAGCGCCTGCCGCGCCATCTGCACCAGCAGCAGAGTCTAGCAGTGCATCTAATCTTATTGAAATCAAATCCCCGATGGTAGGAACATTTTATCGTTCTGCAAATCCTGAGTCACCTGTATTTGCTAATGTAGGTGATGAGATTGCTCCTGGTAAGGTGGTTTGTATCATTGAAGCGATGAAGTTATTCAATGAAATTGAAAGTGAAGTTAAAGGTAAAATCGTAAAGGTATTGGTAGATAATGCCACTCCGGTGGAATACGATCAACCATTATTCCTTGTAGAACCTGCTTAATAGAAACGTTATGTTTAAAAAAATCCTCATCGCAAATCGCGGTGAAATCGCTTTGCGTATCATACGTACCTGTAAGGAAATGGGTATCGGTACGGTAGCGGTATATTCAACAGCAGACAAAGAAAGTCTGCATGTTCGTTTTGCTGATGAAGCAGTTTGTATTGGTCCGCCACAAAGCCGTGATAGTTACTTGAACATACCACGTATATTAGCGGCAGCCGAAGTAACCAATGCAGATGCCATCCATCCAGGTTATGGATTTTTATCGGAAAACAGCAAATTCAGTGCTTTGTGTCGAGACCACGGTATTAAATTTATCGGTGCTACTCCTGAACAAATTGATGGAATGGGCGATAAGAGTAATGCCAAAGAGACCATGAAAAAAGCAGGGGTCCCTACAATTCCAGGTTCGGAGGGTTTACTTGAAAGTATAGATCAAGCTAAAACCATTGCGAACGAAATTGGATATCCTGTAATCATGAAAGCTACCGCCGGTGGTGGTGGTCGTGGTATGAGAATTGTTTGGAACGATGACGAAATCGAAGGAGCATGGAATAGCGCAAAACAAGAAGCTGGTGCGGCGTTTGGAAATGATGGTCTGTACATGGAAAAGTACATTGAAGAACCACGTCATATTGAAATTCAGATTGCGGGTGACCAATACGGTAAAGTTTGTCATTTGAGTGAGCGTGATTGCTCTATTCAAAGAAGACACCAAAAGTTAATCGAAGAAACACCATCACCATTTATGACCGATGAATTACGTCAGAAAATGGGCGAGGCGGCTAAAGCAGCCGCTCAAATTATAAACTACGAAGGTGTTGGTACAGTAGAATTTTTGGTAGACAAGCATCGTAATTTCTATTTTATGGAAATGAATACCCGTATTCAGGTAGAACATCCAGTTACAGAAGAAGTAATTAATTACGACTTAGTTAAAGAACAGATTCTTATAGCTTCTGGAGTTCCGATTTCCGGAAAGGACTATATCCCTACAAAAGCAGCGATTGAAGTGCGAATAAATGCAGAGGATGTTTATAAAGATTTCCGACCAAGTCCAGGAAAGATTAAAGTTCTTCACAAGCCAGGAGGACATGGTGTACGTGTAGATTCACATATTTATGCTGGATATACAATCCCTCCATATTACGATTCAATGATTGCGAAGCTTATAGTTTCAGCTCAAACCAGAGAAGAGGCTATTGTGAAAATGGAGCGCGCTTTGAGTGAATTTGTCATTGAAGGTATCGAAACAACCATTCCATTACACCAACAACTCATGAAAAATGAGGATTTCCGAAATGGAAATTTCACAACGGCATTCATGAATACCTTTAAAATTAAATAAAGGAGTTTTTTGGCACGGTATTTGAACACTTCTATATCAAAACAAGCAAATAACTAATATCATGAAAAAATTAACCTTACTTTTCGCAGTCGCTTTCGCAGTAGTTGGATCTGCAATGGCTCAAATGGCAATCCCTGGTGAAGTTTTCGCAGGAAACCCTTCTCGTTTTAATGGTCGTAAAGTTACCGTGAAAAACGTTGAAATAGTAAAAACCGATGCTAATGGCGGTCCTTCAATCGGCGGTCCTGCTGGTTCTTTGTCAGGTGGTCCTGGCGCAACAGGTACTCCTGGGGCACCAGCAACTCATCCTTGTCGTCCTCCACGCGGTTTTTCTGAAGTATCTGTATTCTTTAAGGGTGCACCTGATTATAAAGGTTGTTTCTTTATGGCTGATAATATGAAAACTCAATTAGATCGTGAGTGTGGTCATGAAAACACCCCAGCACAATTGACTTTCCGTGGTGATAGCCGTACTGGATACCTTATCTCTTTCTACCGTTTAGGTATGTAAAAAGAACAAATAACTAAAAAAAAGGGCCGTCATTTCTGACGGCCCTTTTTTTTAGTTATTTATACGTTATTTGAATCGAACACCCGTAGCTAAGAATTTTGTATTTAAGCTAAACGTTGCAGCTGAACTATCCGTAGCATCATCATTCCAAGTGGTATCTTGATAAAAACGGCCCACGGAATATAAATCTTTTTTGGAAAGACCTTTTGGAACTGTGAATTTGTCGTTAAAATCAACGACGATTGTGCGATCGTGTAAATCATAACTGAACCAACATCCTTCGGCTTGACAAACTTCTTTTACACGCCCAAAAACAGTATACGCTGTGTGGCCATTTGTTTGGTATTCCTTTAATGCTTCTTTTATTGAAATGGCTTTCTGTGTATCAACGGCATCGCCAATTTGATTGAAATCACCACAGGACAAGATTCCAAGAGCAGCAGTAAGAGTAATAAATGTATTTCTCATAGTACAAATTTAGGGCTTTTGAGAGGTTTTTGTTGGATGTAAAATACCGCGCGTCTCGTCGTGTGCATATATGAGATAGTTACGTCGGATTTTTTTGAACAGTTGCAATTCACTTTCCCATGATGCGCGAATCTCAGCTTCTGTTTTTCCTTCGATTATTTGCTTCTTTAAATCTGGTGTTCCTGCCAGCTTATCAAAAAATGAATTAAAGAACTCTGGTTTAGATCCATAGGATTTGTACATTTCTATCATCCATAACAAATAGATCTTTTGATAGTCTTTGAGATAGTCATAAGCGAAATTATCCAAATGTAGACCCTTGCATAATTGGCCTTTATAAGGGGGATTTATTGCTTTTCCTGGTATATCATTGGGCGTGAATTGAAATTTGCCTTCATGAAACCAAGGTGCCCCTAATACCTCAAATGGCCATTGTGTTCCGCGACCCATACTCATTATGGTTCCTTCAAATAGTCCTAAACTGGGATATAAGATTATAGATGCAGGTGTTGGCAAATTGGGAGAGGGGGCAATAGGTAATTGATACTCCGTATTATGATCATAATGTTTAACGGGTACAACGAATAATGACAATTTATTGGCTTTTGAAATCCATTTCTCGCCCTTTATCATCATAGCTAACTCGCCCAATGTCATTCCATGTACTAATGGAATAGGGTGAAGTCCTACCATAGACTGCGTAAATTTTGGATCTAGTACAGGGCCGTCTATATAATGTCCATTTGGATTGGGGCGGTCTAAGATCCAAAGGGAAATATTATTTTCAGCGCATGCTTCCATTATATAGTGCATTGTTGTTAGGTAGGTATAATATCGAACACCAACGTCCTGCATATCAAAAATTATTGCATCAATACCCTTTAATTCTTTTGAACTGGGTTTCTTTTGCTTACCGTATAAGCTAACTATGGGAAGTCCACTTTTTTTATCAATGGCGTTTTTAATATGTTCTCCATTTGCAGCATTCCCGCGGAATCCATGTTCTGGAGCAAATATTTTTTTTACTTTTACGTCTTGAGCAAGTAATGTGTCCACCAAATGAACATTTCCAATCATTGAGGTATGATTGGCCACTATTGCAACTTTTAAACCTTTAAGTGAAGGAACATATTTTGAAAATTGATAGGCTCCTGGAATTACGGTTGCCATTAAAGATCTGACGCTCAGAATAAAAATAAAAATGATGCAAAACCGATAAGCAGTGGTATTTTTGAGGCTATAGTTGAATTGGTCGTATTTCATAGCGCGGAAATTTATTACAAAGGAAGGTAAAACATCTTCAATGCGTATTTTTTATTTGGCGATTTTTTCGGTAGCGCTGAGTGTAGCGATTATGCTATTATCTATTGCCACTTTATCGGGTTTTAAGAAAGAGATTGAGCAGAAAATCTCAGATGTTCAAGGTGATTTTATTATTGATTCTGGCAGGAATATTGAATCCGGTGAACCATTTCCAATTGATAATGTGGATGTCGATTCGATGTTAAAGATACAGAAAATCGCTGGTGTAGATAGGGTGTTGCCTTCGGCTTCTAAAGCGTGTATTATTAAGTCTAACGATGATATAGAAGGGTTATTAGCTAAAGGAATTGACTCAGCTTCTAGACACTATTTTAAAAAAGCCTATCGGGTAAAAAGGGAGATTGAAACTATAAATCAAAATGGTTGTTGGATATCTGAAATTACCGCAAAACGATTGAATATCGATACAGGTGACCTTTTAACAGTCGTTTTCTTCGTTACGGATAATAATGGAAACAGTCGACCAAGGGCAAGAAGGCTAGGGGTCAAGGCAATTTATTCCACGGGTATTCAAAAGATTGATGCCCAAATGATTTTGGTAGATCAAAGTATGTTGGCTTTGTTTTTTCCAGAAGGAAAATCATACACACAAATAGAGATTTGGAGAGATAGAAATATAGAAAATCCTAAACTTAGAATTGATATTTTATCTGCATTGCCAAATGCCTATATTCGGCTTAATACATTGCAAGAATATAATCGATTGATATTCGATTGGTTGGCTATTTTGAATACAAATGTTATTATCATTTTGGTATTAATGGCACTTGTGGCGATTACCGGAATGAGCACAACCTTACTCATATTAATAATTGAAAGAACTTCTTTAATTGGCTTGTTATTATCAATGGGTGCTAGGACCAAAGACATTTCAAAATCCTTTGTTTTGCAAGCTTTAATTATTGCTTTCGTAGGTGTTTTGATGGGTAATTTATTAACGGCAATTGTAGTTTGGGGTCAAAACAATTTCCATTGGATTACATTAAATCAAGATATTTATTTTATTCCCTATGTGCGATTGTCTTTGCGTATTATGGATTGGATTTTGGTAGATATAGGTGCGCTGGTTGTTATCGCGCTTTCACTTTGGTTTCCTGCTAGGTATATCAGAAAAATAGATCTAATCAAGGCTATTACGTTTAAGTAAAAAGAAAAGGCTGCTACATTCGTAACAGCCTTTTATTGTATATGCTAAGATTATTTTATGCGTCTATTTTTGCATATTTAGCATTGGCTTCGATAAATTCTCTTCTAGGAGGAACTTCATCACCCATTAACATACTGAATATTCTGTCTGCCTCAGCTGCACTGTCTAAAGTAACGCGCTTAAGCGTTCTTCTATAGGGATCCATGGTAGTTTCCCAAAGTTGTTCGGCATTCATCTCACCGAGACCCTTATATCGTTGAACATTTACAGAGTCTTCTTTACCTTTTCCAACTTCTTTTATTGCGGCATCTCGATCGTCATCGTTCCAACAATAACGTGACTGAGTGCCTTTTTTAACAAGGTATAAAGGAGGAGTGGCAATGTATAAATAACCGCTCTCAACAAGCTTCTTCATGTACCTGAAGAACAAGGTAAGAATCAAGGTTCTAATATGCGAACCATCAACGTCCGCATCCGTCATAATAACTATTTTGTGATAACGAAGTTTGTCCAAATTCAGTTCTTTTTCGCCTTCTTCATTTTGGCCAATATGTACACCTAATGCAGTGAACATATTGCGAACTTCTTCATTGTCGTAGATTTTGTGTTCCAGCGCTTTTTCAACGTTCAATATCTTACCACGAAGGGGTAGGATTGCTTGAAACTCTCTGTCTCGACCTTGTTTTGCAGTTCCACCTGCAGAGTCACCCTCAACCAAGAAGATTTCACATGCTTTTGGATCTGTCTTGGAACAATCTGATAATTTACCAGGAAGACCCATTCCAGACATTGCACCTTTACGTTGTACCATGTCGCGGGCCTTTCTTGCTGCTGCCCTTGCTTGCGCCGCTAAAATCACTTTATCAACGATAATTTTGGCTTCTTTGGGATTCTCTTGAAGGAAATTCTCAAGCATCTCACCAACGGTCATATCTACAGCCCCCATGACATCATTGTTGCCTAGTTTGGTTTTAGTTTGACCTTCAAATTGTGGTTCTTGAACTTTTACAGAAATAACTCCTGTTAAACCTTCTCTAAAGTCATCACCTGCAATTTCTATTTTTACTTTATCCAAAAGTTTCTGAGAAACGGCATATGCCTTTAAGGTACGGGTCAATGCCCTTCTAAATCCAGCTACGTGGGTACCACCTTCAATAGTGTTGATGTTGTTTACATAGGAATGCAGGTTTTCTGCATAACCGGTATTGTATTGGAATGCAATTTCAATGGGAATTCCGTGTTTATCGCTTTCGCAGTAGATAGGTTCAGGTATCAAACGCTCGCGCGTTCCATCGATAAACGTAACGAACTCCTTAAGTCCACCTTCTGAATAAAAAATCTCCTCACGAACTTTCCCATCTTCGTCTTTTTCGCGCTCGTCAATTAATGTAAGATGAATTCCTTTATTCAAATACGCCAATTCACGTAAACGATTTTGTAAAGTGTCGAAGTTATAGGTTTGCGATTCTTTAAAAATAGAATCATCTGGTTTAAAGGTTACCTCTGTTCCGCGGATATCGGTAGTTCCAATTTCTTTAACAGGATATAAAGGTTTACCGATTTGATATTCTTGTTGGAATATTTTTCCGTTACGGAATACGCGAACTTTTAAGTCTTTGCTCAGTGCATTCACACAACTTACACCCACACCGTGTAAACCACCCGAAACTTTGTATGTGTCTTTGTCGAATTTACCTCCAGCGTGAAGGACCGTCATTACTACTTCTAGTGCACTTTTCTTTTCCTTTGGGTGCATGTCTGTGGGTATACCACGACCATTGTCGATAACGCGTATTGAATTATCTTCTAGAATGCTAACCGTTATATGAGAACAATGTCCGGCTAATGCTTCGTCGATACTGTTATCTACAACCTCATACACCAAGTGGTGCAAGCCCTTTGGACCCACATCACCGATATACATCGCAGGTCTTTTTCTTACTGCCTCTAAACCTTCAAGTACCTGAATATTATCGGCACCATAATTACTTTTTGATGGATCGCTCATAATTGCGTTTAACTAAAACATTAATTATGTAAAATTAACGTAAAGCCATGGCATAGCCATTCATTTTGATGGGTACTTTTCCACAAAAAACTGACGATTTATAGACCGTCCGTACCGAAAATACTTTGCGAGATTTTTCCTGTTGCTCTTAGGTAATCCAAGACGGTATGAATGTATTTCGATTTCTGTTCGATTGTCTTTATAAGGGCATTCAAATAGCGATTTTCCCGCGTATTTAATAAGAAAATAGTTCCATCTCCAGAATCGAATTTTTGTCGTTCTAATTCGAACAATTTCAAATAACCATTCTCCACATTTTTTAGATGATTGTATACATCTTGATAAACCAGGCCTTGTTGATAGAGCGCACGAATTTTTAAGTCGGCTTCATTAATTTTAAATTGGAAGATTTGTGATTTCTGCAGATATTCAATCTTTGATATTTGAAAATCACCCCTTTCTTTTCTCAAAAACAATGGAGCGGATATATTAATTCCAAATCTTCGATCTGTCCCCAAATTATACTCTCCAAATCGCCCTCCAAACAACTGTTGGTATTTCAAGTCGAAATTTGGGAGCATATTCCAGCGTTGTAATTTCAAATCTAAATTTCTCTGTTGTATCTCCCAATCCAAGTTTTTAATATCTGGCAGTTGAGAAACCTGTATGAAGGATTTACCAACTTCTATAAATAGGGTATCAATAAAATCCAATCCACTACGAGTTGGACTTACGTGTTCTGCGATAATTATTGATTTCCACTCTTCATTTTCGGGTGAAAATTCCATAAATGGCGGCTAAGTTGAAGACGTTGTTTATAGGTATTGGCATTCCATTCTTTGGCTCGTGTTCTGAAATAATTCCAGCTGGATGTAGTTCTCCAATGTATCCATCCCGTTACAGCCGCCGGCTTCAAAAAGCTCGCGCAAGGCTACTTGCCGGTCTCCAGATGACAGGGTTCCATGCCCAATCGATAGGCTTTTTCTTGCTCGTGGGCCATATACCAATCGACATAGTCCCTCCAGATGGTTTCACTTAGGTCTTGTAACTGGATTTTTTGTATTTCGAGAGATTGACTTGCGGAAATATCTTCGCCTTTGCTAGAGTCGTTCTGCGCTCGTCGGTGATGAAGTCCTTTCAGAAGGGGCAAGTGAGACTCCCGGCATAGCTTAAGTCCTTGCTTGTGGCGTAAATAATTCCGGATTTACGGATGTACCGCGACCCGATTCAACACCAGCTTCCAACTGTAACTGGACTAGCTGTTGGCACCTCCAATTGGTATGGACTCTCGGCGGTAATTGGGCGAGTTGACCTACCTCTTTTTCTGTGCTTTCGACGATATTGAACCTCGGGTCAAATTGCTCCTCGACTTTTTCACGTCAAGGTGAGCCGTTCCCCTATCTTGGACTCATCAAGTCGACTCGCAGTTACTTAGTGGATGGTCCTTTTTGAACTTCTTGAATGAGCTCCAGATACACTCAATTCCATTTCAGATGAATCGACTTTCCGATGCAGCCATCAAGGTGGAAAACTCCGTTGGAGGTTTCGTGAATCATGGTGCAGCCAATTTATTTTGACCATTTGCAACCAACGGCATAACACCAAAACCCTAGTTATCAGTGCTCTAACGCGCACGCTGTTCTCGTGAATATTCGTCGTCATTTTATCTCAATAGATTTATTATCGTTTCCGCTTCTTTGGTTTGCTTGTTGCGTATTGGAAGCAGTTGAGTTTGTGGCTCTTCGACCGTTATTGTGATAATAATCGGGTGGGAAACCCGCTTAGCTGTCGCCATATTTCGTACCATACGGGAACGGTTTTAAGCAACATGTACGCCCGTGGCACCTACACCAATCTTGAGTTGTTTGGGCCATGTTTTTCTTATCGGCGCTGCATTCGTACCAGCACCCGGTAGGTCCCGTTCGCTTGCAACGCGTTGTCTACGGCGTATATTTCCCCAGGGAAATGTGCCGTAGGACATCTGTGGCCACCCGGAAAATACCATAGTTGGCCATCCGTCAAAGACAAATTGGGCCGGCGCCCCAATTTCGATCAACGGCATGTCCACAGGTTTTACGAAGAGTTCCACGGCTAAGTTAATTTCTGATGGCACGATGGTGCAGAGAGCCTGTCCTTCTGACACTGCTATGCCGACCCCGTTTGACAAGGTTTGGGATACGAGTCCTTTTTGGGGCGCTTTCACCACGTAGAAACCATTTCGTAATCTGGTAATTCGAATACAGATTTCGTAGTTTTGAAACCTCGGTCTCCGTATCCATTTGCGCGGAAATGGCGCTGTAGCGCTCGCTTTCCGCCTTTGCCAATTTCTCTCCGTACTCGGCATCGATATTTTGTAGTTCAATTCTGGCGTTTTCGATGGCGTTTGTTGCCATGTTTAGTTTGGCCTCTTGGATCATCTTTTTGGCCAATGCCTCTTGATATTTCACCCGCCTGTTCTCAACGTCTAAAGGGCTTTTGATTTCCTTTACACTTAAGTAGACTGTCGCGTACCAACTGTTGTTGTGCGATTTTTAAATTGATGTTGGCCGCTTGCATCTCGGCCAACTCCGAGTTGTATTTCAGGCGTTCTTGTTGCAGTTTTACCTTCGCTTTTTGGATCGCGAAATCTCGATTGGCCTCCAAGTTGGGTGATTTGCTGATTTATGGCGTTGATCTTGAGCCGAGTAGCTTAGAATTGAGTTTTCTTTGGCCCTTAATTTGGGTGGATGTCTGGCCGATCAAATCTGGATCCAGGTATTCACTTTTCACCTCGGTAAGTACGGCTATGGTATCGCCTTCCTCTACCCAGTCGCCGTCTTTAACGTACCATTTCAGAATCTGCCCTGAAATTACCGTTTGTATAGATTGAGGGCCGCTCGCTCGGTCGCAGAGTTGTTACCGCCCCGGTGGTTTGGATGTTCTGGGTCCATGGTAAGAAATAAGAAGATGAGGGTATAGAAATGCTAGAGCTGATAGACAATCAATTGTCGCATGTTCTTGGCATACCCACGGACTGTCCTTGAAGTGCTCTTTATTGATCATCTGATTCCGCTTGAATTGCATTTAAGTTTTTCCATTGAAATTCCGCAGTCGTACAAGATTTTCTACCGTTAGTATGAGTTTTTCAACGGCGTCTAACAGGGTGATTATCAGTATTTCTGCAGCTAGAAACTGCCCCAAACTTATGCTCTGTTCGTACCAATAGGTAACTTCCTATGATTAATAAAAGCGCAGTAAAGACTACTTTGGTTATCACTCCCAAGCCAAGCCTGTCGGTAAACCACCCCGAAGTGTTTGGTGCGTCCCTTCAGAATACTCATTCAGTCTGAAATCCAAGCATGGGCAGCTCGTCCTCGTTTTTGTTGAGCCATAAGATTTCGGATGGACATCGCTGTTTTGAATTTGAAGTTTGATTCGTACCTCGCGGTGTCAAATCCTCGTTTCCAGGTCAGCCTCAAAACCCAGTACAACACAAAAATCAAGATCACGCCAAAAGCGATGAATAAGGGATGGTATATCGCACAGTAGTAACAAGCCGAATACAGCTTGTAAGTAGTTTTCCTGTAAAATCGACCAAAAGCTTAGATAGACTTTTTTGGAGGGTCACGATATCCAAGAAGTAGGTCGTTCGGGCTTCCAACTGCTCTGTCATTTTTATGCCTTTTTCTTTTAAGTTCTAGTATTCGTGTCTTTGAAACGCATTCCGAAATGCAAGAAAAGCTTTGCGTCTGGATGGATTCTGTTATGCTTATTTGGGCCAATCGCGTGAGTCCCGAAAGCAGATACCGCTAGGGTGATTAAGTACCGATAAAAAGAACCAACTCGTGTTCAATCGACCCGCCATGACGTAGCCGATGATAGTTTGTATACCTAAGGGCAACGCCAGGCTTATTATGCCTGAGAACATATGGCATATACATACAAGGTATTTAATATTCCGACTCTCCAATTTTTATCACTTCAAATATGAGTGATAGGGGAGTTTTGCTGGGAATTTGGATTTTGTCTAAATGGCATCCCTATCGAAGAATTTTATTTCCGCAAAAATAAGCGGAAATCGATTATTTTCCTCTGCCCTGAATCATTGTCAAAGCAGTATTGAACATGATTTTTATATCTAATGCGAGATGACATGTTCTCTAAATAGAACACATCGTATTTCATTCGTTCTATCATTTCTTCAACGCTCTCCGCGTAACCGTATTTAATCTGGCCCCAACTGGTAATGCCGGGTTTCACTCGATGTAAACGTTTGTATAACGGTGCTTTACATACAATTTGGTCGATAAAAAACTGACGTTCTGGTCTCGGTCCAACCAAACTCATTTGTCCCATTAGCACGTTGAAAAATTGAGGTAATTCATCGAGTCGAGATTTTCTCAGTAACACACCCACACGAGTTCTTCGATCATCCGCTTCACTGCTCAGGCGCGGACCTTTGATCTCTGCATCGACGAACATACTTCTAAATTTGATGATTTTAAAGGCAACTCCCTTGTAACCGATGCGTTCTTGCTTGAAAGAAAATCGGGCCTTCCGAATCCAATCGAATGAAACAGGGCTATCATCGCGAATATGGGCAGACAAAATCATTAGGGCAATAACGGAAAGGCCTATATCCACTCCTCGTTTTACGAATTTCTGCCAATACGGCATGACTTCAAAATCCACTTCTGCTAATTTCGCCCCCAAAATATTATTCATCTTAACCATTCCCATAACCATGTTGTACTCGCTAGGGAGCATTTTAACATGTATTTCTTCGTTTTGAATGATATCCATTATTTTAGGAACGTAAGACGACTCTAAGTCTTCATTGGCAATAATTATATCTTCTATTTTATGTTCTTTTATTAGCGAATTCAATGTCTTTCCACTCACTTAGGATTTTATAGGAAGTTGAATTATTGTGTGGCGTAATTTCAACCAAACCTACGATATCAAATCCTTCATAAACCTTAGGATCCTTTAATTCCATTAGGAGTTGCGCCGCAGTTTCGCCAGTTCCAATAATCAAGGTGCGATATCCCCATTCTCGCTTACGAAATTTATGAATGGTATACGTTGCATTGAGCATACGCAAGGTAAGCGTACCCAAAAAGTGAAAGGCAAACAGAACGCCCAAGGAGGTGTAATAGTCTTGATAGTTGGATACACTGTCATCAAGTATGAATAAGAAAAACAGGATTAAAACACCGATAACGGATGTAAATAGGGTGTTTTCAAGTTCTTTTAAACGTGATCTTCTTAAAATAAACTGATAATGTCCCGTAAGCGCATAGATAAAAATCCAAAATAAAGGGATAAAAATAAGACCTAAGTACAGCTTGATATCTTGATTAATGGGGATTTGATATCCATGCTTTACCGCTTCAATAACATTTTTTCGATATAGAAATAAAGCCAACCAACTTATAAATGCCGCAGAGAAGTCCCCTAGAACATGAAAGAATAAACGGATGGTGGCTTTAGACATTATCTTAAGTAACTTAAACGTATATTGTCAATTAAAAATTCTGTAGAACCGCTAAAATTCATGGGTTTGTCACATCTAAAAAACAATTCTATTTGAGTCGCCGGGTCTTTGCCTTGTAAATCAGGAACGATGTTTAAATAGAAGCGTTTCCAGGTGCCCTTTGTAGGGTTCACAGTGAGAAAAGGGACGTAATCCTCATCAAGGGGAGCTCCAAATGGAGGATATCTCAAGTACCATACAAGTATGGGTAAGTCGGTATAAACATCAAACTCAAGTATAATATCTCTACCATCAGTAGGTAGTCCTTTTATTTTATTAAAATAGGCAAGTTCCAAAATACCGGAGGAATCGTTATTTTCAAATCGAGAAACAAACATCAACGAATTTTGGTTAAATCGTTCGTTTAAATTAAACGGCCTACTTTCAATTTTCGAATACGTCAATGAGTCTTTGAATATGGGAACAAGAGTAGCGCTGCTATCTTCAAAATCTTCTTGCCAAACGATTTCAGTATTATTGCGAAACTTGAAAACAGGGGACCACGAAGTGGTAGCTTCACGTTCTACACTCAGTGTATCTGAGATTATTTCAAGACTTTTAAACGGTGTTAATGTTTGTGAGTTGCCATTGATCTTAATAAACGCTGTTGCTTTGATTTCAACAACACCAGACGCATCAATTGGAAACCTACAGGGGATTGGGAATGTCCCTACGGTTTGATTGTTCACATAAACTTGTATAGCCTTGATATCATGAATGTTATTCCCATTAATTGAAGATGCGTCTAAAGTTACTTCATTGACTTCAATGTAAGCAGGAATAAAAGATTTTTCAACTTTGCAAGATTGAAGACTCACAAAAAGCATCAAACAGAGCCAATAAAGAAATCTTGAGGTGCACCTTGGCATGGCACAAAAGTAAGGATTCCTAGTGAATTAGAAGGAAATTATAATGCTTGATAACGGCGTTTTACTTTTTCGCAAACTACCTCAATCATATCTGCCACCTCCAAAAGATGGGTCAAGTTGGAACTTGGTGATTGCTGTTTGTCAATATTCTCAATAAAGGATTGCAAATCTAGTTTTCTCGCATTGTAAGGGGAAATATGTCGTTCTAGGGTAATTCTATTCTCATTATTGATGTTTTGATCGGGATAAAATTCCATTTCTAATGAAAGTTGATCGGTGGGAATAGACATACGAGATTCACTAAGTTGGTTTTCCGCCAAATCAATTTCAAGCATGTTTTCTTTTTGATAAACTTGGAATCGGTGTGTGTTTTTTGCAATAGCTCTACCAACAGAAAGGTGGCAGATAGCATCATTGTGAAATTCGATATGAACGTTCAACAAATCTGGATCTTCGCCGAACAGAAACATAGGTCGAGCTGATATACTCCTCATTGGAGATTTCATGATTCGTTGCATCAGATCAAACTCCTCAGATAAATTTTCAAAAATCCAATTATCAAATTGTCCTTTTTTAGGCACTGGACCGTGTTTTTCAACCCGAATGAATCTTGGTTTGTTAATCAACTGGAGTGCTGAAGAAATAATAGGAAGACCAAATAAAGTATTGCCAAATTGAAATACAGTGCGGCTTTCATTTCGAAGTTTTTCGATTTCTTCAATCTCACCACACGACCATTCTCTGAAACCATCTATGAATACATGTTTTCCAAAGCGAATCATTTGACGTATTACCTCAAAATCAAGTGTAATTACATCGCGACTAACAATGAAAGCATCGCCTTTTTGAATCAAATCCATCATTTGAAAGAAATTATCGAAAGTATTTTGATTTCCGGAATCATCCGGGTCGATATATCCAACTACTTTAACTCCTTTAAAACGAGCAAGTTCATTGGTGTATTCTTGCGTTGTGAGGGAAGAACCCAAAAGGATAACCTTTTTCATTAATGCAATTGTTCTAACTTTGTGAGAAGCAAAAATGCTTAATTCAACCTACTCAAGAAAAATGGATTTCGCACATACTGTGAAGAACGCATTATGATAGATACAGCTGTACATCAGGGTCGTAGACATAAGCTAGTTAGAGAGTTAGCTTCTAAAGGTATTGATAATACTGCCGTTTTATCGGCTATTGTGCGTGTTCCAAGACATTTCTTTTTCCCAAAAGATTTTGAACAATATGCCTACAGAGATGCCGCATTTCCAATCGGACACGAACAAACTATTTCACAACCGTTTACTGTAGCGTATCAAACGCAACTTATTGATATACAAAAGGGAGAGAAGGTGTTAGAAATAGGCACAGGAAGTGGCTATCAAGCGGCTGTGCTTTTAGAATTAGGGGTGGAATTGTACACTATTGAGTACATTAAGCCATTGCTTCAGAAAGCGGCTACTTTACTGAAAAAGTATAAGGGTATTGTGCATCTCATTCATGGAGACGGAAGCAAAGGTGTTGCTAAATATGCCCCATACGATGCGATTATCGTAACGGCTGGAGCTCCCGCAATCCAAAACGAATTATTGAAACAATTAAAAATAGGGGGGAAGTTGGTAATTCCAGTGGGAGATGGGAGAGAAAACCAAAAGATGCATCGGATTACGCGCATGTCAGAAAATAAATTCCACCGAGAAATACTCGGGGATTTTAAATTCGTTCCATTAGTTGGAGACGGTGGTTGGAAATAAATTTAGTTCATTGCCTGTTCAATTTCCTCAGTTTCTATGGGGAAATCAGCCATTAAATCAATCATTTCTCCGTTGTGTAGCCACACGTCGTTTTCAATTCGTACACCGATCCCTTCTTCTGGAATGTAGATTCCCGGTTCGATTGTAAGCACGGAGTCTTCGGTTATGGGCTCAAAGCGATGCATAACATCATGTACGTCTAATCCTAAATGGTGGCTTGTTCCGTGCATGAAGTATTTCAAATAACTTTTTGGATTGTTCTTGATATCTGACGATGTGAATAATCCCAATTGTACTAGCTTTTCGTTTGTATAATCCCCAACTTGGGCATGATAATTCGGGAGTGTCACTCCTGGTTTTAAAATGGTTTTTGCATAATTATGAACGTCCAAAACGGCATCGTATACTTCCTTTTGTCGTTTGGAGAATCTTCCATTGACAGGGATGCATCGGGTGCAATCTCCATTATAATTGGCGTATTCTGCTCCAAAATCTAATAGGAGTAAATCACCATCTTTACACTCTTTGTTGTTTTCGATATAATGCAATACACAAGCAGAAGAACCACTGGCAACTATCGGATCAAATGCAAATCCCTTACTTCGGTTTCTAACAAACTCATGAATTATTTCTGCTTCTAGTTCATATTCCATAATGCCAGGTTTCATGAATTTTAACGCACGAATAAGGCCTTTATGCGTAATATTTATTGCTTCCTTTAATAAATTAATTTCAAGCTCTGATTTTTGCATCCGCAATCTTGAAAGTGCGGGCGAAATTCTTTTGAATGTATGAGCGGGATATTTATTTTTAAGTTCTTTAGTTAGCCATAGATTTGAATAAGGAACTGAACTTGTAAATCTATCATTTTCATTGAGATTAACAAATATTGTTTCCGCCATGAGTATCACAGAATGTAAGGTTTGCCACATTTCGTGATACCAAAAAACAGATTGAATTCCTGAGGTTTCGTATACCTCGTTTGGACTTAACCTAGCCCCATCCCAAACTGCTATTTTTTCGTTAGTTTCTTTTACAAAAATAAATTCACGAAATTGAGGATTTGGACAATCCGGAAATAAAACAAGAACGGTATCTTCCTGGTCTACTCCTGTAAGGTAGAATAAATCACTTTGCTGCCTAAAACCATAGAACGCATCTCCATTTCTTGGGGTTTCCCAATTGCTGTGAAATATTGCTATGCCACCGGAAGGAATTTCCTTAGTCAATCTTTTGCGATTACCGATGAATAATTCAGGGTTTATGGTTTTGTATTTCATGATTATGTCAGTTTTTCTTATACAAAAGTAAGTGAAGTGTTTTGAATACTGTGGTAGATAGTTGTAAAATCCCCACAAAAATTTATTAATTAATGCTACAAACATGCTGAAATACAATACGTTGTGAGTGGGTTGGGATGTGATTGTCTGTGTATTGTTGTCTGTGGGTAATATTAGCTCATGAGATTACACTTGTTTAAATTGTTGCTCAACTATGTGTAAAATGTTAAATTTGAGGCAACACGAAAAATGTTTTTCGTGTCAATACTATTGAACCAACATATTTAATATGAGAATAAAAATACCAATTTTGCTTTTTTTAGCAAGCCTTTTATTTACTGGTAAACAAGTTAGCGCAACTCACATGATGGGTGCCGACATGAGTTATCAGTGTCTTGGAAACGGAAAGTACAAGATAATTGCAAAGGTTTATCGAGATTGTCGAGGTGTTTCTCTGAGCCCTGTGGCGTTTGGAGCATTCGCAGGTACAAATGGAAGTAACCAATGTGGTAGTGTTTCTTTATCGGGTATGTCTCGAACTGGGATACGTGATGTTACAACCCGTTGTTCGTCTTCTTCGAATCCATGTAATCCTAAAAACACCTATGGAACAGGTAAAGGGGTTGAAGAACATACGTTTGAAGCCACTATAGACTTTACTAAATCGCCATTAAAACAATTTGTTGGGAAAAGTTCATGTTGTGAGGTGACGTTTCACGTAGGTCAGTGTTGCAGAAATGGTGCCATCACTACGGGAGCGGCAAATGCTAATTTCTACACAACGTGTATGATTAACATTTGTAATCTCTCCAAAATGGATGATAAATGTAACAGCTCACCTCAATTGTCAAATGAGCCAGTTGGTTTCTTATGTTGTAATACTCCATGGTACTATAACAACGGTGCGGTAGATACAGTGGATTTTGATTCTATATCCTACAAATTAGTGAAAGGATTAAGCGGATTGCCTTCCTCTGCCGTTAGTTATTCGTCTCCATTTACAGAGCGTTATTTCATGACGCCATTTTGTATTCCACCAGCTGCTACAAACATTAAGTGTACGCCAAACGTCAACGTTAATCCACCTCGTGGACTTTATTTTGACGAGGATAATGGTGATATAATCACCACTCCGATTAAATGTGATGAGGTACCAATCATGGTAATTCAGCAAACGGAGTTTCGAAAAGACACTACGGGTAAATGGTTGGTTGTTGGTAGAACCCGACGTGATATGCAGATGTGGGTAATTGACGAATGTGGGTATAATAAACCCCCAATTATCAAAGGACCTTTCTCATGGAACATCTGTGAAGGAGAAAAACTCTGTAAGAAAATTAAAATTGAAGACGAAACATTTACGCCAAACCAAACCATACCCGATACGGTATTGGCTACTTGGAACGGTGGTATACCTGGTGCGACCTTCGAGGTTGTAGACCCTAAGAAACGAGAAAAAGAATACGAGTTCTGTTGGGAAACCAAAGTGGGAGATGCATCGGATGTATCGTATTCATTTACAGTACGTGCTACAGATCAGCACTGTACGCCTCCTATGATTTCTATTCGTTCTTTTAAGGTTAAAGTAAATCCTAAAGCAACAACTGAGCGTAAATACGATACCCTTAAGTGTGGTCGTTTTGCATTTACTAGTTTGATTCCTGGTGGATTTAAAGGCACGCCTAACTACAACTGGAGCGTAAGAGATAGCACAGGTAAAAAGGAATTGAAGTTTAGCGGTAAAAAGAGCGATACCATGAATTATTACTATGGTGGTAAATATATTATTGTTCATACCATTAATAACTCGTTTAACTGTCCTACGATTTATAGAGATACGGTTGATTTACCAGCCCCTCCGGTAGTAAGTATGTCTACCGCAGATTCATTTGCTTGTTACGGTACTGATATAACCATGAAAGCTAATGTTTTGAATGGTAAACCGAACTACTCGTACAAATGGGATCGTTACACTTACGATTACGACACAACAAAACAGACGATTACCGTTAAAAATCCAACTTTTGTTGCAGGTGATACATTCCAATCTTTGAAATTTACCAATTTCCAGAAAGATACAGTAATTAGAGTAGAGGTTACAGATGGAGATGGTTGTGTCTTCTATGATACAGCGGCAATTTTGGTTAAACCTCTTCCAATTCTAAGTTTAGGTCCAGATCCAAGAATTTGTACGTATGAGAATTTTACTTTCGATGCACAAAATGCAGATACTGTTGACTACTATTGGAATACAGGCGATACCACGCAAACCATTAACGTACATATTGAAAAGGATTACAGTGTTACTGTAGTTGAGCGTACTTGGTTGTGCGAGGAAAAAGATACCGTGCATCTTTATGTAAACGATACGGCTATTGCTCTTGCTGGATTGGATACTACAATTTGTCATCAGCAATCTGCGAATCTTATTGGTGGACATAAGCCATCGAAAGAGTCTGCTGTTTACGAATGGACGGATCTTGGAGCAAGCAAGAAATTGGGTACAAAGAAAGACTACGTTGTCAGTCCGCGTAATACCAATTCAAACGGAGGAAGCCTGCAGTCCTACAACTACGAAATTTATGTTAAGGTAACCCAAGGAGGGCATACCTGCGAAAATTACGATACCGTTACCGTTAATGTAAATACGCTTCCTGTAGTGCAGTGGTTGAAGAAACCACTTCCATCTGAGTGCTTCGATTACGGAGATATCGAATTAAATAGTTTCTTGAACGTTGGAAAGACAAATGGCGTTTCAAATTTGGGGGGGTGGTACCTTAAATAAGAGAAATAATATGGTAGATAGCATGTTACCAACACGTCATGTGTTTAAAACTACCAATTTGAAGAATAGCCAATTGCAGAACGGTAAGAACTACACCGAAGAAATTTATGGTTGGTATCAAGATGAAAACGGTTGTATCAATTACGATTCAACAGTGCAAAGAATCGATGGTAACCCAATCCTAGAATTAAAAGATCAGATTTATTGCCAAGATTTAGGTGAAGTTAAAATGGACGAAACCTATTGTCTTCCCTAAGACAAAAGCGGGTAAGCAATTTGAGTGGGTAGTTAAAGAATGGGCGAGTGGTACAGATTCAGCTAGCTTATTGGTGAATTTGAATCCATGGGGAACCCCAGATTGGAGATTTAAATTTGGATCACCAACTGACGATTACTACCAAGGAGATTACAAGTTCAATTTATGTATAGTTGATATCATCACAGGTTGTCAAAGTTGTGATACCGTAAACATCAAAATCATCGGTGAACCTGTAGTTAGTGTACTAACTCCAGATCCTGTTTGTGTGAATTGGGATACAATTGACCTAAACAATTATGTAACTGTAAATGGATTAAATGCTTCTGAAGTGAGCGGTGGTCGTTTCGAAGTTGGTGATGTAGATTATTCAAATTCTGATCCTCGTGTGGGCATGCCTTTACCAAAAGGGCACCTTTTCCCTCCAAATAAGGGTCCTGGTGCATTTAAAATACGTTACTACAATGATGGCACCGGATGTTTGAAAGTTGATAGCTTCTATGTATATGTAAACGATACTCCTGATGCCGTACTTTTAGGTCCATTGACATTATGTAGTACTGGACCTACATTAGATTTGAATTCACGCATTGACATGGGTAAAACCAAGCCTCAAAGTGGAATTGCTGGGTGGGAAGGACCAAATTTAGTTGGATCCGTATTTACACCACTTAGCACCAATACTTCTGAAATTGAAGGTCCGTATGATATGAAGTTGGCTTATACCGATAATAATGGATGTGCCGATACGGAAATATATCAAGTATTTGTTCGAACTCAACCCGAAATCAATATTACGACGGTTAAGCCATATCCTCAATGTGAGAATACACCGTTCCCAATTCAAAGTGAGAGTAAGTTCAGTTTGAATACGGTTCAGTGGACATTGATGAATGGATCAGATGGATCAATTGATAACGCGAACGCTGAAAACATCGTGTATACACACGGTACTGGTGACCAAGCCAATAAAATGGCTATGTTGAAAGTTACTACTGTGGCTATACCTAACGAAGTTTGTCCTCAGGTAAGTGATTCAATTTTAGTCGTAATTCATCCATATCCAGTATTGGAACCATTAGATAAATTCAATGGTTGTGTTCCACTATCAACCAATTGGGATGTTACAGAAACAGCTGGAATACCTAGTGGACAGTTATCATATCAGTGGGTATTCGGAAACGGAGATTCTAGCACTGCTGCTAGTCCGGCTATGATTATGTATCCGAACCAAGGTATTTACGATGTAAAAGTAACGGTTACCAATAATACACCTGATGGCGGTCAATGTGCAACAACTATTACTGGTCCTCAGCATGTAGAGGTTTATCCAAACCCTGATGCGTATTTTGAAACGGATCCTTCTTATTCAACAACAGTTGCTTTGCCTAAATTCACAATGATAAACAAAAGTAAGATTGAGCAAAATCCATTTGCACCAACCTTGCGTTATGTTTGGGATTTTGGAACAACCAATGGCGATACAGCTATGAGTGAGAATCCAAGATTTGCATACTCTCGTGATACTGGAGTTTATCGTATATTCTTAACTGCAATTAGCAATCACGGTTGTATAGATACGTTCTCTAGAGCCGTACATATTGGTCCTGATATCATTGTATTTGTTCCGGATGTGTTCACTCCGAATCAGGAAGGTCCAAATAAAAATGAAAGATTCAACGCAGTTGCTACTAACTTCAAAACTTTCAGAATGATGATTTACAATCGTTGGGGAGAGAAGTTATTTGAGACCAACAATTCAGAAGAAGGTTGGGATGGTAACGACCCGGTTGGCGATCCATGCATGCAAGGTGTATATGTTTACCATATAGAAATCACTTCTTTTGAAGACAAGAAGTACACCTACGATGGAACGGTAACCTTATTGCGATAAATCAGAACCTAAACCAAATAAAAAAGGCCGTATCCAATTGGATACGGCCTTTTTTTTATTCAAGGGTAGTGGAACAACACTGAGTTGTTCGAAATTTAAATAAAGTTCAATATTATGTTCGATTGGATTGGTTAGAATCTAAATTGATTGCCTAAATAATTATCGATGGCAATTACTGGCCAAGGTAAGACAACGCATCGGCTACTAAAAATGTGCTGCCTCCAATAAAGACCATACCACGGTCTACTCGTGCATTTTTCACCGCAGTGTTGTAGGCATCCTCAAAATTAGAAAATGAAGAGTTTACATTCAGTTGCAATAATTTCATTTCTTCTTTTAACATAAGTGCATCGTAACCTCTAATTACACCTGGTTTTACCGTGTAGTAATTGGCGTCGTGTGGCAGCAGCTTGAGTATTTTATTCCGATCTTTATCACTAACCATACCCCAAATAATATGTTTTGGCACATCGGGATATTCCTCTTCTAGTTGATCAATTAAATAAGGAATGGCTTCCGCATTATGGCCGGTATCACAAATAACGATAGGATCGTCGTTCAATCGTTCCCAACGCCCCCTTAATCCCGATAATTGCGTTACATTTTGGAGTCCCGTAGTAATGTCCTCTTCTTTAATGTCGTAATTCATGTTCTGTAGCACACGTACAGAAGTGCAAACAGTATCTAAATTTTGTTTTTGATAGGATCCTTTTAGGGATAAATCCAATTCGAAGTTTTTCGGACTAGGCTCACTTAAATAGAAGGTTGATTGTTCGAGTTCCGATTTCTTTTTAATTACTTCAAGCGCTTCTGATTGAATAAATCGTGAGCAAACCACCGGTCGATTTTCTTTTATAATTCCAGCCTTTTCAAAAGCGATAGACTCTAGGGTATTACCCAATAAATCCATATGGTCCCATCCAATTGAAGTTATCACCGATAATTCAGGTTGAATTACATTGGTACTGTCTAATCGGCCTCCTAATCCTACCTCAATTATGGCGATATCTACCTTTTCTTGATTGAAATAATCAAAAGCCATAGCAACCGTTAATTCAAAAAATGAAGGCTGTATCCGTTCAATATGTATTTGTGTTTTGGATATAAATTCAATCACGTCACTTTGCGGTATGCAGTGGCCATTAATTCGAATTCGTTCTGTAAAGTCAATTAAATGAGGAGAAGTATACAAACCTGTTTTATATCCGGCTTGGCTTAGTATAGATGCCAACATGCTAGATACCGAACCCTTGCCGTTGGTACCTGCAATGTGAATGCATTTAATTTGTTTATGCGGATTTCCTATTGACTCTAATAAAGCTAAGGTATTGGTTAAGTCTTTTTTGAATGCGGTTTTACCTATATTTTGAAACATAGGTAAACGCTCATACATGTAGTTGAGACAATCTTGGTAGTTCACAAAATCTATTCGATTTAGAGTCCTTTTTTGATGTTCAAAATAATTATACCGGTTTCAGGGCATTTCTCACCAACCTTGATGAATTTAGATTTGCTCAGGAAGTAATTCATTACGGCTTTAGCATTTGATGAGGAACCTGAATAGTTACCACTTGGTCGGATGGCTTTTACATATGGTGAACCGCTGCAAGGCACCGTTACCGATGCGTGTATTTCTCCAACGCCATCGGCTTCTACCTTTTTAACATCAGAATTAATTTGATGGTTAGCAAAGCCTTTCGCGGAATAAAAACCATTTCCTGTATTTTGTGTGATTCTGGTTCCACCAGCACCGAATATTCCGCCATTATTGGTAGTGCCACCAAACCCGACATTACCTTGTCCACCGTCGATACCATTTGGGTCACCATTAGCTGTAGTGCCGGTTCTTTTACCGATTTTAGATGATAATCCTTGTAATCGTGAATTGACAGCTGGTGTTGTACTAGCTGGTGGATCAATAGGAGGCAAGGATAATTCTTCGGTATTATCGGCAGTATTTACAATGTCGCCTTGACCACCTGATGGGGTAGCTGTATTGGGTGTACTGATAGATTCTGATGTTTCGCCTCCTCCTTTGGCAGGTGGAAATGCAGATGGACCTCCATCTGTTGGTCTGCCATACGAAACTTCTTCCATTCCGAAATCTAGCATTAATTCACCATTTTTAGTTTGAAATGGGGGATTAGGAACTCGTATATGCAGATATAACATCATTAGAATGATGATACCGGCAATAACTGCACTTATTAGTGCAGACATCCATTTTTCTTTTTTGGAGGTTCCTAAATAGCTATCAATTACGTAGTTTCTCATGGATTAACGCAAATTCCATCGTGTCATACTGATTGATGCACTGGGAATGGTTTTAATATTAACGCTATATTCTTGCGCTTGTTCTTTAGATTGAAATCTTCCAAGGATAATTCGATAAAAACTTGAATTAGACGGCTTTAATATTGTTGCAGGGTTACCCGCACCAATCCATTGCTTGCATTCTATATCTGCTGCTTTCTTCGTGATGTAAGAACCGCCAACAAGAAAAATAGTCCCTTTCTGATCGAGTAAATGATTCAAGTAAACTTGGGGATCTAAAAGGTTTATTTCTGACTCAATATTATTGGTAATACTATTGGATTCATTATTCCCTTTATTAGAAGTTGATCCCAAACTATTATTGGTTTCAACACTTTTTATTTTAATCAATTTTCCATTTACATAAACGAAATCCGAAGGAAGTGTAGTTTTAGAATTTGATTCCGTGCTGGAGTTTTCGATTGTCGAGGAGTTTGGAACCATAGAGGCGTACGCTTGTCTCTCATTATACGCTCCAAACCAAGTCATGGTTGCTATGGTTAATGTTAATGCCGATACTGAAATAATTGCAAAGCTAGCGGCAACTGTCCACCAGATATTGGTACTTTGTTTAGTTTCCGCATTTTGAATTTGTTCATCTGATACTCCGATTACCAAAGCATCTTCAACAGGTTTTTCCTCAGATTCCAGAGCACTTGAAGCTATGAATTTTGAAGTTGAGGTGTCGTATGAGGCTGAAGTTTTTTGTTGCTTTTGTGACTCCCATTTAAGTGGTTGTAAGCCATAGTTCGGTAAATGTAAATTGAACTGTTGCCTTGCAACAAAAAAGATTCCTTTGTTTTCATTTTGAAAGAAATTTCCAAAAGGAAAGAAGGTGGCATATCTTTTGTTATTGAGCTGATTTTTGAGTTCAGAAACAACCAAATCAATTTGTACCATGGCCTCTTTATAACTAATCCCTTGAGATATTGAAACAAGATGAGCCAGCTGACCGTCATTGTCTTTCAATTGGGCATTAAAGACCAAGTGAGAATGAGTGGGTTTTAATTCTTTAGTGTAAGCGTTTACCGTTGGGTCTGCAGGTTTTAAAAGAAACCCACCTAAACCAGGTATACCAGCGAAGTTATCGCGGATAAGTAATTCTTGGATTGCGGTATGTAGAGCCAAATTAGGCATTAAGGCAAATATACGTCATGCTTTAGAACAATCCAAGGCTTATACCACCCATAACGGTAGTGCCCCAAACTTGGTAACCATTCCAGTATTGGTATTTTTGATTTAGAAGATTGGACCCTTGTATCCAAATTCTACCTTTTCCAATGAATCTGTAATCAATACGTGCAAAAACATCCATAAATCCTTCTACTTCGGTTTCTTTCAATCGATTCATGTTGTCCAGAACTTGATCGTATCGGCGGCCTACACCTTGGGCACCCAATTCAATTTTAATATCCTCAATCGGTTTGTAACTAAGTTTAGCTTGATATTCCATGCTCGGAATATGTAAAATTTGATTGTCTGCGCCAAAGTTGGTGATTTTAATATTGGCCAAAAACTTCAATTGGTCTCCCAACAAATACTCTGCACCTGCTCTGAAATAAATACTTGAAATATCTCGGTAAACAGCTCGAAGTGTGCGAAGTTTATAATCATTTAAATTTCGATCGGAAGTATCCGAAACTTGCGCAAACATTAGCATATTGGCCACCGTGTTTCCGCCGAAGTCGATGTGAAATAATGAATTCTCAGATATTTTCCCCTTAATTCCTAAGTAGCCATTAATTTGATCGTATGTGTTCAAAATGGTGTCTTGTAATCCATAGTAAGGCATCATTTCATGTATTCTCCTTAGGGATGTTTTCCTCAATCCTCCATCTATTCCACCATAAAGTTTCATTCCAAGGTCTGAAATTCCTTTCTCAACGTATACAAAAGGATTTACTTTCAAAGCGGTTGACTCCTGCGTACTGTGCTGGTTATAGGTTAAGTTGATCCCGATTTGAGCATCTAAATTACTGGGTTTGTGAAAAAACTGAATTTTAGGATTGAAGTCTACAAACAACTGTTGTGCCCGGAAGGCAAAATCGGTACCTTTTTGAGTTTGATAGTCAAAATAGGTAAAGGCTAAATCTCCAAACAAGGAGAACTTTTTACTTCTCGATAAAAATTTCAGGGTGCTGTTTGCTTCTAATTCCTCATGTCCAGCATTGGTTTGAAACATTTGGGCTGTATTTAGCCATTTTATCTCAGGCATATTGCGTTTTTCCAGGAATAAATAATCAATATGAATCCCATAATGTTGCGCAATTTTTCCATTTCGTGCTAAATCACCAATCAAGGGTAGAGTCGGATTCATTAACAGTAGTATCAAATGGATTGTAATAGGTGTGTTGATCTCTGTTGTAGAACAGATTTGCATTCAGACTTGAATTTTCAAAGTAACGAGCTCCGTTCATTTGCAGTCGTGTTTGTCCGATCATTTGATTATTCTTAGGGGTGTTTCCCTGCAAATGAAGCGCACTGAGGTTGTAGGACCACTGTCCATTTGGTCGGTTAGATAAAAACAGCTCTCCAAGTAGATGTCCGTTATTTCCACCGCCCAATCGCGCATAGTTAGATAGATAAACACTATCTAAATTCAATTCTTTTACAATGTCTGGATCCACTTTAATTAGGTACTTAGAAGTCTCCCAATTGTAAGTAGGTGTGGAAAAGTCAAGCTTGATTTTGGGCATTTCTGATGTCGGAACTTCCGGCTCTATGCGAATTTTACTGGCAGGCAACAATCGAATATCGGTTCCCGAAATCACGTTCCTTGAGCTGTTATCAAAGCCCGACGGACGCTCAACCTGTCCTTGCAACCAACTTCCGCTAGTCAAGGCGAGTACTAACATCGCTTTTTTCATCTAAGTCAAATATAGTTTTGCTACTTGTTTTGCTATCTACATTCTTTGTAAGTGTCTATATTTGTACACGATCAAAAAAAAGAGCGATTTCGCTGAATTATTTTTTAAGATTGGTTTGATTAGGTCAGAAAAATGTGTATTTTTGCAACCCAATTTTGCTGATATGTACGCAATAGTAGAAATAGCTGGAAGACAATATAAGGTTGAAGAAAACTCTTACTTGGTTGTCAATCGTTTAAACGCCGAAGCAGGGTCAAATGTTGAATTTGACAAGGTGTTGTTCATTGGTGGTAGTGCCGTAAAAGTAGGTAATCCCACCGTAGAAGGAGCCAAAGTTTCCTGTACCGTAGAAAGTCACGGTTTAGGCGATAAAGTATTGGTTTTCAAAAAGAAACGTAGAAAAGGATACGCCAAGAAGAATGGTTTTCGTCATTCATTAACAAGACTTAAAATTCAAAGTATCACCGCATAACTCTTAAAAGAAATTAACCATGGCACATAAAAAAGGAGCAGGTAGTAGTAAAAACGGTCGTGAATCGCATAGTAAGCGATTGGGCGTTAAAATTTACGGAGGTCAAATCGTAAGAGCCGGTAATATCATCGTGCGTCAGCGCGGTACCAAACACCATCCCAATACCAATGTGGGTATCGGTAAAGACCACACACTTTTCGCTTTGAGCGATGGTATTGTGCGTTTTCGTAAAGGAAAAGACGGTCGTAGCTTCGTTTCTGTAGAAGCTCAGGCCTAAATCTATCATACACATTTTAGCCGTCGGTTGTTATCGACGGCTTTTTTTATTTTACCTATAATTGAAATATGAAACCAACTGTTGAATTTAAAAATCCTAAAGACTCTTTGACCTTTATGAATGAATTGGTGCTCCCCAATGACACCAATACGCTTAATAATTTAATGGGAGGAAGAATGTTGCACTGGATGGATATTTGTGCTGCAATGGCCGCGCAAAAACATAGCAATCGCATAGTGGTAACAGCTGCAGTAGATAGTGTTTCATTTCGAGAATCAATTCGTTTGGGAGATGTGGTTTCCTTAACGGCATATGTAACCCGATCTTTCAAGTCAAGCATGGAAGTTTTTATTGAGGTTTATGCTCAGAATATTCCAACTGGGGAAAAAATAAAATCTAATGAAGCCTATTACACGTTTGTTGCTCTAGATTCAAGGCACAGACCGGTCCAGGTTCCACAAATTGAGCCGGAAACGGATATAGAACAAGAAAAATATAACGGAGCCTTGCGTCGTCGTCAGGTTCGACTGATATTAGCTGGTAAAATGAAACCAGAGGATGCTCAGGAACTAAAGAATTTATTTCTGTAGTTGGTTTAAAGTCTGAACCGATTTAAATTAAACCGATTTCGCGAAGTCGTTGCATTAAAAATTCATTTGCAGAACAATCTTCATATTTCTTAGGATTTTCATCGCTAATACAAGAGGATAGGCAATCCAATCTTGCTTCAGGACTAGGGTGTAAGAAAAATGGAATGCTAAATCTTGGTTCTGACCATTTGTTTTGAGGGGGATTTACAACACGATGAGTAGTGCTCTTTAAACGGTCATTTGTTAACCTTTGTAGCATATCTCCAACATTCACCACGATATGATCTTCGACCTCTGTAATTCCTAGCCATTCACCTTTGCGGTTGAGTACTTCTAAACCATCGGCGCTTGCACCAACCAATAAAGTAATTAAATTGATGTCTTCATGTTCTCCTGCTCTTATTGCATCTTTGGGATCTGAAGTAATAGGAGGGTAGTGAATTGCACGAAGAATTGAATTACCATTGAATATCTTTTGGTCAAAATAGGTTTCTTCTAAATCCAGAAACAATGCAATTGCCCTAAGCATTTGAACACCAGTTGACTCTAAGGCTTTATAAATTAATTCACCGTACTCGTTGAATTCGGGTAACTCTTTCACTTGTTTATTCGGTCTGAATTCAGGCGGATTTGAATCACTTTCATTTATATACTGACCAAAGTGCCAAAATTCTTTTAAATCACCTGCATTTCTATCTTTGGCATGTTCCTTTCCAAATCCAGTGTAACCTCTTTGTCCTCCGCCAGATGTGTCGTCATATTGATTTTTTATTTCTTGAGGAAGATTGAAAAATGATTCCACATATTGATAAAGTGACTTTAAATGTTCAGTCGGAATCCCATGATTTCTAACGGCTACAAACCCAATTTCTTCATAGGCTTGGCCAAGGGCATTTACAAAATTATTTCTTTGCTCTGCAGTTCCATTGGTAAAATGCGATAAATCAAGTTTCGGAATCATTTTCATAAAGCGAATTTACAATATTTAGGTATAAATTTTAATCAAAAAAAAACCTTCCGCGGTGCAGAAGGCTTTTTTATATCGATAGATTGAGTAATTAAAAAGTTGGGTTTTCTTGATGCATGCTTTCTTCAAGAATGATGGATAATGTTGTTTTTGAAGGCCCTTTTTGATTGACTTCAAGTGCATTATCCACTTCCGACAACATTTTCAGGAAGTCATGCCATTGAGGGTTGAAATGAAGATTTGCCCTAATATATTTATGGATTTCAGGCGTAACTTCTTTATAATGAAATAATAACAAGTCGTTTTCGGTAATTATTCTATCCATATTAGAGGCGTTTGTTCTTATTAATAACGCCTCTAATTGATGTTTATTTTACCTTGACAGAATTTTTTTCTGAAAACTTCCTTAAGTTGGTAAGCGCATAATGCATGCGACCAATACAGGTATTGATATTGGTGTCCGTAATTGCCGCAATTTCTTTGAAGCTAAGTTGAGCGTAACTACGCAATACTAATACTTCTTTTTGCTCCTCAGGCAACATTCGAATCCAATTATGTAATTCATTGTGTTCTTCATTTTCTATGCGGATATCTTCTTGAGATTTATCGGCAATAAATAGATTCTCAAATAAATCACTACCATCTGAAGTAACTACCATAGGCATGCGCTTTTTTCGTCTTAAGCTGTCGATTGCCATGTTTCTGGCAATTCTCAATGCCCACGGTAAAAATTTATCCTCGTGGTTGTATTTACCACGTTTGATATTATGAATGATTTTAATAAAAGTTTCTTGAAAAATATCTTCAGCAAGATAGGAGTCGTTGACGATGTTCAATACGCTGCCGTAAATACGATCTTTGTGGCGATTGACTAATATCTCAAAAGCCGCAGTGTTTCCTTCAACGTAACGTTTGATTAAAACGCCATCTGTGATGCATGTGTTTGCCATAATAATACCTCCTTAAGGTTAAGTTAAACGTAAAAGTTTTTTAGGTAGTATTTTGGCTTATAGGCGTTCTTGCTTTAGTGTTGGTTTGCAATAAAGACAAGATTCTTTGTAAATGCAAATAATTTTTTAATTTTTTTTCGCTAAACCATTAAGAAAATCCCGAGCGCTCATTCTGGATTTTCCGGGTATTTGTAATTCTTTAATGAGTAATGCACCATCGTGAAAACCAAGAATTAAATCTTTGTTCTCTATTTGAAAGCCTCTTTCAACTATGGATCTACCCAATTGGTTCTCCGAATCAAAAATTTTAACATTCCCCCAAGGAGACTCCATCCAAGCTCCTGGATAAGGCGAAAGTCCGCGAATTTTATTGTAAGCCTCAATGGTATTGGATTCTGAATTGATTTCACAAAATTCCCGATTGATTTTCGGAGCAAATTTAGTGGATTGACCTTTGTTGTTTTGTGGTGTAGTAGGGGTATCCAAACCGAACTTATTAATTTTATTCAGGGTGGTTACCATAAGCGAACTTCCCTCAATCATCAATTTATCGTGTAAACTTCCAGCATGCATAGATTTTGGAATCTCAACTTTCAATTGGTCGATTATATCACCTGTATCGATGGCATGTTTCAAAAAAAATGTACTAACACCTGTAAAAGGTTCTCCGTTAATGATGGCATGTTGGATCGGAGCTGCTCCTCTGTAATCTGGCAATAAAGAAGCATGTAAATTCACCGTTCCTAAGGAAGGGAAATTCCAAACCTTTTCAGGTAACATTCTAAATGCAATGACAACACCTAAATCAGGGTTCCAATCTATCAATTGATTCATGAAGCTCTCTGCTTTTAGATTGGTAGGTTGAGAAATAGGTAAATTTAATTCTTGAGCAACAATTTTTACGGCACTCATTTGGATTTTCTGGCCACGACCAGCTGGCTTATCGGGTGCTGTAACAACACCAACAATGTCAAAACCTTCATTATAAATTCGTTTAAGAGAAGTTGCAGCAAAATCCGGAGTTCCGTAAAAGACAATTTTCACAGAGCAAAGTTAAGCGACTTTTTTCTGCAATAATCGCAAATAACGACCCATTTAATTGTTGGAGCCAACAAAATTGTCGAATTTCACGTCAGATAAAATAGGTGCGCTCAATTAAACACATCATATTGTTTTATTTATGTATGATTCAATTCATGCAAATCGGTGCCCACAATTCGGGATCACCCATTTTCTTGCCTAATAAAGGTCAGTTTCCGAATAATGTACATGCTCAAGCTAAATTTAACGCACAAATTGTTTGGTTTACCCATGATGGCGTTTGGTTTCAATTTTTTGACGAGGAAGAATTAGAAAAATTACATGACAAATCCATCGAGGATTTAAAGTTGAATACACACGTAATAAAAATGCAGTTCGAAAATGGGTTCCTTGGAAGTCCAAAATTCGAGGGTAATATTTCCGAAGAATATTATAATTATTTTATTGGTAAAGAAGCAAAGAATTGGGTATCGGGTCTTCATAAATACAGCCGTATTTCATATAAAAACGTTTATCAAGGTATTGATTTGGAATTTATTGCCGATCCAAGAGGTCTTAAATACAATTGGATCGTGCATAATGGTGCTGATCACAATCAAATAAAAGTAAAATACGATGGGGCCGAACCAAATTTTGAGAGTTCCAATGAAATTCGCTTGGTAAATGAAAAAAACACAACCATTTTAACCGAGTCTATCCCCATTGTTTATGAATTGAATAATAGTAATAATCAACGCAGTGGTCATTATTCAATTGAAAGTAGTTCCGTTTCTGTATTAATCGATGATTTCAACGTTTTAGATAAATCAAAGTCTTGGGTGATAGACCCATTGTTGGTTTTTAGCACCTACAGCGGTTCCTTGGCGGATAATTTTGGATGTACAGGAACCTATGATGATTTGGGGAATGCCTATTCTGGTGGTACGGTTTTCAATTTTGGTTTGCCTACAACTACAGGGGCGTTTCAAGGGGTTTTTGCCGGAGGCAAGAATGAAAATCTAGGATATGGAGGTAGCCGAGATGCGGCTATTTTAAAATTCAATACCATTGGAAACAGTCTATTGTATTGCACGTATTTAGGTGGGAACAACAATGAGCAACCCCATTCCATGGTAGTAGATTCCCAATTCAATCTATTCATTATGGGGACTACTCGCTCCCAGAATTTTCCAATTACTAAAGATGCATTCGATGAATCGCATAATGGCGATTATGATTTCTTTGTTGCCCGTTTAAACGCCACATGGAACCCTTTTATTAGGTTCAACCTATTTTGGGGCTGTTGGCTTGGACGGTGTAGGTGCGGATCGATCCAATCGCGATCGTAAACGATTTTCCCCTTATCTATAATTACGCCGATGAGTTTCGAGGCGAGATAATCGAGTGATGCCGAATAATGTTTACTGTAGGTGGGGTTACCTATTCCGCTAGATTTCCCGCATACCGTTTCTTCAGCCTATCCGACGCTCTTTTTCTTCCTCCAATGGGGTGATGTTTTCCTTGGACAAGAGCCTATCGACAGTCTCAATTGGTCCCACGTTATTGGTACATCAGCAGGATGATTTTGATGCGATTTACGGAATTGCTTTGAATCGACTCTGGACAAATTTTTGGAGCGGGTGGGCACCTATACAGTTCCGTGTATCTGACGGAATTTCAGAAGCAATACTGCAAGTAAATGGTTCGGGCAAGGCAATAATGGTTTGAATGGCGCATCGGCGGACGGTATACTTTTACGCTTGGATTCTAAAACAGGCGAGTTCCAATATGGGCGTTATTTCGGCACTGAGTGAATACGACCAGGCCTATTTTGTTCAAACTGATAATTCGGGAAGACCCTACATATTCGGTCAAACAGAGGGCAATTTCGCCTTCTATAAATGCTCGGTTATCACGACGATCGTAAACAACGGTCAATTCATTGCTCAGATTTTCTAGCCAGGATTTAGAGAATACTGTGGAATTACAAGCTTCTTTCGGCGCTAATGGTAATTTACCCAATATTAAGCCCCTCTGCGTTTCTGGTCGACCGATGTGAGCGCATCTTCATTTCCGGGTGGGGTGGTAATACCAATTCCGCGCTTTACGATGTTAAATACGGGTAACCATAAACAAGTTCGAAATCAGCGGTAACACGCGCAACCTGCCTTTAACATCGAGATGCCATTCAACGTCAAACAGATGGTAGTGATTTTTATGTGGCGGTGTTTGCAAAAGATATGTACGACTTGGCCTTCGCGACGTTTCTTTGGCGGGATTTCCAGGCTCAATGCCGAGGCTGAGGAACATGTTGACGGCGGTACGAGTCGCTTCGATAAAAAAGGGATTATCTACCAAAGTTTATGCGGTGGTTGCCGCCAAAATGGCGTTTATCCCACTACGCCTGGTGCTTGGAGCAGAACCATGCCGAGTCCGAATTGCAACAATGCGATGTTCAAAATTGATTTCGAAAATCTGAATCAGCAAGCCCTTAATGAATCCCTGACTTCGTTGAGGTTATTGCGAATGATAAATATTGATTTGCCATTACTGGCAAGCTCGAGATCCCGATCTGTTCGACACGGTGAGGATCTTCAAGCCAAATTTCGGAAATTTGCCCTCTTGTCTTAGGCAGTGATACACCGGTCAATTGTTACTTCAAGCAGGGCATCGGACTGGCCGAAGCTCAGTGTATTTTGGGAATACCAACTGTAAGTCGGTTTTGACTGATACCCTGATAATGTAGACGTTATTGGTTTTCGATTGCGGTTGCCCAACGGCCGATACTTCTTACACGACGATTAAAATTTTAGTCAAGCACCTCCTCCTTTGGTGCCTCCTCCGGATGCCATCTGTGTTTTGTTTGAGCGGTTTCAAAACCGGATGCGAATTGAGTGGCCCACTCAATTGCCCATATACGCCCACTATTTCAAATACTTTCTTTCTGAGTAAAACCAAAGCCAGATGGTAATCCCAATTGGTAATCCTTAGATACCCTAAGGACCAACGCAGGCGGTTTCTTTATTGATGATACGATGTTAGTCGATCCCCACCTATTAATAATTACTGTTATGAAATTATCGCCGTGAATATCTGTGACCAAGGTTGTTCAATGCTCCTTATAAATGGTGCAGCGTTAGCTCGTTGAACTCGCCCTTGTCGCCGGTGCATCTAATTAGTGCTAGTGTTTTTGAAGATAGAGCGTGTTGATGTGAAATGGGCGTCGTTCTAATGGAGCCCGACTTTAAAGATTACGAGGTGTACAGGTATAGAGAACGGCGTTCCAAGTAAGCCCGGAATGCCCTATGTGAGTAACAACGGACACGTTTACTCTCAGCGATTCTTCTTTTGACGTCGATTTGCGAGTCTTACTGCTACGAGATAGTAGTGACCGATAAATGCGGCCATATCAGCAACGCTTCCAATCCCGGCTGTAATGTCGTGCTCACAGGTAACTTCAAAATACTGGCCCGACCCATACTTTGAACTTGGCTTGGGATGATTACAGAGGTTGGGAAAGCGGTGTTTCAAATTGGAGTGATAGAGACGAAAACACGGTGGGAGATACGCAAGGTTTTGGTTTTTTCGGGTCAACGTCCAATGGCACAGATCGCAACCTACATTGATGACGAGCGACTCGATTACGACTGGGGAGGGTATACCTTCCGTGTTATCGGCCGCGAATTGGTTGCAGGGGGGCCAGAGTCGACTACAGTGCAACTATCCGAGAGTAATTGGATTCAGTTGATTCAGCCTCCGGAGGTTTGGGTGCCAGATGCCTTCACCGTGAACGGGGATGGAATACAATCGAAGTTTGGGGTACCCCTGCCCATTATTCATGTAAAGAATTACTCGATGAAGGTGTACGACCGTTGGGGGAAGAAAATTATGGGAATCCTCTGCCAAAAAAGCAACAATGGGATGGGACTATACAACGGAAAGCAAGTGCCCGACGGTGTTTATGCTTGGCTCCTAACCTTTGACGGTTGGGATGAAGAAAATCGTATCAGAAAACGGGTACTGTTTTGGTTATTCACTAGTTATTCTCTCTCGCCCTAAAAGCCATTGCAGATAATTTGTGTAATCAAGTAATGTCAATATCGTAGCCCCAGTCTTTCTAATTGTTTCAGATCTTTGAAGACTCTGTTCGTGATAACGAGTAGCCGCCAGTTTTTGAATGCCCATTATCCAATCCGCTGTTCTTTCCAGTATTTGCACTCACTGGAGTTCGATTCCTCGATTCGCCCTCTAATATCTAAATAACGCTTGCGTGCGTACATGCATCAATTTCTAAGGATTTTATTTTCAACCAAGTGTTTTTCCCTTCTAAGAATATCGCCGCCTTGTTTCTTGCCTGTTTTAGATTCACTCTCCGAAACGAATCCAAATAGTCATCCATCATCTGAAAACTCATTCCCGTTTGTAGGGCGAAGTCATAGAATGTATCGGCGTGCTCGCGCTTCGCCACCCGCACTCAGGAATCCCATTTTTAATGCTGCTCCCTAATAAGAACGGCGGTTTTTTGCCGGATCATGTCTAAGTAGGCTTCTTCAGAAATGACGGCTCTTTCCGATTTGGAAGCAAAGTCCATATCTTTTTGTTGGCCTTCGCATACTTCTATTGCGGTTTGGATGTAACAATCTAAGGATCTCGCTTGTTTGATGGGTCCGGTGTATCCGATTCCATATTTCAAAGGTCTTCACCAAGAGATTGTCTCCCGATAATATGGCGGTGGGCATATCCCATTTGGTGTGTACCGTTGGTTGACCCTCTCCGCACATCTGCTCTATCCATTATATCGTCATGCACCAAACTGAAGTTATGAAAAACCTCTACCAAATGAGCTATTGGCATGGCTGACTTTATATCGCCATTTGCCGATTGATTTCCTATTAAAGAAAGTAAAGGACGAATTCTCTTTCCCCCAAGCGATAAAATATAATTCATCGGGTCATAGAGATTTTTTGGATTCCCGACAAATGGATTTTCCTTTAAATACTGCAAATAGGATTCTTGTAAGTTTTGAATTTGAGAATTCATCATTCTATCAATATTAAATCAATTGTTCGTTCTTCGGGTAGTGCCCTTTTAACCTTGACATATAAATAATCACCAAGTTGATAGGTTCTTTTCGTTCGCTTGCCAACAACCATGCGTTTGTCTTCAACAAACATAAACCTATCAAAGCTAATATCTCTTAATCGAATCAAACCCTCAGCATGAAACTCGGTAATTGTAGCATAAATGCCCCATTCGGTAACTCCTGTAACTCTCGCTTCGAAAGTTTCTCCCTCATGGTGTTGCATTAATTCGGTTAATTTATATTTAACGCTTGCACGTTCCGCATCTGATGCCATTTGCTCCTTATTGCTGGAGTGTTTCGCAAGCGCCTCGATTAAATCAGGGGTTAATAATGACTTTGAAAATTGGTTTTGTAAATAATCGAAAAGCAAACGGTGAGCAAGTAAATCGGGATATCGTCTAATGGGGGAAGTGAAATGGGAATAAAATGGAAAGGCGAGTCCAAAATGACTCGTTTTTTGCCCTGTATAGACCGCTTTTGCCATAGTGCGGATGGACATTTGCTGTAAAAGCTCTTGTTCCGGCTTTCCTTCTGTACGCTCCAAAAGAGAATTAAAGGATGCCCTTAATAGTTTCTCATTATCAATCTGTATGGGATATCCCAACTGTCGACAAAACTTGGCAAACTCTATTAATTTATCGGGTGGTGGGTCGTCGTGTGTTCTGTAAATGAATGGGACCGGAGGTGTTTTGGCATCATATACGGTTTTGGCTACAATTCTGTTAGCCAACAACATGTAGGTTTCAATTAATTTATGAGTGTCAAAGCGCTTTTTTTCAATAACTTGAGTAGGTAGTAAATCCTCGTCTAGTATAAATCGTAATTCTTTAGATTCAAATTTTAAAGCACCTTGAGCATATCGGATCTCTTCGTGCTTTTTTGCGATCACATTTAATAAGGCCAGTTCTTTGAAGTAGGAGCCTGCTTTTTCATCTAATTGATTTTGCGCTGTTTCGTAAGAAAATCTAAAATCACTGTGAATTAAGGTTTTGGTGATTCTTGATTTAGCAATATTGAACTCTTTATCAAATTCGATTATTACGGAAAAAGCATAGCGATCTTCATTGGGACGCAGGGAACATAAATTATTGCTTAATATCTCCGGCAACATCGGAATGGTTCTATCTACCAAGTACACAGAGGTAGCCCTATTAGCCGCTTCCTTGTCCAATTCCGTTCCTGCCTTTACGTAGTGTTCAACATCTGCTATGTGCACACCAACTTCGATATTGCCATTGTCTAGATGACACAAGGAGAGAGCGTCGTCAAAATCTTTAGCGTCTTCTGGATCAATAGTAAAAGTAGTGATTTTCCTGAAGTCTTCGCGATACGGGGCCATTGTTATTTCGTGTGAAATAGCATCGGTTTCTGCAATAACTTCTTTCGGAAATTTTGTATTAAAACCGAATTCAGCGACTATGGCATGAATCTCGGTATCGTGTGCTCCCGGAATGCCAAATACGTCGACTACCTCCCCGGTAGGGAATCGGCTATTTCTAGGGAAGTCTAATATTCTAACTGAAGCCTTGTGGCCATCTAATTCATTTTCTACATCACCGAGAATCTCAATATCTGGCAGTCCGCTTCCTGGCGATAACAAATAAGCCTTGTTGTCGAAAACATCAAGGGTTCCCATTATGGTGGGTGGATTCCTAGAAATCAACAATACATCTTCAAATGATTGTCGTTTGCCTTTTTGAGTAAATCCCACTTCAATAACATCACCTGGTAATAGTTTATCGGTTATTCGCGATGGTAAATAAACCCACTCTCGATCTTCTTTTTCTAAAACCAATTCACCCCGTTTGCTCGCCGTGATGACACCTCGTAATGTTTGGCCAGATTGTATGGCTTGAAACTGTCCTTTGGAAGGTTGTCGGGCTTTTTTCTTTTGTACCAATGAAAGTAGAGCCTGATGGATTTGTTCTTTGGTGATATGGGTATCTAAGGGTAGGCGAGAGTAAATGCGATTTACATTTAAACTGCCTTTTTTTTGATCGCTCAGAATGGCATAGACCACTTGCTCGACTAAACTTGGTTTCTTATTTGTATTCAAGGGTTTATTCGTAGTAGTCTAAATCTTTATGGAAAGACTCCTCGACATGCAAAGTTCCCCAAATTGCAACAGAAACACAAATAATTCCGACGAACATCGCGGCATGTAATGGCGAATTGAATAACACTTCGAAATATTCGTAACTCCAGGTGATAAGTAGCACACCACCTCTTACGAAATTTGGAACAGTGGCCGCTACCGTGCTTCTAATGTTAGTGCCAAACTGCTCTGAAGCATTCGTTACGAAAAGGGCCCAATAACCGGTTGAAATTCCTAGCATCAAAGCTAGAAAGCGGTAATAATTCGCGCTTCCAATTGGTCCATATAAGTATAAACCCATTATAATTATAATACTTGAAAGGTATATTAAGATTACCTTTTTACGACTTTGCATTACTTGAGATAATATCCCAGATAATAAATCACCACTCGATAATCCAACATAACTCCACAACACCATTTCCTTAGTAGGAATTAAGTCTAAAATTTGCGGGTTTCCCGTAATCTGAGGTAAGAATCGATGCGCTAAAGCAATTAAAATTCCTACTACGAACCATACCGGAAGTCCAATAACGATGCATGCCAAATATTTTAAAAATGTTTTTCGATCCCTGAAGAGTTGAAAGAAATTTCCTTTTTGAATTTCTCCTTGTTTATCGACCTTTTGGAACATGTCGCTTTCAAAGGTTCCCGCTCTAAGTAAGAGAAGTAAAATTCCCATGCCCCCACCTACAATGTAGGCTACCTGCCAATTAGCCACTGGGCTACCAATGAATGATTCAATTATGCCTCCTAGCCATTCTCCTTGATTTGAAACAAAAAAAGCGGCAACTGCACCTAAAGCCCCAAATGTAACGATGATCATGGTGCCAATTCCTCTTTTCTTAATTGGCATAAGTTCAGATACCAATGTGATAGCAGCACCTAACTCACCCGCTAAACCAAGCCCTGCAATGAATCTCCACATTTTATACGCCCAAAGTGTCGTAACAAAAGCATTTGCGATATTGGCAACACTATAAATCAATATGCTCCCGAACAATACGCTGACACGACCTTTTTTATCACCGTAAATTCCCCAAAATAAACCACCCAATAACATACCGGCCATCTGCCAACGAAACAATACGGTTTCATTAGTCAGAAAATCAATAGATAGGGCGTTTAGACTCTCTTTTTTGATGATATTGAATAAAATCAAATCATAGATGTCAACAAAATAACCCAGAGAGGCTACAACAATGAGAATGGCAATGTTTTTAGAGGCTTTTTTAGACGTATTCATAGAAAATTACTTAAAAGTCAAAGATGCACAAAATTTCTCAAGTTCAAGAGCATCAACCTCATCAAAGGTGTTGAAATCGGCGCTATCAATATCCAAAACACCCCACACGTCACCATTATGGAATATGGGAATTACTATTTCAGAATTTGATATTTCACTGCAAGCAATGTGTCCAGGGAATTTATGCACATCCGGAACGATGATAGTTGCTTGTTTTTCCCAAGATGAACCGCACACACCTTTTCCTTTGGGAATACGCGTACACGCTACCGGTCCTTGGAATGGGCCCAAATAGAGGTCATCGCCTTCTACTAAATAAAAACCCACCCACCATGGTTTGAGCTCCTTGTAAAGCAAGGCGGAAGCATTGCTGAGATTAGAAATCAAAGGAACATTTGGATCGAATAATCCAGACCATTGTGTATGGATTCTTTGGTATGAATTGAGTTTATCTATTGATTTCATTCTGCTTGGAATCGTCTATCTTAGAATTGTTTATGAAAAAAAGTTAACAAAATTAGTGAAAACCGTCGCTGTGGCTGTAAATTTGAGGTTTCAGTCTCACAAAAGTGCAATATGGAAGTTGTAAATACAAAAAGATTTGAGGTAGTTTTCACTTTTGTGAATCATCCCTTTTTTGGGATGGTTGTAGAAGCCAATGCAATACAATTGTTAGAGAATGGAAATCCATCTTTAACATTTCAAAGAATTAGAAAGCAAAATGCGGATTATTATGGGCTAGACGACAATCAAAAAAGGGCGGTTAACATCATAGAGAATTATGAAGTTGACCAAATAATGAAGAAATTTTACACGGGTAACAAGAAGCTTCGAGCTACTGATTTTTTTGCTAAGCACTTTAACGAGGATATCAAAAAGTTAGTAAGAGAATATATTGAAAATCAACTTGTAGGCCTTTTGAATATCATCAAGGATTATCCTTTATACAGATCTGGAAATTTGGGAGAGCCTATGGGTTCACGTTTGCATTTTAGCAATGAGCCTGCTACTGTGCTGTTTCACTTTCGAAGAGACGAAGAAGGGATCAACTATTTTGTTACCCTTCGCCATAAAGATGAAAAAGTTCATATTTATGAAAAAGATGCAGAATTGTTGGTTGGAAAACCCGCATGGTTATTGACTAGAGATAAATTATTGTTTTTCCATCTCCATATTGATGGAAATAAAATTAAACCTTTCTTTCATAAAAAACACATCCATATTGACCCCAAGCAGGAGGAAATGTATCTGCAAAAATTCGTTCTTCCCTTGTTGGAAAATCACGATGTGTTTGCCAAAGGATTTAAAATACAAACTGAGCAATTAGAGGTTCGACCTGTATTGAGAATAACTAAAGTTTTAGAACAAGCGCCCCAAGCGGTCTTGTATTTCCAATACGGGAATTGGCTGTTCCCCTATCACGTAGATAAGCGGGTTAATGTGAGATTGGCAAAAGAAGAAAATGATTATACCTTTTATCGAATTAAGAGATCGTATAAAACTGAAAAAGAGAAGATTAAAACCTTATTGGAATTAGGATTGTCGCATGGTGAAGGAAGTATTTTCTTAGCAGAAAAAGACGAAAATAAATCGTATGCATTAATAGAATGGTTAAACGACCATACAGAGAATTTAAAAAGAGAAGGGTTTAAAATCGAGCAAGATTTTAATGAAATAAAATACCATCTTGGAAGCGTTGAATTGAAAGTTAAAGTCAACCAATCCGACGACTGGTTCGATGTTATGGCCATCGTGAAATTTGGCGATGTTGAAATACCCTTCAAACGATTGAAGAATAATATACTCAACAACAAACAAGAGTTTGTTTTGCCCGATGGTTCAATTGCAATAATTCCAAAAGAGTGGTTTGCCCGTTTCGCTAAGGTTATCAACTTCTCAGAGGAGACCGATGAGGGTTTGCGAATTAAAAAAGATTCACTTGAGCCTTTTGGAGGATATTCAACCGTTTATGGAGGAAGAATTGCCTTCGTCAGATTGGGTTGAAACTATTGTGAATCAAGGTATTCCAGAATATGATTTGCCTCAAGGATTCAATGCCACTTTAAGGTCATATCAAAAACAAGGTTATGATTGGTTACGGTTTATTTTAGAAAACGGACTGGGTGCATTACTTGCAGACGATATGGGTTTAGGTAAAACCATTCAAACTTTAGCCGTAATACAACAAATTACTTTGGATTATAAATCTGGTCCTTATTACAGCCAACGTCCTTCGAGAGAGCAATTGACGGCTTGGACGGAAAAGCCAGAACACGATGATACGCTATGGGTTGGTCCTTCTGTGGTCGTTTGTCCCAAATCTTTATTGTACAATTGGAAATCAGAGGCGGCAAAATTTGCTCCGGATTTAAAGGTTTGTACCTACAACGGTTTGGGTAGGCATAAGATAATTGCTGATTTTTCAGATTATGATTTACTGATAATGAGCTATGGTACGTTGCGTAACGATACAGAAATTCTCAGAAAATTTGAATTTAGATTAATGGTCTTAGATGAGAGCCAAGCTATTAAGAACCCTTCATCCTTAACAGCTCGAAATCTTTTAAAAATTCCGGTTAAAAAGCGCATTGCACTTACAGGAACACCCATAGAAAATACCTTAGCTGATGTTTGGAGTCAGATGAATTTCTTGAATCCAGGTTTACTGGGTAGCTTTACCTATTTCGAGAAAAAACTTCATTAAGCCTATTGAAAAAGCGGGTAATGAGCGTAAAACAAAAGAACTTAAGCGTTTTATCGATCCATTCGTACTTAGAAGAACTAAAGGTCAGGTATTGCAAGATCTTCCCTCCAAAGGTTGAGAAGATTCATTACTGTGAAATGAATGAGGAGCAAGAAGAGCTTTATGAACGTGTAAAAAGTCAATACCGTAATGAAGATTCTAAGTCACCGTCAATCAAGTGGGAATCAACAAATCTAGATTGAAGATATTCAACGGATTGATGCACCTTCGTCAGTTAGCGCTTAATCCCAAATTAAAAGAGCACGAATACGAAGGCAGTAGCGGAAAGGATGAAGAAATTATTCATATGTTGATGCGGGCAATTGAGAATGGGCATAAGATATTATTGTTTTCTCAATTTGTGGGTTATTTGAAGAACATATCGGAAATCTTAAAAGAGCAGCACATTGAGTTCTGCTATTTAGATGGTTCCATGGATGAAAAAGATCGTGCCGAGCAAATTGACTTATTTCAAGAAAATGCCAATATTAAAGTGTTTTTATTGAGTTTGAGAGCTGGCAATAGCGGGTTCAATTTAACAGCAGCCGATTATGTGTTCTTAGCAGACCCTTGGTGGAACCCATTTACCATGAAGCAAGCAGAAGACAGAGCGCATAGAATCGGACAAAATAGAACGGTGATGAGTTATAAATTCATCACTAAAAATACTATCGAAGAGAAAATTTTGTCACTTCAACAGCGAAAAAACCAAATTGGCCGAGAGTATCATACCAGATGAGGATACACTACTGAATAATTTAGATATGCAAGAGCTTGAAGAGCTTTTGAGTTAGGCATTTTATGGGTTTGGGTCTTTCCGAACATAGCGATTGGTTTGAGTGGATTCAAAAAGAAGGATATGCCACTTATTTGAATGAAATGAATGATGTAATAGCCAATTTGCGATATAGCGATCGGTCTATTTTTCCATCAAATGAACATATTCTGCGTGCTTGGGATCTAACACCTAAGAAGTGTGTTAAAATTGTAATTTTAGGTCAGGACCCATATCACGGAAAAAACCAAGCAAATGGGTTGGCATTTAGTGTGAATAGGGGGATGCCAATACCTCCTTCACTTAAAAATGTTTTCAAAGAAATTAAACGTGAATATCCCAATGCGGTTTTTGAACATGGGGACCTTGAGTCTTGGGCGAGACAAGGCGTTTTTTTATTAAATTCAATTTTAAACAGTTGAAGAAGGCAAGCCTTTATCGCATAAAGATTTAGGATGGGAGACTTTTACGAAGGCGACCATTCAGGCATTAGCACAATCGAATAAATCCGTGGTATTTATGATTTGGGGTAGTAATGCACTCAAAATATTGAAAGGATTTAATTTAACGAATCACCTTGTTCTAACTTCTTCGCATCCTAGTCCACTCTCAGTTTACCGCGGATTTGAAGGATGTGGGCATTTTAAACAAGCCAATGACTGGCTTGTTCAAAACGGATTGAAACCGATTGATTGGAGCATTCGTTAAGGAATTTATACACTTTTTAACGCTGTTAATATGTTCAATATTGGTTGAGCATTTAAACGATTACTTTTGTCAAGTGGAATTTCCAATAAAAATCGAACAAGCCACTCTGTTTCAAGGGAGAATACCAATTTTAAAGAATATTGATCTAACTGTACATCCGGGAGAATTTGTATTCTTGGTAGGGAGAACAGGCTCAGGTAAATCAACTATTTTAAAAACGTTATACGGTGAAATTCCATTGATTGAAGGTAATGGTGAGGTAAGTGGGATGCAATTGAATGGATTGAAAGACCCTAAAATTCCATTTCTACGTCGGCAATTGGGTATTGTTTTTCAAGATTTTCAGTTGTTAAGCGACCGTTCAGCATTGGATAATCTAATGTTTGTTTTAAAAGCCACCGGTTGGAAAAAGAGAGAGGTTATGCTGGCGCGCTGTAACGAAGTTTTAGGAATTGTTGGTCTCGAAAATAAAGGATATAAATATCCATCCGAATTAAGTGGCGGGGAACAACAACGACTGGTAATTGCACGTGCTTTATTGAATAATCCTAAATTGGTTTTAGCCGATGAACCTACAGGGAGTCTCGATCCTAGGGTCAGTGATGAGGTGATGGAACTTTTGCAGAAAATTTGTGCTGAAGGAACCTCTGTTTTAATGGCTACCCATGATTATCGATTGATACAAAAATACGGTGGAAGTATTTATGAGGTTAAAGACCAATCTCTAACTTTACTGCCCGATGTTACCTATTTGAATTGGTAATCTATCAGCTCATTTGAGTACTTCAATACGGAAAAATTCCAACACGCCATTTATACCAGTATCCCGGTACAATCGGGTGTAGCGAATATTGGAGTCGTTTTGAAAATCTTCACCTTGAGCGTAACTAAGTTTCATTCTATTCATCCTACCATGTGTAAATGTCATTGCATAGCCGGATTCAAGTGATTCTTTATTGTAATTTAAGAAAGCCAATTCAGGTAGATTTGAGCTGCTATCGCGGTTTTCTTTATTCTGAGTAAGCATTTCAAACTCATAGGTATTCTGCATAACCGCCGCGTTTTGTGTGAATATTTTTACCGTATCCGAATTCAATTGGTTCGGATATTCGTCCTTAATTATCCGAGTGGCAATTTCAATTTGATCCTTAATTCTATTGGGTCTTGTTTTGGCCATGGGTATGAACCACTGAGTCGTATTCCAAAGTATTAATCCAACGGTGAATAACATGGAGTGTTTGAATAAACTGCCATTACGAAGGGTTAAAACGAATAAAAATGGCAGTACCAGCATGAATTCGATATTTCCAACTGAATACCAAGCGAAAACCATCTGTAGGATAAAAGCAAGGCTGTATGAAAAATACCAATCGCTTTTCTGATAGGATAAACGCCTTTCACGTAAATAGATGACGAACCCAAGAAGGATAAAAATGAAAATCAATATTGCGATACCTGAATAGTATGGATTCCATAAATTCCAGAATAAAAAGACATCACCGTGAACTTGAAAAAATGTTCTGACAATATTTACAAAGAACAAAAGAGTATTGTTCAAATTAGGTAAGGTTTGCACCAAGCCAGCATGAACATCGTGAAAGATTAAATTTCCAATATTGGTTTGTGTCACAATGCTAATAGTGGAATAGGTGAATACGGGTAATGCCAATCCTAACGCAAGAGGAAAGTAGGAATGGCCTTTCCTCCAATCCCTAGGGAACAATAAACCAATTAACCAAAAAATATGTATTTGGTGAAATAAGCATGCCAATCCCAACCAAATTGCAGAAGTGAATTTTTTGTTTTTTTCAAAGAAGTATGAACCTATTAAAGAGAGTAAAATCGGATAGAAATATACTTCATTTTCAATATTGTATTTGGTAAAGCCAAAACCAGAAATCACAAATATTACGGCTAAGAAAATCCTGGATTGTGACCAATGTCGATTTTCTAGGATACGTCTTAATACATAAACGGCAGCAATTGCAATGATTAAATGCAGGGTGCTAAAGAACAGAAGGGGATTTTCGAAAATATTTAACGGCTTGATAATGAGCCAAATATCATTGAGGAAATATTTATGCAAAATGTGGTGTGAGTTCCATAAATCGCCCTTTAGCAATTCGCATGCATATCCATAACTGTCGCCGGTAAATTCTAATGGAGGAAAAAAGAATCTCCCTATCGCATAAACGCCTATCAAAAGCCAAAAAAGTCCTTTCTTCGCCACTGTTATACAAATATACGGATTGAAAGACGGTAAAATAAAGCCTATATCTATCTTTGCAGGATTGGAGCCTCTAAAAAATCATATTTTTAAATTGTTATCCGATACGGCAGAATCTCTCACAATGCCGGCTTATGTTGTTGGTGGATATGTGCGCGATTTGATTTTACAATCACAAAGTAAGGACTTAGACATTGTAGTAATTGGCTCTGGTGTTGAGTTTGCTGAGGCTTTTCACGAAAGGCTTTCAGATAATGAAAGTAGTATTCATGTATTTAAGAATTTTGGAACTGCCCAGATAAAGCACCGTGATTGGATAATTGAGATAATCGGCGCGAGAAAAGAGAGTTACCGCAAAGATTCAAGAAAGCCTGTAGTTGAGAACGGATCTTTATTAGACGATCAAAATCGACGAGATTTTAGTATTAATTCATTATACCTTTCTTTGGGAAAAGAAGATTTTGGTACACTAATAGACCCTTTTAATGGGGTTCAAGACATCCAGGACAAAGTGATACGAACACCCCAAAATCCGGACATTACATTTTCAGATGACCCGTTAAGGATGCTCAGAGCAATTCGATTTTCTGCTCGACTCGGATTTGATATAGACGAATCTACTTGGGAAGGAATTAAAAGGAATGCTCATCGTATCGAAATTGTTTCGCATGAACGCATAACAGATGAAATCAACGCTATGATAATGGGTAAAAAGCCCTCCGTAGCGTTTAATTTGTTGTTCGAAAGCGGTTTGTTACATCATTTCTTTCCGGAATTTGTAGCCTTACATGGAATTGAAACCGTTGATGGACTTTCACACAAGGATAACTTTTATCATACCTTACAAGTTTTAGATCAAATTTGTGACCTAACAGATTCTCTTTGGTTGAGGTGGTCCGCCATACTTCATGATATAGCCAAGCCTGCAACAAAACGATTTGAACCTGGACATGGATGGACCTTTCATGGTCATGAGGATAGAGGATCACGGATGGTCAAGGGTATTTTTAGACGCATGAGACTTCCTTTGGATGAAAAAATGCGCTATGTAGAGAAAATGGTAGCTATGCATTTACGGCCAATTGTAATTTCAAAAGATACAGTTACCGATAGTGCCGTTAGAAGACTGATCGTTGAGGCTGGGGATGATATTTATGATTTATTGAAGCTATGTCAAGCAGATATTACAAGTAAAAACAAATATAAAGTTCAACGCCACTTAGAAGGATTGAAAGTGGTAGAACAAAAGATAAAAGATGTGATTGAACGCGATGAACTGCGCAATTTCCAACCGGTATTAACAGGGAATCACATCGTTGAAAGATATCAAATTCAACATCCTCAAAATATAGGTCAAATAAAAAATGAAGTTAGAGATGCTATTTTAGACGGTCGCATTCAAAATGACATGGAAGAATCATTGCGATTATGCGATGAAATAGCAGATAGATTGGGAATTGTGAAAAAATAGAAAAAAGCATTGTTTATTATTTATTCCGTAAATTTTTTAGGATTTTTGCGGTAGTAATTATGATAACATTACCGAGACTACGAAATAATTCTGAGGAAGTGATTGCTCGATTGGCAATCCGAGGTTTAGATGCATCTTCAATGGTAAACGAAGTTTTAACATTGGATGAAAAAGTCAGAACCCTAAAAACCGAACTAGAAGCCCTGAAGGCTGAAAGTAATGCAAATGCGGCCTCTATTGGTAGACTTATGAAAGAGGGTAATGTAGAGGAAGCCAATAAAGCAAAAGAGGCTTCTGCTCAATCAAAAGGTATTATTAAAAATTTAGAATCTGAGCTGACCACATTAGAATCACAATTGAAAGAGGCATTGGTGGTCTTACCGAATACGCCGGATTTTTCTGTTCCAACAGGAAAAAATAGTGACGACAATAAAATTGAAGGTGTATATGGGACTATGCCTGAGATACCAGAAAATAGCCTTCCACATTGGGATTTAGCAAAGAAATATGATTTAATTGATTTTGACTTAGGTGTTAAAATTACGGGTGCTGGTTTTCCGGTATACAAAGGAAAAGGTGCGATTATACAAAGAGCATTGATTCAATTTTTCCTCAATGAGGCTGGAAAAATGGGGTATACTGAAATTCAACCACCGTTAATGGTGAATTCAGACAGTGCTTTTGGCACAGGTCAGTTACCCGATAAGGAAGGACAGATGTATTATGTCGGAGAGGATGATTTGTATTTAATTCCGACAGCGGAAGTGCCAGTTACCAATATTTTCCGTGGCGTACTTTACAAAAGCGATCAATTCCCTATCAAATATTGCGGATATACTCCCTGTTTTAGACGTGAAGCCGGAAGTTATGGCGCACATGTTCGGGGTTTGAATAGGCTGCATCAATTCGACAAAGTAGAAATTGTACAATTGGTTCATCCAGATAAAAGTTATGAAACTTTAACGGAAATGTCGGAATACGTTCAATCACTCCTTAAAAAGCTAGGTTTGCACTATCGCGTTTTGTTATTATGCGGTGGTGATATGGGTTTTACGAGTGCAAAAACTTACGATATGGAGGTTTGGAGTCCAGCACAAAAAATGTGGTTAGAGTGTTCTTCAGTAAGTAATTTTGAGACCTACCAAACACATCGTTTGGAATGCCGATTCAAGGATGAAAACGGGAAATCTCAATTTCCACATTCATTAAACGGAAGCGCACTTGCCTTGCCAAGAATTTTAGCCTCTATACTGGAAACCTATCAAACTCCAGAAGGTATTGTCGTTCCCGAAGTTTTAAGACCCTACACGGGCTTTGATATTATCAAATGAGCGGATTTGACTGGGATAAAGATTATTCCCTCGAGGAGTTGCTTCAATCGGTAATTGCGATAAAGGAACTGCCCAATAGGTTGGCCAAGATTATAAATTCTTTGAAATTGGAGGATTTTGATAAATCTTATCGTGATGGAGGCTGGAATATAAGACAACTAATACATCATTTGGCGGATTCACATTTGAATGGATATTTGAGGTGCCAACATATCGTTTATGGGGACTCAAATGAAATACAACTTTTCAATCAAGATTCTTGGGCGAATGGATTAGGTAAGGATTTTCATCACGAAGCAAGTTTTATGATTTTACTTGGGTTGCATCAAAGGTGGAGTTTAATGCTTCTGGAATGTTTGAAGCAACCGGATGTGTATCTCGCTAAGTCAATTCTTCACCCTGAACGTCAACAACACCTTTCTTTGGCTCAAGCAATAGCTTTATATGCTTGGCATGGTGAGCATCATCTTGCTCAAATAGTAGCGGCAAGCCAACCACAATAATTAAGATTTGCAGAAGCAAAGAACATCTTAATTCGGAAAAGCGAGTTGAGAGGAGTAATTTTGCACCAATGGCTTATTATGAGAATATCCTGCAAACCATTGGGAATACTCCTTTGGTTAAAATAAATCGCATTACTAAAGATTTTCCGTGTACCATTCTAGCTAAAGTTGAAACCACCAACCCTGGTAATTCAATTAAAGACAGGATGGCACTAAAAATGATTGAAGACGCCGAAGCCTCGGGAGCTCTGAAACCGGGAGGGGTTATCATCGAAGGTACCAGCGGCAATACGGGCATGGGATTGGCTATAGCAGGTGTTATAAAAGGCTATCGTTGTATTTTTACGACAACCGATAAACAAAGTAAGGAGAAAGTAGATGCATTGAAAGCGTTTGGTGCTGAGGTTATAGTTTGTCCAACCGATGTTGAACCAGAAGATCCGCGAAGTTATTACAGTGTTTCAAGCCGTTTGGCAGCTGAAGTCCCCAATGCTTGGAAACCAAATCAATACGATAATTTAAGTAATTCTAAAGCCCATTATGAGCAAACCGGACCTGAAATTTGGGAACAAACAGACGGGAAAATTACCCACTTAGTAGTAGGTGTTGGTACTGGTGGCACCATATCGGGAACCGCAAAATATTTGAAAGAAAAAAATCCGAATATTAAGATAC
>CALSSY010000014.1 GCA_943789135.1 uncultured Bacteroidia bacterium
AATCGCATCCGTACTGATTCACCAATATTTCAGCGTACTTACCTGATTGCGTATAATACTTTGAGAGATTCAAGGATTTCATTGAATCACAAACAACAAAGCTTAAATCTGTGCGCGAATTAGCTCTAATCGTGAGGTTAATAGTAAGTTGAGAGTCACAACCCATATAATTGTCGATGGTGGCGTTATAAACACCCGATGCATAGACGTTTTTTTGAGAACCTGGCAATTGATAACTGTTACATTTCGAAACGGATATTGTATCGAAAACAGTTGTTTTGCTCAAGGATACTCCTTGGGTCCAGTTGGAACTGGATTTTATCAAATCGAAATTCAAAAGCTTTCCATCATTTTTAAATTTTGAATAATCTTTTGCAACATTGACGGCTGTATTGGAGCCATTAGCGGTACCGTGATTCAATTTATAATAGGCAACTAGATTAGGCTCTGAAACACAAAATTCATTTCCCATATTTTGTGAAATTTGCGCAGCTGTCCTTGTAACTTTCCAAATCCTAACTTCGTCAATTTTCCCAGCCCAATGCCTGCTGTAAGCTGTAGGATTACTATGCCCACCAATTACTAACGGCACATTTGAAGAAACTCCAATTGCATCTGTTTCATATAGGGAATCTACAATCTTACCGTCGACATACAACCGCATATAACTTCCATCATAAGAGGCGGCAATATGGTACCACTGACTTGTTTTCATAACAGCGCTCGTTGTTGTTAATTCCCGCCAGGCCCCTTGACCAATTGCGAAATTCAACCGTCCACCATTACCGGCTCTAAACATATAGCCGTAATTATTATTATTATCTTCCTTAACGGCAATACCACCTTCGTAAACATTGGTTTTCCATTGATCGGCGTAGACCCAAGCCTCTATGGTTATGTTTTTATTAAAATTCGACAAGGAGGTATCCGTTCCACAAATCACGTAGTCATTAGAACCATCAAAATGCAATGAATTCTGAGCATTTAACGGAAATAGCTGGAACAAAACAAAGTAAAATAATACCCGGGCAGAGCGTTTCATAATTCGCAATGTAGCCAATGTTCGTGAAAAACACTTAATAATTGAAAAACCAATTATACCGTCATTATCACAATCTATGGGTAACAAAATGGATTATCCTGCTTTTTCAAAGAGCCTGTATTTAAATAATCTGGATGTAAAATACCTTGCTGTGTAAATTCTTCAACAATCGATTTGTCCTTAATGGCGTAAATATTGAACCCATCCGCCGCATCTACGAGTACTATTCTTTTCGCCTCTACTGCTGCTGGTATGCATGGTTCCATTATAGGACCGTTTAATCCATTCCGTCCAAATTGGTGTACCAATTTCAAAACAAAAAGGCTGTCACTAGAAGACGAATTTTTCTTTTGAGTGATAAAAACATGTTTATTCTGAATATTGAATGCGCCTTCCGTAAATGCATCAAATTTTTTAATTGCCCGAATGGAATTCATGGAATAAAATGTTTGTTTGGGCTTTAATAATTCAAGGCGTTTTGCCATTGCTAAAACATCGTTTTCCTTAAAAGGGAAATAAAGCGCATAATTACCCAAGCCCACACATACAATCACCAACCACAAGACGCTATATACTTTGTTTTTTATCTGGCCCGAGTACACGATTAATAACACTACGGCAGGTGCAAAAAACAACAGCAAGCGGGGCGCGATGGGATACATTTTCAAAAAATTCAATACAATAAAAACAGCAATTGCTCCCATGTAAAAGCCCAATGACCTTTTCAAACTTGAATTGGTATTTGATCGATAAAATCTAACCAAACCTATAAAAAACAAGAGGGTACCTAAATTGGCCAATGTCTTATCATGAGAAAATATAAACGTGATATTGCCAATGAAGAAGTAGTATATCCGAATAAAAAAATCATTCGGATTTGAAAAAAACGTCAGCTTCCAAAAATTCCACATAAAGTGGGTTAATTCCAAATAACCCGATTGCTGCTTGTACCAAATAAAATAGGTTACATACACAAACAAGGGCAAATAAAACCATCGGTATAACGGCTCCTTTAGAAAACCCATAATTGCATTAAAAAATTTCTTCAAAATGGATTTACCGGCCATATTATCATTGGATAACAGAAGCCTAAGAAAAACACGGATTAAGTAACCGGAATAAACGAATAAAATCGGATTAGAAATAAGCGGAGCCAATACCCATAGGACCTTGTACCAAGGGTTACAATCTCGTTTAAAATCGCTTTTTACAATAAGCAATACGATTACAACATCTAGGATATATTGCTTTAACGTTAATCCATGATAGATAAAAAAAGGATTCAGACAAACCATAGCCATTGCAACAAGCAATAATCTGGGTTCGCTTATAAATCTCTTGGCCCATGAATAGAACAAATAGAAAAAGGGAATATTCAGTAAAAAAAAGAAAACTTTATATCTCAACCACGAATCGCCGAATGGGATGCCATAAATCAATTTCATCAACCAAAGAAACAAGGGAGGTGCGGTTTGGTAATGTTTCAGCGGAGATAGCAAATCCAAATAACCACGCTGATTGATATTCATTCCTAAATCTATCTCATCGTTATTAAAAAATGGTTCTAAAAATTGCACTTGAAAGCGAAGGGCCAGCCCAAGCAGCACAATAAGCCACAACAGTATTTGCGATATTTTCAAATGTTTGAACAATTAAGAATTGCAAATAACGCCAAATTATATGGCAGTCCATCTAATCCAGAAGTCTCATTCGCAGTATTTGGCCTATCAGAATAGCGAGTTTTCTGTGAGCTTTTGCTCCTCTTCGAACTTCATCAAGTTCATCTTTTAAGCGTAAAAGACAGATATACATGTTGGTCTCCACCAATCCAATATTGGAGGAACAAGATTCTGAATATAAGGCATGTCACCCCAGTCGCGATAATACTTTCCCTTTCCTGTCTATGATTGCTTCATACTCGTTTACCTCCGCCATCGCAATAGGGTTTTTCGAAAAATGCTCATCGCCACTGCTAGGTTCGCCGTATTTCTTCTTGAGAGTTAAGTCTCCTTGGCCAAATAGTATGCTCTTGGCCTTTTTCCACTTCGTAAATGCATTGCAAACGCGACCTTCTACCTTGTATACTCGATGCGTTAAGGGGCGTTTCATATACGATCAAATCTGCGGATTCTCCATTTAATTGACCTCGTAAAACTGCATGTTTATTTTCATCTTCAATACGCTGAAAACCCAATTTTGTTTCAAAACGTTCAATGAAGGAATCACGATGCCCCTCTATATCAACCATAGCAATTCTTTGGGCGTTTGAACTAGAAACATACCAAATAAAGAACAAGAGCAATGGCCGTTTCATTTTACGTGAATTAAAAGTAGACATAACTATTTCAAATTATAATTTGCACTATCAATCTGTGGTCCAGTCCAAAAATCGTCAAATCGTTTGAAAAACACGAATATAATCTATCTCCATAGTTTGAGGGAAACGCGTATTTGCATCGGGGCTACCCGGTAAATTCCCTCCCACAGCTATGTTAAATATAAAAAAGAAAGGATTATTAAATGGATAAATACTCCCTGTATTAACAGGGGTAATGGTGTGGTATTTCACATCATTCACATACCATTCAATTTTGTCTTTTTCCCAAACAATAGAGTACACATAAAAAGAATCGGTAAAATCTCCGGTGGATAACCTGTATTTTTTCGAATTGAAGGTTGAAGGCACCGATTTACCCCAATGTGCCGTTCCAAAAACCTCATTGGGCTTATGTCCTACTGCTTCCATTATATCAATTTCACCACACGCTGGCCAGCTTACATCACCAATATTACTTCCAAGCATCCAAAGCGCAGGCCAAATACCTTGTCCTTTTGGTAAACGAGCTCTTATATCAACTCGACCAAATTGGAACTCTTTTTTACCCCTGGTGACAATTCTGGCCGACGTATATGCAGCGTCACCTGCTGATTCTTCTTTTGCGGTAATGGTAAGTTTACCATCCATTACAGTGGCGTTTTTTTCACCATCGTGATAGTATTGCAGTTCATTATTTCCCCAGCCCCATTCTCCTCTGCCAACTTCATACGTCCAACTATTCATATCTAAAGTAGTACCGTTAAATTCATCGGCCCACACAAGTTGATAGCCATCATAAGACTCGGGGCTTCTAAAACCATTTTCTAAAGTGATTTCTTTGAATTCAATATAAACCGAATCTATAATTTCACTGTATTGGGCAGCACTTACATGAGCTCGAAATTTCACTTGAAACCAGCCTGTGTCTACATACGTGTATACGGCTTTATTCCCTGTCATTTCTGGCGTTTCAAAACCATTAACTGTTTCAAATAATATGGAGTAAAAATTTGCATTATCCGCCTTTATACTGGCTTCAACTCTCCCCTTTTGTGTATTAGATAGCGTGATGGTATGCACCAAGTTTGTGGGAAGGAGCAGGTTATCTTCTGGTGGATTTTCATTGCAAGAAGTTCCTAAACCAATGGCACCGGTAACGAATAAAATAAATAGTAATGGTCTTTTCATGTTTTGTAAATAAAAAACCGCTGTGGTTTATCGTATAAACGACATCCCACAGCGGTTGTATGTGTCAATGACTTATTTCTGACTGATATCGTCGATGAAATAGGTTTCTGGTTTAGCCGTGCCCCAACCTGGGAATAATACTACACGATCAAAAACGGTAGCAGCTCCGGCAAAATCAACTTGTAGTTCTACCCACTCGTTTGCTTTTGTGATGATTACATCTCTTTCTGCAAACTCTGAAGTTTTAGCGCTATTTTCTAATTTAACACGAACGGTATCGTTGGCATTTGGAGACCAAATTTTAAACGAAATCATGGTTTTTTGACTGAAGTCAATTTTATCGTTCAATGTAACATACAAACCTGCCCACGTTTCATTTCCATGGGTAGTTTCTAAAATACGGTTACTTGTATTGATACCACCGCTTTTGCTGTTATCAGATAATCGCATATGAACTTCCACCAAAAACTTCAAATTTTGGATCCACACTTTCGAAGTCAACAGGTAAATCGTATTTATCGGTGCTTCCACCACCGCCGTTATCTACGGGGTAGTCGTCTGGAACCAAGCGAATATACCAAGACTAAATCTGGATTTGAAGCATCTAAATAGCGCAAGGTCAACTCATTTTCGCTGATCCTGATTACTTTGTATTCTCTTAGCTCCTGTGAAGAAACCTAAAAATCCATTTCCATCTATTTTCAATACCGTGTCGGCACCTTCTACGAAACTCCATTTTCCTGTTTGATCCGCATAGGGAGCGTCGAAGTCACCCTTATTTTCATAAGAATCTGGGAAGTTAGCCGATTGTTCGTTATCGATATAAACGGTTCCACTGGTAATATGATCAAAGTTAAAGGCCTCTAAAGTGAACTTATATTGATCCGTATACAAACCTGTTCCTGATTTATCCATCGCAGCAGCAGCCCAATATTCTGGAACATCGCCAAGTGCACTTGAAGGATTTGGACCAACGCCCATGTGAGCAGCGCGTGTTGAATCGATAACCCAAGTCTTGTAACCTTTACCAGAAGTTCCTCCCGTTAAAAGTGTATACAAAGGGTTTGAAAGTAATGTTGCATCGTCTTCGGCAATGGTTACCTCTTTTGATGCAGAACGACTACCACCCGAATTGAAAACGGTCAAGGTTACGGTATAAGTACCTTTTAATGGATAAGTTCCGCGGGCAACGGTTCCTTCACCGGAAGTTCCATTTCCAAAATCCCATTTTGCCACTAAACTTGCGTTAGGAGCTGTAAATTCAATGATATTCGCATTTTCTGCAGTTGGAGCAAAGGTAAACGCCACATCTGCTTCTGAAGGCCCCGTACCCAAGGTTGGGGGCTCATCTTTTTCGCAACTTGACAGGAACATCATTCCTGCAGCTGCCATAGTGAACAAATAATTTAGTTTCATTATATATGTTAGTTTTAGTTTAATAGTTAGGATTTTGCTGCCATTTGCCTCCAGCTAAATCAATTTCTACTTGAGGTATAGGGAACAATTCATGCTTGCCTGGAACAAAACCGTCAATTGCCTCAGCGGCTTTTCCGGTTCTCACTAGATCAAAGAAGCGGTAACCTTCGCCCGATAATTCCAATCTTCTTTCCTTCCAGATATCTTCTAACAATTGAGTTCCTGAAGAGTTCACTCCGTTTAATCCTACGCGACTTCTAACCTCATTCAAATACCCTTTTGCCTTGTTCTCATCGGAAGCATTGGCTCTAGCATTGGCTTCTGCTGCCATCAATAAAACATCGGCATAACGTATTACGCGGTAGTTTACTGGACTGGTCAAGTCGTTATCCGGCAATCCGATTTCCCCGATTTTCTTGATGTATTTGTTGTTGTAATACCCAGTATGACCGCCACCACCTTTTGCGTATTTGATGGATGCTGAATTAGATTGTTTTGCAATAAAGGCATCTAAATCTAGGATACTTGCATCTCTACGAGGATCTGCTGCATCGAAAAAATCATAAAGATTTTGAGTGGGAAGATTGTAGCTATTACCATCACCGTAAATAGGTCCGTTATATTGGCGAATTCCTTGGAATCCAGGAGCTGCATTTCCCTCCAAACAAATCAAACAGCCATAACTTCCACCTTCAGCACCGGTATATTCTACATCGAAAACGGTTTCAGAGTGTCCCTCGTTTGCTACGGTGAACAATTTCTTGTAGTCACTGATCAACGCATACGGCCCCTCATTGATTACGGTTTCAAATGTAGCTGCAGAAGCATCAAATTTATTTTGATACAATTGAACTTTGCCTAATAGCGCTAAAGCCGCACCCTTGGTAACGCGCCCCTTTTGAGAGGCCACCCATGGCAGGTTATTAGCGGCATAGGTTAAATCTGCTTCTATCTGTGCGTATACTTCAGAAGCTGGTGTGCGATCGATATTTTGAACTTCTTTGGCACCCAAACGTTTGTCTACGATCAATGGTACATCCCCAAAGAATTTAACCAACTCCGAATAGTAAAATGCACGTAAGAAGCGCGCCTGAGCTATGATTTGGTCTTTTCCATCAAAATCAATGTTATCCTTAAACTCAAGAATGTAATTAGCTCTAGAAATACCGGCATAATTCCATTGGAATACCGAACGTAACTCATTGTTAAACCGCATCGTGCGACATATTATCAATTTCGTGCAGTCCTTCCGTATCCGTAACACTTTCACCACCGGCTATAGAATTGTCAGAAGCAATTTCTCCAATCCATAAAGACACGAATGAACCCTGTAGCAAATCGTATGCACCCGTTAAAGCACGCTCATAATCAACTGGAGTTTGGAAATAGTTTTCTGAATCTTGCGTATATAAAGGATCGATAGCCAAAAACTTATCGCATCCCGAATGCATTATTGCCGTTCCCATTATAGCAACCGCCAATATGCTTTTCTTAAAAAATCTGTTCTTTTTCATAATTAAAATCCGAAATTAAAGCCCATCATAATGTTTCTCGCCTGTGGGTAAAAACCATAATCTACACCTGCACCCAAAGTACCACCTGCGGATCCAATGTCAGGATCGAATCCCATGTAGCGAGTTAAAGTAAATAAATTATTGGCAGCAACATAGAATCTAATGTTGCGCATACCTCTCTTTGTAACCCATTTAGGATCAAACGTATAACCCAACTGAACGTTACGCAATCTCAAGAAGGACCCGTCTTCTACATAAAATGAAGAAAACACATTATTCCGGGTCAAATCTGTTGTTAATCGCGCTTGTTCATTGGTTGAATTCGGTCCCGACCAACGGTTAATGGGATATATGCCAATTGGTTGGCATAAGGGTTGTTGACGTTCGTAATTACGGATGATCTCTTGACCAACAGCTGCATAGAAATTGGCAGAAATATCAAACCCTTTCCATGAGCCATTCAAGGCTAAACCAAAGGTAAAGTCTGGAATTGGTGAAACCCAATTGTGTTTTGTCAGAATCGTCGCTAAAGCTGATTTTACCATCGCCATTTTGATCTACGAAGATAAAATCTCCAGGTTTTGCACCGTCTTGTTTAACCCCAGCTGCATCTATCTCTGCTTGATTTTGGTAAACCCCTGCGATCTCATAACCATGGAAGAATCCGATTGCATAACCCGTTTGGAAACGAGTACCTACGTTTCCACCCACGCCAAAACCAACGCCAGGAATAAAATCTACGCCATCTGGAGTAGCAGTAACTTCATTATGTAGGTAAGTGGCATTAAAATTTGCCCCTAAACGTAATTTATTCGTAAAGGTATGATTATACCCCAACTCCAACTCTATTCCTCGGTTATGTACGTTACCCGCATTAATAATTGGAGGATAACTACCCGGACCGTAAGTTCCTAACAATGCTGAAACCTGAGGTTGGAAAAGCAAATCATTGGTATTCTTTACAAAATAATTCAAGGTAACATCCAAATCACGACCAATCGTGGCATCCAACCCGATATTCAACTGACGTGTTGTTTCCCACTTCAAATCTGGATTAGCCGCTCTACCAATAGCCACCCCTTGCGTAATGATGTCGTTGAAAACATAAACCCCTTCTCCGTTCAACAAACCGCGGTAAGCGAAATTGGCAATTTGATCGTTTCCACTTACACCGTAACTCGCTCTTAATTTCAAGAAGCGAACAGAACGTAAGCTGTAAAAATCTTCTTCAGATAACACCCAAGATCCAGATAAAGTTGGAAACCAACCGTATCGGCTGTTAGGACCAAACTTCGAAGAACCGTCTCTACGCAAAATACCCGAAACAATGTATTTATCGTGATAATTGTATTCAGTACGCAAGAATGCCGACAATAAGCGCTCTTGGAATTGGAAAGAATTCACCTGATTCAAGTATCCACCTGGTGCCAAGTTTGCGGAAATATCTGCATATTCCAATGCATTATTCGGGATATTGAAGGCAGTTCCATCAAGTCCACTACCATTTCTACTGAAAACAGATGCTCCTAATGTTGCTTTTAGATTTTGCTTTGGACGTATTTCTTTACTGTAGTTCAAGAAAGACTCATAGTTCAAATCCGTGTAAGTATATCTTCCCTCATAAACACTTGCGCCTCTTTCTATAAGAACATCCGGTGCAATTTCAATTTCTGTTGGATCTAATTGCTCATTCAATGCCGTATTTTGAGCTTTACCCGGTCCGAACCAAACGAGTGGTGAGAACGATTTGTTATCCACCAAAGCCACATTGTAGTTCAATCGATTGGTGAAGGTTAACTCGGGTAGTATATCGTACTCCAATTCTTCTTTACCTACAAACTTGTTCACTACTGCCCAATTGTAGGTGTTTTCAATTTGAGCCAATGGATTTATGATATCGGCAACTTCCTCAAGATAGGTATATTTACCATTTTCATCGCGGATTGGATCCGTTGGAAATGCATTTACGGTATTGTACAAAACCGATCCTATTCCGTTTTCAGGAAGCCCACTTCGCTGTTCATGTGTGTAAAGAAATACGCTATTAAAACGCATTTTATCCGACATTTTGGTCTGAAAATTCACACGTCCATTCAAACGCTCGAAAGACGCTTTAGGTCCACCAACAATTCCCTCTTGGCGGAAATAACTTCCTCCAATTGAGTATGTGGATTGGTCGGTTCCACCCTGAACAGATAAGTTATAATTGCGAATTGGCGCTGTTTGAAAAACAGAATCTTGCCAATTTGTACCGGTTCCCAATTGTGTATTTCTGAATGGTAGTGGATCGCCTCCATTGGCAAACATTTCATTTTTTAGAACCGCATACTCGGTTGCATTCAACAAATCTAAACGATTCGCTGTTTGCTGAAATCCTTCGTATCCTGAGAACTCGAATCGAGGTGCCATGTTGCGCTTACCTTTCTTCGTTTCGATAATGATAACGCCGTTTGCTGCACGAACACCATAAATACCTGCGGTGGCATCTTTCAATACGTTTATTGATGCAATATCACCTGGATTTAGGGCATTTAAACCTTCTGAATCGTATACAACACCATCTACTAAGATTAATGGATCGTTATCTCCAAATGTGGAAAGTCCACGAATTCGGATACTCGATGAACCACCTGGAGACCCCGAATTGGTCGAAATCGTGACACCCGACATTTGACCTTGAAGCGCCTGATCCATTCGAGGAATATTCAACTTCTCTAACTTTTCACCTTTGATCGCTGAATTTGCACCTGTAAATTCCTTTTTCTTAGCTGTTCCATATCCAACAACTACCACCTCATCAATTTTATCCGCGGTATCACTTGTTTGAGCCCCTACTCCAAAGGAAGCTGTAGCACACAGCAAAAAGAAAGTGGATTTTACGGCTTTTGAAACCGTGTAGTTTTTATCCATTTTAAATTAGTTTAGTCTTTTTGTAACTTCAACAATAAGAAAATTTATTTATTGTACAAAACACAAAAAGCAAATTATAACCAAAAGCACAACAAAATGACCATTTGAGAATTACGCTCAAACGTTTAGAATTTCCTATCGGATGGGTAAAAACGGAAAACCGGTTATTCAATTAATACCGGTAAGGCTTCTCGATATTTATCTTTTATTAGAATCATGTAAAACCAACCTTTTTGATTGATATCAACATATTCGGGTCCAAAATATCCATTCATAAAACTTATCACTTCAAGAATACGACCTTGGAGGTCTCTAATTTCGACATAACTCGCATCAAGATTTTCGCCTGAAACAAACACCCTTCCACCGCTTGGATTTGGGTACACATTGAAAGTTACATTTTGGAATACGGAAACCCCATTTTGTGCAACATTTACGCATTCAGAGGTGTCTAAACACCCATTCATCTCCATCCTTACTGAGTAGTTACCGGGTTCGGTTACAATTAATTCAGAGTCCATCTCGCCTGCAACTTCAAGGAAGCCTTTATCACAGCGTAACCACTGATAACCGAAATACCCTTCAGTTGCTCGAAGAGTATCAGAAGCACTAATCAAAGCTTTATTGAACTTGGTAATATTCGCAATTATTTTAATAATACTATCGCATCCGAATGCATTCATTATTGTATCGTAATACGTTCCCGATTCGGTGATATAAAAACGTCTTGACGGTGCACGATAACTGCGACATGCATCAATCCGGAGGGTCGTGTCTGTAATTGGACTAACCTGCAAATCTATCTGTATGATGGAATCACATCCGCGATAATTAACGAGGGTATCGTACCACACACCTGACTGATCCCAAATGTATTTACCCGATGGACTTTCATACGTACCACAAGCATAATCCTGATAAAATGCTCGCGACACAAGCGATTTTACTTTATAATTTACCACACTGTCACAACCCATAAAATTGACCAAGGTATCTGCATATAGACCCGATTGGAAAATCCAGCTCCCACTAGCCGGTAACATTACAGAATCGCAAATTTCTAATTCAATTTCCCTTTCTGATTGAGGTAAAATTTCGATATTGAAAAACATCAAACTATCGCATCCTAGGTAATTACTGAGTGTATCAACAAAAACCCCCGATTCCGTAACCATCCTATTAGAATAGGGCAATTTAAATTCTTGACAGTTGGTTACATCTGCAAATGTTGAATCAGGTCCTATTTTAACCAGCAGCGTTAAAATCGAATCGCAACCCTCCGCATTCTTCAGGATATCGGTGTAAACTCCAGAAACATTCACGGAATTGAGTCCGCTTGGGAAGCGTGTAGTTACCACAACTTCTTACACTCACTGTATCTCTTGAAGAGTTGGCAATTGTTAAAACAATATTTAAAGCTGAGTCGCAGCCTCTGTATGAATATACCGTATCCACATATACACCGGAATTATACCAAGTTGTGGTCAATGAAGGTGCTTTATATTGGTCACATGCAAAGACCGTATCATTATGAGAAATGGCTATTTGTTCAGGGTAAACACCCCAATTATAATTGGATATGGTGCCGTCTAATTTAAAGTTGTACAAAACGCCATCGTTTTTCAAACCGGACCAATCCGGAATTCTAAAGTAGATAGAATTTCTTGTGGCTGCTCTACCCTTATTGAACTTATAATAGGCCCTTAAGTCCGACAAAAAACCACAATAAGCGGATTTATAGGCCTGCTTAATTTCCGAGGCACTTAGTGCTTTGGACCACAATCGAACTTCGTCTAATGAACCCCAAAATGGCCTATCTAGCGAATGATGATTCCCAAGAGTCAGTGGAATTGTACCGGGATCTCCAACGGCTGTAGAGTCGATTAGGGAATCTGTTAAATTTCCATTGACATAAACGCGAAGTACATATCGGTCGAAAGTAGCCGCAACATGCGTCCACGTGTTTTTCAATACGGTATTTGCAGCGGTTGTAATCTCCGCACTTGAATCATCAAAAACGCCAAAATAAAGCTGACCCGACCCTCCAGCAGCCAAAGAGAAGCCGCGATTTGCTGCTTCATAATGTCTCGCCACGATTGTGCCTAATTTAGGTTCAAACTGAAAATCCAATGGATTTATCCAAGCCTCTACTGTTATTGCTGATTTATTCAAGTTGGTACTCGAATTTGACTGGCAACGAACTACATCATCGACACCATCAAATACAAGTGCATGTTGAACTCGTTTTTGCGCTAATGATTCTGAAATTAAGAAAAGACAAAGTAAAAGTGATGCGATTTTAATTTTCATTTCGGATGTTACAATTCTCAAAGTTAATTGCACATTATCTATTTCCCAAAGTATGTTTTTCTATTATTCGAGAAGCCTCCTCTTTTATTTCAGGGGATTTTCTTGCACCATATAACCGATCTCTGGCATCTTTGTGGGTCACTTTTAAGTCTAACATCGGCTCTGGATAATCAACTCCCAATTCAAAACCAATCATTTGTTGTTCAAGTGCGGTTAATTTCCAAGGTTCATGAATAAAGGGGACTTCAATATTTTTCAATTCGGGGCACCATTTTTTAATAAATTCACCATTGGGATCTTGATCTTGCGCTTGCTTGGTGGGATTGTAAATTCGCACGGTATTGATCCCGGTAATTCCTGCCTGCATTTGAATCTGTGGAAAGTGAATTCCGGGTTCAAAATCCAAAAACAATCCAGATAAATAATTAGCCGCCCGTTCCCAACTTTGATTCATATGATGACAAATAAAACTCACTAACATAGCACGCATTCTGAAATTGATATACCCAGTGGCAATCAAACATCTCATGCAAGCATCTACTAAAGGGAAACCCGTCTTCCCTTTTTTCCACCTTTCATAATTGGCATCTTCATTTTTATAATCAAGCGATTCGTATCCCCGATTTACACTTACAAATTCCATTTCGCATTCGCTCTCAAACTTTTGCATAAAATGTTCGCGCCATCTAAGTCTAGAAGCAAACTGACGCATGTTCCTTTTGTAAGGGCTGTTCTGTCCAGCCAAATATTGACTTTGAAAAACTTCCCTTAAACTAATGTTCCCCCATGCTAAATACGGACTAATACGGCTGCAACTTTTTCTTGATTCTTCAGGCTTGGAAATGTGCTGCATGTATTTAGAAACCCTTTTCTGAGTAAAACTATTTAAATATTGCCACGCCTTCAAATACCCGCCGTTTTGCACAATTCCTTCAACTTCGGGCTTCTCCATTAATCGAGGAAATTCTTGCACGGGAAATGCCTCCGCTTGAATTATTGATTCAAATGAAGACCATTGGATTTCGGGAATTACGTTTGACATATAGTCATACCAATATGCATTGAAGTCTTTACGATTGCGAAGTCCTCTTCTTATGCCAGAATACGGATATTCATGCCAGAGAACCCCAGCATTTTTAAAAATACCTTTTAGTTCTCGATCTCGAGCATACGTAACTTCTAAACCTATTTCTTCCAAACTATAAACTTCCTTTAGCCCCAAATCAATAAGTTGATTGAAACAGGTCTTAGCCGACATTTCAACCGAAATAAAATTCAATTTACGTGAGGTAAAATATTGATTCAATTCTACAACTGATTCCCATACAAAGCGCTCGTGACGGAAGCTATAATGCACCGATTTAAAGACTTCAGGTTCATGAATGTATAAAAAAAGTGTCGGTAAATTTGATGCAGAAGCTTGCAATATGGCCTCGTGATCGGTAATGCGAAGATCCCTCTTGAACCAAACTACTTGAAACGAATTGAGCATTATTTAAGTTAACAAATCAAACCGTTTTTAGATTGTTCACTTTGAAATAACAAAACCAACATCTATTGGTAATATTTCGAAAGCATTTTTGATGCTATCACTAAAATCACAACAAAAAAGTGTTAAATCCCCTTATCGCAACAAGATCCGTTTTGAAGAATAAATTTCCGTTTCAACCCCTTCAAAACTCAAAAAATCAACTCATTCAGAATCTATATGGAAGGCACCAAGCGCAGCGTTTTTTTGATTTTTTCGACACGCACAGTATAGAGCAATTTCTTAGTTATTACAAAACCTATTCAAAGGTTAAACACAAAGTATCAGCCCTGCATTTTGGCCGAATCCCTCAAGAAAAATCCTTGTTGGTTTTGGCAAATCATTCTACGGGCATTCCAGATGGACTCTTGATTTTGGATATTCTTTTGAAAAAACGCAAGGATGTAAAAATATTATTAGACCATTCAACTTACCCTTCTCGTTCATTGCAACCTTTCACCATTGGGGTTCATTTAGATAACATACCAAATGCTATATCAAAAAATGCCATTGCTTTAAAACAAGCATTAAAATGGCTAGAAGATGGACATTGTTTGGTATTATTCTCAAATTCTGAGGTGTTGCTAAACAAGAAATTGTATAAGAGTGACAAAGAATCCTTTTGGCACCCCAGTGCTAAAAAAATCATTCTAAAACACAAGGGATTTATACTTCCATGGGCAATACGAGGTAAAAACAGCCCACTTTTCTATTTCCTAAGTAATATCAATCCGAAGTTTCGGCAAAATTTAATTCCCCGAGAAAGTTTAAGACGGCGCTTTCGACCAATAGAATCAGCTATAGGAAAGCCATTCAAAGCTTCAGAGGATCACAGCTTCATAGATTTGGAATTAAAAATACGGCTAATGAGTAAGCGTCAATTCGGATTTGAGTTTCCCCAATTAGGTAAATTCCCAATTCAGAGTAAATTCAAAACAATTGCTAATGAAATCGACGCATCAAAAATAAAATCAGAAATCATTTCATTAGGCACGCCCATCGTTGTCAAAGGTCAAAACGAAGTTTACCTAAGTCCCCCAAAAAGTTCGCCCAATATTTTACTTGAAATTGGAAGACTTCGTGAAATCACATTCAGAGAAGTTGGAGAAGGTTCCGGATTAGATAGAGACCTTGACAAACATGATGAAGTATTCTATCATTTGGTATTATGGGACTCTTCCGAAAGTAAAATTGTTGGCGCATATCGACTAGGAATAGGTCCAGATCTTCAAGCATTACCGAGTTATCGACATATTATTTATGATTACTATATAAAAAATGCAGAGGTTGAAAAAGTAATCAATAAGTCGATAATTTTAGGTAGAGCTTTTGTGAGGCCTGAATACCAACAGAAACCCTTTCCCCTATTTCTTTTATGGAATGGTATATTGGCTTTCGTTGAACAACGGAATGATATCAACTATTTAATTGGACAAACCAGTTTATCCAATTCCTACCAATCTTATTCCAAACTCCTTATTACGGAATTTCTATGGAAACATTTCTCAGATAAATCATTGCGTGATTTTTTTGTGCCCATACATCCCTTCAAAGCAACAAGAAATTCACTAATACAACAATGGATTTCATTATCAAAACCCGAAGACATCAAACGAATGGATAAAATAATCGAATGTATTGAGCCCAGCGGAGTAAAAACCCCTATGTTGTTCAAACGATATATTGAACAACGTGCAAAATGCATCGGGATTAATGTAGATCCGGATTTCCAAAATTCAATTGATATTTTGATGTTAACCGACCTATCGGAGTTGTCTCGTGTCAAATCTTAATTTATAGATTTCCTCAATCTTTCTTGGCGTTAAGCGAATTAAATTGAGAGTTCTCAAAAAAGTGATGAACTTTGTGTCGTTTATTACTCATGATTCAAAACAAACGCATTGCTATCGTTCTTCCAGCTTACAATGCCGAACACACATTGGAACGCACTTACAAGGAGATCCCTTTTGATATTGTTGATGATGTAATTCTCGTTGATGATAAAAGCACTGATGATACCATAGAAGTTGCTAAAAAACTTGGAATCGAACATATAATCAATCACCAAAAGAACAAAGGATATGGGGGCAATCAAAAAAGTTGTTACGATACGGCTCTTTCTTTAGGAGCAGATATCATTATCATGGTTCACCCAGATTATCAATACACGCCTAAGCTTGTTCATTCCATTGCCTATATAATCGCACAAGAAATATATCCGGTTGTTTTTGGTTCCCGAATTTTAGGCACCGGCGCGCTCAAAGGCGGGATGCCTTATTACAAGTACGTCGCCAATAGATTCCTAACCGCAATACAAAATTTACTTATTGGACAACATCTTTCTGAGTACCATACTGGCTACAGGGCTTTTTCCGCAGATGTATTAAAGCAGGTGCCCTATCATTTATGCAGCGATGATTTCATTTTCGATAATCAAATCACATCGCAAATTTTCATGAAGGGTTACGAAATCGGAGAGATAACATGTCCTACAAAGTATTTCGAAGAAGCCTCATCTATAAATTTTAAACGAAGCAGTATTTATGGACTTGGTGTATTGAAGGTTTCTTTAATTCATTTTCTACATAAAAGAAAAATAATCAAAGCAAAATTGTACGCTTAATCATCTATTTACACTCAAACGAGAACCTATTTTAAACGTGACAAAAATTACGTTTTAAGAACTATTTAAGTTTGAACTTTGTATCATAATAAAACGATTATGACAATAAGAGAATTAGTTAAAGAAAAAGGAGCTACTGTAATTGATGTACGCTCATCTTGGGAATTCGCCGATGGCCACGTTAACGATGCAATCAACATTCCTTTAGAGGAAATCACCACCCGAATTGATGAAATTAACGAATTACGGGGACCCTATTTATTGTATTGCCGAAGTGGAAATAGAAGCGGTATGGCTTGTAGCATTTTACAACAATCAGGTGTTACTGAAGTTTATAATGGTGGCGGCCTTGCAGACATGCAGATCGCATTGATGTAATGAAATCCATTCTTCGCAACTGGGATTTAATTCGATTCATTCGTGCTGGATTAGGCCTAAGTTTTATTGGCCAAGGCATTGCCACTAATTCCATTCCGGTTATCCTTATTGGTTCGGCATTAGTAATTATGGCCTTATTCAATTTGGGTTGTTCGAGCAGCAAGGGTTGTGCTCTTCCAAATAATAAAACAACCGGACCCTCGAATACTCCTTAAACCGATTGAACGGCAACAAGCATAAAAAAAGGCGATGAAATCATCGCCTTTTTTTATACCAAAGTTTATCCAAAATTAGTGAGGAAGTTTTTCTTTAAAGTAACCGTACACCCAAGTTCCTGCAGAAGCAGAAAGGAAGGTTATAAAGATTACACTAAAGCCTGCACCCATTTGTGCGAACAAGGGACCAGGACATGCTCCTGTTATTGCCCAACCTAAACCAAATATGAGGCCCCCATAAATTTGGCCTTTATTAAAAGTCTTATCGGCAATTACGATTTTTTCTCCGTAAATCGTTTTGATGTTGAAACGTTTGATAATTTGTATTGAAATCATGCCTAAAACAACGCCTGTTCCAATTACACCATACATATGAAACGACTCAAAACGGAACATTTCTTGAATGCGGAACCAACTTATGATTTCTGCTTTTACAAAAGCTATTCCGAAAATTATTCCCACCAATAGATATTTAAGATTATACCACATTGGGTGTGATGTTTTTGATTCATTGGTGCACATTGCTGCATCCTTGAATTCTGTTGAATTTAAATTCTCTTTCATAATTTCAATTTATTACAATGCGATTAAAAAGGGCAGTATGAACCAGGTCATGATAATACCTCCCACCATAAACATGATTGTGGCAATCAATGAAGGCCACTGTAAATTACTTAGTCCCATAATAGCGTGACCACTTGTACAACCACCAGCATATCTTGTTCCAAAACCTACCATAAATCCACCTATCACGATAAAAATGAATCCTCTTAAAGTCATTAAACTTTCCCAAGAGAAGATATCCGTAGGCAACAATTGGTCGAAATTTTCAACGCCTTGGCTTTGAAGTGCTGCTTTGGTTGCATCAGCAATTTGAATAGGCTCAGGATCTTGCAAATATTGAACGGCTATAAAACCACCCAATAAAACCCCTACTACAAAAAATAAATTCCATATTTCCTTTTTCCAATCGTAATTAAAAAAAGGAATCTTAGCAGGTACACACATAGCGCATAAATGCCTCAAAGACGAACTAATACCAAAGGATTTATTGCCAATGATTAGAAGCGTAGGAACCGTCAAACCTATTACAATTCCGGCCGCCCACCACGGCCATGGATGTTTTATTAATTCTAACATAATTATGCTTTTTGAAGTTTAGATTGACATACAAAATCGGTTTTGGCTACACCTGCCTCTGCAATCGCTTTGAAACCTCCAGCAACTTCTTTGAAGTTATGTATGCCTTTGGATTTCAAAATTGATGCTGCGATCATACTGCGATAGCCACCAGCGCAATGTACATAAAATGTTTCGTTTTGATTTCCCATCTCCATGAACCATTCGTTTATAAAATCTAAAGGCTTATTGTAAGCCTCTTCTACGTGTTCTGCACGATATTCAGATTCTTTACGTACATCCAATATAAAAGATTCGCCAATTTGAATTTCATTTTTAAAGGTATCCGCAGTAATTCTGTTAACCGTGTCAATTTCTTTATTAGCAGACTTCCAAGATGCAAATCCACCTTTCAAATGACCAATCACCGCATCAAATCCAACACGACTCAATCGGGTTAATGTTTCCTCTTCTTTTCCTTCATCTGTAATTAACAAAATAGGTTGCTTTACGTCAACAATCATGGCACCCACCCAAGGAGCAAATTGTCCGTCCAGACCGATATTAATAGAACGGGGCACAAAACCTTGTGAAAACCCTGCTGCTGTTCGAGTATCCAAAATAATGGCACCCGTTGTTTCAGCAGCGGTTTCAAATGCTTCCGGTTCTAAGGCTTGCATACCTTTAGCCATTACATCATCAATTGAATCATACCCTTTTTTATTCATGGCAACATTCAATGGAAAATAAGCTGGAGGAGGTAATAAACCATCTGTTACTGCTTCAATAAATGCCTCTTTTGTAGGTTGATTTAAAGCGTAGTTCATGGATTTCTGGTTGCCCAATGAATCCATGGTTTCTTTCATCATGTTTTTACCACATGCAGAACCAGCACCGTGTGCCGGATAAACCATAATATCATCACTCAAAGGCAAAATCTTATTGTATAAGCTATCGTACAACAACCCAGCTAGATCTTCTTGAGTCATATCTGCGGCTTTCTGTGCCAAATCAGGGCGACCCACATCACCCAAGAACAAGGTATCACCGCTGAAAAGACTTGTCGCTTTTCCAGATTCGTCAATTAACAAGAAACATGTACTTTCCATTGTATGACCTGGAGTATGAATTACCTTAATTGTAGCGTTACCTAGTTTATATTCTTGACCATCAGTAGCTATAATACATTCAAAACTTGGGTTTGCATTCGGTCCGTAAATAATTGGAGCTCCGGTTTTCTTGCTTAAATCCAAATGTCCGCTAACAAAATCAGCGTGAAAGTGCGTTTCAAAAATATATTTAATTGCCGCACCGTCTTTCTCTGCACGTTCGATGTAAGGCTGAACCTCACGCAATGGATCGATGATGGCAACTTCCCCATTATTTTCCAAATAATAGGCTCCTTGTGCCAAACAACCTGTGTAAATCTGTTCTACTTTCATATAATTTCTTTTTATTTTTTCTAGTTATTTCTTTTGTGATTTCAACTCTACATAAAAGTCTTCAATGGGTTTAAATGGACCAAATTTGTGTTGTTCTTCGGAAAAAGGATCTACATAAGGACCAAAAGGATGGTCTATTTTCTTTTTCGAAATATCGGGCCAATCCTTGCTCAAATCTTTGGCGGGCCTTTGCTGCGTATTTACATAGGCCGCCACATCCCAAGCCTCCTCATCGGTTAACATGGGATTGCTATAACTTGCCCCAAGTGGCATGTTTGCTTTAACATACCCTGCAAAACGTGACATTCTGTATAAACCTGCTCCATGGTTATAACTCAAGTCTCCCCAAAGCGGTGGATACATGTAAGCGGTTTTATCTGCATTAGGTAAACCTTGACCATCGGCCTGATGACAACTTTGACATTTTGCCTCGTAAATTTCCCTGCCATTTTCAGGGTTCAAGGGTCTGTTCAAAAATGCCAGATTAAAAATCCCCGATCCTTTGGCTTTCTCTCCTTTCTTAACATCTTTACCCAACCACACAATGTATGCCTTCATTGCTTTCATTTCGCGAGAATTCGAATCTGGCGCGACACCATTTAATGACCGCTCAAAGCAATCCGCTATACGCTTAAATACGCCTTCAACTTGACCACTTCTTCCGCGCATTTTAGGATAGGTACTCGCCACAGAACCATAATTATTTCCCCATGGTTTGGTACCCGCATCTAAATGACAATTTTGACAATTCAATCCGTTAGAGAGGTGCTTAACCGATCCATTTGGACCAAAATATTCGGCTGTATGCGCTACCAATTCCCGACCGTAGCGAATTTCTTCCCCTAATTTTCCTGCGGGAATTTCATCATCACTTGGCGCTTTCCATAGATCGCTCGAAGTATCTAAAGGATCTAACTTAACTATCGTTTCAACATTCTCAACGGCCTGAGTCGCATCAACTACTTCTTCGGAATCACTTGCATTGGGTTTAAGGGTGATGTATATAACCAATGCCATCATAACCAAAATCACTCCAATTAATAATGCTAATAGAGAATTTACGGCCTTTATTAGTTTAGAAGTGTCTTTTTCGTCAAGCATAAAACTATATTACAACAAGGTTTTTACAATAATGTATATTCCCATAATCAGAACAAACCATCCAAAAGCCGGCTTTAATTTATCCCCACTGATTTTTTTGGACAGACTCGCACCAAGGAAAATTCCCACAACGGCAATTGCAGAGAAAACAAGTAAGAATTGCCAATCAATAATTTGACCTCGGCCTAAATCCCCTAAGAAACCAAGAAGCGATTTCGATGCAATGATTATCAAAGAAGTCCCAACAGCTTGTTTCATTGGTAATTTAGCCAAAATCACAAGAGCTGGAATTATTAGAAATCCTCCACCCGCACCAACCAAGCCAGTTACCAGTCCCACTACAGCACCCTCAACCAAAATGAGCGGATAATTGTACGCAATTTCTTCCCCTTCGTTTTGAGCTTTTGGCTTTCCTTTTTTAATCATACTATAGGAGGCTAAAACCATGATAACAGCAAAGAGTATTAAAATACCCATGTCTTTATCTAATACAAAACTTGAGGTAGAAATAAGTACCGGCGGAATTGCTGGAACGATAAAATGACGGGTTATGTAAACGCTAATTATAGAAGGGATACCAAAAACAATGGCGGTTTTCCAATGTATGTTACCCATTTTCATGTGAGAAAAGCTACCAAATAAACTTGTCAATCCTACGATAAACAATGAATAAGCCGTAGATAATTCTGCATTTACACCGAATAAATACACCAAAATTGGAACGGTAAGAATAGAACCGCCTCCCCCAATCAAACCGAGTGACATACCCATCAAAACGGCACCTAAATAACCTATTATTTCCATAGCTAATGCAATATTCTTGTTTTTACTAACAATTCATTGTGACTGAAATTACACACCTTAAACAAAGTTGTAATCGTAACCATCCAATTGACTTAATAAATCTGCGGGTTGATCTGTACACTCAACACGACCTTCTACCTTAGGTTCAATTGGAGAATGCTGTCCGAGATATTCACGAATGGCATCGTGAAGATTCACACCGGTGTCCACAGGGTCGTTTACACCCATCATTCTACATATCGCATCTTCTGGATCGCCTTCACGTTCACAAGCAACAATAGAATATTCCTTGTTCTTATCGATTGGTTCTCCCTTTATTTTAATCCAATTCAAGCGCTCACCCATTGGTTTCTGTGAGGTGAAATTAATTTGCATTCCGGCAAATCGAACCACCCAACCACCAAATCGTTTGGCTGGATCTTTGGCAAAAACATTTTCCAATTCTTTTTCCAACCAATTCCAAATTTTCTGACCGCTTACTTTTCCGGTACGTGCTTGAGAATTAACGGGCAACATACTCCATAGGAAATCATTTGTGATTTCAGCTGGGTTCTCTGGCGAAGCTACTAAAGGTGGGCAAAATCTAAATCCATTGGATAATGCCACATCTGGTTTGAACTTCCACATAACGGCATCTGTAATCACGTTATCCATTGGCGTTTCCAATACGAAGTAACGCACCAAAGTACTTTTAGTTACACCAATAACTGTCTTCAGTTCCTTATTGTAGGGCTCAAAGGTTTTATCCACTAAAGCCGCCATTCCTGGATCGGGCTTGTAACGAGATGGATCCACATCCATCAATTCATAATGATGGTCTTTTATTTTGCCATCTTCGACCACAATATCCAATTTACCTACAAAGGACCCAAAAGCTCCCGGTTCTGTTACTTTGGTATATTTTGTTTCAATCGGTTTACGAACTCTTTCATGTGTATCGGCACCTAGAATGTAATCAACACCTTCTACAAATGCCTGATTGCCCAAATCAATTTGTTGTGTCAAACCCATATGTGTAACCAAAAACACCATCGCACAATTTTCATATTCACGCAAAATCTTCACATAACGCGCTACATTTTCTTCTGGCTTTCCAAAATGAATACCTTCAGAATAGGCTGGAGACTGACGTTTTGGCGTTAACGGATCATTCAAACCGATAAAACCAATTTTCACCCCTGCTACCATTTTGGTCCAATAAGGTTGGAAAATCATATCTTGACCATTAAACCCAGCGCCAGAATGATACATATTGGCACATACTTTAGCCGCGTTGTAGCCGCCAAGATCTTTCATCATATTTTCCTTGCCATATACAACCTCCCAATTACCCGGCAACATCAAATCGTATCCAATATTATTGATCAAAGGCACCAAAGCACGACCTTCTGTTAGAGCCGCCACTCCACTACCTTGGAAGCAATCACCACCGTCAACTAATAAGGTATTCCCTGGGTTTTCTTTTCGGATGGTATCCAACATGGTTTTTAAAGTTGCCATACCTCCACGACGCTTATATACAGCTCTTCCGTTTTCCCAGAAAAACTCATCGTGTTCCAATAATTGACCGTGAATATCTGCCGTTTGAAGTATGGTGAATTTTTGAGCTTTACCATTTTGAACGGCCGCAGAACTTGCCATTTTTTCAGGATTCGTTCCACATCCAGCAATACTGCCAGCAGCCAGGGTTCCGAAAGCAAAGCCAAACCCAGCTGTTCCAGCTGTTTTTAGAAAGTCTCTGCGATTGGTTGTGTTTTCTTCTTGATTGCAACACGAGCAATTAATGGGATGTATTTCTTTCTTCATATTTTTCAAGTTAATAGCAAAAAATGCTTGCGCTTTTAAAACGCTTATTTCTCAAAGATGAAGAACTAAAATGGTAATTCTTGTGACTATTGTCACATTTTCATTTTCACAGTCCGAATACGGACGCTGCATTCTGCGTCGTCTTTTCCGCAACCTCTATGGAAGACAAGCCCGTCAACATGGCTACTTCATCTGCTATTAAACGAACATATGCCGGTTCGTTTCTTTTACCACGGTATGGGGTAGGTGCCAAATAGGGACTGTCTGTTTCTAAAACTACGTGATCTATTCCTATTTCTGAAACGACCTCCCTTATCCCGGCCTTTTTAAAAGTAATCACCCCTCCAATTCCCAATTGGAATCCCAATTTGATTATTTCTTTCGCGAGTTCGGTGCTTTCTGAAAAACAATGGAAAACGCCTGTGACCTTACCTTTATGTGGCTTCAGAATTTGAATTACGTCTTGAGTGGCATTTCGAGTATGTAAACTAAGAGGCAAATTAAATTCCTTAGCCCATTCAACTTGAATATTCAATGCGTCAACCTGCCACGGTTTCGTTGTAGCATCCCAATGTAAATCCATTCCCACTTCTCCGATTCCTACATAGTTTCTTTTTGCAATCCACGGATACATCGATGCCAAAACTTCTTTGTAATTCCCCTTTACATCGCAAGGATGCAAACCCATCATACTCTTGATATTTTCTGGATATGCATCTTCCAATGCATGCATTTTTTCTATACTATCTAAATCTATATTGGGCAACAATACCCGATCTACACCATTTTCAATGCTTCGCTTTATAACCACTTCCCGATCTTCGTCAAATGCATCGGCATACAAATGATTATGGGTATCTATCAACCTTACCATTCTATCTTCTCTTTTTTAAGAAAACCATCTATTCCTTTCTTACAATCATCCGTTTTACGAGCCAATGCATTTTGCTGGGCTGCAAATTCAAGAGCTTCCTCATGATTATAAGGCAAGTTGCGTAACATCATTTTAGTTCTGGCAATTGATTCTATACTAACTCCTGAAAGCAAATGTTGAATAAAATTTTGTACTTCTTGATTCACATCGTCACATACCCTGTAAATCAATCCGTCTTCGAAAGCTTTTTGAGCAGAAAACACACCGGCCGTCAATAACCACTCATTCAACTTATTCATGGGCATTTTGTGCCTGAGATATACCATAACAAGTGCTGGAACGAATCCAATTCGTGCTTCGGTATAACCAAATGTAGATTCTGGAGTTGCAAAACAAAAATCACTTATAGAGGCTAAACCACACCCTCCCGCTAAAGCAGGTCCTTCAACTTGCGTTATGGTAATCTTTGGCGACTGATAAATCGATTCAAACAGTTCTTTCAAATTTCGAGAATCGGCTAAATTCTCTTCATGGGTAAACTGCTCTAAATTTTGGATATAGGCCAAATCAGCACCAGCAGAAAATGCGGCAGCTGCAGATTTTATTAGAATAACCTTAACATCATCGCGCTCATTCAAACTGTTAAACACTTGAAACATTTGAGAAACCAATTCTGGATTGAACGCATTTCTCTTATCAATTCGTGCCATGGTCACTGTTGCCAAGCGGTTGGCGATTTCTAATTGAACCCATTCCATAATACAAAGGTACTCCATTTTATAGTGGGAGTTTTCAAAGGGCAACATAGAACATCTAAACTTAATTGATTTTCAATTGTTTAAGAGGTAAATGTTTTCAGATAAATTCAAACATAGATTCGAAATTTTCATTACATATTTTGGTATTGGAATCTTTGTATTACACTTTATATTGATAATGCTAATAAAGTTTGGATTGATTTCTGGGCAGTATTTCCCGGATAATCTTTTTGGACACCCTTTTGCTTCTCTGTTCTCACCATTCAGCATTCTGTTGATTTATGAAGTATATCTGCTCATATATTACTTGCGAAAGAGCTACACGAAATCCGTCGCAAAACAACTTGAAATCATGGCATTAATTTTACTAAGAAATAGTTTTAAGGATATAGGTAAAATGATGCAGGGGGAAATGCCTATTCTGCAAAGTGATCTGATAAAAGACATTTCCGGATTTATTGCTGTCCTACTCCTACTTTGGGCATTTTATGCAATCGAAAACAATCGAAAAGTTACGCGATATGAATTATCTCCGGATTTTATAAAACTCAAGAATCGATTATCTTCATTTCTCGTGTTGGTCTTTTTAATACTTTCGATTTATTCGTTCTCCTTTTGGTTGTTGGAATTGATAGAGTTTTCTCATAATCACGACTCACTTTCAAATCCATCGAATGTATTTTATCAAGATTTCTTTACGCTCCTCACCTTTGTAGATGTTATACTCTTACTTAGCAGTGCTAAAAACCTACAAAATACAATTTTAGTAATCCGTAATTCCGGCTATGTTTTGGCAACTTTATTAATGCGCATATCATTTGGCTTTGAAAACTGGGAAAGAATTTTCACCATCGTACTTGGAGCAAGTGTCGCAGTTTTTATGCTTTGGATTAGCGAAAGAACAGCATTCAAACAGCCCAAAGCATCAACCTGAAATTTTTGAACCATAAAGATTAAGGATAATCTATATTACTGCTCGAAACATAAAGCGTGTCATTTGAATGAGCTTGAGCCCATTTAATTAAACCCGGCATTTGATTATAAGAACATCGAATTCCTTCGTCAAATTGAACTTTCGATTTAGCCTTGTTAAAACCCAATACATCTATAATTACCCATATAAACACAGCTATTACAATTTGATCTTTTGAGAGAATGGGCAATTTTACCGCATAACGCCATACCATTACAATAAGAATACTCAGAAACAACGCGTCTACAAAACCGAAATCATAAGCGAATAGAAAAGGAAGGGGTAAGGCCTCTATTAAGGCAAGTCCTTGATAAATAAAGTCAACCAAAAATTCCACCAAATAAGAAATGAATTTCGTGATAAATTCCACATCCAGCCAAGCAAATAGAACATGCGCTGAAAAGACATAAATAAGAAATGTGAGAGGTAACGTAAGTGTTAGATTTCCCAATAAAAACCAGGTAGGAATTTGATGAAAATGATACAAAGTCAATGGCAAGGTTGTAAAGGTGCAACATAAAGACATTCCCAATAAATCTCCTACTCCATTCATTCTATTTAGATACTTTCTCCAATTTTCCTGCCAAAGGGGAAACCAAAATGCAATACCCAACATTGCCGCAAAACTTAATTGAAAACTAACAGAGTAGAATTCTAAAGGACTAAAAATCACAAAAAGACAGGCACTACTTGCAATCAAATCCGGCAATCGCACCTTTCGCTTGAATAAAATACGCAGCACCATCAATACAGAAATGAACGCAGTTGCTCGCAAAACAGGTGGAGCCATTCCAGTTAAATGAGCATAGGCCCACAACACGGGGATTAAAGCAATCTCAAACTTTTTAATAGCGTAATACCGTTTTCCCAATATTGAAATTGGCCAAGAGATTAACCAATATATCAATCCGATATGCATACCTGAAACGGATAAAATATGCATTAAACCCGCTCTCTGAAATAGTTGCTTATCTTGTGACTCCAAATAGGATTTATCACCTAATAACAAACCTAAGAATAGAGCGAAAGATCGAGAACTAAAAAATGGAGACATCCTACTCATTAAGTTCTTTTTCAAATTATATCGTTGAAAATCCAATGAGGCTGAATCCATATCCAAGGCGTACAACCTAGAATTCGAAACGTCAAGATTACCTAAAATTCCCAACCCCATAAAATAATTGTATTCATTAAATGAGATGGGAATTTTATTTGTCTTTGGAACCCTGAATTTATAATCTTGTAGTAAAACCAGGCAACCGGGAATAATATCCAAATCTTCTATTTGAAGCCATTGTACCTTAAAATCCGATTGGGATACCCAGTTTGAATCAAGATAAACAGATCTGTTTTTGGCTATGACCTTTATGCCATTTTGCGTTTTATTGATACTTTCGATTTCTACTTGTATACAAGAACCCCTACTAATATCATTTTGAGCGATTTTATATCTGGATTTTTGAAACGTCAAACTTCCAAATCCCAACCATATTGCTTGAAAAATTATCCAGTACTCACGAATCCCTATTAATTTTAAATAAGAGATTATACCCAACAAGAGGGTTATAAGTATTAAAGCATGGACGCTTAAGGCTACACCCAAAACGGCAAATATAGCCGTAAAAACGAGAGGGTATTTATAATGAAATCGAACGGACATACCTCATTAGGAGGTGCCCGCTTAATTGAATTACATCATTTTACGAAGATTCCTCTTCAAATCATTTGCCGATTCATCACGACGCGACCATTGACGTTGGTTATACCAAGTATCAAATACGTCATCGCGCTCATCGGAATTCGAAGCTGCGAGCATCTCAGAGATAAAGACAGCAAAAAGCTTCATATCCCCCCCAAACAAGAAATTCCCAAATTCGAATCTTCTAGAAAATGAAAACATCGATAAAATCTCATTGGCTTTTTGTTCAAGATGTGGCTGTCCTCCTTTATTATCTCCTTCATTCGCATCATTTTGAACCACTTGCGGTTCTGATGAAAACAAATCTCGAGTTGCATTTTCATTTTGATCGTTGTGTGAATCACTGTCTTCTGCATCTGAAATTTCTTGCGATTTTTCCAAAACTTCATCCTCGAAATTATCTTCTTCAACTAATTCTTCATCTGAAGTTGGGACTTCCTCCATCTCTTCCTCTTCATCTTCCTCTTCCTCTTCATCCTCTTCCTCTTCATTGTCTAGGTCAAGGTGTTCAGTTTCATCTTGTTCGAACAATTCTTCTTGGTTATCGTTTATGTTAATTGATTCGTTCTCAGTGATAGGTGCTACTTCATTTTGAGATATTTCTTCTAACACTTCTTCTTGAGGCGTAACCAAATCATCTTCGTAACTTGGTTTGAATAAATCAATCGGCGCTGTTGCAACCTCCTCTATAGGTTCTGGATTACTTTCCGCAATTGAATTATTTTGATCAATTATTTCCATATCGGTTTCCAGGTACAATTCTGCTGATTGTGACTTTATGGTTGCCAATACATTAGCGATTTGTTGAGCCGTTTGGGATTCGCGCAATTTGGACTCTAACCGAGTCAAATCTGCAATTATTTGAGGAATGCGAGGATTCATAAACCGGGTATCAATTTTTTTTCGGAAATTTACAACCGAAAGAACACAGAGGCAATGAGAGATTTTACACTAATTTATGGGTGTATGTTTGCGGGGAAAACCACCCGTTTAATAGGGCTTTACAACGAAAGCACTTTAGATATCAACGAAAAAATTGTTGTAAAACCGCTATTGGATAATCGTTACAGTGCCAATAAAATTAACTCTCATGGGGGATTGCAGATACTCGGACATCGCATTTCAAAGGCGGAAGAATTGTTCCCTTTAATTCAAACTAGCACCAAAGAATGCTACATCGATGAAGTGCAGTTTTTCTCACCTTATATAATTGAAGTAATCGGAGAATTGATGATGGATGGCATTCGGGTTATCGCATCGGGCTTAGACAAGGATTACCTCAATAGAGATTTTGGATCCATGAAAGCCTTAAAAAAATTAGCAAACCAACATGTAGAATTGGCGGCAAAGTGCGCTGTATGTCAAAAAGAGGCTCATCATACATTCCGAACCAGCGACTCTGAAGATTTGGTATTAGTTGGACATAACGACGCTTATCAAGCGAGGTGCACAACCCATTGGAACGAAGGCATGGTTGGCAGAGTGTAGATACCAATTATCCTTTAATTGCGCTGATATCGCCCAAATCAGGAATGCTTTTTCGAAGACTTTCTTCTATTCCAGCCGTCATCGTCATTTCACTCATATTACAACTGCTGCAGTTTCCAGTAAGTCGAAGTATAACATCTTTTTGATCTGTAACTTCTACAACCTCAACGTCACCTCCATCGGCATGCAAATAAGGCCGAATGGTATCCAATACCGTTTCAATTTGCTGTTGCAGTTCCATTTATACAAAAGTAAGATATTTTACACTAATTGAGATGCTCTTGGAAATGATTTCCTAAATAGGAATCAAGCTTGCATCACACTGATTTGACGAGCAATTTCCTTTGCCACATCCAAATAGGGCTTCATATGTTCCTGGGAAAAATCCCATTTACCTGTATCGGCAGCATTCCCTAATTCCATCTGAAACGGCAATTCGCCTAAGAAAGGAAGTTCATTTTTTTCAGCAAGTGCCTTCCCTCCACCTTCACCAAATAACCTATATTTTTTATCCGGAGCATCTACAGGAGTGAAAAACGACATGTTTTCAACCACACCAATTATGGGCTTCGCAATTGCATCTAATTGGAACATATCAATCGCGCGAGCCGCATCTGAAGTAGCCATTTGTTGCGGTGTGGTAACTATGACAACGCCTGTTAATGGAGCAAGTTGCGACAGGGAAATTTGCACATCCCCCGTTCCGGGAGGCAAATCAACAATGAGATAATCCAAATCACCCCAATCAACATCATTAATAAACTGACGGAAGGCGCTCGAAATCATGGGACCACGCCAAACAACCGCTTGACCGGGTGCTGTCATAAAACCAATACTCAATAATTTTATCCCATGAGATTCGATGGGAATCATGATATTTCTACCATCAATTTCTTTCATCTCAGGAGCTGCATGCACGTTGAATAAGGTAGGTATACTTGGACCATAAATATCGGCATCCAACAATCCTACCTTAGCTCCGGTATGAGAAAGCCCAAGAGCTAGACTTGCGGATAATGTACTCTTACCAACACCGCCTTTCCCAGACGCTACCGCTATAACATGTTTTACGCCTTTTAATACATCCGTTGCACGTTCTTGTTGCACAACCCTATGAGTAGCATTCACATGAACATCGGCATCCTTATTAACGGTATATAAAATGGCCGTTTTACATGCATTCACCATGGTATCTTTCATTGGACACGCGGGTGTTGTGAGTACCAAATCAAATTGAACCTGAAGTCCATCGATTTTCAAATTCTCAATCATACCCAAAGTCACCAGATCCTTTTTCAAATCGGGATCTTCAACCATGGAAAGCGCTTTTAAAATCTCCTCTTTTCTCATGTTTTATTTGGAATTGCGTTTGAAAATGCGAGCAAAGAAACGTTTTTCAAAATCCCAGAAGTAAGCAAATTGACCGAACACGAAGCCATACATGAGCAACATTATATTGTAAACAGGCAAAATTGCCACATAATAAAGTATGTCAAACCACCACAAATCAGCAAAGTAATTCTTTACAAAACCCTTAAGGTATACTACGGTTGAACCGGTCAAGGCGAACACGGTTAATATTAGGATTACCTTAATAGGCGAATCGACTTTCCATCGGTCTTGCAATTTCTGAATGAAACTCACGCCGCAAAGGTACTTTCTTTTGTGACGCTTAACCGACATTCTGTCTATTATTTGTGTGAAATTACCGACTTTTGTCGGTAATGACTGAAAACTTACAAGCAGGTGTTTACTTAGTCCCACTACCTATTGGTCCAGACAGCCCTCAACACTATCATACATCTCATTTCTTGAATATCATTCCCCATATAAACGTATGGGTAGCTGAGAGTGCTCGGACATTAAGACGGTATTTATCCTCTTTAAAACTGGGAATTCAAATTGACACACTTCAAATATTTGAATCCAACCAACACACTCCAATTGGTGAACTGAATGCATTTCTCTCGACAATAAACAACCATACAGCAGTGGGTGTAGCTTCAGAAGCGGGAATCCCGTGTGTAGCCGATCCCGGTAATCGAGTGGTTGAATGGGCTCATCGAAAAAACCGCATCGTAATCCCGCTTATTGGCCCCAATTCAATTACCATGGCGTTGGAAAGTAGTGGCATGAATGGTCAACAATTTATATTTCATGGATATCCCCCAATACAAGGAGCCGAGCAAAAGAAATGGTTGTCGGATTTATTTGTTGGACCCTGGCAACATTACACACATAGCTTTATCGAAACCCCCTATCGCACTGATAAACTATTCAATTTCATCATTTCTAATCTCCCAGAATCTACTCAATTATGCATGGCTGTAAATCTGCATAGTCCCGACCAGATAATAAAATCACAGAGTCTACTGCAATGGAAAAAAGAAAAAGTCAAATGGGGTAAAGTTCCGGTAGTTTGGGTTCTGAGCAAACAAACCTATTAAATTGCAAATTGTTTATAAACGTTAAATTTGCATTAACATGAAAGATATCTTCGACAAACTCAATGAACGCATGGGGCCACTTGGCATGCACGCCGATGAAGCTCATGGATACTTTACTTTCCCAAAACTTGAAGGTCCTATTGCTCCACGAATGCAATTTCGAGGGGTGGAAAAACTAACATGGAGTTTGAACAACTATCTTGGCCTTGCCAATCATCCTGAAGTTTTAAAAGCAGATGCGGATGCGGCTGCGCAATTCGGGATGGCCTACCCCATGGGTGCTCGCATGATGAGTGGAAATAGCAATTACCACGAACAGTTAGAAAACGAATTGGCATCGTTCATTAACAAGCCAGAAGTTATTCTATTGAATTTTGGATATCAAGGTGTTTTAAGTGCAATAGACGCTTTGGTAGATCGTCACGATGTAATCGTTTACGACGCCGAATCACACGCCTGCATTATTGATGGACTGCGATTGCATATCGGAAAGCGTTTTGTATATACGCACAATAATATTGAATCTCTCGAGAAACAGTTGGTTAGAGCAACGAAGTTAGCTGAGAGCACAGGTGGAGGGGTATTGGTAATTACTGAAGGTGTTTTTGGAATGAGTGGATCTCAAGGAAAACTCAAAGAGATCGTTGAATTAAAGAACAAATACAGTTTCCGCTTATTTGTAGATGATGCACATGGCTTTGGCACTATGGGCAAAACAGGAGCAGGAACGGGTGAAGAGCAAAATTGCATGGATGGAATTGACATTTACTTTTCAACGTTTGCAAAATCAATGGCTGGTATCGGCGCATTCATAGGTAGTGCTCCTCATGTCATCAAATTTTTGCGCTACAACATGCGCTCACAGATTTATGCAAAAAGCCTACCCATGCCTATGGTAATTGGTGCTTTAAAGCGTTTGGAATTGATTCGCACCCAACCGCAATTGAAAGACCAATTATGGAATGTAGTAAATGCACTCCAAAATGGCCTTAAAGATGCTGGCTTCAATATTGGAATTACTTCAACCCCGGTTACTCCCGTATTGTTGAATGGAACCATTCCCGAGGCAACTCACCTGACTTTAGACTTAAGAGAAAATCATAATATTTTCTGCAGTATCGTGGTTTATCCAGTAGTTCCTAAAGGCGTGATCATGTTACGTTTAATACCGACTGCGGTGCATTCTTTAGAAGATGTAAATTATACAATTAACGCCTTTAAAAGCATTAAAAACAAATTGGACTCTGGCGAATATCGCAAAGAAAAAATTGCCCTTTCGCATAAAATTGTGGCGTGAATTGGCGCCAAAATAAAACCAACGAAAGTATAAAGACCTCTCTCTATCGGAAAATAATTTCATTTCTGATATGGGGAGGTCTTTTTGTTTGCATGGGCATTATGCAAGCCCGATACCACAACTCAACATTCATAAACGTGCCTATTAACTTAATTTCTCGATCGGAGGCTGTAAAAGCCAATACCGTCATTGAGATATCTACTAAAAAACCCAAGGAATCAGAAACGGAATTCAAAACCATTCCCATTACCCACTGGGACTCCATTTATAGGATGCAAATTACACCTAATACGGGTGGGATGAATCCTTCTGAATCGTATACCATTGAATTGAACTCGATTGACTCTGCCGGACTGGAATCGCTACCTGGTATAGGTCCGTATACCGCAAAAAAGATAATTGCTTATCGCTCAAGACTTGGAGGTTATCTTTCCAAATACCAATTATTAGAAATCCCCTATATCGACAGTCAAATTATCGAACATCCCAAATTAATATGGTCCGTAAATACCTCCTCGATACAATTAATTCCCTTAGATTCGATAAACGCGATACAACTTTACCGACATCCGTATATCGGAAAATTAAAAGCCAAAAACCTAATTGAATATTGTAAAGTACACGGAAATCTAAGCGTTTCTAAATTCATGCAAATGAGGAGCCTCAATGAATTTGAAAAAAATCGCTTGTTACCCTATTTGAAATTTAAAAAATAAAAAACATAACACGTATTACTATGTGTCAAAACGACAATAACTAAAGTGTTAATTCTCTCTAAACTTATATCATTATTGCGTCTTATTTTTATTAAAATTCAACGGATATACAAGAATACCCGGTTTTAATGCACTAATTTTGCGTCATATGCATTTCCAAGAAAACGAAAGTGTGACGATGGTGCGCCAAATGGTGCGTGATTTTGCAGAGAAACACATTCGTCCCGACATGATGGTTTGGGATGAATCTCAAACATTCCCGATAGAGGTATTCAAAGGCCTTGGAGAATTGGGATTAATGGGTGTTTTAGTTCCTGAAAACTACGGAGGTTCTGGATTTGGATATTATGAATACGCTGCAGCAATTGAAGAACTTGCAAAGGTTTGCGGTAGTGTTGGACTTAGCATGGCCGCACATAACAGTCTATGTACAGGGCATATCATGCAGTTTGGTAACGAAGATCAAAAACAACGCTGGCTACCCAAATTAGCAAGCGCTGAATGGATAGGTGCATGGGGCTTAACCGAGGCCAATACCGGTTCCGATGCCCTTAGAATGAAATGTGTGGCGCATAAAGATGGCAACGAGTGGGTATTAAATGGAGCTAAAAATTGGATTACCCATGGTATCTCAGGAGATATTGCGGTTGTGTTGGCAAGAACCGGAGACTTACTCGATTCTCATGGAATTACTGCATTTGTAGTGGAAAGAGGCACTCCAGGTTTTTCTGGAGGTAAAAAGGAAAACAAATTGGGTATGCGCGCTTCGGAAACGGCTGAAATGATTTTTGAAGATTGCCGAATTCCAGAAGAAAACGTTTTGGGAAATATAGGTGATGGATTTATACAAGCCATGAAAGTATTAGACGGAGGTCGAATTTCTATTGCCTCTTTGAGTTTAGGAATTGCCAAAGGTGCTTATGAAGCCGCATTGAAATATTCAAAAGAACGCGAACAATTTGGCAAACCGATTTCAAACTTTCAAGCAATCGCTTTTAAACTAGCCGATATGGCCACAAAAATCGAAGCTGCTGAACTTTTAATTCAAGAAAGTTGCGATCTAAAAACAAGGGTAAAAACGTAAATAAGGTAAGTGCAATGGCTAAATATTACGCATCTGAAGTAAGCGTATATTGTGCGAATGAAGCCGTTCAAATTTTTGGGGGATATGGCTATACCAAAGACTTCCCCGTCGAGAAATTTTATCGCGATTGCAAACTTTGCACTATTGGCGAAGGCACCAGTGAAATTCAAAAATTAGTTATTTCTCGTGCCATCTTAAAAGATTGATTTATCGATAAAATTTTTATATCTTTGCCCTCCCAAAAAACGAAAGAATTTATATGTTACAAATAAACGTTAAAGAGAACGAGTCGTTAGACAAAGCCCTTAAGAAGTTCAAGAAGAAGTTCGAAAAGACTGGTGTAGTTAAAGAAATGCGCCGCCGTCAAGCTTTCGAGAAGCCCTGTATTACCCGTAGAATGCAAAAGTTAAAAGCAGTTTACAAGCAGAAGCTTCAAACACAAGAAATGCAAGGGTAATCTCCCTTTTAAATTATACGAGGCACATCCTATACGATGTGCCTTTTTCCGTTATATACTATTTAGATTAATAAACGGGAACCCCCATCTATACCCGATTATTTACGTGGATGCAATTGATGGATGCGCTTTAACTTTTCAAAAGAATTCTTGGTATAAACCTGAGTAGCGCTCAAGCTTGCGTGACCCAATAAATCCTTTATTGCCATTAATTGAGCGCCATTATTCAACATATGAGTGGCGAATGAATGCCGAAGCACATGAGGGCTTGTTTTCGAAGCACTCGAGAACAATCTAAGATAACGCGTTACCAATCTATATACCAACATAGGATAAAGCGGCTCACCGTTCTCACGAACGAATACGTAATGCGTATTTGCTCCTTTTAGATAATCAAACAATGCTTCACTCAATTCAGGATGCAATGGAATTTCCCGAACTTTATTCCTTTTACCCAATACACGCAATAAATTTCGCCCGAAATCCACATCTGTTTGTTTCAATGCTATCAACTCCGATAAACGCATACCGGTAGTATATAGTAGCAAAAGAAGTAATTTATCTCGAAACCCATTTTCATGCTCTTCCCAGGGAAAACGCGCAAACATATCTTCTAAATCCGGGGCGGGAATGTCCTTAACCAAATGTTTGGCTGTTTTTGGCGGCACGACCTTCGTCATTGGATTGTGCAACATGATATCCTGACTTCTTAGAAATTTAAAAAAACTTCTTAATGAGGATAATTTCCGATTTACAGAACGCGCGCTTAACCCATTCTGAATCAAATCGCTCATCCAGAGTCGCACATGATTCGACTTTAATTGTTCCAAATCAGGATTGCCTATTGAAACTAAGTACGCATTAAATTGGTCCAAGTCGGCATTGTATGCCTCGGCAGTATGAAGGCTCATACGCCTATTTTTGACAATGTACTGAATAAAATCAGCAATATGCGTCTCGAACTTCATCCTTCAACGAAGCTACAAGAAAGAAACTTCAATCAAAAATGCACTTACTCACTGCCCACTGTAGCAATCACCTTTAATTCAATTGCAATTGGAGTAGGCAAACAATTTATTTCTAATGTGGTTCTGCACGGAGGGTTATCACCAAAATATTCGGCCCACAAACGATTATAGGTCTTGAAGTCGTCTTTCATATTGGTAAGAAAAACCGTTACATCTACCATTTGATCCCATGAAGATCCAGAGTCTTCCAATATCCATTTTACATTTTGGAATACCGATCTGCATTGCTCTTCAATATCATAAGAAGCAATATTACCCTCAGAATCAAGGGTTACACCAGGGATTTCTTTGGTACCTCTGGACCTTGGACCCACTCCACTTAAAAACAATAAATTTCCAACTTTTCTTGCGTGTGGATAGAGACCTACAGGCTCTGGCGCTTTATGGCTATTCAATGCATCACTCATAGATATTCAAAGATAAAGAAGTCTTTTTAAAGCACGATTGTAAATCACAATTTGACATAAAATCAAACCGCTTTTATTTTCACTTTCAACAGACCCAAACAGAATCTATCAGAAAATACAACAACCTAATTTTGATTATTTTTTTAGTGGCTTCTTTTTGGGTTTTACAACCGGCAATTCCACTGTGTAAGGTGTATGGTACAAAACAGCACCATATGGAGGGTTTGCCTGCAAAGTAGCAACAGCCACGGACTTCATGTCGGGAGAAAACATAGCTTGACGTGCATTTGTACCTAACGTGGGGATATAGGCTGTTTCTTTTCCTGTTTGCAAATCCCAAATTTTAACCTCGCCGTTATTGCACGAGCTAATTAAATAACGATCGTCTTTAGAAAAATGCACCGACGTAACTTTCCATCCGTGTCCTTCCAATACAAAACGAGTCTGACGCGTTTTAGCATCCCATATACGAATTGTTTTATCGTCACTTCCACTCGCCATCATTTTCTTATTGTGTGAAATATCCAAACAAGAAACACGAGCAGAATGGCCAATAAATGCAGATAATACCTTTCCCTTTACATTAACTTCAACTACTTTAGCATCATCACACGCCAACATGAATTTTCCTTTTGAGGGAGATAATTGTGCACCATTGATTTTACTCGTATAATTCAGAACAAGCGAATTAGGTTTGGCTAGTTCAAAATCGGCTACTCTATACACGCGTGCGGTTCCGTCCATTGAAGCCGTAATTAGAAAAGAGGATGAAGGATCAAAAAACAGTTGAGAAATGGCATTGGAATGGTCTCTTGAGACAAATCGCAGTTGCCCTGTTTCGATTTCGAATACACTGAAAGTAAAATCTTTTGAACCGATGGCAATGTATTTATTGTCCTTACTGATATCCATACAGGTAATCGCTGCGTGATGCATAGAGAATTCCCTGAAAAACACATAATTCTTTAATGAATCTAATTTATATATTCGAGCGTTTCTATCCCAAGATCCGGTGGCAAAATAAGAACCGTCTCGCGAATACATTAAACTTTCAACCGCGCCATTGTGACCCTCTAATATCTTATGAAACTTTAGTGTATCACTTAATACAAGTTCGGTTGATTCCTGAGCCTTAGCAGAATTAGAAAATAGAAATACGATAAAAAGCGAAATACTTATTCTCATGATATACAATCAAATATACAAAATTGGATATTAAGATTGCATTAATTCAGATGAACTAATTTTTTATTCGACGTTGTCGCACAACCTCATACATGAGTACAGCACCTGCTACAGAAACATTCAAACTATCAATAGCCCCATGCATTGGGATTTGAACGTTTACACCTAATTCTCCGCCAACGGTCAGTTACCCCCTCATGTTCGGTACCCAAAACAATCGCTATGGGTTGTGTAAAATCAGCTTCGTACATGGGAATGGCATCGTCCATAAACGTGGTAAATACTTGTACTCCCCATTCTTGAATTTGAGCTTTACATTCGTCGAAAGTAAATGACCGTATGGGCACATGAAACACGGTTCCTAAACTATTTCTTATTACTTGAGGATGAAACGGATCTACATGCGCATCACACAACCATATTTCACCAATTCCCGCAGCCTCAGCCGTTCTAATCAATGCCCCTAAATTACCCGGCTTTTCAACTTTCTCGACAATAATTATAGACTTAATTTTCTCTGATGTAAAAGCGACCTCTTTTACTACAAATACGCCTAATGCATTGTTAACGGCTCCACGAACACACAATTCGCACATTAGCGCTTCCGTTAATAAAACCGATTCGGCATTATCTGGAATATCTAAGATATTGACATTCGATTGACCGTTAACATAAGCTATACTCGATAATTCAAAACCCGCTTTTAATGCGAGTTCAATTTCTTTCAAGCCTTCAACCGTAAAACGCCCTTGTTTCTTTCTAAATCGATTTTTCTCAATCAGGCTTTTAACCTCCTTGAACCAAGGATTTTGAGAACTCGCAACTTCCTTAGCCCTCATTTTGGGTATCATTTAACCATTCATTTCTGTTTGGACGATATCTAAAAAACAAGGAGGTAATCAACAACCAAAAACTATTGGCTAAAACTTTGCCAATCCAGCCTCCTATCAAAGCGGAAAATGAGCCCGGTTTCTGCTTTTTAAGTTCTTCAATTACCTTATCTTTTTCCTCCGCACTCATAAAACTTACTTGTTTGAAGGCCTCTACAGATTTTTCAATTTGTATCTGAATTGTCTGTGAAGGTAAATCATGATCCATTTCGTAAAGAAGTGCATCTGCTAATATAGAAAGTGTAATGGCTACTACCACTACACGAAATCCCGTAAAAAAAGCTTTGCCAAATCTGAATTCTTGAGCAAGGATATTTTTTTCAGCACGACTTGCCATAAATATGGCATATACCAAAAGGGTAAAGCTGAAAAACATGTATGGCGATTCAAAAACAAACGCCCAGTTTTGAGTTAAGTAAAAAACAACTTTTGCAGCTAGTAATACCAAGCCTATCAGGGTTCCATGGAATATAGAGGGGAGTTGGAAAAACAACCTAGCCTTTTCGCTAAAGGTTAACCCTTTCTGACTCTGATTAACGGTAGAATTATCGAGAGGCTCGCTCATGAATGCATATTTAATTGAAGGCCTCGAGCCGTACAAACCAAACCACCTGCATTGGAATCAAAGGATAATTTATTGTATGCAATAGAACCGTTTTTACTGCTGTTGTCAGGAACATTCCTGCTTATTACCGTTAGATTCACGGCATTCCCAATTTCTAAACTCCCCGATTCTAGGTCCAAGAAATTTCTATTACCTGCTGTTAATGCATGAATAACTTGTGGGAGTTCTTTGTCATTAAATTCAGAAAATAGTTGGGGAATGAAACCTGCATAGGTGGCTGCGCCAAATGCGGTATAATCAAATTCTAATTTTTTATTTTCAATATCCTCTGGTGTGTGATTGGAAAATATTGCATTTATATCTCCGTTTAAAACTGCTGAGCGCAGGGCATCTTTATCCTCATTGGTTCTTAATGGGGGCATTACTTTAAATCGCTCATCGAAGTTATCAATATCGGCTTCCGTATAACATATATTCATCAAAGGAACCGCCACTTTTATGTCTACACCTTGCTCTCTTGCATTTTTAATTATTTCAACGGAATCTTTTGTACTGATACCTAAGACCCTCAAAGGCACTCCCAACCATTTTGCAAGTTCTATATCTGCAAGCAGTGCCGTAGTTTCAGCCGCTTTTGGGATGCCTTTCAATCCTAAATTAACACTGATATACCCTTCATTGATCTGTCCACCGGCAACCCACTTCGGATTAAAGGGATGCGTCAAATATGGAATGTTTAAACTATGACAATATTCCAAAAGTTTGGATCGCAAACTGTCCGAACCGTGGGGCACTATCCCGTCTGTTTGAGCAACTGCACCGGCTAGAAACATATCGTTAACTTCAGCCATCTCCTTACCCTCTCTTGCCTCTGAAGCCGCACCTAAAGGAAGTAAATCTATCTTTAAATCTTTAGCTCTTTGTTTCAATGAAATGATAGAACTTGCCTTAACCGGTAGTGGATCCACACCTGCGAAAACTGCTGACTGCGTAAAGCCAGCCAAATGCGCCGCGTGTGAGAAAGTATCGATTCTTTCTTTCCATTCCGCTCCAGGATCGGGTAAAACCGAGTATACATCGCACCAACCGGAAGATATAAATCCCCCTTGTGCATCAATAATTATATCTGCAGGACCAACCTCTTTCCCTATCTCATCGATTACCCCATTCGACCATTTAAGCGATACCAAAGCACCGTTTAATGGATGTCCAGGTGATACAAGTATTCCATTTTTTATTGCAACTGAAGAAGACATGAGTATGCGAAATTAACGATTAGTTCGCAATACGAGTACCCCTAGGAAAAGTTCAAGCAACATAAAAACTAAAATTAGGTATTTCCAAATTGATACATATTCACCTGCACCTTCTGTAAAATCACGCGATACCTGCCATTTTGAGGACTGTATTTTTTGAATATTTTCTTTATTGAAGAGATTCACTTTTTCTCCGGTAAAACGCAATTCAACCCTAGGTGCATTTATCCCAATATTTACAGAATCGCCATCAATTTTATCATACAACTGATACCAGTCTGATTTTAAGAATTCATCCTTAACTCCAGTAAAACTCAGAGCTCCTTTATTGATTCCTAATGAAGTGCCCCCATTCCTTTTCCTGATTTTTTAGAATTACAGGGTCTTGAACTTTAAATAAATCCGAGTTCGGAACTTCTATCCACTCTTCATCCCAAAACGCGCATATTGAATTGGCTGTGGCATTGTTCGATAGCAAGATGGGGCCTAGGATTCCAACAAACCATGAACTTTCCCTTATTGTTTTCATTCCTTGGTTATAATCGGTTAAAAACATCCATATTTCACCGTCCACCCCAAGAACGTTTCACCAGAAAATCGCGTTCGGAATCTGTAATCAATATTCGATTCCACTCTAAGTTTTTATCATAAGGAAATGTGAATAAGTCGTTCACTTTGGGCAAAACGTTTTTTCCCGTCTAAATAACGCTCTAATGAAGATTTAAATGGCTCTTGTGCAAATCCTCTGTAATCAATAATTTCTCCTACTGTTCCCTCCTTAAATGGCTTCCATTCCCCTCCCGTGAGGAACTCTTTCATCTTTTGGGAACCTTTAGAAACCGGAATGATTATACACGGATATCCCGACTTAATCCTGTTTAAAATTACTTCATTTTGGTCATTATCACTATCCTCCAGCATCCAAATTATTACGTCTGAATTGACGATTGAATCTGTATAAACCAAACGGTCTTCAAATGCTTTAATGAGTCGATTCAAATCTTCTGGCTGTTCTTTTGATTTTAAGAAAACCTTCGCCTTTTGATTTGACGCAGATGTTAGATATAGTTCATTGTCATAAGTATACGAATCTGCAGGTATTTTCAATTTGATGCGATTGCTCGAATTCGACAATTCATTGATCATTAATTCCAGCCATTTTGATTGCTCATTTTCATTAAATGACACATTCACGTCCCCAATGAATGAATTATTTGAGGAAACTTCCATCAAAATTGAGTCTTTCCCCTGGCTGATACTTCTGGATATCCTTGCTCTAATTCGTCCTTCAAGTGCATCAAAACAATATGCGGTATCAATAGAAAAGTTAACCGCATGTTGAAGATTCAAATCAACAAAATTAAAAGTAGATGAGGAATCAACCCAACTAGCAAAATCTTGAAGAGCGTGATTATCCTCATCAGATATGACAAACCAATTGATATTTTTTTCAGTTATACGATTATCTGAAATCAATCTTGATAGTGGAAAATATCCCAATGGTTGCGTATATCCAGTCAATTTGGCAATTGCCTCGGATTTTGTATATCTCGTTTTGGCTTGATAGGGTTTATCTAACCAAAAAACGAAAGCGGACTCAGGTAAGGATTTTAGCCATTTTAATGTGGCAATTTTTGCGACTTCTATTGGAATTTCTCCATTTTCAGCAGGGGCCCACATACTAGGACTCGCATCCCAAATAATTCCAAGGTTCAGATTTGAATTAGTACCAATTCTATTATTACACGTTGGCTGGGCAAATACCATTACCAAAGCGAATAACAAAAGTAAACGGTTCAATAATAAAAGATAGTGCTTAAGATTCCGGGTACTTTTCGTTTCCTTTAGAAGTGCAATCAACCTAAAAACACCCGGAAAATGTTTTATTTGTTGCCTTCTAAAACGCAATAAGTGAATTAAAATCGGAACCAGTAAAAGCAGGAGGCCCCACAAATATTCTGGATACCGAAATGACACCATGATTAGAAAAGACCGTTCAAAGTGCTTTCAACTTGATTGATTATTTGAGAAAGGTCTTCAGGATTTTCTTGAAAATTCATTTCATCTGTATTGAAAATCAACAAAGGGCCTAGCTTATAATCTGCAATCCAAGCTTCATAACGCTCGTTCAACCTCTTTAGGTAATCCAATCTTATGGCATCTTCATAATCTCTTCCACGCATTTGTATCTGATCTACTAGTTTTGGAATCCCAGCACGAAGAAAGATCAATAAGTCTGGAGCTTCTATTTGCTGTTTGATGTTATCAAATAAACGGGAATAGTTTTCAAAGTCACGCGTGCTCATTAGTCCCATAGCATGCAGATTTGGCGCAAAAATATGAGCATCTTCATAAATTGTGCGATCCTGAATTACTGTTTTTTCACCTTTGCGAATTTCTTGAATACGTTGCCAACGTGTATTCAGAAAATACACTTGAAGATTGAAGCTCCACCTTTGCATATCCTCATAGAAATCCGATATATATGGATTCTCATCCATATCTTCAAGCTGAACGTCCCAATGGTAATGTTTGGCCAATAAATTAGTGAGGGTTGTTTTACCCGCTCCGATATTTCCTGCGATTGCAATATGACGAGCCATATTGCAATATTAAGTCTGCTTACCCTCCCTATGCAACAGAATGACCGATAAAAGTTTTACACAGCCATTAATCGCACCATTAAACCCGTTTATTGGTGGTAAATTTGCATCGAAAATGAGTCGTAAGCCAAAATTAAAAGTCCCTAAAACCAGTCAATGGGCTATGTTGGTCCGCTTGATGCAAATGGCAAAAGAGCAAAAAACTGGAATCATCATTGCGGTTCTTCTTACGGTTCTTCAAAGTCTTTTCACGGCTCTTCAACCCTATCTATATAAAATCATTATCGATGAGGTCATTATTGCACAACAATTCCAGTGGTTAGCCATGGCTTGTGGGGTATTATTGGGATGGTTACTATTGCAAGCAATTTTAGGGTTTTATAACTCCTATTTATCGGCTGTGATTGCACAGGGTGTGATTTTAAAACTTCGTCAATATGTTTATGAGCATCTTACACGACTGAAGTTGCGTTTTTTTTGATAAAACGCCTGTTGGCACCGCGGTTACACGTAGTATTTCCGATATCCAGACAATAACGGATTTATTTGCTTCTGGTGTTATTACCATTTTAGGAGATATTATCCAAATTGTTGCCATACTTGCCTGTATGTTTTATATCAATGTAAAATTGACGTTTTTAACCATAACCGTTGTTCCATTATTGATTTACAGTGCGAATGTATTTCGAAAAGGCATTCGGGATACATTTCAAGAAGTAAGAAACCAAGTTTCGAACCTCAATGCATTTTTACAAGAACGCATTACAGGAATGCAAATTGTACAATTGTTCAATCAACAAAAACGAGAATACGATAAATTTCAAACAATCAACCGAAAGCATAGGGATGCCAATATTAAAAGTGTTTTATACTACAGCGTATTTTTTCCAGTTGTAGAAATTTTAGTAGCTCTTTCCTTTGCTATTATCATTTCATATGGAAGTTTATTGATGTTTGAAAGCAAATTAAAATTGGGAGAAGTAACTGCCTTTATCATGTTTGTGAACCTCTTTTTTAGACCCATTAGGGCCATTGCTGACCGTTTCAACAACATACAAATGGGTATTGTTGCTGCAGAGCGCATATTCGAGTTACTAGACGATATAGATAACGTAGAACCTACTGGAGAAATTATTGCCTCAAAATTAGAGGGACACATCCAATTTGACCGAGTATGGTTTGCCTATAACGAAGCCGATTGGATCATTAAAGAACTAAGTTTTGAAGTAAAGCCAGGCAAATCTCTCGCTCTTGTCGGAGCAACTGGAAGCGGAAAAACCAGTATTGCGAATCTTATAACACAACTCTATCAGCATCAGAAAGGAACAGTAAAAATCGACGGAGTTGATATCCGAGATTACGATATAGCATCGCTACGTCATCGCATCGCATTTGTATTGCAAGATGTATTTTTATTTAGCGGCAGTATTCACAGTAATCTAACGCTAAAAAATGAAACAATCGACTTGGATAATATAAAAGAAGTAGCGCAGCGAATGGGTGCATTTGAATTTATAAACGCCCTTCCTGGTGGCTTTGATTATCATGTTCAAGAGCGTGGCTTAAGCCTTTCACAGGGTCAGCGCCAGCTAATTTCTTTCATCCGTGCTATTGCGGCAAACCCCGATATTATAGTATTAGACGAAGCAACCAGTGCGATTGATTCACAAACGGAACATTTGATTCAAAAAGCTATCGAGATTTTATTACACAATCGCACGGCAGTTGTAATTGCGCATCGATTAAGTACCATCAAGCATTGCGATGAAATCATGGTTTTGGACCATGGAAGCATTAAAGAAATTGGAAATCACAAATCTTTAATGGAAACAAAAGGTGCCTATTTTGATTTGTATCAGACACAATTGGAATCGGCTCAATAAATACCTCTAGGTTGAGTCTTATTTGCTAGATACGTTTGTTTATAGTAAGTACGGCGTATCTTGTGTAATGGGATCTATCAAAAAGTAGAGTTTAGGATTATTTGATTAATATATTTCACGGAATACGTACCATAATAAAACAAAAAGGGCACCCAATTGAGTGCCCTTTTCTATTGATTAAGATTAGAGATTATGCATCTTGAGCAGCTGCCATTTTGGTAGCCATCAATCTGTCGTACTCTTCTTTTGATCCTGTAATTAAATTGTCGAATCGGCGGATACCCGTACCTGCAGGAATCAAATGACCTACAATTACGTTCTCTTTTAATCCTTTCAATTCGTCGATTTTACCGGAAATTGCAGCCTCATTCAAAACTTTGGTTGTTTCCTGGAACGATGCAGCACTCATGAAGCTTTGAGTTCCCAAAGAAGCTTTGGTAATACCTTGCAACACTGGAGTAGCAGTAGCAGGAACCGCATCGCGATATTCAACCAATTTTTTATCTTGGCGACGTAACGCGCTGTTTTCTTGACGCAAATCCTTCAAACTTACGATTTGACCACCGTGCATTTCTGTGCTTTCGCCAGCATCGGTAACAAATTTCTTATCGTAAATCCAATCGTTTTCTTTTTGTAGAACCCACTTATCCACGGCTTCTCCTTCAAGGAAACGCGTATCTCCTGGATCCATAACTTCCATCTTCTGCATCATCTGACGCACAATAACTTCGATATGCTTATCGTTGATTTTTACACCCTGAAGGTTGTAAACTTCTTGAATTCCATTCAATACGTAACGTTGAACCGCTGCAGGACCTTCAACGCGAAGGATATCTTGTGGAGTAATGGCACCATCGGAAAGAGGTTGACCCGCACGTACGTAGTCACCGTCGTGCACCAAAATGTGCTTCGACAACGATACTTGGTAGTGCTTAACCTCACCATCCTTAGAGGTAACAATGATTTCTTGGTTACCACGTTTAGAAACACCGTAGGTTACAACACCATCAATTTCAGCAACAACTGCAGGATTCGATGGATTACGAGCCTCGAATAATTCTGTTACACGAGGAAGACCACCTGTGATATCTCGTGTACGAGTTGCAGAACGTGGGATCTTAGCCAATACATCACCGGCTTTAACCTTTTGTCCATTTTTCGCAACCAATACAGACTTCATAGGCATGTTGAAGATTTTGAGGTTATCCTCGCTATCTGATACGCGGAATACAGGAACTTTGGTTTTGTCCTTGCTTTCAGTAATAACCATTTCGGAAAGTCCGGTTTGGTCATCACCTTCTTCACGCATATTTACACCTTCTATGATGTTTTCGTATTCAACTACCCCATCGATATCAGAAATAATCAAGGTGTTAAATGGATCCCAGTTACAAAGGATATCGCCTTTTTTCACTTTTTGTCCTTCAACAACTTGCAATTCAGCACCGTAAGGAATGTTGTACGTTGTAATTACAGTTTTACCTTTAGCGTCTAAAATTCGAATTTCACCTGAACGGCCTAATACCACTTCAGTTTTCTTCGCTTCATCTTTACTTGTGCGGGTAACTGTACGCATACCATCGAAGCTAACAATACCTTCATACTTGGTATCCATGGTGTTTTCAGCAGCAATATTTAACGCCGCACCACCCGTGTGGAAAGTACGAAGGGTCAACTGTGTACCAGGCTCTCCGATTGACTGTGCTGCAATTACACCAACAGCCTCACCGATTTGAACCTTACGACCCGTTGACAAGTTACGACCGTAACAACGCGCACATACACCACCTAAAGTTTCACAAGTCAATACAGAGCGGATTTCAACTTCGTCGATACCTGCATCTTCTATTTCATGCGCAATTACTTCATCTATGGTTTCACCAGCACCTACAATTTGGGCGTTGGTTTCAGGATGAAATACATTATCCAATGCTGTACGACCTAGGATACGATCGAACAATGGCTCTGTAATTTCATCATTAGTCAATATTGGCGTCATTGTGATTCCACGAAGGGTACCGCAATCGTCCTGTATAATAACCACGTCTTGAGCAACGTCGTGCAAACGACGAGTCAAATAACCCGCATCGGCCGTTTTCAAAGCCGTATCGGCAAGACCTTTACGCGCACCGTGCGTTGATACGAAGTATTCCAATACGTTCAAACCTTCTTTAAAGTTTGAAATAATCGGATTTTCAATAGTATCTCCTGATCCGCTGTTGCTATTCTTTTGGGGCTTGGCCATAAGACCACGCATACCTCCAAGCTGACGAATCTGCTCTTTAGAACCACGCGCTCCAGAATCCAACATCATGTAAATTGGGTTGAATCCTTGGTCGTCATTTTGAAGATCCGTGATCAATACACGAGCAAGGTGGTTGTTAACACGCGTCCAAAGGTCAATTACCTGATTGTAACGCTCGTTATTGGTAATGAAACCCATATCCGCGTTCTGCTGAATTTCCATTACTTCTTCCATAGCCTTGTTAACCATTTCCTCTTTTTGATCTGGAACTTTAACATAACTCAAGTTAAAGCTCAAACCTCCGCGGAATGCATAATGGAAACCAAGGTTTTTGATATCGTCAAGGAAATCTGCAGCTGCTGCTACACCTGATATACGAATTACTTCAGAGATGATATCTCTTAAGTTTTTCTTTTTCAATAATTCATTGATGAATCCAACTTCCTCAGGAACAACTTCATTGAACAATACACGACCTACAGTAGTATCGATAACCTTGTAGAACAATTCTCCGTTTTCACGAACACGCACTCTACATTTAATTCCGGCATGAAGTTCTGCTCTTCCTTCGTTGTACGCAATTATTACTTCCTCCGCACCATAGAAAGTCAAGCCTTCCCCTTTAACGGTTTTTTCAGCAGTACCTTTTCTATACTTTGTGATGTAATAAAGACCCAAGATCATATCCTGTGAAGGTACCGTTACAGGTGAACCATTCGCCGGATTTAAGATATTGTGGGAAGCCAACATTAATAATTGTGCCTCAGCTACAGCCGCGTTACCCAAAGGTACGTGAACCGCCATCTGGTCACCGTCAAAGTCAGCGTTAAAACCAGAACAAACCAAAGGATGCAACTGAATTGCTTTTCCTTCAACTAATTTTGGTTGGAAAGACTGTATACCCAATCTGTGCAGCGTAGGAGCACGGTTAAGCAATACTGGATGTCCTTTAAGTATGTTCTCAAGAATATCCCAAATTACAGGATCTTTCTTTTCTACAATTTTCTTAGCAGTTTTAACGGTCTTAACAATACCTCTTTCTATCAATTTACGGATAATAAAAGGCTTGAAAAGTTCAGCTGCCATGTTTTTTGGCAATCCGCACTCGTTCAATTTAAGAGTAGGACCAACAACGATTACAGAACGACCTGAATAGTCAACACGTTTACCTAAAAGATTCTGACGGAAACGACCTTGCTTACCTTTAAGCATATCACTCAAAGACTTCAATGGACGGTTACCTTCGCTCTTTACGGCACTTGCACGACGGGTATTATCCAATAAGGAATCTACCGCTTCTTGCAACATACGCTTCTCGTTACGTAAAATCACATCTGGAGCTTTGATTTCAATCAAACGCTTCAAACGGTTATTACGAATGATTACACGACGGTAAAGATCGTTCAAATCTGAAGTCGCGAAACGACCACCTTCCAAAGGAACCAATGGACGTAATTCTGGTGGAATTACAGGCAACATGCGCAACACCATCCATTCTGGACGGTTTTCACCTGTTGTTTGAGCGCTTCGGAAGCTTTCGATTACTTTCAACCGCTTCAAGGCCTCTTGCTTACGTTGCTGAGAGGTTTCGGTAGCTGCTTGAAGACGTAAATCGTAACTCAATTTATCTAATTGAACGCGCTGCAATAGATCTTCTAATGCATCTGCACCCATTTTTGCGATAAACTTATTAGGATCGTTGTCCTCTAACATTTGGTTCTCTTTTGGTAGAGAATCTAAAATGTCAAGGTACTCTTCTTCTGTTAATAGATCTAGATTATTCACGCTATCAACGGTACCTGGTTGAATAACCACATAACGCTCATAATAAATAACCATATCCAATTTCTTGGTAGGAATACCTAACAAATAACCGATTTTGTTTGGTAAAGAACGGAAGTACCAAATATGAGCTACAGGAACAACCAAATGGATGTGCCCCATACGCTCACGACGTACTTTCTTTTCTGTTACTTCAACACCACAGCGGTCACAAACGATACCCTTGTAGCGGATACGCTTGTATTTACCACAATGACATTCGTAGTCTTTGATTGGACCAAAAATCCGCTCGCAGAACAAACCACCCATTTCGGGCTTGTAACTACGGTAGTTGATAGTTTCAGGCTTGGTTACTTCACCAAAACTGCGACGTAATATTATTTCTGGAGATGCCAGTGAGATACGGATCTTACTGAAGTTACTCCCAATTTTTTGACTTTTCTTCTGAATTTGCATGTTCTTTTTTTATGCGGGTTAATCCAAAAAGGAAACTTCCAATCCCAAACCGCGAAGTTCGTGGATCAATACATTAAACGACTCTGGGGTACCAACTTGTGTGATGTTATCACCTTTAACGATTGCTTCATAAGCTTTCGCACGACCAGCGATGTCATCCGACTTGATGGTAAGGATTTCACGAAGTATGTTCGACGCACCGAATGCTTCCAATGCCCAAACCTCCATCTCACCAAAACGCTGTCCACCAAACTGAGCTTTACCACCCAATGGTTGCTGCGTAATAAGAGAGTAAGGTCCGATAGAACGCGCGTGCATCTTATCATCAACCATGTGACCCAATTTCAACATATAACTTACCCCAACGGTAGTAGGTTGATCAAATTTCTCACCTGTTAATCCGTTATTTAGGTAAACCAATCCGTTTTTAGGTACACCGGCTTTATCTGTATACTCTTGAATTTCATCAAGTGAAGCACCGTCAAAAATTGGGGTTGCAAATTTCACACCCAACTCCATTCCAGCCCATCCAAGTACAGTTTCATAGATCTGACCCAAGTTCATACGAGAAGGTACACCAAGTGGATTCAAAACGATATCCATTGGAGTTCCATCATCCAAGAAAGGCATATCTTCTGGACGTACGATACGGGCAACAATACCCTTGTTTCCGTGACGACCCGCCATCTTATCACCTACCTTCAATTTACGCTTGTTTGCAACATAAACCTTAGCAAGTTGTAAGATACCTGTTGGTAACTCATCACCTACACTGATTGCATACTGCTCACGCTTGAAATTGGTAACTTTCTCGTTATAAACATTGATATAGTTGGTTAATAGACGAACTATCAAACCAGACTTTTCATCATCAGCCAACCAATTGTAATAGTTAACATTGGTAAAGTCAATTGATAAAAGACTCTTTTGAGAGAATTTGCTTCCTTTAGGAATCAACTCCTCGCTGTACATATTGTAAACACCCTGACTGGTTTTTCCGTTTACGATATTGAAAAGCTTCTTAACCAATTCATCTTTCAAACGAGCTAGATCTTTGTTGTGGTCATCCTCCATTTCTGAAGTTTGGCCTTATCACTAGCACGTGTGGTTTTATCTTTTTTGATTTTGCTGAATAATTTCTTTTCGATTACAACACCTTGAGCACCAGGAGAAGCTTTCAAAGAAGCATCCTTAACATCACCCGCTTTGTCACCAAAGATTGCACGAAGAAGTTTTTCTTCTGGGGATGGTTCTGTTTCACCTTTAGGTGTAATTTTACCGATTAGGATATCACCCTCTTTAACTTCAGCACCTACGCGAATCAATCCGTGCTCATCTAAGTTACGCGTCATTTCCTCACTAACGTTTGGAATGTCGTTCGTTAACTCTTCTTCACCACGTTTTGTATCACGCACCTCAAGTTCGTATTCGGTGATATAGATTGTGGTGTACATATCTTCACGTACAACACGCTCTGAAATCACGATAGCATCCTCAAAGTTATAACCCTGCCATGGCATGTAAGCCACACGTAGGTTACGTCCTAACGCCAATTCTCCGTTATGTGTTGCATAGCCCTCAGACAAAACCTGTCCTTTTACTACGCGATCACCACGCTTAACAATTGGTTTTAAGTTGATACATGAGTTTTGGTTGGTACGACGGAATTTAATCAATGAATACGTTTTTGTATCACCAGTAAAACTTACCAAATGATCGTCTTCATTGTAATCGTATCGTACTGTTATTTGATTGGCATCTACGAATACCACTTCACCGTTACCTTCGGCATTGATCATAGAGCGGCTATCTCTAGCTACTTTTTCTTCTAATCCCGTTCCAACGATTGGTGAATCTGGCACCAATAAAGGCACTGCCTGACGTTGCATGTTAGATCCCATCAACGCACGGTTAGCATCATCGTGTTCCAAGAATGGAATTAATGAAGCTGCGATAGATACAATCTGATTCGGAGCAACGTCCATATAATCTAATTGTGCAGGATCCATCAACGGGAAGTCACCTTCCTTACGACTCTTTACCAACTCGGTTCTAAAGTTTCCTTTATCATCAAGTTCAGCATTCGCCTGTGCAATGGTTTTACCGTCTTCTTCTTCTGCACTTAAATAAATAATCTCTCCGGTAACCTTACCTTCTTTTACTTCACGATACGGGGTTTCAAGGAATCCCATTCCGTTGATCTTTGCGTGTACACAAAGAGAAGAAATCAAACCAATGTTTGGTCCTTCCGGTGTTTCAATGGTACACAAACGACCGTAGTGCGTATAGTGAACGTCACGAACCTCAAATCCGGCACGCTCACGACTCAAACCACCTGGACCTAATGCACTCAAACGACGTTTGTGTGTAATTTCCGCCAAAGGATTGATTTGATCCAAGAACTGAGAAAGCTGATTGGTTCCAAAGAAAGAATTGATAACAGATGATAACGTACGTGCATTCACCAAATCTTGCGGGGTGAAAACTTCGTTATCACGAATATTCATTTTTTCACGAATCGTACGTGCCATACGAGCCAAACCTACACCAAACTGAGCATAGAGTTGTTCTCCTACAGTACGAACACGACGATTTGAAAGGTGATCGATATCGTCTAGGATTTCAGAACCGTTGTAAAGATGAATCAAATACTTGATAATCGAAATGATATCTTCTTTGGTAAGCACGCGAACATCCATAGAGGCGTCAAGTTTCAATTTTTGATTGATTCTGTAACGACCTACTTCACCCAAATCGTAACGCTTATCCGAGAAGAATAAACGCTCAATGATACCACGAGCTGTCTCTTCATCCGGTGGATCTGCATTCCTCAACTGACGATAAATAACTTCAAGGGCTTCTTTACCGTTGTTTGATGTATCTTTTTGAAGTGTGTTGTAGATAACGCTGTAATCAATATCTCCTTCACCTTGAGTACTCAAAATGATAGATTTAACACCTGCATCAACGATAACATCAATATGATCTTCTAAAAGTTCGGTATCACGCTCAAGGATAACCTCGTTTCTTTCGATAGAAACTACCTCACCGGTATCTTCGTCTACGAAATCTTCGATCCAAGTACGCAACACACGAGCTGCTAATTTACGTCCTAAAACACGCTTTAAACCAGCCTTAGATACTTTAACCTCTTCACTTAAACCAAAAATATCTAGGATGTCTTTATCGCTTTCAAAACCAATTGCACGCAATAAAGTAGTAACTGGGAACTTCTTCTTTCTGTCGATGTATGCATACATCACAGCGTTAACGTCAGTCGCAAATTCAATCCAACTTCCCTTGAAAGGAATTACACGGGCAGAAAATAATTTTGTCCCGTTGGAGTGAATGCTTTGACCAAAGAATACACCAGGCGAACGGTGCAATTGACTTACAATTACACGTTCAGCACCATTGATTACGAAAGTACCATTAGGCGTCATGTAAGGAAGTGTACCAAGGTATACATCCTGTACGATGGTTTCAAAATCTTCGTGCTCTGGGTCGTTACAACTTAAACGCAACTTAGCTTTTAAGGGCACTGCATAGGTCAATCCGCGGTCGATACATTCTTGAATGGTGTAGCGCGGAGGATCTACGAAGTAATCCAAAAATTCCAAATTGAAAATATTCCGAGTATCGTTAATCGGAAAATTTTCACGGAAAACTTTGAACAAACCTTCACCTTCCCTTAAATCGGAAGGGGTATCTAATTGGAAAAACTCTTGGAAAGATTTCAACTGAACATCCAAGAAGTCTGGGTATTCGATGGCATGTTTTACCTTACCGAATGCTACCCTTTTATTTTGAAGTGTACTCAATGTTGTGTGTTTTTTATTTGACAATGGAGCATTTTGGGGGCGTTAAACGCCCAAAAGCCCCTCGGGTTTACCGGGGGCTTTGGAGTTGTGTTGGGGTCGGTTTACTTGATTTCAACTTCAGCACCGGCTTCCTTCAATTTAGCTGCGATATCTTCTGCTTCCGCTTTAGATACTTTTTCTTTCACAGCTTTAGGAGCACCGTCTACTACTTCTTTAGCTTCTTTCAAGCCAAGACCTGTAAGATCTTTTACTACCTTCACTACTTGAAGTTTACCTGCACCTGCACTAGTCAAGATTACATCAAACTCGGTTTGTTCAGCAGCAGCAGCTCCACCATCACCACCCGCAGGGGCAGCAACAGCTACAGCAGCAGCAGCAGGCTCAATACCGTGCTCTTCTTTCAAGATTTGAGCAAGCTCATTTACTTCTTTTACAGTGAGATTTACCAACTGGTTCGCGAATTCTTTTAAATCTACCATTGTTATACGTGTTTAAGTGTTGTTTTATTTTTTGTTTGTTTATTTTTTATCTTTCAGAAAGGGCTTTCACCAATCCAGCAACTTTTTGACCGGCATTTGCCTGCAATCCACTAATAACATTCTTAGCAGGAGATTGCAACAATCCGATGATTTCACCAATAAGATCTTCTTTGCTCTTCAAGTCAATCAAAGCACCAAGTTGATCATCACCAATGAAAACACTGCTATCAACCCAAGCACCTTTTAAAAGAGGCTTGTCTGATTTAGCACGGAACTTCTTGATGCTTTTAGCAGGAGCTTTAACATTTTCCGCAAACATTACGCAGGTAGTTCCCGTTAAAACTGAAACTAGATCTCCGAAATCTTTGTCGCTATCCTCCATTGCTTTTCTCACCAATGTGTTCTTTACCATACGCATCGACACACCGTTTTCAAATAATAAACGACGGAACGCGTTAGTATCTCCAGCTGATAAACCTTCGGTGTCAGCTAGGTATACGAAAGGGTTGTTATTTAAAGTTTCAACCAATTCCGCAACGATTTGTTGTTTTTCTAATTTGTTCATCGCTATTAAATTCCGGGGATTGATTTTATGTCTATAGAAACGCTAGGGCTCATTGTGCTACTAACGAAAATACTCTTGAAATAAGTACCTTTTGCGGCTGATGGCTTTAACTTGTATAAAACCTGGATCAATTCAATTGCATTCTCTGACAATTTCTGAGAATCAAAGGAAACTTTTCCAACAGATGCATGAATGATACCTGTTTTATCAACTTTAAAGTCAATTTTACCTGCTTTTACCTCGGTAACTGCTTTACCTACATCCGTAGTAACAGTTCCACTCTTAGGATTAGGCATTAAGTTACGAGGACCTAATACTTTACCCAAACGACCGATTTTAGCCATAACTGCAGGAACTGCAACAATGATGTCAATATCGGTCCAACCACCACTGATCTTCTCAATATAGTCATCCAAACCAACGTGGTCTGCACCAGCAGCACGAGCTTCTTCTTCTTTATCTGGAGTAACCAATGCCAAAACACGTACAGTTTTACCCAAACCGTGAGGCAAAGAGGCAACACCACGAACCATTTGATTCGCTTGACGAGGATCTACTCCAAGACGAACATCTACGTCGAAAGATGAATCGAATTTAGTAGAAGAAATCTTCTTAATAATATCGGCAGCTTCCAAAAGAGTGTACGATTTAGTTGCATCGTATGCCTCCATGGCAACTTTTCTTTTCTTTGTGATTTTCATACTTAGAATGGAGAATCTCCGTTAATGGTTAAACCCATACTTCTAGCTGTACCTGCAACCATTTTCATAGCTGATTCTACAGTGAAGCAATTTAAATCTGGCATCTTGTCGGTGGCGATCTGACGAACTTGATCCCAAGTTACTGAACCCACCTTCTTACGGTTAGACTCGGCAGAACCTTTTTTAATTTTACTCGCATCAACCAACTGAACTGCTACAGGAGGCGTTTTGATGATAAAATCAAAAGATTTGTCAGAGTACACCGTGATTACTACCGGTAATACCTTACCCATTGAATCTTGGGTACGCGCATTGAACTGTTTGCAAAAGTCCATGATATTGACCCCTTTTGCACCCAGTGCAGGACCAATTGGGGGTGAAGGATTAGCCTGCCCACCTTTTACTTGGAGTTTTACAAAACCTGAAATTTCCTTTGCCATGTTATACTGTTACTTACTTTTACGTTTATTTACAATTTTTGTACTTGGTTGTAGTTAAGCTCTAAAGGCGTTCTACGACCAAATATTTTCACCATTACTTTCAACTTACGCTTGTCTTCTTGAACTTCTTCAATCACACCATCGAAGTCATTGAAAGGCCCATCAACAACTTTAACCGCCTCTCCTACTAAGTAGTGCTCATCTGGTCCAGTTTCTTCTGTACTCAAATCATCTGCAGTACCTAAAATGCGATTCAACTCTGATTGTCTCAAGGGAACCGGACTATCTTTTGAACCCAAGAAGCCTACAACGCCAGAAACACCCTTGATTAAAGGCATAACTTCTGGATCACTAAAATCTGCTTGTATCAAAATATAACCAGGGAATGCGTTGCGCTCCTTGATAACTTTCTTACCGTCCTTAACTTGATATATTTTCTCCGTCGGGATCAATATCTCAGGCACAAACACAAGCTTCTTGTCGCGTTCGAGTTCAACCTCAATACTGTGCTTTACCTTCTTTTCTTGTCCGGTAATTGCACGCACAACGTACCACTTATATTTGTCTTCTGTTGTTGTCATTTAGAACGTTTATTTAAACAGCTTGTAAAACTGTGTTGTAGAAAATCCTAAAGCGCTATCAAGTCCCCAAATAACCAATGAGAACAACAAGGATGCTACGATAACAATCCAAGTACTTTCACGAAGTTCGGACCAAGTGGGCCAAGAAACCTTGTTCACCAATTCGTCTTTCACTTCCCGGATATAATGGGTAATGCGATTTGCCATTTTATTTATTTTTTTGTTGCACGGGCACCAGGATTCGAACCCAGATCAAAGGTTTTGGAGACCTCTATTCTACCATTGAACTATGCCCGTATAAAAAGGAGCGCAAGGCTCCTTTTTATTGTATAGCGTTAAATGCTATTATTCGATAATTTCAGTTACCTGACCAGCACCTACTGTTCTACCACCCTCACGGATAGCGAAACGTAAACCTTTCTCCATCGCGATTGGATTGATCAAGTCTACTGTAATAGATACGTTATCACCTGGCATTACCATTTCAGTACCTTCAGCAAGTGAAATTTCACCTGTTACGTCTGTAGTACGGAAATAGAACTGTGGGCGGTACTTGTTGAAGAATGGAGTATGACGTCCACCTTCTTCTTTGCTCAATACGTAAACCTCAGCTTTGAACTTTTTGTGAGGAGTTACTGAACCTGGCTTACAAATAACCATACCACGACGGATATCGCTTTTGTCGATACCACGCAATAGGATACCTGCGTTGTCACCAGCTTCACCACGATCTAACAATTTACGGAACATTTCAACTCCAGTACAAGTAGAAGTCAATTGTGCACCGAAACCGATGATTTCAACTGCATCAGCAACGTTAATCACACCACGCTCGATACGACCTGTAGCAACAGTTCCACGACCAGTGATAGAGAAAACGTCTTCGATTGGCATCAAGAACGCTTGGTCAACGATACGTGGAGGTACAGGTACCCACTCGTCAACTGCATTCATCAATTCCAATACAGTATCAACCCACTTCTGCTCACCGTTCAAAGCACCAAGTGCTGAACCACGGATGATAGGAGTGTTGTCTGCATCAAACTCGTAGAAATCTAACAATTCACGAATTTCCATTTCAACTAGGTCTAACAATTCTGGATCGTCAACCATGTCTACTTTGTTCATGAATACTACCAAACGAGGTACACCAACCTGACGAGCCAAAAGGATGTGCTCGCGAGTTTGTGGCATTGGTCCGTCAGTAGAAGCAACCACCAAAATGGCGCCATCCATCTGAGCAGCACCTGTAACCATGTTCTTTACGTAATCGGCGTGACCTGGACAGTCAACGTGTGCGTAGTGACGGTTACCGGTTTGGTACTCCACGTGTGCGGTGTTAATTGTAATACCACGCTCTTTCTCCTCAGGTGCTGAGTCGATAGAGTCGAATGAACGCGCATCGGAAAATCCTGCATTAGCCAATACGGAGGTAATAGCCGCAGTCAAGGTAGTCTTTCCGTGGTCAACGTGACCCACAGTACCAATGTTCAAGTGCGGCTTGGAACGGTCAAATGTTTCTTTTGCCATAGTGTTTGTTGTTTGTTTGTGTTTTTAAATTGTGTTTTGAGCCAATGAGGGGAATTGAACCCCTGACCTTTTCCTTACCAAGGAAACGCTCTACCCCTGAGCTACATCGGCTTTTAGTCGACTTTCGCCGACTATTTTCGAGCGGGAGACGAGGCTCGAACCCGCGACCTACAGCTTGGAAGGCTGTCGCTCTACCAACTGAGCTACTCCCGCGTTTTGGTAAAAGCAAACATGTATAGTGGGGGTAAGTGGACTCGAACCACTGAACCCGAAGGAGCGGATTTACAGTCCGCCGCAATTGCCGCTATGCGATACCCCCTTTTTGTTTTGTTCGTGCAAGAGAGTTACCAAGTCTCTTGTACATGCGCTTTTACCTTGAGCCACCAGTCGGGATCGAACCAACGACCTACTGATTACAAGTCAGTTGCTCTACCAGCTGAGCTATGGTGGCTTGTATGTTTTAGAACGTTTCCTTTAGTGTGAATCTCTGTTGTGATTCTCAAAAAGGACTGCAAAAATAGACATTAATTTGAACTTTTCAAGCAACTCCTAATATTTTTTTATAAATGTATTCCTTCCTCGAAATCTTTCTCATTTTTGGCCCGACTGACTTAAATTTGTGGCCTATATAAAATGCCTCTAATTAAAAGCGCTTATGCCAAACCCATAGGGATCGCCGTTATTGCTGTTGTGTCTGCTATTTTATTGTGGAAGAATATCAATCACACGGGTAATTACAAACCCGATATGTTCGCACTTAAAAATCCAGAACGTGTTGATGCATTTCGATTTACGCCAAACGACCCAAAGAATGCTCCTTTATATTTCCAAAAGAAAAATAATCAATGGTATGTCTACAATCAATTGGATACCTTTTTAGCGGATTCACAAAACATTCAAATGTTATTGGGATGGGCCATGCGAAAACTAAAGGTCCAACGACCGGTTTCTGGTGAATCTGTCAAAAATCTTTCACGTAAAATGGCCTTGTCTGCGGTGAAAGCAAGTTTTTCAATTGACGGAAAAGAAACCCATGCTATTTATGTAGGTGGTTCGACCCAAGACAACATGGCGACTTACATGTACATGCCAGAATACGACAATCCTTGTATTGTAGAAATTCCAGGATTTCAAGGTTATTTAACTCCTTATTTCAATACGGACATACATATATGGAGATCTTTAAAGCTTGTCAATCTCAATCCCAATGATATCGAATCGCTAAAGGTAATCTGGCATCAAAATCCCAAAAATAGTTTTGAGATCATCCAAAAAGAAAACCAAATAAATCTTTTTGACATGCAACAAAATGCATTAAACGCCAATAAATCGCTTTTAGCAGGCTACCTTATATTATGCAGCGAGTTTTCTCGAGAGGCCGGTTCTGTTGCTGGAATCAATAAGGACAAAAATCAAAAAGACTCGGTACTCTCCTCCAATCCGATTGTTTCTTTTATCTATACGCTAAAAAATCAACAACAATCTCGACTTGATATTTTCCCTCATCAAGGATTTGAGGATATCATAATAGATGCCAGACCTGAGTCTACCGAAACCGTACAAACCGCTTTATTTTGGGTTCGTTCTTCTGAAGACCCCCATTTATGGTTAAGTCAAGACATCATTTTAGAAAACCGAATGAAATCTGTTTCCGATTTCCTCAATCCTTAATATCGTGAGCTTTAGAATTATTGGTGCTTTTATTGGCTTTCTTTCATCTGGGTTTTTCGGAGCCGTAGTTGGATTCATGATTGGATCGTATATCGACCAGGCTTATGGCGGCAGTTCTGAGGATCCCTACGAACAAAATAATTTTTCCAATCCATATCGCAATCAAAACGTACATCCAGCGGATTTCAAGAACTCTTTACTTATACTAATTGCTGCGGTAATGAAAGCCGACGGTGTCGCTATGAAAAGCGAATTGGATTTGGTAAAATCCATGTTGCTGCGCACATACGGTGAGAACGAGAGTCGGCAGATGTTATTGAAACTTCGTGATTACTTAAAAGAAGAACACAACCTGAATGACGTTTGCCGGAATTTACGCAATCGAATGGGTTATTCACCCCGTTTGGAATTGGTCCATATTTTATTCAGAATTTCAAGAGCCGACGGCGTAATATCCGATGCAGAATTACAACTTATTCAACAAGTCGCGACCCAATTAGGAATTAGCACACCGGATTATTTATCGTTGCGAGCAATGTTTGTTGAATCGGTTGATTCGGATTTCAAAATTTTAGATGTCTCCAATTCAGCAACAGAGGAAGAGGTAAAAAAAGCATATCGAAAGTTAGCTTTGCGCTTCCACCCAGATAGACTTCAAGGTCTATCTGATAATGAGAAGAAAAGTGCCGAAGAAAAGTTCATTCGGGTTCAAAAAGCCTACGAAAATATCAAACGTAAAAAAGGCTGGAAATAAATGAACGTTCATCTCGTTCTCTTTTTAGTTAGTTTATTCTATGGCATCCTATTCTCATGGGCAGGTGAGATTATGCCAAAATATCTCAATGCTGAGGCTCTTGTGTGGATGCGCATTGCATTCGCCACACTCGCGTTTCATTTAATTGGTGTCTTCGGGAAATCGAGTAAAATTGATTGGAAAAAACACGGGTTGGAACTCGCGATTTGTGGCTTTTTTGGCACTAGTGCCAATATGTACTTGTTTTTCAAGGGACTTCAATCCACCTTTCCCATAAATGCAGCCGTTTTGATGCTTGCGACTCCCCTATTCGTGGCTATTTTCGATCATATTCGACTCAAAGCTCAACCTAAGACTAGTTTTATGTTGGCTCTGATGATTGCGGCTATGGGTTGTTTCAAACTGCTCACTGAAAACAACAATACGTTCACAAGAGAAACCCAAATTGGCGATTTACTTGTACTGATCAATGCCATATTTTATGCTATATATTTGGTGAGAATTAAAAAACTCACCGCTATTTATCCGCCGATTACATTAAATAAATGGACATTCTCGTTTGGTTTTCTATTCATAACCCCGTTGGGTATTCCTGCATTAATGAGCGCCAATTTCAATGCCATTCCCAATCCCATTTGGGGTAAAATTATTTACATATTGGTCGTAATGAGTTTTCTCGTTTATTTCATGAATGCATATGCCGTAAAAATCGCTGGTCCCACGCTCACTGGAATTTACATTTACTTACAACCCCTATTGGCCACTATTATTGCATTCATACTTCAAACAGATTCTGTTAGCTTAATGAAAGTTGTATGGATAATGGTGGTTCTGATTGCTACATTTTACGCAACACGAAAATCCCCAAAAGCGAAAATCGTCGTTGCAACACCTGATTAAAATATGTAATTTTGCAAATTAATTTTAAGACACATGCGCAATCCAAAAGGAAACGAAATCCTAAAAAAGCTTATCAGCGAAGTTGAAAATACCGGTATTAGTGCGGCTATGATAGCTCCTTTACAAGAAGTAAGAGAATTGGCAAAAGCAGAAAATGACCCGCTTATCACACGTTCTTTGCGTTTGTTATGGCAGCATATCGAAGCCAACAATGGTTTTGAAATTCCATTGGCGGAAGAAATTGAAAGTGCTACCGACAACTTGATTTTCTTTATCAGTTTGTGCGTGAAAAGCGACAATGAGTTGAATCGCGACGAATTGAGGGTAATGACCCAACAATTGCAAGAAATGGCATAAACTTGAAATCTAAGTCGTACATAGCGTTATTCCTGCTAAGCTGCTTCTCACTTTGGCAGCTTTCTGTGAATCACACCCACCACGACGCACATTCCAAACATTCCCAATTTGAGGTTCATAAAACCTCTCAAAACGGAGCGCACAGCTCCGTTGAAGAAGATTGTCCTATTTGTGACTTTTACGTTCCCTTAGCCGAATCTCCCCTAACTTGTCAACTTACCCCATTTTCGGGTAACAGCAAATTATTAATCTCGCTTACCCTTTGCAGCCCAACCTTTACATGGGCTCCCCATTCAAAAAACAAATCGCCACCCAACGTGTAATGCTTCCGGAAACAATCGGATAATCCGATTTATCAAACCGCAACATTACACTTATGAAAAAATGGCTTAAAAAAGTACTGTTTATCGGTGCGTTTATCCTAATACCCGTATACCACAATGCCCTGTTCGCGCAGACCAAAGTTTGCGACCAAGTAATCCATGTTCAAATTTTGAACCACACCCTACAGCCCATTATTCAGGCCGAGGTATTCATAGAAGATTTGCATATTTTGCAAAAAACAGATGCACAAGGATTTGCACATTTTACAAAATTGTGTAATACCCGTTATGAATTGGATATATGGTTCAATGGTATCCACCAGCACCAACCCATTTCCACTCAAAAAGAAATCCAAATTATTACTTGGGAAATTGACTCTATCTCGGTACTTGCAGAAACCCATATTATTCAACATAATATTCATATTGCCGCCGATCACCTGCATATAGCCCAATTGCCCATAACCCATTCTAGCAGCATCAGTGAACAACTCGCCGAAATTCCCATGGTACGATTGCAACGTACCGGAAATAGCATTCAAAAACCCATGCTGCAAGGACTTACCGGATTGCGACTGCCTTTATTTCAAGATGGATTGCGAATTCAAGGACAAGCCTGGGGCAGCGATCACGCTCCAGAATTAGGTCGCCTCGGGGCTCAGGAAATCACCATTGCGAAAGGAACCGAAGCCCTTAAACGCAGTGCCGACGGTTGGGGCAACTTCCTCGAAATATCCTACCGACCTCAATACCATGCGTTTGAAAACAATGCAGAAATTTCCGCTGGATACCAAAGCAACTCTAAATCTTGGCAAAGCGGCGTAACCTATTCCCAAGGCGGCGATAAAGAATCAAATGGCTTCTACCTCAGTGCGCAACATCAAAACGCGGGCGATTATTCCATCCCCAATGGAATTCTGCCTAATACGGCCTACCAAGAAAGCAGCCTCTATACGGGTATCAGTCAAAAAACGAAAAAAGCCATTCACTTTATAGATGCATCTTATTTTAATTTTATTGGGGGAATTTATTTAGGAAGTCACATTGGTAACACTACCGATTTAGACAATGCCATCAACGCAACGATACCCCTGATAATAAGTAACACAAATTCTCGCGTCATCGGAAAACCGCGACAAGAAGCCACACACACGCGCATCAGTTGGGAACGTAAGGCAATTTCCCCCGGAGGAATAAATTTTAAACTGGGATACCAAAGAAACCAACGCAAAGAATTTGATCCTCACCGGAATTCACAACTCGATTTTCCTCAATTAAACATTTGGGTACACAGCCTTCAAATCTATTTGCACCAGTCGATACAATTAGGCTCTTGGAATGCGCAATGGGGAGTGCAACACGAATATCGCAACCAAGATTGGGGTGGGTTTTATTTAGCGCCATCCTATCGTGGAAATGATGCTGCAGCCTTTTTAAATGTAAAAATACCATCAAAAAAAACCAAAATCAATCAAAATATAGCCCTGAGGTACGACTTTACACAGCGTCAAGCACAAATAAAAAATACCGCCCAATTAGAAACTTTTGGAGGCGTATCAGCAGCCTACTCCTTAATTTGGAACCAACGAATTCAAAAAAATGAATTTCATATTTCTTTAGGGAATAGAGCCCCATCCGTTAATGAACGCTTCAGCGCTGGTGTGCATCACGGAAGTGCAAGCTATGAAGAAGGAAATGCGCTGTTGCCCATGGAACGCGGACTTAAAATAGATTGGGAATACCAATACAGAGGCAACGTAAACTCTTGGCGCAGCAATGTTTATGCGCTTCATTCTAATAATTACATCCATTTAAACCCACAGGCAACGCCCTTACTTACCATTCGCGGTGCGTTTCCCTATTATATATATGAATCCTTACCCAGCACCATCGCCGGTATGAATCTAATCTGGATTCGCAGTTACTCACAAGGAAATTTAGAAATCAGCGGCGATGCCATCTGGGGTCGTATTTGGAATCCGAATCGATACCCCACCCAAATCCCGCCGCTCAGCGCCCGCATTCAATGGCAACATTATTGGAATAAATGGCAAGTAACCCTCCGACAAAGCGCCGTGGCTCCTACCCTCTTTTTCACCGAGGGTACCGATTTAATGGCCCCACCTCCTGGTTATTTCCTAACCGATGCCTTTGTTCAGAGTCCAGGACTCCTAAAATCAATCGATTTACGAATCAAACTCGGCATACAAAATTGTTTCAACACCGAATACCGCGACTATCTTGATAGATTCCGGTATTTCACTCCGCAGGCGGGTCGCAATATCAGCCTGCAAATTACCGCCAACCTCCATCACCACCGCAAGCATGAAAAACATTAATAAAACAATTTCATAAACAACAATCAAATAATATGAAAAAAACATATCCAAAAATCCCTGCTTTGGGCATTAATGGCAAGCAGCTCTGCTTTTCAATGCCTGCGACGATCATGATGACGATCACAAACACGACGAAGGCGAACTTATTAATGCAATTGAACTTGAGTTCAAACATCCTAAGCGATACGGCGCTGAATTTTTCTGTAATGTGGTCCGATGAAGACGGCATTGGCGGCAATGACCCCATTTTATCCGATACCATATTTTTGGTGAAAGATTCTGTCTATGAAGTTACGGCTAAATTCTATCATATCAACGATGGTGAAAAAGAAGAAGTCAATACTGAAATCCTAAAAGAAGCCAACGATCATTTAATTTGCTATACCAATTTAAGTCTTGCCACTGTTGTTCATTTAGAGTTAAAAAGAACCGACTTTGACCCACAAAACCGAGAATTGGGAATAAATACTACTTGGAAAGGGCTTTTCCCCCATACAAGCGGGATGATGGTATCCTTGAAACACCAACCTAATATAAAAAATGGATCCTGTGATATTGGCGAAACCGATGTGGAAGTTGCTTTCCCCTATCGCGTTAACTAAGTCAGAAATAAGCATTACCAATCACAATAACTTCGCTTTTAACATTTCGTCAAACATAAGAGAGCCTCACGTGTTTTTCGTACATTTGCAAACATGACACAAGGAGAATTGTTGAAGACCACCGCCTTGACCCAAACGCACCGCGATTTGGGCGCCAAAATGGTACCCTTTGCCGGATACGACATGCCGGTTTTATACACCAACTTAATACAAGAACACCATGCCGTGCGCAACAGCGTGGGCGTTTTTGATGTAAGCCATATGGGGGAAGTCTTTGTAACAGGTCCCAAAGCCTACGATTTTGTAGAATACCTTACCAGCAATGATGTAAGTGCCCTCGTAGATGGCAAAGTGCAATATTCTTGCATGCCCAATAACGACGGCGGCATTGTAGACGATTTATTGGTTTACCGTTTTTCTTCCGAGAAATACCTATTGGTAATTAACGCGTCGAACATCGACAAAGACTTGAATTGGATGCATGAAATCAACAAAAATTTCGGTGCAGAAATCACAAATCATTCCGATGATTTTTCTCTTACTTGCCGTTCAAGGTCCTAATGCCATTAAGGTCATCCAAAAAATCACCGAAACGCCATTAGATACCATTCCGTATTACGCCTTTGAAGAAGGTAAAATTGCAGGTTGCGATGCGATAATTTCCAATACTGGATATACAGGTGCAGGCGGTTTTGAATTGTACGTGTCAAATGAAAATGCACTAGCTGTTTGGAACGCCGTTTTTGAAGCCGGTAAAGAGTTCGAAATTATGCCTTGTGGTTTGGGAGCGCGCGATACCTTGCGCCTTGAAAAAGGATTCTGTTTGTATGGCAACGATATCAACGATACCACATCTCCAATTGAGGCCGGTTTAGGTTGGATCACGAAATTCAAAAACCCTTTCAATAATCACGAGTACCATTTGAATATTAAAGAAAACAAACCCACCAAAAAATTGGTCGGTTTCGTACTTCAAGACAGAGGAATTCCCCGTCAACACTACCCTATCTGCACCGCAGACGGAACCGTGATTGGCGAAGTTACCAGCGGAACCATGAGCCCTACTTTATCTCAAGCCATTGGAATGGGATATGTTGAATCCGCACATGCCAAAGCAGGGTCTGAAATCTTTATCGAAGTAAGAGGAAAATTATTAAAATCGGTTGTAACCAAGTTGCCATTTTTGGCATAATACACCAATTACCCAAATCGGGAAAATGCATTAAGGCACGATGTTACCCATCGTGCCTTAATGCTTCTATAGGATTTAATTTAGCTGCTTTATTGGCTGGGTATATTCCCGCTACGAGTCCTACAAACAGAGAAACAATTAAAGCCACAAAAATCCAGAACCATGGAGCTATAAAACCACTTCCTAGAAAATAGCCAACGGCATTACCTAAACTTATTCCTAGAATAATACCCGCTATTCCTCCGATTTGACAAATCACCAAGGCTTCTATTAAAAACTGATTTCTTATTCCTACGGAAGTTGCGCCTAATGATTTTCGCAACCCAATTTCCTTAGTTCGTTCGGTTACAGAAACGAGCATAATATTCATTAAGCTCACAGCGGCACCCAAGAGGGTTATGATTCCGATTAATACGCCCACACCTGAAACCATTGACAATTGTTTTTTCACATCGTTTGCAAGTGCGTCGCTTCGTGTCATAGTGAAGTTGGGTGGATCTGTAGGCCGCAGTCTCCGAACCCTTCGAAGCACATTTTGAGCCTGAATCATATCCGCATCCAAGTTTTCGACGTTATCACTTAATACTGTAATGGTAACGTTGTTCTGTGCTTGGGTAAATACTTGACGTGCTTTTTGTATGCCAATAAAAACCTGTCTATCTCCGCCTGACATTCCAAAGCTCGATCCCTTTTTAGATAACTCTCCGATAACCCTGAAAGGCACTCCATCGATAGAAACTTCTTTACCAATACTCATACCAGGGGTGATATCAACTCCAAAAAGTTGAACCAAAACATCTGAACCCAAAATCACCCAAGGCATTCCAAGGTGGATATCTTCAGGTGTAAAATTTCGCCCCCCAGACAATTCAAAACTCGAAACTGTAAGATAGTTTTCATCAACCCCAAGCACTCGAATATTGGGATTGGTTTCAACGCTGTTAAAACGCAAACGAGAATTAAAACCCGCATTAATTGCAAATGAGGTTGTGGCTGAATTATCAAATAAATTTCTAAACTGACTGGCTTGGGCATAAGTTAACTCTTCGTATGAGTTTCGTCTGCCGTATTTAGAAACACTAATATTATTGGTAATGGTAAAACTTCTGGCACCAAAACGGGTCATGGTTTTGGTAATGGCGTTTCCCATTGCATCAATAGAAGTAAGAATTCCAACCAGAGCTGTTATTCCAATTGCAATGATAGAAGCAGTAATCACCGCCCGTAAACGGTGTGACTTTAACGAGCTAATGCCCTGCCGTATGTGTTCTACAATAATCATGGGTAGGGCTTTAACAATGAATTAAGCTGAAAAGGATTGACCGCAACCGCAAGTCTCGCTAGCATTCGGATTATTGAAGGAAAAGCCACGGTTATTTAAACCCGTTTCCCAATCAACCTCCATGCCTAAAACATACATCACATGGGCTTTTTTCATCACAACAGGAATACCCTCTAACTCGTAATGCGTATCGTCTTCTTCTTTTTTATCAAATGCCAATAAATAACTCAAACCAGAACACCCTCCTCCTTTTACGCCAACACGTAAAACGGTTTCATCTGTAACTTCAAGTTCTTTATACAGGCGATGTAATTCTTGAAGAGCCGAAGGTGTAAATCCAATAGGTGGCTTCTCCAATTTCACATTGTCGTTTTGAGTTTCTATTACCTGATTCATAAATACAAATTTAAGGGAATTCGATGAACCCGGGCGTTTATGTGTCTTCGGTTGTGCGTTAAAGCCATTATCTTTGTCGAAAAGTTCTATGGATAACCAATTTATCATGAGCCTAGCCATGGTTATAGCCACGGGAGTATTAATCATCGTCGCAGCCTATGTGGTGCTCAGCAGCATGTCAAAAAACTTAGAAAAAACATTACGATCTGAAATCATACGTCAGAATAACAAGGATTTTGCAAAACTCAAAATGGCAGCATACGAACGATTGGCTCTTTTATTAGAAAGAAACAGCATTCCTGCACTCATTCAAAAATTCACAAAGTCTGCGGGCAGTCCTCAGCAAATTTCTGAAATGATGCAACATGCCATTCATGAAGAATTCAATTACAATCTGTCTCAACAAGTTTATGTAAGTGCACAAACTTGGACTACCCTAAAAGTGGTTAAAGAACAAACCTTACTCTTTATTAAAACCACCGAAAAAACCTTGCCAGAAAATGCAACAAAAGCGGACTTTTTGGGTAGTTTAATTGTGAAAATGCAGGAAAGCGGAGAAATCCCTCATGAAAAAGGACTCCAAATGATCCGATCTGAAATTGAATTACTCTTTAATTAAATCATGTCAATATGAAAAAGAATAGCAGCGGAATAGAGATTCAGAACATATACAACGAATTCAACGGCGATAATACTCCTGCAGGACAGTTTCCTTTTAAAAGAGGTGTACGAGAAGATATGTACCGCGGACGTCTTTGGACGATGCGTCAATATGCAGGATTTAGCACAGCTGAAGAAAGCAATAAACGTTACCATTACCTATTAAATCAGGGCACAACCGGCCTTTCTGTTGCTTTTGACTTGCCGACACAAATTGGTTACGATAGCGATCATGCCATGAGTGAAGGTGAAGTGGGCAAAGTGGGGGTTGCAATTGATTCCTTGTCCGATATGGAAACGCTATTCAATGGAATCACATTAGAAAATGTAACCACAAGCATGACCATAAATGCAACAGCGAGTACTTTATTAAGTATGTACGTAGCTCTTGCGAAAAAACAAGGAGCCGATCTTTCCAAAATTGGAGGAACCATACAAAACGATTTATTGAAGGAATACGCAGCTCGTGGTACCTATATTTATCCCGTGCGTCCGAGTATGCGCATAATTACGGATATATTCGAATGGTGCAGTCAAGAATTACCAAAATGGAACACCATCAGCATTAGCGGTTACCACATTAGAGAGGCAGGAAGTACAGCAGTTCAAGAATTAGCCTTTACTTTGGCTAATGGCAAAGCCTATGTAGAAAGTGCTATAGAAAAAGGATTGGACATCAATGTTTTTGGGAAAAGACTTTCTTTCTTTTTCAATGCACACAACGATTTCTTTGAGGAAATTTCAAAATTCCGTGCGGCTAGAGTTTTATGGGCTCAAATCATGAAAGATTTAGGCGCTACAGACCCAAAAGCCATGATGTGTCGCTTTCATACCCAAACAGGAGGAAGCACCTTAACCGCACAACAACCTGAAAACAATATTACACGAGTTACTTTACAAGCTTTATCGGCTGTCTTAGGAGGTACTCAAAGTCTTCATACCAATGGATATGACGAGGCATTAAATTTACCCACAGAGAAAGCGGCTAGAATTGCATTGAGAACCCAACAAATAATTGGTTACGAAAGTGGAGTGGTAAATACGGTGGATCCATTAGGAGGAAGTTATTATGTAGAATCACTAACCGACTCAATGGTGCAGAATGCCAAAGCCCTTATGAATGAAATCGACAAAATGGGCGGAGCGGTATCGGCAGTTGAAAAAGGTTGGATGCAAGAAGAAATCGCAAGAAGTTCCTATGAATTCCAAAAAAGTATGGAATCCAAAGAACAAATCATTGTAGGCGTTAATCAATTTCAAACTGAGGAATCCGGGGAAGCGCCATCATTCAAAATAGATGATAGCATTCGACAACAACAATCCGAAAAAATCCAACAGATTAAAAATCAACGTAACTCAAATGAAGTCCAAAATAATCTAGAAAAATTATCTCAGGCTTGTCAAAATGGAGAAAATCTGATGCCAAAAATTCTCGAATCCGTGGAAAGCTATGCCACGCTTGGAGAAATTGCAGACACCATGAGAAATGTGTTCGGGGAATACCAAATTCTATAATCAAAAATTTCAATTTTTCAAGTAAAATAAATTGGATTTTTGAGAATTTTCTCTCTTTCTTTACACCTTCAAATGTGAATAACTACTGCCTCTGTGAATCAAGCAGTTAAGTTTAGTTATTCACAGACCACTGAACACAACGGAACAAGCAACTATATGGAAAGAAAAGCTCACGAATCTATTTGGCAAGAATGCCTCGAAATCTTCCGGGATAACGTCAACCCTCAAAGCTTTAAAACTTGGTTTGAACCTATAAAACCCGTTAGACTTTCAAACAAGGTATTAACCATTCAGGTTCCAAGTCAGTTTTTCTACGAATGGCTCGAAGAGCATTATGTACAAATCCTACACAAAACCTTAAAAAAAGTAATTGGCCCAAGTGCCAAACTAGAATACTCAATTATCGTTGAGAACAATCATCCGATCGTCAACCTTTACAATCAACCTACCTACGGGTAATTCTTCACGACCAGTAAATAATGAGTTGGGTATGCCTATCAACATGGAAACACCGATAAAAAATCCTTTTATCATTCCAGGTTTGAAGCGCATGAATATCGATAGCCAATTGAATCCACGTTATACCTTCGACAACTTCGTTGAAGGAGAGTGCAACAAACTTGCTCGTAATGCAGGATTGGCAATCGCCAACAATCCAGGAGGCACGGCTTTCAATCCACTAATGATTTTCGGTGGTTGCGGCTTAGGCAAAACGCACCTTTCGCATGCTATCGGAAACTTAATAAAGCAACAACACAAACAAAAGGTTGTCGTTTTTGTAAGCGCAGAGAAATTCATCAATCAGTTTATTGATTCTGCGCGTCAAGGCAACAACAATCAATTTGTAAATTTCTACCAATACTTAGATGTATTAATTGTTGATGATGTTCAGTTCTTCGCGAAAAAAGAACGTACACAGGAGGTCTTCTTCCAAATCTTCAACCATTTACATCAAAACGGCAAACAAATCATCTTAACCTGCGACCGTCCTCCTAAAGATTTGAAAAATATGGACGAGCGTTTATTAAGTCGATTCAAATGGGGGTTATCTGCCGATTTGAACACACCGGATTTTGACACTCGTGTTTCTATTTTAGAAAATAAAATGTACCAAGACGGAATCACTCTACATAAAGATGTGGTTGAATACTTGGCACACAATATCGATACCAATATCCGTGAACTTGAAGGCGCCCTTATATCTTTATTAGCTCAAGGTTCTCTTACTCGTAAACATTTAGATATCAATCTAGCCAAACAAATCGTAAAGAATTTCGTTAAGAATTCTACTCGTGAAATCAGCATTGATTATATCCAGAAATTGGTTTGTGATTTCTATAACATTCCCGTTGAGGCGGTTAAATCTAAAACACGAAAGCGTGAAATCGTTCAGGCACGTCAAATTGCTATGTACTTCACGAAAGACCTAACCAAAGCATCCCTAAAAAACATAGGTATTTACTTTGGTGGCCGAGATCACAGTACCGTAATCCATGCCTGCCAAACGGTTAACGATCTAATCGAAACGGATAAAAAATTCCGTCAAGATGTAGAGGAAATCGAAAAACGAATTAAAATAAACACCTTCTAATTAAAAGCCCCGCAATGCGGGGCTTTTTTCATTGTATCGCTTTCGATATATTTGAAATTTGAACCTACATTTGTTGAAATGAAACGATTTTACCAATCCTTTAAATATGCCCTGAATGGATTGATTCTTTTGATCAAAACCGAACGTAATTTTCAAATCATTGTTGGTTGTATGATTATCACGCTGATTGTTGGTTTTGGTCTCGATAATTACGGACAACACTTGAATCGCTTTGAATGGGCTATTTTATGGATAGCCATGGGCCTTATTTTTGTTTCAGAGGCGTTGAATACTGCCCTTGAGAAAGCCCTAGACGGATTGCATCCCGGTAAGATTGACTTTGTAGGAAAAGCAAAAGACATGGCAGCAGCGGCTACCTTAGTAGCTTCGACCATTGCTATTATTGTAGGTGCCTATATTCTCTTGCCCAGAATTATTGCGGCCTTTACGCTTTAAATGCAAACAAGCAAGCCTAAAATTAGACTTGCCTGTTTCCTTGATCATTTAAAAATTATTCTTTAGAATGGATATCCAAATCCTCAAGTTGTTCTCGTGTTAACGCGCTTGGTGCATCGATCATTACATCTCTACCGTTATTATTTTTCGGGAAGGCAATGAAGTCACGTATGCTATCGCTACCTCCAAACATGCTGCACAAACGATCAAAACCTAATGCGATACCTCCATGTGGTGGAGCACCGTATTTGAATGCATTCATTAAAAATCCGAACTGAGCCTCGGCCTCTTCCGCGTAAATCCAAGCAATTCGAACATTTCTTGTTGCAATTCACGGTCATGAATACGGATGGAACCACCTCCGATTTCAACTCCGTTGATAACCAAATCGTAGGCATTTGCCTTTACATCCTTCGGATTTGATTCATCTTATCCCGATCTTCCAGAAGTGGGCTTGTGAATGGATGGTGCATGGCATGGAACCTGCCATTTTCTTCATCCCATTCCAACAAAGGAAAATCAACCACCCATAATGGGGCAAATTGATTCTTATCGCGCAAACCTTGCAAGTCGGCAACGTGTAATCTCAGTTCGTTCAATTGCTTTCTGACCTTATTCAAATCTCCAGCTAGAATTAACACTAAATCACCCTCTACAGTTGAAAAAGCTTCACTCCATTTTGATAGAGCCTCAGCGTCGTAAAATTTATCTACAGATGATTTCAAATTTCCATCACTTTCATGTCGGAAATAAATCATTCCAGTGGCACCAATCTGTGGTTTTTTAACGAAGTCCGTTATGGCATCAATCTGTTTACGCGTATAGGTAGCTGCCCCATCAACTTTAATTCCAATTACGGCTTCTGCATTATCGAAAACAGGAAAACCTTTACCTGAAACCAAATCAACATCTTCCGATTTTAATTCTACAAATCGCATATCAAATCGAATATCTGGCTTATCGCTACCGTAATATTTCATAGCATCGGCGAATGCCATCCGCGGAAAACTTTCCAATTCAATATTCTTTGTCTCTTTAAATAAATGGCGGGTCATGCCTTCAAATAAATTCAGAATATCTTCGCGATCAACGAAGCTCAATTCGCAGTCAATTTGCGTAAACTCCGGCTGACGGTCTGCACGCAAATCTTCATCACGGAAACATTTCACAATCTGAAAATACCGATCCATTCCGGCTACCATGAGAAGCTGCTTGAAGGTTTGAGGACTCTGGGGTAAGGCATACCATTGCCCTGGATTCAATCTACTTGGCACCACAAAATCTCGTGCTCCTTCTGGAGTTGACTTTATAAGTACCGGAGTTTCTACCTCCACAAAGTCACTCTCCGACAAATAACGACGTATTTCTTGAGCCAGTTTGTGTCGAAGCATTAGGTTATCCCTAACAGGATTTCTGCGTATATCCAAATATCGGTATTGCATTCGCAATTCATCACCGCCATCGGACTCGTTTTCGATTGTAAATGGTGGCGTAGCCGCTTCGTTTAATATGGTAAGACCTGTTACTTTTATTTCAATCTCACCCGTTGGGATCTGCTTATTTTTACTACTTCGCTCGGCAACCAATCCCTGTAGCTTGTATGACGTATTCACGTCCCAATTCAGACGCAATATTCAACATTTCGGGATTTTCTTCCTCATTGAAGGACAATTGCGTAATACCGTATCTATCTCTTAGATCTACGAATGCCATGCTACCCATCAATCGGGCCTTAGCCACCCACCCCGATAAGGTAACCGTTGTCACCTACATGCTCCAAGCGCAAAGCGCCACAATGATGCGTTCTATAACTCATTTTATTGATTATCTGTTAAATGATTCCAACCCTGTGCCTTAATATCAAAGGAATTGCCCGCACGGGTATTGAGTACGTATTTGCCCGCTGACTCTGTTGCATGCCCTATAATGCTGAAGTCTAAATGATTTTTAAGTTTGTCGTAGTGTTTTTGATCTACGGTAAATAGCAATTCATAATCTTCTCCCCCATTCAAAGCTGCAATACTTGGGTTTAAATTGAATGACAATGCCGTATCTAAGGTTTGTTGATCTAAAGGAATTTTATCTTCGTACACCTCAAATCCCACGCCTGAAGCTTTACCTAAATGATGCAACTCAGATGCAACACCATCGCTTACATCCATCATAGATGTAGGAACAATTTCCAGTTCATCGAGAATCTTGATTACGTCCAATCGCGCTTCAGGTTTTAATTGACGACCTACGATATAATCATAAGGCTCCAAATCGGGTTGCATTTGCTTATGTTCTAAGAACACGCGCTTTTCTCTTTCGAGTATTTGCAATCCCATGTACGCGCCGCCAATATCCCCACTTAAAACCAATAAATCGCCAGACTTTGCACCGGATCTCTTGGTGATTTTCTTTTGAGATACCTCACCAATCGCGGTTACTGAAATCATCAAACCGCTGCGCGACGTACTCGTATCTCCGCCAATGAGATCAATTTCGTATTTCTCACATGCCAAGCGTATGCCTTCGTATAATTCTTCAATGGCTTCCAATGAAAAGCGATTGCTAAATGCGAGTGAAACCGTTATTTGTTTGGGCAAGCCATTCATCGCACAGATATCACTTAAATTACTTGTAACCGCTTTGTATCCTAAATGCTTCAAGGGTGTATAAGTGAGGTCAAAATGCACGCCTTCAACCATCATATCGGTACTAATTGCCAGGTATTTACTTCCCAATTTAATCACCGCGGCATCGTCCCCGATACCCAAAATTGTAGAATCTACTTTATTGGGAAAATGCTGTGACAAATGGTCTATCAACCCAAATTCGCCTAAAGCCGTTAACTCCGTGCGATCGCTATTTTCAAACATATTACAAAGGTAGAAAGAAAGTATGACAAACCTTAAGACAGCGCTATGCAAACATTTTTAGGCTCGGTAAAGAAACGCATGGCCTCCCAACCGCCTTCGCGGCCAACACCTGAGCTTTTGGCGCCCCCAAACGGAGTTCTTAGATCGCGTAACAACCAACAGTTGATCCAAACAATTCCAAACTCCAGATTTGCAGCTAAGCGATGAGCCCTTGTTAGGTTTTCCGTCCATATTGTAGCCGCCAACCCGTATTCCGTTGCATTTGCTATTTGCAAGGCTTCCTCTTCATCTTTAAATGGTAATAAACTTATTACTGGGCCAAAAATTTCTTCGGTATTGATTCTGCACTTTGGCCCCAAGCCTTCTATAATCG
>CALSSY010000015.1 GCA_943789135.1 uncultured Bacteroidia bacterium
ATCGATTCCCCAGCATTCATGTGGAAACCACAACGGCCAAATAGAGGCGGATCCACAACCAATATCGAGCAGAAGGCCAGGTTTTTGCCCTTGAATCAGATCGCTTAATTCGACTTTGGAAGGCATCGCCCAACGATCGATAAGCGGATAAATTTTCGCTAGATAACGGTAAACGTTCAATTTCTCTTCCTCCTAATGTAATGGTGCTTCGAGCCGAAAGAAAAGGAATCAATCAAGGCATAATTCTCCGTAATAAACGGCATTAACTGAGTAAACCGAAACACCTGGGCTGAATCTGTGGCCGATTCAGAAACAATATATTTAGGCATGCTGCGTAAAAAATCCTGTTTGAAACGCTCGCGATGCGCCACTACGTCACTTCGGTGGTTGTTGGGCGGATAATAAAAATAGGTATAATAGGGTACTCGGTAACGCAGATCGTTCTGAGATTGGCTGTAAAAATAGAAACGTCCTGTATTTTCGGAATCGAAATACACATTCTCTCCGCTTTTCAACTTCGATGAAAGGGTTTCTTGCTCCCTTTTCGAACCTTTCATGAGTTCTTTATTGGGGCGATTCAAGTGCACATAATGCCACGTGAAAATCCCTATCAAACCTACCATAAAGACATAACGCAAGGGCTTCCAAATAGGTCCTGAAAACCAGCTGCCCATATCCCAAACTAACAATACCGCTCCCAGAGCCAAAACGGCTAATAAGGGTATCCCATAATGCAAATAAGAGTGTGCACCAAGTGATAAAAAGACGGCTGCGGCAAGAGCTGCAGGCACCCAAGCGGCAAACCATGCACCATTCGCATGCGTTTCTTGAAAACGATAGCGCCTATAAAGGAGCCACAAAAAACGCAGTAAAACCAAGCACAGGCCCCAAACAAAAATCGACCATTTTTCGATCAAATACGGATTAAAGAATTGTTTGAGCATCTCAAAACGTTCGTAAACGTGTTCTAGATCTGATTTCCCTTCTGTAGAGTATAAAAAAGCGCCCTGCAGGTATTCCATTAAAAAATGGAACCGACCCGTGATGAGATAAATTCCGGCGAAAATGAGCCAAGGCAAAGTAACGCATACGTGCCATATATTTCTTTTCAGGGGAAGCCATAGCGAACGGTAACTGCCGCTCATCAAGAACACGGGATAAAACAGAGCAAAGGGTTCTTTGATTAAAATGGCGGCTCCGAATAACAGTCCTGAAACTATTAATGTGCTTCGATTTACCCCAGCATCGAACCAAAGCCAGGCCGATATCAGCAAGATCAGGCCCCACTCTTCCGTGAAACCACCGATGTAACTCACTTCCCAAAAAAGCAACAATTGGAGGTACCAATATGCAATTGGCAAACCTATTAGCAAAACCATTAAAGGATGTATGCTGCGGAAACGATAGGCGATACTTGCTCCGAGAAACAGCAGAAGAAAAACCGTAATAAATAGCGGATAATCTGGACTTTGGGTCAGCATTTGGGCGGCGGCGTGTAGTAAAAACACCCCCGGTGCTTTGTTATCCCATACCCCATCATACAGCCAAGATCCCGAACGGATTTGCTGCGCGATGGCCATAAAACAACCTAAATCGCCTTCTGCAGGTACATCCACACGATGTACATAAACGAAGTAGGCCAAAAATGCGCCCATTATCATTACGATGATAGGTGAAAATACCCGACGAATCGTATGTGGGATGCGTGTAACGGCCATTGCATGTGCAATTTAGGGTTGAATTTTGAGAACCCAATCGTATTGGCCCCGCGAAAATGATATTACGAAGAAGGAAAGGCTTGGGCGATGGCTGCGATTAAGCTAGACCAAAGTGCAGGTCTTTTTCCAAATACGATGCACTCCCCACGGTTATATCCAATCATTTTTAATCTTCTTCACCGTATAATTTGGCCTTCATTGGTATGGCCAAATAACTGTGATTGAAAATCTTACACACCCACAACAGGAAAACCAACCCAATCAATCGGCCAATTCACCGAATTTACCCTCATTGAAATCGTTGAAGGCTTGAACAAGTTCATCTCTTGAATTCATAACAAAAGGTCCGTGTGCCGCTATAGGTTCGGGTATGGGTTCACCGGACAAAACAAGGACAATAGCGTCTGTATCTGCCTTAATTTCAAATTCTTCTCCTTTGCGATCGAATAAACAAAAATGATCTTGATTCACCGAAGATCCGTTTACCGTAATATTTCCTTCGATAGCCACCAAACAGGTGCTGTGCGAGTCGGGAAAAGCGTATTTAGCCGAAGTTCCAGCTTTCAACTTTGCATTCGACATGTGCAAGGGCGTAAATGTATCAGCAGGACCTGAAACTCCGTTGTAGGAACCGGCTATCAGCTCAATGAAAGAATCACTGTTATCTCCAACCGGAATTCGAGCCATTTTATCGTTGCTGATCGCCTGATATTTAGGATTCGACATTTTATCCTTGGCTGGAAGATTGACCCAAAGCTGAACCATTTGAAACTCTCCTCCTTCTTGACTGAATTTTTCTTCGTGATATTCTTTATGCAAAACACCAGAAGCTGCCGTCATCCATTGAACATCGCCCTCACCAATTACGCCACCACCACCACTGCTGTCGTGATGCGCCACTCTGCCCTTGTAGGCAATGGTAACCGTCTCGAATCCACGATGCGGATGCACCCCAACCCCACGAGGTGTTTGGGTTGGTGAAAAATAATGCTTTGAATTATAATCCATCATGATAAATGGATTGGTTCTATGCATATCTACTCGGTAACTACTCGGTATAAACGTATGAACACGAAAACCGTCGCCAACAAAATGAGGCTCTGGTGGTGCCATGATCAATTCAATATGTTTCTCACTCATAAATTTGTTCAAACAAACTTAAAACCTCTTCGTTGTTTATCCAAGTGTCAAACGATAACTTTGCATAAAATGAAGACTAATATTAAAATATCAAATTTTGTTTTAGGTGGGATTATTGCCTTGAGTGTAATTTCATGTGGTTCAAATCCAACAGAAACTCCAGCTAGCGATGAACATGCTGGCCATAACCACGCAAGTAAATCACCCGCAGAAATGCAACCTGCTGAAGGCCGCGTATTCTTTGTTAACCTAAACAACGGAGATACCGTTACCAATCCAGTTGCCTTAGAATTCGGCGTAGAAGGTATGATTGTAAAGCCTGCTGGTGAATTAACCCCTGGTACGGGTCATCACCACTTACTTATCGGAAACGACTCTATTCCAACAGGAGATGTAGTTCCCGCAAACGACAGACATATCCACTATGGCAAAGGTCAAACAGCTGATACGTTAGAATTGCCTAAAGGAAAAACAAAAATTGCTTTGCAATTTGCCGATGGAGCGCACTCAAGCTATGGAAGTAAGCTTAGCACCTCTATCGAGGTTTTCGTAAAATAAATGGGTAATTTTAGGATGGGATAATCCCGGATAAATCCAATAAAAAAATGCCGTTGCTGATGCAACGGCATTTTTTTATCTTCAGTATTTAATTAGTAAACCGTTATATCTCCGCTTTCATTGATAATTCGGTTTCCTTCAACCGATTCGTCGAAGATTATTTTAATGTTATAAACGTATACGCCACGAGGAACAAATTCTCCATTTGGATCTTTTCCATTCCAAGCCACATCCACTGGATTTTCGGCAATTTTCTCTCCCCAGCGATTGTAGATGGTATAATGACCTTCCTTGATCTTGCAATTGGCATATTTACAATCCGTTCTAGGCATCCATTCGTCGTTTTTACCGTCTGAATTGTAAGGTGTAAAGGCATTAGGGACACAGATTTCACAATCGCAATTGGCTTGATATACATTCACAAAATCCGTCCTTGAGCCACAACCGGGAGATGTGGTGGTTAAGCTTAGTGTAACGGTTTCATATACATTTTTTTCAGCACCATTGCTACCATCTGACCATTGGTAAAAGAAGGTGCCTGGATTGGGCTGCGTACCTTTTAAGGTAAACAATCGACCGCGACAGAAATATTCATTATCATTCAAAACCTTAACCGGTCTGTTTTCTTTAGAAATACGGAAAGTATCGCGCACAATTCCACAGGCATTTTGCTTGGTAAGCCAAAACAAGCCAACTTTATCAAATGTCTTATACTTGGCATTATCGCCATCATTCCAAGTCACATCGGAATATATATCCCATACGTCTTGAGCGTGAAACAACGGAAAATCACATAAGATCACATCCGACACATTGATCACCGGCATAGGGCAAAAGCGACAGCTGATGCTTTGATCCCATTGCGGCAATTGACTTTGAGTCGCCGTTATATTGGTTGTATTTAAATTTATTTCAGAATGGCCTTTGGTCGGTCTTTTTAACAATCCCGTTGCTTTTTTTGATTTTACGGAGTACGCAATATTGGTGCAAAAGTCTGGATCGCAGGGTTTGGTCCAAGCCATAACCAAATGGGCTGTATCGAGGGTTGATGTATTACCCGCAATCACCAAGCCTCCATCTCGAAGGGGGTAACTGCTTCTGATTTGTTTGAATTGAAAATCTGAAAAATCAGCTTTATCGCCTACTTTCATATGGTGCACAAACTCCCAATTGCCTAACGAATCTAACTGCATAATACCATCGGCAATAATGCCATCGATACGCACCGCTTTATATAATACCATGAGTTTATCGCGATCGAAATAGGCTCTTTGGGCCCATGATTCGATAGTATCGTAGGTATTTTGCCAAAGAACAGAGTCTTTATCGACATCCACACAGGCAGCCCATAATTTACTTTTTGAATTCGTAGCCACATCGCGAAACTCCCCAACTAAGAATGCACGAGAAGGATGTCGCGTAGAACGTACCACTTCGTTAACTCGATAACGGAACGATGAAAGTTCGGATTGCAGAAATATATTCTTTACAAATCCACCTATGCTATCGAATAATGAAATTACAGGTTGAAAATTGGTATTTTGAGTTGGGTTTAAATTATCAGGACTTTGATATTCTCCGGCAATTAGGACTTGATTTCCCCAATTACCCCATGGTATGATATCCTTGTAATGATGCCAACGGGTTACAAATGGCAAAGTTTGGGTAGGTTCAATAAACGCACGACAATCAATCACATTACCAAATCGATTAAAACGTACAAAAATTGGCATGATGATTCCATTGACTCCGCCACCTCCGACTGCCCAAATTTCTCCGTTGTATTTAACTTCTACATTATAAAAAGCTGCGGATCCTGGAACTCCCGGAATCTGATCGAGTTCGCGCATCCAACGCAAGGTCCCTGATGGGCTTACATTGGCTATCCAAGGCACTGTTAAATTATTCGATTTTACCTTATTACCAATAATTACCACTCCTTGATCATCGGTTGAGGTAAATTTGGGGATAAAATTGCTATCTGGATTGGCATCCAAACGCAAATGCCATTCCAATTTACCCGTATCGTTAAATCTCGTAAGTAGTAAACCGTTTAAATCATCAGCTGAAACGGAGGAATTCACATATCCCAATGTCCAAACTCCCACTTGATTTTGAATTACATCTGTAACTTTATGCTTAGCTCGTTCAGACGTGTCTAATGTAATGTTGGTTAATTTATAGACTTCCGGATAGCCACAATATTCTTGCGCTTTTAGGGGGAATACAAGTAATAAAAAGATGAAACCTATCCAATATTTGAAAGGAGAAATGCGCGATTGGAGAATTCCTTCTCGATGGTATTCGGTTGAGTTCAAAGTTTTGCAAAGTTAGTTATAGTGCGATTGAGTTTACACCAATGGTACCTCTAAGACACTAAAATGCGTCGAAAAGTTCCTTACTTTCAGCAAATATTCATAGAATTTAAGCCAACACCGGCTCTTCGTGTTTTCGCAATCGAAGAATTACCATTTTACTCGTAGGAGTATTACTCTTTTTGGCAACACTATCAATGGGCACCAAAACATTCGCTTCAGGGAAGTAGGTTGCTGTGCATCCTTCTGGAATGCTAAAAGGTACTATTATGAAATTTCGCGCTATCCGCTCTCTTCCTCCGTGATCGTTAAATAGATCCACCCGATCTCCTGCTTTAAATCCGAAAGTATTGATATCGGCCTCATTCATAAAGATTACCCGTCTTTCGTTTGAAATTCCTCGATATCGATCATCAAGACCGTAGATGGTGGTATTGAATTGATCGTGGCTTCGCAGTGTTTGCATCATCAATTCCCCTTCCTTCAAAACTATCGGTTCTACATCCGCCATATTGAAATTCGCCTTTCCGGTTGCTGTATTATCAAAATTACCTTCTCTAGAACTGTTGGGAAGATAAAATCCACCCGGTAGTCGTACTCTATCGTTGTATAAATCAAAGCCGGGTATACACCGTTCTATATCCCAACGAATGCGGTCGTAGTGCTCTGTGTAACGCTCCCAATTCACTACTGAGTCGGAACCAAAGTAAGCTTTTGCCATTTCGGCAACTATCATGGGTTCGCTCTTCAAATTGTCGCTTACGGGTTTTAAAACACCTTTAGACATTTGAATAACTCCCATAGAATTTTCTGTGGTTACAAACTGCAACTCTCCATTAAGATAGTCTTGATCTGTTCTACCGTAACAGGGCAATATTAGGGCTTCCTTACCTGTGATTAGGTGACTTCGGTTCAGTTTCGTTGAAACTTGAACAGTAAGTTCTGTGTTTTCTAAGGCCTCGGCCGTATACAAAGTATCCGGAGTGGCTGAAAGGAAGTTCCCTCCCATAGCAAAAAATACACGAACCTTCCCCTCGTGCATAGCTTTAATACAATCGACTACATCGTAACCGTGCTCGCGCGGTGGTTCGAACTCAAATACGCGCTGTAAATTATCGAGAAAGACTTTTGAAGGCTTTTCGTAGATACCCATAGTTCTATCGCCTTGTACATTGGAATGGCCTCGAACAGGACATGTACCCGCTCCAGGCTTCCCAATACTGCCTTTAGCAATCAGTAAATTAACGACTTCTTTTATGGTATCTACTGCATTCCTATGTTGGGTCAAACCCATTGCCCAACATGCAATTATTTTCTTTTTATTTTTAATGGCCGCAACGGTTTCCTTGATTTGATCTAAAGAGATTCCCGATTGCTCAACCAAAAAGTCTAAATTCTTTGATTTGATATGCGATTCCCAATCGATAAAACCTTGTGTTTTGTCCGCAATAAACCCATGGTCCCAAACCGATCCTGGCGCGGCTTCCTCTTCTGCCATAAGCAAATGAGAAATTGCCTGTAACAATGCCAAATCTCCGTTGATACGTACCTGTAAAAATATATCCGTCAATCTTGCTTTGATACCCAAAGCTCCTTTTAAGGATTGTGGATCTTTGAACGCTACCAAGCCCGTTTCCGGAAGTGGATTTACCGAAATAATAATGGCCCCGTTTTCTTTGGCTTTTTGCAAAGCGCTCAACATTCTGGGATGATTGGTTCCTGGATTCTGGCCAATTATGAATATGACTTCGGACTCATAAAAATCTTCAAGTTTAACGCTGCCTTTCCCTATACCCAAAGATTCTCCCAATGCCACACCGGAAGATTCATGACACATGTTACTGCAGTCAGGTAAATTGTTGGTTCCGAATTGTCGAACAAACAATTGATATAAGAAAGCAGCCTCGTTGCTGGTTCTTCCAGATGTATAAAAAACAGCCTCATTAGGGTCTTTACAGGCCTTGAGATGTTCGGCAATTTTTTGAAATGCCTTTTCCCAAGAAATGGGTTCGTAATGAGTTCCGCCTTCAGGCAAATACATGGGCTCCGCAAGTCGGCCTTTTTTACCTATTTCATAATCATTTAAGGTTGACAAATCTGCAACGGAATTCTCTTTAAAGAAAGTGGCCGTTAACTTTTTACTTGTAGCCTCTTCTGCGATTGCTTTGGCTCCATTTTCACAATATTCGCCGATTACCGATCGATCGTCATCGGGATCGGGCCATGCACAACTCGGACAATCCACACCGCCTTTTTGGTTCAAATTAAATAAGGCTTTCAATCCGCGGGCAGGACCCATTTCTGAAAACACATGTTGAACGGCGACTTTAACCCCGGTTACTCCGGCTGCAGCATCGGATACTTTTCCGAGCCTCATTTTTAATAATGATTCGGGATTTTCAGGATTAACGAATGTGCGTTTTTTTCCCATACTCAGCAAACGGCATTAGGATTTGGAAAGTTATCACTTTGATCTTCAAAGGTATTATCCAAACAAACGAAATCTTTTTCAACGAGAAGAAACAACTCCGTACCATCGGGTAAAACTTGAATGTGCTGAAACCCTACCTCATCGGAATCGGTCCATTGATTGGCTTGCTCAATAGGAACGGATATTTCAAAGCCATTGCCAGTCCAAGATGCTTCTAGGCTAGAAACAGCTGGATTTCTTTTGAGATGATATTCGAAAACACCACCAAGAACATGGGTTTTTTCAGCAATATTCCCCAGTTCTTTAAAATTAGCGACTTCGGTTTTCGTCAAACGCAAACGCAATGAATTTCCTTTAATCCTGATTTTCATTTTACCAATTCCTCACCACGAATATAAGAAATCAAAAGGAGATCCGATCTAGACCGTTGTATACATTGAAACGATTACCTTTTAAGAAGCCCACGAGTGTAATATCAAATTCTTCGGCAAGAGCAACAGCCAATGAGGAAGGAGCCCCAATAGCGGCTATAAAACGCACACCTGCCATTCCGGCCTTTTGAATCAATTCAAAACTAGCACGACCACTTAATAATAACACATAATCAAATATGGGAATCATTCCGTTCTGCAAAGAGGAACCGATTAGCTTATCCAAGGCATTATGCCTACCAACATCTTCCCGCAACGCTATTAATTCACCTTCCAAGGAAAACAGTCCACAGGCATGAATACCTCCAGAATACTCAAAATTGTTTTGCGATTTCCGCAAAACGTCGGGCAAGCCGCAGAGTATTTCTTGTGAAATTTGCCATTTCTTCTGTGGTAAAATTACCGGACATGCTTTTTGAACTGCGGCTATGGATGTTTTTCCACAAACACCACAACTGGAAGTGGTATAAAAATGCCGCTCTAAATTCTCCAAATCGAGCTTTCGATCTCCTTTAAGACTTACGGAAACCCAAGCATCGTCGGTTTCTTCCAAAAGTGCTAGGGATTCCACCTCTTCATATGAGCGAATTATCCCCTCAGAATATAAAAAACCTAAAGCCAATTCCTTATCTGCTCCTGGTGTTCGCATGGTAATGGACAAATCCTTGGAACAAGGCTCTTGACCATCGAAATAGTGCAACCGTATGCCAAGTGGCTCTTCTACTGAAACCAAATCCGGCACAGCCCTTAGCTTTCCATTTTCAAATCTTGAAATTTCAACGGGTTCTAAATGTTGCTTCATCTTGAGGTAAATCGTGACTTTTTAACTGGGTTGATGGTATATGAGTAAGTTGAATCAAAGAATCTCCTAAAGATTCTAAAAATCGACTTAACGAAAATTCACCGCGGTGAAATCCTGACTCTATTTTGTTGATATCTCTTGGATGATACAAAGCAATTAGGGGTTCTATACGTTCGGATTCTGGATTTCGATAACATACACTGCAATTACGAACTTGATAAGCATAAACCAAATCCATCAAAGCACTAACTTCAATTGACGGATAATCAACACCAAAAACCAATAAGGCTTTTTGGGGAAAGGCTTTTGCGACCGAGAGCAATCCACTCATTGGGCCATGATTCTTAAACGCATCTTCATCGGGGACTGTGAGAAATTCTGTGTTCAAATCATCATTAACACTGATAACGACTTTTTGCACACATTTCGAAAGCATATTTCCTGCATGTTGCCATTGCGGAACATCGTGATATTCGATCCATTTCTTGTCCCTACCCATTCTAGAAGATCGTCCACCCGCCATAACCACACCGATAATTTCGGCCGTTTCCGGCATCCAGGCACCCGTGTTTATTTCAGCTCCTTGCCAATTGTATTTCTCCAATGCTTTTTGCAATAAAGACGAACGTATTACCGCTATTAATCTCTTAACTTTTGTTTCGGCTAACCATGTTGAAAACAAGGGTTCAAATCCTTCATCTTGATTTATTTCTAATTTCCCCAATTCATCAATAACGGCAAAAACTGTATTCTCATCGGCATGCTTTAGGGCTTTCAATCCCAAATCAAACGCCTGTTTAGAAAAATTGAATCTCCCGATTTTCAAGCTATCTTGATCGGTTCCATCATGCTCAAAGGTTATATGTTTAAAATCAGGAAGAAGGGAAAGCCCTCTTTTGCCGGTAACAGAATCAATCAAACTCAGGAATCCGCAAGTTTTTGAGTCGTTAAGGGTAATAAAATGCCGAAGCAAAGAACTTTTTCCAATTCCAACCGGTCCTGTAAGTATAAAGATTTTAGGATTCGTGTTTCGATGCATTTTCCCGAAATATATGAATCGAAATCAACATTTCCATAGCTTTAAAGTATCGAAAGGGGTGCCAAGTCTTTCCTTGAATAATTTGAAGAGCCTTGAAATAGTCTTGTTGTAGGAAAGCAAACTGATCGGATATTTCCTGTATTTGTGATTGAAGGGATATAGAGCTCGACTTTCGTTTCACCCAATAGGTAAACAACGGATTGACAACCCAAAACACAAGGAATATTGCCGACATACTCCTAAAAACCACGTAAAATAAGTCGTATTTATTGTCGCCCAGAATAATTAAAACCAAAGACATCATAATCAAAACGAATAAATAGACCAACCAAAATAAATTTCGATTCCTACTTACTCTCCAAAACGTTGATTCAACAGCATTAAGAGCTACACCCTCAGATTCTTTCCACTGCGAAACATAATTTTCCGCTCTTTGGTCAAAACTAAATAAGCGCACTCCAAGGTACAATCCCCAAAAGAAATAAACTCCAATATACAAACCCACTAACCAACTTGAACCCGAGGTTTCAGATTGCATATGAAACGATTTCAAAACCGATTCAAAAAACACATCAAAAGAATCCCATAAAGATTTTCCATACAAAACGGTTAAAAGTATCAACTTTTGAAAACCAGATTCAAGCATGGCAATCAAAGAAAACAACACAACCGTGATTCGAGAATACTTTAAAAATTGGAAGACCCAAGCCCCCAATAAACCCTGAAATCCAACGGCCAAATATGCAGGCAATGGAGAATGTGGACTCGCGCCTGCCTTCACCAATAAAACAAGTCCAGTTGCAGCTATAATATCTTTAAATGGTTTTGGGGAATAACGACCCATCAAACTAATAATGGCAACTGCTGTTCCGCCTACCACCACTCCAGTAAGTGGCACCCGCAATGCATGAAGCATTCCTCCTAAGGCAACTTCAACAAAAGCCCAAAGAGCGGTTAGTTTAAATAGATATGATTGGTTTTTAACTTCCAAGCACTGCAATGTACCGATGTTTTACTTTAAATCGAAATCGTATGAATATTTAGACCAAAATTTACAGCAATTCTGATGTGGTATGGAATGTAATATCCGGATATTTGTCAATTGCCGACCGAAGTATAAATGCTGTTTCAGCCAAGAACACTGGGTTTCCATCCTTATCGTAAGCAATATTCTGTTGGCGGAACTTCATAAAATCTTTCAAATCGGCTTCAGGCCCTGTCATCCAGCAAGCTTTATGAATCACTCGGGGCTCAAAACGACATTTTGCTTGATATTCATGTTCCAAGCGGTATTGTAAAACTTCAAACTGCAATTCTCCTACGGTACCTACGTATTTACGACTTCCCAATTCTTGAACGAATAAATTGGCTAAACCTTCGTCAGTAAGCTGTTGGATTCCTTTTTCCAATTGCTTGGATTTCATAGGATCTAAGTTAATTAGTTCCTTAAATATTTCCGGAGAAAAACTTGGTATTCCTTTGAATTGAAGCACTTCACCTTCGGTTAAGGTATCTCCGATTTTGAAATTTCCCGTATCGTACAAGCCCACAACATCTCCTGGAAAAGCAGCCTCTGCTATTTCCTTCGAGTCCGCCAAAAACGTATATGGATTCGCGAACTTGAAAGACTTATCGATTCGCGTATGCTTGTAAGCTTTATTCCGTAAAAATTTACCGCTACAAACCCTTAAAAAGGCAATTCTATCTCGGTGTCTAGGATCTAAATTGGCGTGAATTTTAAATATAAACCCTGTGAATTTATCTTCGGTTGGGGCTACATCTCGTGCTTGCGTTTTTCGCGGCAATGGATTGGGCGCAATATCCACAAACGTATCTAAGAGTTCTTGAATCCCGAAGTTATTTAATGCAGAGCCAAAAAAGACAGGCGCCACATCAGCATCAAGATAGCTTTTCAAATCCAACTCTCCATATACGCCATCTACCAATTCAATGTCTTCTTGTAGTTTCAGTGCATTCTTCTCCCCTACTTTTTCTGCCAAAAGTGGATCATCAACACCGTCCACGCGTACTACATCGTCGGCTTTTTTTGTTTTATTACTTTCAAAAAGATTCAAGGATTTATTGGGAATCAAATAAACCCCTTTGAAATCGCGACCACCGTTTATAGGCCAACTCATGGGGTGCACGGCAATATCCAAGTTTTCTTCGATTTCATCTAATAAATCAAAAGGATCTTTTCCATCACGGTCTAATTTATTGATGAATACGATAACGGGAGTTTTACGCATGCGACAAACTTCCATGAGTCTTTTGGTTTGTTCCTCAACTCCTTTTACACAGTCAATCACCAATATTACACTGTCTACAGCCGTAAGGGTACGATAGGTGTCCTCTGCAAAATCCTTGTGACCCGGTGTATCTAGGATATTAACCCATTTGCCTTTGTAGGGGAAAGTCATTACGGAAGTTGCCACCGATATTCCACGTTGCTTTTCAATTTCCATAAAATCCGATGCCGCACTTTTAGTGATTTTATTGGATTTAACCGCACCCGCAGTTTGAATTTGACCACCAAAAAGCAGGAATTTCTCCGTTAATGTGGTCTTACCCGCATCTGGGTGAGAAATAATGGCAAACGTTTTTCTTTGGGATATCTCGGATTCGTACATGTTGTAATCTGCCGCAAAAATAGCGGATTAAAAGCGGTTTTATATTATTTCGGCGCTTTCACTTAATTTGCAGTTATATGGAAATGAGGAGGCGGATACTGTTAATGTCCTTAGGAAGTCGCGGAGATATGGAGCCTTTTTTAGCTCTAGGGGAAGAATTATCACAAAAAGGGCATACCGTAGCATTTTGCTTTCCTGAACAATTCGAAAGAATAGCATTAGAGGTTTCACCGCATTTTTACGCACAGGACCCTGGTTTCTATGATTTAATTAACAAACCGGAGGTACGGAAAATCCTGGGGCAAGTAGGAAGCGTTTGGTCACGAATGAGAGCTGGTTTGGCATTGTCAAAAGAAATCAAACCCCTACAAGAAAAATTAATTTACGATCAAGAAGCGGCCGTTGAAAAATTCCAACCCGATGAAATCGTATTCCATATTAAATGCATCTATCCTGTATTTTGGTCAATTAAAACCAGAGGTAAGGTAAAAATATTGAGTCCTATGCCTTGTATGTTGGATGTCGTAAAACACGAACCTCATATAGGCTTTGGAAATCCAGGTCCAATATTTTGGAACCTGCTTACGTATAAATTGGCGCTGTGGGGCGTGGTTACGAAATCTGTGCTTGGTTATGGCGAATCCTTCATTAAAAAGCGAAATTTAAAGATTAATGCTAAGCGACTCCGTGAATTTTATCAAAACGATGTTTTGGTCGAATATCCCATTAGTTCGCAACTTTTCACACGACCCGTGTATTGGCCCCAACGTGCTGAAATTTCTGATTTTAGAGAACGGAATAAACAACAACATTACGAAGCCGACAAGCCATTACTAAACTTCTTAAATAAGCACCCAAGGCCGGTTTTCATCAGCTTTGGTAGCATGGTAAATGCACATCCCAAACAGATCGGTTTGGATATTGTTGCAGTGGCACAAAAGCATCGTGTCCCCATCATTATTAATACCTCTTGGGGAGGAATTGAACTACCTGACGGAGAAAATAGATTTTATACATTCCGTCTCGGATATTCCTTATGATTTTCTTTTCCCGAGAGTGAGTGCTGCCATACATCACGGAGGTTCAGGAACTACCCACAGTGCCTTAAGGTGCCAAGTCCCTCAAGCAATCGTACCCCATATAGGCGATCAATTTTTCTGGAACCGTTGTATCGAAACATCAGGAGTTGGCGTGAAAGGCTTCCCTGTAAGTGAATGGAGTATTTCTAAATTCGAGGCCCTTTTACTTGAATTACTTGCATTTTCGGAGCAAAAAGTTTCTCCCTAATTCTTTTGCAATTTTCACAGAGAGTTGGTTTAAAAAAACCACGTAAATCACAAAGAGTTAAATCATTTCGAATTTCTTCAGAGAATTAAATTATTATCAATTGCTACTGCTTTGTCAAGTATTATACCGATCTTTGCGCAATTTTTAAAAGTTATATGTCTTCATTGCGCAACATTGCCATCATCGCCCACGTTGACCACGGGAAAACCACACTGGTTGACAAAATGCTTCACCAAGCCAAATTATTTCGTGATAACCAAGAAGTTGGAGAGTTAATTCTCGACAACAACGATCTTGAAAAAGAGCGTGGTATCACCATTTTGGCGAAGAACGTTAGTATCAATTGGAAAGATACAAAAATCAACATCATCGATACCCCAGGTCACGCGGATTTCGGAGGAGAAGTAGAGCGTGTATTGAACATGGCAGATGGTGTACTCCTTTTGGTTGACGCCTTTGAAGGTCCAATGCCACAAACACGTTTTGTATTGCAAAAAGCATTGGCTTTGGGTAAAATTCCAATCGTAGTTATCAATAAAGTTGACAAACCAAACTGCGACCCTGAAAAAACCCACGACGACGTATTCGATTTGTTCTTTAACTTAGGTGCAAACGAAACCCAACTTGATTTCAAAACCATTTTTGGCTCGGGTCAAGAACGGGTGGTTCGGCCCCGATTATAAAACGCCTACCGAGGACTTAACGCTATCTTTTGGATACCATTTTGGAAGTGATTCCTGCGCCCAATGTTGTTGAAGGTACCAACCAATTACAGGTGACGAGTTTGGATTATTCAAGTTTCACCGGCCGTATCGCTATTGGTCGATTAACTCGCGGATATTTGAAAGAGAATATGCCGGTGAGCTCTGGTAAAACGCGACGGTAAATTCGAAAAACACCGAATGTAAAAGAACTTATATACATTCACCGGCTTGGGCCGTGTGAAAGTGCACTGAGGTTAAAGCGGGTGATATCTGTGCCATTACGGGTTTAGAAAACTTCGAGATTGGAGATTGCGTTGCCGATATCGAAAATCCAGAACCACTTCCCGCAATGAAAATCGACGAACCTACCATGAGCATGTTGTTCTCGATCAACAATTCGCCGTTTCTTCGGTAAAGAAGGCAAACACGTTACTTCCCAGAAGATTCAGCGAGCGTTTGATGAAAGAAACCGAGAAAGAACTTGGCTTTGCGCGTGGATGAAACCAACTCGGCCGACCAATTCTTGGTTTTTGGTCGCGGTATCATGCACTTAGGGTGTTTTGGTTGAAACCATGCGTCGCGAAGGTTACGAATTGCAAGTGGGCCAGCCGCGGGTTATCATGAAAGAAATCGACGGTAAAAAATGCGAACCTATCGAGGTCCTAACCGTTGACGTTCCTGAGCACCACAGCGGTAAAGTTATCGAGTACGTTTCACAGCGCAAAGGCGAGATGTTGAGCATGGATCCCAAAAGGTGACATGATTCGTGTAGAATTTGAAATCCCTTCACGTGGACTTATGGGATTGCGTAATAATCTACTTACTGCAACACAAGGTGAGGCTATCATGTCACATCGATTTAAGGCTTACGAACCTTATAAAGGTGAGATGCCAGGTCGAATCAACGGTGTATTAATTTCTAAGGAAAAAGGTTCTTCGACCCCATACAGTATGGACAAATTAAAAGACCGTGGTAACTATTTCATCCACCCTAACGTTGAAATTTACACAGGTCAGATTGTAGGTGAACATATTAAACCCGGAGATTTAGTTCTTAATTTATGCATAGCCAAACAGATGACCAACTTCCGTGCGGCGGGTAAAGACGACAACTCTGTATTAGCACCACCACGTGAGTTCACATTGGAAGAAGCAATGGAGTATATCCAAGGCGATGAATACGTAGAGGTAACTCCTGAAAACATCCGTTTACGTAAAATCATCCTAGATGAAAACGAGCGTAAGCGTGCAGGAAGTAAAGCATCGGTTTAATTAATAGTATTTCAATTTATAGAGGGCTGTTTCTGCAATAGAAACAGCCCTTTTTGTTTGATTTAGAGTTTAGGCATTCACGATAATTAGAATTATCTTCGCGATAACTTTTACACCATGAAATTTGATTTAGTAGTAATTGGAAGCGGTCCCGGCGGTTACGTTGCGGCCATCCGCGCCTCACAATTAGGCAAAAAAGTAGCCATCATCGAGAAAGAAAGTCTAGGTGGTGTGTGTCTTAACTGGGGTTGTATCCCAACAAAAGCACTTTTAAAAAGTGCCCAGGTATTTGATTATATCCAACACGCTAACGATTACGGAATTAACATCAAGGATGCTAAGACTGACTTTGATGGAATGATCGGCAGAAGTCGTGGCGTTGCTGAAGGTATGAGCAAAGGAATTGCCTTCTTGATGAAGAAAAACAAAATCGAAGTGATCAATGGATACGGTAAATTAAACGGCAAAGGTAAAATTGCTGTAACCGATGCGGATGGTAAAACTTCTAATGTAGAAGCCGAACATATCATTCTTGCTACTGGTGCACGTAGCCGTGAATTACCTAATATTCCTATTGATGGCAAACATGTAGTTGGATACCGCCAAGCAATGGTACTTCCTAAGCAACCAAAAGAAATGGTAATCATTGGAAGTGGTGCTATTGGAATGGAGTTTGCTTATTTCTATCACACTATCGGAACTAAAGTAACCATCGTTGAATTCATGGATCGCATTCTTCCTGTTGAAGATGAAGAAATCAGCAAAGCCATGTTGATGAATTACAAAAAGAAAGGTATTGAGATTTTAACCCAATCTAGTGTAGAAAAGGTTGATATCAAAGGAAACCGTTGCACCGTTCATATCAAAACTTCAAAAGGAACTGAAACCAAAGAATGCGATATCGTATTAAGCGCAGCTGGGGTTCAAACCAACCTTGAAAATCTAGGTCTTGACGAGATGGGTGTTAAACACGATAAAGGAAAAGTAATTGTAGATGAATTCTACCGCACGAGCATCCCTGGCGTTTACGCTATTGGAGATATCGTTGCAGGTCCTGCATTGGCGCACGTTGCATCGGCAGAAGGAATTATCTGCGTTGAAGCCATTTGTGGTCACCATCCCCAACCTTTAAATTACGGAAATATCCCAGGTTGTACGTATACCCATCCTGAGGTAGCTTCTGTAGGTCTTACTGAAGCTCAAGCCAAGGAAAAAGGTTACGAAATTCTCGAGTGGGTAAGTTCCCATTTGCCGCTTCTGGTAAAGCCAGTGCTAGCGGTCATAAAGACGGTTTTGTAAAGGTTATTTTCGATAAGAAATACGGCGAATGGTTGGGCTGTCACATGATGGGCGAAGGCGTTACCGATATGATTGCTGAGGCGGTTGTAGCGCGTAACCTTGAAACCACCGGTATGGAAGTATTGAAATCGGTACACCCCCATCCTACCATGAGCGAAGCCGTAATGGAAGCCGTTGCTCAAGCATACGACGAGTGCATACACTTGTAATAATAAATTAATCCTATATGGTGAATTGCGCACTTCGCTTCAAAACAATTGAAGAAGGTTCGTAATTCACCATTTTATATTTAAGCAATACCGGTAATTTGATCCAGTCATTTACATTCAACCCCCTAGGCGAAAACACCTATGTAATTTGGGATGAAACAACCCTTGAAGCTGCAATTATTGATGCTGGGATGTACAGCCGTGAAGAATGCGAAACGGTAAAGAACTTTCTTGATTCCAAAGACCTGAAATTGAAATATCTCTGGGGCACCCATGCCCATATCGATCATATTTTTGGCAATTGGTGGATCAAACAAGAATTTCCGGAAGTACCCTATTATTTGCACGCTGATGATATCAAAATGATTCAAAGAAGCGAAACGATGGCCGCACTTTGGAATTTGAATTACACACCCTCACCTGAACCCGATTCTCATTTATCCCACAAACAAATTCTTCAACTGGGTAAAAGCAGCTATGAAGTGAGATTCGTTCCAGGTCATGCTCCTGGTCATGTTATCTTCGTAAATTTCGATGCTAATTTTGCCGTTGTAGGCGACTGTATTTTTCAAGGTAGTATTGGACGCACCGATCTTCCAGGTGGTAATCACGAGCAATTATTGCAAAAAATAAAAGAGGAAATATTTACACTTCCCGCAAATATGCAATTATTTTGCGGACACGGACCCTCAACATCGGTGGAGAGAGAAATCCAATACAATCCATTTTTCAACAACTAACAATTATGCTTTCGGAACGACTGGATTACATCGTCGCATTGTTCCAAGAAGCGGGTATAACCCATTGGTTCGTTTCCCCGGGATCTAGAAACGCCCCCATCGTTGCCGCTCTTATTCGAGGAACGGTCATTTCACCTTGCACAGTTCATTCCCAGATGAACGTTCCTGTGCCTTTGCCGCCATGGGAAGTGCACTACAACATCGCTATCCGGCTGCTTTTTTATGTACAAGTGGCTCCGCTCTTAGCAAACGCCTACCCTGCCGTTTTGGAGGCCTACTATCAAAGGGTTCCTTTATTAATCGTATCCGCCGATCGACCCGAAGACCGCATCGATCAATGGGACGGTCAAACCATACGTCAGAACAACTTTTTTGGAGAATTATGCCCGAGGTTCTTGTCACTATGGATGCCCGCTCTGAAAGTACCCCTTTAAAGTTCATTGGCCAAGTGCTCTTTTCCACTGCATTCGGCAAGGACTAGAAGGCATTCCAGGCGTCCGTACCCATATCAATATTGCCTTACCAGAGCCTATATACGAAGGCATAGAGACACTTCAAAATGCCACGCTGCCCCCAATTGTAAAATACCAGCCTTTGTATACAAGAGTCCGCATTATGCACCTCCCGTGTTACCCTCAGATGTAAATTCGACTTGATAACTCAGAATAAAAAGGTGATGGTACTGGTAATCGGCCATGCACGTCAAGAAAGTTCGAATCTCTATCTGATGTACTAGCCAAACTAGAAAACGCTATCCCTATTTTTTGCGATATCAGCAGTCAACAAACCAATCGAGGTTTATCCAATTGGGATTGGGGACTATTTCAACGGAATATACCTGAAAGTTTAAAACCTGAGTTACTTATCACTATGGGAATGGGAATCCTTTCAAAATCCTTGAAAACCGCCTTGAATAAATGGAACCCCAAACACATCCATGTTGGGTTTGCACGATGAAATCGGCGATCCTTTTAAAACCCAACCCGAACTATGGAAAGCTCACGAAGCCGATTTTGCAGAAGCCCTATTCCAAGCTATATTTCCAGAAGTTGAGGTACACAATACCTACAAGCAAAATTGGGAGACCTTTATCGATGAGCAAAAATCGACAATCACAGAATTAGAATTTCCTTTCAATTTAGAAGCCCAATTCATGTCGGTTTTTTTGAAAGAACTTCCTGATAATACCCGTGTACATCTAGGCAATTCCATGACAGTTCGATACGGCTCATGGGTTGGAAAAACAGGGTGTGTAATACTCAGCAACAGAGGGGTAAGTGGCATTGATGGCTGCTTGAGCACTGCTGTGGGCGATGCATTGGCAAATCCCGACGAACCCATTTGGGCCGTACTTGGAGATGTAAGTGCAGTTTACGATTCGCATGCATTGTGGACAACGCTTCCACAAAACCTAAAGATAGTTGTATATAACAATTCCGGCGGACGAATTTTTGATTTCATATCGGGACCCCGTGAATTTCCTTCAATGAATATTATATTCAAACTCCGCGAACCTTCGATTTTAAAAACCTCGCTGAATTATTTCGCAATCAAACACGAAGCCTATCCTATTCAAGTTGCCATTGACACCATTCATGATATTGTAAACCTTCCGAATCAATCTCGATTGATTGAATTGCGCGTTTCTGAATAAATACACCCACTGGACGCACTAAGAAAGAAATCTATGAAGGGTTACGCGTAACAAATTAAAATCGCGCACGATCCATTTCCCGCTTTATATCCTTCTCTTTCAAATCATCGCGTTTGTCAAAAGTCTTTTTACCTTGACCTAAACCTATTTCTATCTTAAAAATGCCTCTATCTCCCTCAAACAATCGGATCTGGAAAAACGGCATAACCTTTTGATTTTATTTTAGTTTCTATCCGCGATAATTCCCTTTTTTTCAAAAGTAACTTGCGGTCTCGCATGGGTTCATGAACCCCAAATCCTTGCTGATTCCATTCCGAAATATGAATATTTTTAAGGAAAAGTTCACCCTCATTCATTTGACAATAACCGTCGCCCATATTCACTGAATTATTCCGAATAGATTTCACCTCAGAACCCAATAATTGCATGCCAGCAACAAATGACTCTTCAACATGAAAATTGAACCGCGCTTTACGGTTAATAATTTCTATTTTTTTGGGAGCCGTTTTCTTATTCACTGAAGGGCAAAAATACAGCTTTAGCTTTAGATTCTAATGACGTTAATCCTTTTGAAGATGGGCAGTGATCTCCTTTATTTTGGACTTTTTCAAAATTCGTTGTCCTTGTTCGCCCTCTGCAATAAGCCTATTCCCAACCTCGACACGAAAATGAACAATCAATTCGATTTCCATCAATTAGATCAATTATAGCATTAATACAAACTGTTTCTCCTAACAAGGCAGGCGATTTATGACGAATATTAAGAAAGTACCTATACCTTCCTCGTCTTCTTCTTTCATATTCAATACGAATTGTCGACACGTCCATTCCGCATCACGTCCCAGAGCAAAAGTGGAATAAAATGGATGAACCAATTCCCCATTAAATTGGGCCAAATCGGATTCTTTTACTTCGAAGAAAAGAACAGTACTATCTCCTTGATAATGACTCGTTTTCACACTGCAAAATAAACAATGATTGAGGCAACTGCAATTTATTGCCCAATTTAAATCTGCTCAATTATATCGCGTGCGGTGATTTCCATGTGAGAAGCTACGTAATCACAGGATCCATTTTTAACCACTAAAATTTGTGGCGATTCGTGATGCTCACAGAGTTTTTCTGCGATGTAATTTGAAACATCACGATGGGCAATTAAATCGAGGTAATAAAAAGATGCTTGGAGATTGTCTACATCTAAATCGTGCAGACGTCTTTGTGCCATTGAACTAATACTACAGCGAGTAGAATGTTTGAAAATTACCGCAGTTTGAGAAGAAGATTGGTCAACGATTTCATCGAATTGACCAATAGAATCAAGATTTATCCAACCCTTCATGAAATAATAATTATTTCACGATAGTCGTTTTTTCACCCATGCTTGGACAACGATCCTTTTTGCGAACACCGCAAGATGCAAACATAAGTGTAGCGATTCCGATAATAGCGATTAATTTTGCGTTCTTCATGATTTCTGAATTGATTCACAAAATAAACGCATTTGAGGGCATTTCAATTGCCCTTTCTGAAATTATTTTACAAAAAACGCAGAAATCAATACCTGGCATCGCTGAAATACAAAAAAAATTCGGTGAATTTGCACCTTTGGCACTTGAGCAATATAAACTAAAAATAAAAGCTCAAAAGAAATTGCCGCATTTCTCGAATCAAGGGTGTTTATTCTGGCAGCGAGCATTTGAACAAGCAACTTCGGAGTACGTAGCCTTATGGAAAGCATCTCAATTTAGAACTACAACCCTTCTTAGTTTAACAGGAGGGCTGGGTGTAGATGAATGGGCATGGCACCAACAAGATTGTGAAGTAATAAGTTGTGATATCCAAAAAGACTTAAACCAACTTGTTCGCTTCAATCAAAAACATTTAGGAATTGCCTATAAAAGATACGACACGGAAGCAATTGACCTACTTGAAAAATATAAAAACCAAAAAATCGAACGTGTATATATCGATCCAGATCGACGTAACAACGCCGAACGTCTTGGAGGATACTGGGAAAGCTTTCAACCAAGAATTGATGCACTCATTGATACGTTCCGCTTGTATTACCCCAGTTGGCTGATAAAAATGAGCCCGATGACCGATTTTCGAGTATTGCGAAATGCCCTTCCTGGCTCTATCACGTTTTACAGTGTTTATCACGACGGCGAGGTTAAGGAATTACTCTTAGACGTAAAACCAAACGAAGAACAAAAGGAAGATTACATTGCAATCAATATAGATTCACAAGATGATTTTTCAATATTCAGTAAATCAACGATAAATGAATTCATATCATCCAAGCTAACATCTAACCAAGCATCTACAGACTACATTTTCGAACCCCACGGAGGAATTAACAACTTAAATCTGAATAATTTATTGATAGACATTCCTAATATAACGGCACTTACGCACAACAAAACCTTGTTCCGAACTTCATATTTGATGCCAAAAACTTGGGGCCGATGTAAGCAAATACAACATACATTCGAAGGGGGGTTGAATGAAATCGCTAAGCAACTAAAAGAACTAGGTATTCTTGAGGCTTCCGTAACTACGAGAGAAACAAACGGCTTGAAAGCAGAAGAAATTCAGTTGAAGTTGAAACTAAAGCAAAGTCAAAACAATACCCTATTCGTGACACGAACGGGAAAAAAATTCAAGGCCTGGCTGGCAAATTAATTGGATCCTTTGTTACTGCGCGAAACGTAATCTTCCAATGCGGCAACCATGCTGGGGATGCCGGGTGCTGGTGCTGTAATATCTAAGATTAAATTGTGCTCAGTAATGGCTGCTTGTGTACTATTTCCAAACCCAGCAATACGGGTATTATTCTGTTTAAAACCGGGGAAGTTATCGTACAAGGATTTAATGTCTGCCGGAGAAAAGAATACAATAATGTCATAAAATACTTCCTCAAGATCACTCAAATCCGAACTTACCGTGCGATAAATGATGCACTCTGTAAAATCGTATCCATTACCGGTGAAGAAATCAGGCAAACTTGGTTTGCGAATATCGCTGCATGGGAAAAGGAATTTTTCTTTCTTGTGGTTTTTAAACAGGGTAAAAAAGTCCTTTTCGGTTCCTTTAGCCGTAAACATCTTACGTTTACGGGGAACTATATATTTCTGAACGTAATTCGAAACACTTTCGTTTATTGAAAAATACTTTGTCTCAGGTGGCATTTCAACTTTCATTTCTTGTGCCATCTGAAAAAAGTAGTCAACCGCATTACGCGAATTGAAAATCACTGCCGTATAGTCTAAGAAATTGATTTTTTGTTTTCGAATTTCGCGAGCTATAAGGGGCTCAATATGGATAAACGCCCTAAAGTCCATGGTTAGTTTGTAGCGATTCACAAAATCTTCGTACACGTTTCTGCCCGGTTCCGGCTCAGGTTGTGTAATAAGAATGCTCTTAACTTTAGTTTCTCTTTCGGGGTTCATGGTTTATAGGGAATTCAGTAGGAATTTAATCAATAGCAGGTAAGGAATTATTTCGAGAGTGCAAAAATACAAAATTGAAGTCAGATTCAATATACCATCACGAATTATACCCAATAATTGAACGCATAATCGCAATGAAATCCAACCAATTAACACCACATACATATTTCTCAATATCCATTGCTCCTGCCATTCTGTACCATTATAATAGGCAATCAGAAATACGGGCAGAAAAGTCAATCCCAACACTAAATTCACATTGACTTGTCGCTGTATGTTCCTGGAAAGGAAGTCGCCAATTTCCAAACTAAAGGTAAAAAGCCATTGTATGAGATAAATAAAAATGGACAAACCCGACCAAGCGAACACCACCAATAAGAACATCAGGAAGGTATTCAGTTTATTAAAGTCCAAATTGATTAAATACAACATTACCCCCAATGCAAAAACTATCAATCCAATGACATATGCATGAATACTACCTGCCGCAGAACTTACTTGTTGTTCGCGCATCAAATCCTCAAAAAAATAGGGCCTAAACAAACTAGATATCCGAAGTTCAAACTGTCGTTTGAATACAGCGCGGTAATATATCAAGTACAATAACACTATGATGGCGACAATAAAAAACCAAGTCTTACTTCTCGCCTTTCTCAAATATATTTCATGCAAAAACGGGTCATATTTATCCCTTATTTTATATGCTTTTGACGTTGGGAATTGCATCTCAAGTCCAACTGAAAATCGACTTGCTAAAGAATCCACCCGAAGTGAATCAACGAATCTATTTTCGGGGAAATAATTCCAATAATTAGCAATTGGAGCTCCGGAATCTGTCAGGTTAGACAAATTACCCACCAATAGACTCGAAGTATCGGTAGCATTTGACGTGGAAATTTGCCCTCCTAAAAGGTTAAACACCATTAATGAAAAGATAAATATCCAAGTTCCACGCATAATTGACACCACAAAAATAGGTATTGTGCTTTACCTACTTGTTGTGTGGTTAAAAAACCTTGACCTTTGCTTTCATGTTTGGGGTTTATTTCCATATTCCATTTTGCAGAAAAGCGTGTAGTTATTGTAATTTTCACTTTAGCACAAACTTGAATGGTACTGGGAAAATGGCCGAAGCTATTTCCAAGGAAATTGGCCTAACCAACTTGCCCGAAAAAGGCATGAAAACCTTGTATTTCGGAGGGGGAACGCCTTCCCTATTACAAAAAGAAGAATTGGGGTTGATTTTTTCTTCACTAAGAAGTAAAACGGAATTTTCTGAATTAGAAGAAGTAACTCTAGAATGCAATCCTGAAGACATCAACGTGCATTCCATAGAATATTGGAAAAATCTTGGAATAACACGCCTGAGCATTGGTCTGCAATCATTGAACGAATCCGAACTTAGAGCCATGAATAGGGCTCATAATGACGCTCAAAGTTTCGAATGCTTAGATTTATTAGGTCAATTTGGCTATTTCAATATTTCGGTTGATTTGATTTATGGAACGCCCTGGAAGTCCAATTCACAATGGGAAGAGGAACTCGATTTCATTATAGGCCACAAGGCCATATCGCATATTTCTGCATATGCGTTAACCGTAGAATCGAAGACGCAATTGAACCATCAAATTAACAAAGGAGAAATTCCTCCAATAGACGACGATCGCACGGTTTCTCAATTCAATATTCTGCAAGAAAAAATCCATCAAAATAATTGGGAAGCTTACGAAATAAGCAACTATTGCAAACCAAATCACAGGGCAAAACACAACAGTCAATATTGGAAATTCCGACCTTATTTTGGCTTTGGTCCGGCAGCCCATTCATTTGACGGAAAAACAACCAGGTACCTCAATATTGCCAATAACACTCTGTATATCCAATCAATACAAAAAGAAGAATTACCTAGGGAATATGAAGAGCTCTCCCTTACAGACAGTTTGAACGAACGAATTATGACAGGATTAAGAACCTGTGAGGGTATAAGAACTGTTGATTTAGAGAACTTCAAACCCGGTTGGGAAAAAAGGAATATTCGAGCTTTAAATCGTTATATAAAATCTGGCGACCTGGTACAATTGAACCATGGTTATCAACTCACTCATTCCGGGAAGTTGATTTCAGATCGCATAATTTCTGACTTAATGGAAATTGATTGATACAATAAGGCAACTAAATTATCCGTATTATTGTCTAAGAAAAAAACCCAACAAACCACTTTATGCAAGCCAATAAATCTGATGTGCACGTATTGCGATTTTTTCAAAAAATCGCTTTAGTACTTTTTGCTTTTTTTACAATAGCCTATTCCAACGCTCAAGTTAAAACAGGTTTTGGGCACCAAAGCAAATGCCTTCAAACCAGTTTTAGCTCTTATGGTATTGACAGCGCTTGTGAAACCGTTGCATGGTTCATTGGGAATAGCAATACACCTATCTCGAAACAACCTTATTTTTCCTACACCTTCACGAAAGCTGGGACTTATACAATCTGCATGTCTGTATACAACTTTTGCAAACGCTACGATACGATGTACTGTAAAAGCATAACCGTTTCAGATTGTAACAATTGCGATTCTATTGAAACCAAATTAAAGATCAATAAAGACACAACAGTTTGTGGTAAATATAATTTCGATGCCTATCCAAAAACCAGCAATACAACCAAAGTAACCTATGCTTGGACCTTTGGAGAGGGTTCGAAGTCTGACAACGACGATCCCAATATTACCTACTCTAAAAACGGAACATACCAAACTTGCGTAACAATTACCGCGGTTAAAAATGGAAAAACTTGCGTAAAGACGCTTTGTGAGACCCTCAAGGTTGATTGCCACTCAACACAAAACAAATGCAATTGGAAAGAAAAGAACATGTTCATCAACAATCAATGTAATAGCTGGGTGTTTTACGCCCCTTATTATGATGATTCTTGTATGAGTTATACATGGACTATCAATGGCAAAACCTATAACGATCGTTACGTTACCGTTTCTTTTGAGAAGAAAGACTCATTCGAAGTTTGCTTAAAACTTAAAAGCTCATGCACGGGATGCGATACATCTTTGTGCACCGTTATTTTTAACAACTGCCTGCCCAATACCAAAAAATGCGAATGGAGCAATGTTGGAATTGGTCATTCTGTAAGTAAAGATATTTGCGGGAAAGTAATTTTCGAGGCAAATGCCATGCGAGATAGTTGCATCCAAACCGAATATTATTTTGACGGTAAGTGGTATTCGGGAAGAATTTTCGACCATCGTTTCACACAAAATGGAACGTATAAATACGGATTCCGATATAAAAACACCTGCACCGGTTGTGATACTACACTATACAAATGGGTGGAAATCGGTTGTTTTGAAACAAAAAAATGCGATTGGAAAAACATTGGAATTGGCCATTCCATTAGCAAGGATATTTGCGGAAAGGTGATTTTTGAAGCCAATTATATCAATGACTCATGTGTTATAACAGAATATTATTTCGATGGCAAATGGTATTCTGGTAGAATTTTTGATCATCGCTTCACACAAAATGGAACATATAAATATGGTTTCCGTTATAAAAACACCTGTACCGGCTGTGATACCACCCTATATAAGTGGGTTGAAATCGGTTGTTTTGAATCTAAAAAATGTGATTGGAGCCGATTCAATTTTGAATACCGCGGTTATGCAGGGAACGATCAAAATTGTTTGAAATATATTTTCAGTGCTACCAATTTTGAAGACTCGTGTATCACCCAAAAAATGAAAATAGTTCGTGAAAACACGGTTATTTATCAAGAAACTGGCCGTGTTCACGATTATACGTTTGAAAAAAAACGGTTATTACAACGTCTGCTTTTGGGCTAATAATGAATGTTTGAAATGCGATACTTGGGTATGTAAAACCGTTTATGTTAATTGTGAGAATGCCGATATTTCCGAATTGAAAACTTTGCAAATTCAACCTTCACCAAACCCTATACAAGAGGAATTAAGCCTCCACAACGTGAGCCCCTTAAAGGTTGAAATTCGGAACACCTTAGGTCAAATCGTTTGGCAAAAAAATGTAGAACCTGAGGCCAAAATCAACCTGAGCCATTTGACCCCTCAAACCTATATTCTTACAGTTAGCGATTCCCAAGGGAATTATACAACCACAAAACTCATTAAAAACTAATGCTCTTATCTGTGATAAAAATCATAGCATTAAGGCTTATTTGATTGTATTTTTGAACCAAAAATCATGAAGGAAAGAAAAACCAATAACCAAATCTTAGTCCCAACAGACTTTTCAGATGTGGCACGTTGTGCAGTGAACCACGCGGGTAGCGTAGCAAAAGCCTATGGCAATGAAATTACTTTGGTTTATGTAATCGAAGAAAGTTTTCTTGGAGGAATATTCTCTAAGGGACAATCTGCAATTATGAAGGATGCCATTTCTACGAAATTGGAAGTTCGTGCAAAGGAAGTTTCCGAACAATTTGGCGTTAAAGTTACCACACGAGTTGAAACCGGCAAAGTATACAAAGCCATTGCTGAAATCGCGAACAACGAAGGTTATGATTCTATAATAATGGGAAGTCATGGTGCTTCTGGTTTGGAACAAATTGTTGGTTCAAATGCCTCAAGAACGATTCAATATGCGGAGGTACCGGTAGTAGTGGTTAAGAGCAGTGATATCGGTAAAAACGGATATCAAAAAATTGTAATGCCCTTTGATTTAACCATTGAATCGCGTCAAAAACTTGACTGGGGTATTAACGTAGCCAAGAAATTCGATTCTGAAATTCATATTGTTTACAGCGATTCTGATGATGAGTATCTTGATCGAAAGATGAAAAATAACATGGCAGTTATTAAAAATGCATTAACAAAAAACAATGTGAAATTCACCTTGTACGAATTCAAAGACAGTGTGTTTGATAATTTTGCCAACGAGATTCATAATTACGCTAAGATCATTGAAGCTGATTTGATTGTGGCCATGACGCACACCGAAAAAGGGATAGGTGAAATGGTAATTGGAACCTTAACACAACAACTTGTGAATAAGGCCGAGAATATTGCCATTATGTGTATCTATCCAACAGAAACAGGGTTTAATTACGATTATTAATAGAACTTCAATTTCATAAACAAAGAGGGCCGCGCAGTTGCGCGGCCCTCTTTGTTTACTCGCAGTTACTACTTGTTAGAAGTCTAAAATTATTCCTATCGTAGGCAATACCGTTCCGGATTCATTCGGTAAATAATCGGCTTGATAAAAGCCAGAATTATTGGGATCCTCAATGGGTTTCCCCGCATCGTCTTGAGCCGCAATTAAGGTTTGTGGCCCTAAATACTTCGTGTTGAAGAAGTTTTGAATATCTAAATACAGATTCAAACTCCACTTCTTCTTGTACCACGTTTTATCTACGCGAATATCGAATTGGTTGAAGTTGCTTAAACGTGCAGAATTCAATTGACTGTAATTAGGGAAAGCAATGCCTCGGGCATTCCAATTTTGTATGCGTAAGCTTTGTTCGATATCATCTGGGGTATAAGGTCTTCCGCTAACATATCTCCATTTTGCTCCGATTTCCCAGTTCTTCCCCAATGGCTTACCAGCCGTTAAACTTACCGTATGTCTGCTATCCCATGAACTCGAAACGAAATCCCCTTTTTTGTCTTCAAACTGAGACCAAGCCAATGTGTAACTCACAATTCCATACAAACCATTTCTCGATCTGCGCTGAATTAAAAATTCCGTTCCATACGCCCTTCCTGCACCAAATGACGAGATTGGTTCATTACCCACAACGGCAAAATCTGCACCTAAATTGGCCAAGTTTATCGAATCGTTTAATGCAAAAGGATAGTTGGAATAATGCTTGTAAAAACCCTCTAAAGTAATTTTAGTTTCTTGTCCTTGGTTGTATTGAAATCCAGCCGCTACCATTTGATTCCGGATGTACGTGACACGATCTTTATTTACCATTTCATTATTTACCCCTCTAAATCCTAATATAGAATAACTTGGTAATTGATGAAACTGTCCGGCGTTCATATTGAAGAACAATTCTCGTGTTAAAGGCACTGAAGCACTTAAAGAAATGGTAGGTTGATTCCAAATCTGGGACATTGATGTATTGTAATTACTTCCATCAAATCGCAAGGAAGCACTCAACAAAATGCCGCTTATATTGGTATTTACTCTTGAGAAAGCACTGAATTTGAATAAATCTAAATTGGATACAAAGGCTCTTTCTATTAGTCCCTGCGAGGTTACAAATTTTGTAGTTTCGTCAATACCGTATTGTGCAAACTCCGTTCCGCCACCTAATAACCAACGGTATCCTCCTGAACGACCTGAATGCTCGATTCTTAATTTGTTTTCTTCTTCGGTGCTAACATAATTCAAAATTAAATTCTCCGGCTTGGAATCGTCGTTATCTCGGTATTTTTCCGTTTCATTATTAAGCATGTTTCGGCTTAGGAAAACCTGAGTTTTATTGCGCTTCCCAAAGTGGGTATAAACCGTTCCAAATGTGTAATTCCATTGGGAATAATCTGGAAGATATCCTAAAATATATCGGTTGTTTTTTAACTGAATACTATCGGTTATGCCCTCGTTTACCTTTGTGTTAAGTTGAAAAAAGTCTACGGCACCAACCGTTAAAATGGTCAGCTTATCGCGCTTCCCGAGATCAATCTGTACTTTACCTTGATAATCGATAAAATTGGGCAAAAATGGCAATCCCAAAACAGCAAACAATCCTTGCAAGTACGACTGGCGAGCTGAGAAAATATAGGTCGCTTTTTTACCCATGGGTCCGTCGGCGGTAAATCCCAAATCGCTACTACCCACTGTAAAGCGATAATTGCCTTTTTCTCGATTTCCTTCAATTTGCTGAAAATCAAAAACCGAACTCAAACCGTTTGAATAATTTACAGGAAATGCTCCAGTGAAGAAATTCACTTTCTTAATGAAATTCACATTTAATAGTCCAACCGGACCACCTGTACTTCCCTGAGTTTGAAAGTGATTGATAACCGGGATTTCAATTCCGTCTAAATAAAATTTGTTTTCAGAAGGTGCCCCTCCACGTATTACAACATCGTTTCGAAAACCAGGAATGGTAATAACCCCAGGTAATGATTGAATTATTTTAGAAATATCGCGGTTTCCACCAGGATTTCTTTCAATTTCGCGAATAGAAAGTTCTTGAGAAGATAGCGGACTTCCGGGATCTCTCTTTTGTAGAGAGGTTCGACGAATATCTACCGCGGCAATAGCATCTGCAATCGATTCTAAAGTAATAACAACCGGGATTTTTTTATCGTAGGTTACCAATTGCTCAGCACTGTTTCCTGATTTATAACCGGCTGCTTGAGCCGTAAATACATAAAAGCCTGGCTTTGGTAAGGAAATAGAGAAATCACCATTAGCATCAGACTTAGTGGAGTCGGTCGCATCGGAAGAACGCACCCAAGCATCAGCAATAGGTTTGTTCGTTTCGGCATCGATTACGCGCCCTTTTAAAATCAGTTCGTTAGATTCTTGCGCAAAACTGCAGTTGACGCTTCCTCCCAATAAAAATGCAATACTTAAAATGCGAAAATTAATAAATTTCGGAATCATTGAACTTGTTTAACAATCAAGCCGTAGAAAGGTTTAAAAATCAAACAAAGGTTCGAATTTAAACGATGAATGGCTCGATTTTAAGTCACAAAAACCACGCAAAAATTGTAACTTCGCAATCCTAAATTTATGCTTGGAAACATCTTAGGCAATATTGCCAAAATATTTGGGGGAAGCGCTCAAGAGCGCGCCATGAAAGAAGTGGCTCCCATAGTTGATAAAATCAATACCGTTTACGCTACTTACGAAGGTTTGAGTCACGACGATTTACGCGGTAAAACGCATGAATTCAAAAGTCGAATTGCCGATTTTCTCAAAGAAATTGACGATCAATTATCCGAAGCAGAGAATAAAGTTTCAGAACTCAGCAATGAGCAAGTAGAAGAAAAAGAAAGTTTGTTCGAAGAGATTGCGCAACTTGAGAAACAACGTGATGAAAAACTCGAAGTAATTTTATTGGAACTTCTTCCCGAGGCATTTGCCGTGGTAAAAGAAACCGCCAGAAGATTTACAGAAAACGAAGAAATAACAACGAAAGCGAGCGATTTAGATCGCGAATTGGCTTTGGTACATCCGAATATTCGCATAGAAAACGAAAGTGCTATCTACCGCAACGAATGGGAAGCGGCTGGAGCAACCATAAAATGGAACATGATCCATTATGATGTTCAGCTAATTGGTGGACATGCTTTGCATTCTGGAAATATCGCCGAGATGAGCACGGGTGAAGGTAAAACCTTAGTAAGTACCCTACCCGCATATTTGAATGCACTTGGAGGAAGAGGCGTTCACATGGTTACTGTGAATGATTACTTAGCCCGTCGTGATGCCGAGTGGAATGCCCCAATTTTTAACTTCTTGGGACTTACTGTAGATTGTTTGGAATACCACCGCCCAAATAGTGAAGAACGTCGTAAAGCCTACAAGGCCGATATCACATACGGAACCAACAACGAGTTTGGTTTTGACTATTTGCGTGATAACATGGCGCACGAGCCTTCAGAGTTGGTTCAGGGCAAGCACCATTACGCCATAATTGACGAGGTGGATAGTGTTTTAATTGATGATGCCAGAACGCCTTTAATCATTAGTGGTCCAACTCCACGTGGAGATATTCAAGAATTCAATGCCCTTAAACCTAGAATTCAATCTTTGGTTGATGCCCAGAAAAAATATGCGGTAAACGCCCTGAATGAAGCTAAAAAGCTCATCGCTGAAGGAAATAATGGCCCCAAAGAGGGAGAAGGTGGATTGGCATTGTTTAGAGCACATCGTGCATTACCAAAAAGCAAAGCATTGATTAAGTTTTTGGGAGAGTCTGGAATGCGCGCTCTCTTAACCAAAACGGAAAGCTATTACCTTCAAGATCAACAAAAAGAAATGCCAAAAGCGGACTCGCCTTTGTATTTCACTATTGACGAAAAGTCTAACAGTGTTGACTTAACTGAAAAAGGTATCGAACTAATCACCCAAGCAGGAGAAGACACGAATTTCTTTATCATGCCCGATGTTGGGGCCGAAATGGTTCGCATCGATCAAAGCGACCTCAACACCGAAGAAAAAACAGCTCAAAAGAATCGTTTAATGCAAGATTTCGCTGAGAAAAGCGAGCGTATACATTCGGTACAGCAATTGTTAAAAGCGTATACCATGTTTGAAAAAGACGTGGAGTATATCCTTCAAGATGGAAAGGTGAAAATCGTTGACGAACAGACCGGACGTGTTATGGACGGTCGTAGGTATTCCGACGGCCTTCACCAAGCAATTGAAGCCAAAGAAAATGTGCGTGTTGAAGCGGCCACTCAAACGTATGCCACTATAACCTTGCAAAACTATTTCAGAATGTACCATAAACTTTCGGGTATGACGGGTACTGCTGAAACTGAGGCTCAAGAATTATGGGATATTTACAAACTCGGCGTTAAAGTTATTCCAACCAACAGACCTGTTGTTCGTATTGATCGGGAGGATTTGGTGTATAAAACAAAACGAGAGAAATACAATGCTGTAATTGATTTGGTGAATGAACTTACACAAGCAGGCCGACCTGTTTTGGTTGGAACAACCAGTGTTGAGGTGAGTGAGTTGCTTTCAAAAATGTTGAAACTTCGGGGCATTAAACATAATGTCTTGAATGCCAAACAGCACCAAAAAGAAGCTGAAATTGTAGCCGGAGCGGGTTTACCCGGGGCTGTTACCATCGCCACAAACATGGCTGGTCGTGGTACCGACATTAAAATTTCAGAAGAGGTTAAGAAAGCGGGAGGTTTGGCTATTATAGGCACAGAAAGACACGAGAGCAGACGTGTAGATCGCCAGTTAAGAGGTCGTGCAGGTCGTCAAGGTGATCCAGGAAGCTCGGTGTTTTATGTATCACTTGAGGATAATTTGATGCGTATTTTCGGCTCGGAAAAAGTAGCTGGCTTTATGGATAAATTTGGTTATAAAGAGGGAGATGTAATTGAGCACTCTTGGATGACCAAAACCATTGAGCGTAACCAAAAGCGAGTAGAACAAAATAACTTTGGTATTCGTAAACGTCTTTTGGAGTACGATGACGTAATGAATAAACAGCGTACCAGTATCTACCGTATACGCCGAAATGCGTTATTTGGAGATAAATTAAGTATTGACTTAAAAAACATGCTTTGGAACTGGTGCGAAGAGGTTGTTTATGGTCACAAAGAAGGTGGCAGCTTCGCCGATTTTGAATTTGATGTGATGCGCACACTTGCAGTAGCACCTCCTTTTTCAGAATCTGAATTTGATACAACATCGGCAGAGGCACTAACCGAGAATTTATTCCAATCGCTGAATGACTTTTACAGCCAAAAGACGAAATCTTTGGCGAACCAAGCATTCCCGGTTTTCCAAAATATCAGAGCAGCACAAGGCGAACGTATCGAGAATGTTGTAGTACCATTAACAGATGGCACACACCAATATCAAATTACCGTTCCCATGCAGAAGGCCTTGGATACCAATTGTTTGTCGATGATCCGAGATTTTGAAAAATCAACGACCTTGCAAAACATCGATGACGAATGGAAAGAGCACTTACGCGAATTGGATGAGTTGAAACAAAGCACTTCCAATGCTCAATATGAGCAAAAAGATCCCTTGTTGATTTATAAAATTGAAAGTTTCGAGTTGTACGGTCAAATGTTACAACGTTTGAATCAGAAAATACTTGGAATGTTATTCCGCACTCGAATTTTCGATGGTGCCGATGTTAGTGAAGCTAAAAACGTAGCTAAGAAACAGGCTCCTAAGACCATTGAAACTAAAGACGAGATGGGATCAACGTTAGGAAATCCAAACGAAGAAGTTATCGCCAATAGCGCACCAAAAATTCCGCAAAACCCCATTCGTAACGAAATGAAGGTTGGTCGAAATGATGCGTGTCCTTGTGGCAGTGGAAAGAAATTTAAGCAGTGTCACGGACGTGCATAAACCTCCTAAACGAGACGTATTCCAAGATACCGCCGACTATTATTGGGAAAACGGATTTTGCGTTTTCACAGAGTCTTATCTCGTTAAAAAAGAGGCTTGTTGTGGCTCGGGATGTCGACATTGTCCGTATCTTCCCAAGCACATCAAAGGGAGTGTTAAAATACGTAAAGAAGTTCTAAAGAACTTGTAAACATAACACGAAATATCCTTCAATTTGGGTATTTTTGCGACGTGAATTTTCGTATTCAATCAGCCCTAATTTCGGTTTTTAACAAAGATGGATTGGAGCCTGTCCTTCAATCACTTAACCAATTAAATGTTCAGTTTTACTCCACCGGAGGCACCCAGAAATACATAGAGGATTTGGGATATCCGTGCACTTCAATTGAATCGGTTACGGGTTACCCCAGCATTCTTGATGGAAGGGTTAAAACACTACATCCCAAAGTTTTTGGGGGAATTTTGGCTAAGCGCGACAGCACCGACCATATGAATCAGTCAAAAGAATACGAATTGCCTTCATTTGACTTGGTCATGGTTGATCTTTACCCCTTTGCCGAAACCGTTGCTGCCGGAGGTACCGAAGACGAAATCATTGAAAAAATTGATATCGGAGGCGTTTCATTAATACGAGCAGCGGCAAAAAACCACGCTCATTGTGGCATTATTTCTCATAAATCTCAATATACCAAACTGGTGGATGTTTTGAACCAATATGGTGTTGAAATCCCCCTTGAAATCAGAAAGACTTGGGCAAAAGAGGCCTTTTTTGTGACTCATGAATACGACGGTCAGATTAACAATTGGTTCTCTGGAGCTACAACTACTCCATTGAGATATGGTGAAAACCCCCATCAAAAGGGCTTTTTTGTTGGTAATCTAGATGCCCTATTCGACAAAATTCAAGGTAAAGAATTGAGCTATAACAACCTATTAGACGTAGACAGTGCTGTGGCGTTATTAGGAGAATTCCCTGCGAATGAAGGAGCCACCTTCATTATAGTAAAACACAATAATGCATGTGGTTTGGCACAAAGACCGCGTGTAATTGACGCTTGGAAATCTGCTTTAGAATGTGATCCAGTGAGTGCTTTTGGTGGTATTCTGGCTTGTAATCACGATATTGATCTTGAAACCGCTACTGAAATCAATAAACTCTTTTTTGAAGTGCTTATTGCTCCTGGATACAGCACAGAAGCATTAGAGTTATTAAAAGGAAAAAATAATCGCATAATTCTGAAATCCAAAGATTTATCTCAAGTAAACAACGTGACCAAACGTTCTGCGCTAAATGGTGAGCTTTTACAAGAACGCGATAACACTACAGAAACACGCTCTATGATGACAACGGTTACAGAGACCGCTCCTACAGAATCGGAATTATCCGACATGGAATTTGCTGTTAAGATTGTAAAACACACAAAGAGCAACACCATAGTAATTGCAAAAGGCGGGCAGCTACTCGCCAGTGGAACGGGCCAAACAAGCCGCGTCGATGCGCTCAACCAAGCTATTGAAAAAGCCAACAAATTCGGATTTGATTTGCAGGGTGCTGTTATGGCAAGTGATGCCTTTTTCCCTTTCCCAGATTGCGTAGAAATTGCGGATAAATCGGGAATAAGCGCAGTTATACAACCTGGTGGAAGTGTAAAAGATCAATTGAGTATCGATTACTGTAATGCCAACAATTTGGCCATGGTATTCACGGGCATTCGTCACTTTAAACATTAAATTTCGATACTCAGAATTACGGCACGCTACTTGCAACAATAAATATCGATGTACAGCTTCATTAAGTCACTATTATTTTTACTACCGCCTGAAAAGGCACACCATGTGGCTTTAAACATTATTGAATTTGCTCTGAAAATCCCAATTTTTGGTTTGATTTTCAAACGCTCATTTAACTCTGGCCCTCAAAGGAGTATAAAATTTGCTGGAATTACGTTTCCTAATATTGTAGGCTTGGCCGCTGGATTTGATAAAGATGCTAAAAGACTCCATTTATGGAAAGCACTGGGTTTCGGACATGTTGAAGTTGGAACAGTTACCCCAAAACCTCAATCCGGAAATCCAGTTCCTAGGTTATTCCGATTGGTTGAGGATCGCGCGGTTATAAACCGTATGGGATTTAACAATGGCGGTGTTGACGCCATGATCAATCGTTTAAAAAAGCGACCAGCAGGTCTAATTGTTGGGGGTAATATTGGAAAAAATAAAATCACTCCAAATGAACTAGCTACTGACGATTATGTGATATGTTTTGAGAAATTATATCCATATGTAGACTATATCACGGTTAATGTATCCAGTCCCAACACCCCCGGGTTGCGTGATCTTCAAACCGAATCTTTTTTGGTTCCACTGTTTGAAAAATTGAATCAATTGCGATCTCAATATGATGAATTCAAACCCATATTCTTGAAAATCGCGCCTGATTTTGATCTAAAAGCGGTTAAAGAATTGGCAAAAATCATAAAAAGTTTGCCCATACAAGGTGTGATTGCCACCAACACGACCATATCCAGATCGGGGCTAGAAGCCTCCGAAAAAGAAATTGAGAAAATTGGTGCTGGTGGACTTTCCGGTGCCCCTTTATTCGAAGCGAGCAATACCATTTTAGCGACCTTAAGTATTGAATTGGGTAATTCAATGCCCATTATAGGGGTTGGTGGTATTTTTAATGGCTTCGATGTTACAGAGAAACTAAACCGCGGTGCGGGATTGGTTCAAGTATACACCGGCTTCATTTATGAAGGACCTTGGATTGTTCGTAACATTCTAAAAACATTAACATTTGATGAAGCGTACATGGATAGTTAAATTCGTGTATGACTTTTCTTCAAAGAATCGCTGGTTTTTCCCTCTTTTTAGTTTTTAGTGGCCTAAAAGCCCAGGGGATAGAAATACCTCAAGTTTTCAAATACGAAAATCCAATTAAGCATCTTGCTTATACCACATCGTATTCTCATGAATTTGGTCAACCGCATTGGGTTGCATATCAATTGGACAAATCAAAATTAATTAAAGTTGCGAGTAGACCTTCTCGCTTCAAACCCGACCCCAAAATCACACCCCCAACCACTTCTCATAATACCTATACCAAAACAGGTTATGACCGCGGTCATTTAGCTCCTGCGGCCGATATGGTTTGGTCCACACAAACCATGTTACAAAGTTTTTACACGTCTAATATTTGTCCTCAAGCTCCTGGATTCAATCGAGGAATTTGGAAAAACTTAGAAACCCTTGTTCGCAATTGGGCCACTAACAATAACAGCATTCAAAACAACCCTCAATTATTTATTGTTACGGGCCCTGTGTTTACCGAAAACATGCCCAATATCAGCCGTGAAGCCCGTCATAATCTAATGGTGCCGAGCTACTTTTTCAAAGCGGTGGTGGATACCTCTGGTGTGAAACGTGGAATTGGTTTTCTTATACCCAATCAAAAGATACCCAATGAACAACTCTGGAATTTTGCGATGACTATTGATGAATTAGAATCCAAAATCGGAAGAGATCTATTTCTTGGACTTCCTGATGAAATGGAAACAGCAATTGAGGCCGCTTATATTCGTAAAGATTGGGAATAATTTAATTAGAGATTCTATTTTACTACCATTAAAACAAAGGAAATAACGATCAATCAAGCATTACAGTAACAGCTCCAACATGGTACCATTTACCTTTCCAAAATAGAGCTTCAAACCTAATGGTGTAGTTATTCTTTTTGTAGGAAACGGGCACCTCTACCCTTTTAATCCGATAAAGACCTTCGTTATCATAACTGATTCTTTTAGACCAGTTAGCTTGAATTTTACCCTCCTTCAATTTGTATTTTTTGGACTTCTTTTGTGCTCGTTCCATTCCTTTATAAACGCGCCATCGGTACTGCATATATTGACCATGAACCACGATATCAGGCGAAACAGAATCTGATAATCGACTCATTGCAACAAATTCTGATTCCAATAGCAACCCTTGGTAATTATAATCTTCCTTTGTAAACAACCAATTCGATATACTATCCCACATGGGTTTGACTTCCCAATATCCGTTTGTCGAATCTGCAACAACCTGAATATTTTGGGATATTTGTGAATGGGCCTTATTAGATGAAAAGATAAAAAAACACCCCAAAACCACCTGAAATAATTGGCGATTAGTACGACCTTTGAAATTCACCTCACTAAAGTACAATCTTCATGAGTAATTCCCAAAATGCACCTAACAATCTAATAAATTGCCAAAGTCCGTACTTATTGCAACATGCATATAATCCAGTAGAATGGAACCCTTGGTCTGAAGAAATTTGGGAACAAGCCAAAGCTCAAAACAAATTGGTATTGGTGAGCATTGGATACGCCACCTGCCACTGGTGCCATGTTATGGAAAAAGAAAGTTTCGAGGACCATGAAACGGCAGAAATCATGAATCTCACCTTGGTTAATATCAAGGTCGACCGAGAAGAACGGCCCGACATAGACATGGTATATATGGATGCGTGTCAATTGATGACAGGAAAAGGGGGTTGGCCTTTGAATGTAATTTGTTTACCCGATGGAAGGCCCATATATGCAGGAACTTATTTCCCCAAGCCTCAATGGCAGCAAGTAATCCTTCAACTGAGTACCCAATACAAAAGCAATCCTGAATCTTTCTCTGAATACGCAGAAAAATTCATGACAGAATTGCAAAAAATGAACGCCCAACCCGCCGCGGGAGATTTGCAATTTTCGCGAAAAATCATGGCCCAAATATTTGCAGAATACGCAAAAGACATTGATTGGGAGGAAGGAGCCAAAAAGCGTGCACCTAAATTCATGGTGCCCATACAATTTGAATACACATTGGATTATCACTTATGCACGGGTGATCCTAATGCCAAAGACTACCTACAACTGAGTTTATTAAAAATGGGTAACGGTGGGATTTTTGATACCGTGCGTGGCGGATTCTTCCGATACAGCACCGATGCGTATTGGTTTGCACCCCACTTTGAAAAAATGCTTTACGATAACGCCCAAATGCTTTCGCTATATTCCAGAGCTTTTGCATGGAGCCAAGCTGACATATTTAAAGAAATTGCTCTTAAAACATGGTCATTCTGCTATCGCGAATTGAAAGATCCCAATGGAGGCTATTATTCTGGCCTAGATGCGGACAGCGATGGCATAGAAGGCAAATTCTATACTTTCACCCAAGCCGAACTTAAACATATTCTCACCGAAGAAGAATTCAAATGGGTTGAGGTATTTTCTAATATCAAGGAAGATGGAAATTGGGAACACGACCTTAATATCATTCACAGTGCTAAAGCCCCATTACAAGTTTTAGAAAGTCTGAATATCAATGCACAAACCTATCATACTCTTAAAAACAATGTAGTTGAAAAACTATTCAAGGCTCAGGAGTCACGCAACCGACCTTCTCTCGATTATAAAATAATTGCCGCTTGGAATGGTTTGATGTTAAGCGCACTTAGCAACCTTTATATTTATATCGCTTCTGAAAATGAAAATTCCGTTAGCATAAAAAATGAGGCTACCGCTCTTGGTGACTGGATCATGAATACTTTATGGGTTGATGGAGAATTATACAGAATTCATGCAAATGGAGAAACCTACAATAAAGGTTATTTAGAGGATTATGCTTCATGTGCTTTGGGTTTCTTGCAGTTATTTAAAGCTACCGAATCGATTCAATATTTGGAATTTGCAAAAACTTTAGGAGATGTTGCCCCATTGATAAGTTTTACGATTCCGAACAGGGCTTATTTTTATTTACCGAGCATACTGCCGAAGATTTAATATTGAGAAAATCTGACGCCACCGACGACGTAATTCCTAGCTCAAACTCCATGATTGCACAGGTATTAGAATCGTTATTCATGCATTTTGCAGAACCCAAGTATCAGGAACTGTTTATTACGCTACTTGAAAAACACGCCCAACAAATAGAAAAATTTCCGAGTTGGTACAGCGGATGGGCTCGTTTACACGCTATGCAAACTTGTGGCAATGCCCATATTGGAATCTCAGGCGATTGCCCACAACCCAATGCTCAAGAACTCGCACAATGGCCCTCTTGGCTGACCGCATTAGGAATGAAGAATGAATCGCCAATCCCTTGGTTGAATGCAACGGAATCCCAGGAAAATGCCTATTTCCTTTGTTCCGGAACCATGTGTTACGAACCCTTAAAAGAGTGGCAACAAGTTCAAGAATTATTGGACGAACGATATAGTTCTGATATTACCGATTAAAGAGCTTTAACTTCTGTTACTAGTTTACTGATACTGTCTTTAGCGTCACCGAATAGCATCCCACATTTTGGATCATAGAACAAAGCGTTCTCGATTCCGGCATATCCCGATTTCATACTACGCTTAAGCACTACAATCTGCTTGGCATTATCCACGTCAAGAATGGGCATACCGTAAATCGGACTGCCTGAATCCGTTTTAGCTGCAGGATTTACCACGTCATTGGCTCCTACTACTAAAACAACATCGGTAGTGGAAAATTCCGGATTGATATCCTCCATTTCTATTAGCTTATCGTACGCTACATTACTTTCCGCTAATAGTACATTCATATGTCCTGGCATACGACCAGCAACGGGATGAATGGCGTATTTCACATCTACACCTTCTTCTTCCAATAACAATTCCAATTCATGACAAACGTGTTGTGCCTGTGCAACTGCCAATCCGTATCCCGGAACAATGATTACCTTCTGCGCATACTTCATCATGATGGCAACATCCGTTGCTTGTACTTCTCTAACGCTACCACCAGGACCAGCGAGCCCGAGCCCGAACCTGAAGACCCACTACCCACCATTCCAATTAATACATTGGTTAAGGAACGGTTCATCGCTTTGGTCATAACCACCGTTAAAATTGTACCCGCAGATCCGACCAATACACCCCCCATTAACATAACATTATTGTCATATAGGAAACCTCCACAAGCCGCTGCTACACCCGTAAATGAATTCAATAATGAAATCACAACCGGCATATCGGCACCGCCAATTGGGAACACGAACAACAATCCGTAAACAATGGCAATACCCATTGTAATATAAAACCAAGTGATACGTTCGGAATCAACGCCACTGAATGCAAAATAAGCCGCAACAAAAATGAGCACCAATACTAAAGCATTGATGTATTGTTGCGCAGGGAAACGAAAATCTCCCAATTTCCCATTCAATTTCCCCCAAGCGACCATACTTCCAATAAACGAAACTGTACCAATAATCAATCCTGCGATAATTGGAACAAAGAGACCTAGAACCGGCTATTTCACCGGTATGTTGAAGATGCGTCCATTCGATAATTGAGATCAATGCTGCCGCCAATCCTCCCATACCATTAAACAGAGAAACCATCTCCGGCATTGCTGTCATTTGAACGCGTTTGGCCATTAACGTTCCGATTATCGTTCCCAAAGCAATAGCCGCTAAAATATATCCCAAGTTTCCGATAACGTGAAAACCGGTTTTATCCAGAAATAAAGTCGCCAACACCGCAACCGCCATACCAAAGGCTGCAACCAAATTCCCCTTTCGGGCAGAATCGGCCGTTCCCATCATTTTCAGGCCTATTATAAAGCCAACAGATCCTATCAAATAGGCAATTTCTTGTAAGTAATTCATGGCTTATTTTTTAGGTTTCTTTTTAAACATTTCCAACATTCTATCGGTAACAACAAAGCCACCAATTACATTTAAGGTTCCCACAAATACCCCAACAAATCCTATACTGATAGAGAAATAATCAGCAGGATCGGCATGACCAAGAACGATAATCGCTCCAATAATCACAACCCCATGAATGGCGTTGGCGCCGCTCATCAAGGGGGTATGTAGTACACTAGGTACATGAGAAATGAGCTCGATGCCCACAAAAACCATCAATATGATGAGATAGAAATAGGTGATATTTTCACCCACAAATTGTATTAGGGTATTCATTTTTCTACTATTTAAGAGTCTGATTTACGTATTTTACCTTGATGCGTTATTAAACAACCATCAACTATTTCATCTTTTTCATCCAATTCGATTTGGCCTTTTGGACCTATCAACTTAAGCAATTCCCAGATATTACGAGCAAATAAATCACTTGCATTTCCTGAAACGGCGGCAGGCATATTTACCGAACCGACAATTTTAACGCCGTTCACCGAAATAATTTCTCCAGGCTTAGATTGGGAACAATTACCACCTTGTTCGGCTGCCATATCGATAATAACGCTTCCGTTTTTCATCAATGCCAACTGCTCGTCATCAATCAAAACAGGGGCTTTTTTGCCGGGTACCAAAGCGGTTGTAATTACCAAATCGCTTTTTGCTAAGGATTGATTTACCGCTTCTCTTTGTGCTTTCCTATACTCCTCAGATGCTTCTTTCGCATAACCACCTTCCGAACCTACTTCCACACCTTTAACCTCTATGAACTTCCCGCCCAAACTTTCAACTTGCTCTTTTGTTTCTGGACGCACGTCTGTGGCTTCCACAACAGCGCCCAATCTTTTTGCAGTAGCTATGGCTTGCAAACCTGCAACACCCACACCAAAAATGAGCACTTTTGCTGGAGTAACGGTACCTGCTGCGGTCATCAACAGAGGGAAAATCCTATCCAAATGATAGGCTCCTTCTATTACCGCGCGATAACCTGCAAGATTTGCTTGGGAACTCAGGATATCCATACTTTGTGCTCTTGAAATTCTAGGAATTGCATCCAAGGACAGCACTGTGGTTTCCTTCTCGTTGAATTGGCCGAAATCATTTCGGCATTATTGCGGTGATAGATAGACGATATCCATGTTTTCTTGGAGGGCAGTTCCGCCAATGCTTCTCCGCATCGGGCACATTCACCTGTACCATCACGTCGGCATTCCAGTGCTTCTTTCCTTGCCCCATTACTGTGAGCGCCGGCCTCTGTGTATTCTGAGTCTGCGGTAATGGGCATTATTCTCCCGCTTGCCGGTTTCAATGCACAACTTTCGAATCCCATTTTTATGAGAGTTGTGCGCCACCCCTGGGGTCAAGCGCCACTCGCGTTTCACTTGACTCGACGTTTTTCTTTTAGGACTCCTATTTTCACGAGTTATTGCTTTTTTAATAGGGCTACAAAACGTAGGTTTATAAGGATTGGGTTTAATCTACTGGTGACTTAGGTTACAACTTCACAAAGTGAATCCGTTCTACCCATAGGAATTGAAGTTGATACAATCCCTGACCGGAAGCTCGCTAATGGCATAGTGACCAGTCGTCATCGGATAGTACGTACTTTCCGTATGGCATGCTCCGTGACCCATGGCGTTAAATACGCTTTTAGTGCCTGCAGGGCCAATTGAATCGCTACCAGAGTGTGGGACAAGTAAAATGTATGTTCAACATTGAGCTTCGCATTGGAAGGAACCGGGATAATACCTGCAAACAGCCCGCCTCCCTTGTGTTCTTACTTATGCTTTTGAATGCGCCCCACTCTACTTGTATTCAAGTCTTCGTAGCTCGTATCTCGAGATACCCCCGGTCCCAACTGCGCGGTCAAAGTCACCGTGTAACTTCCTGCCTCGGATCAAATTGCAACTTGGGGATTTTCTGAATTGGCATCCGTTCCCGAGGCGTATGTGAACTGCCTGTATTCGGATTGAAAGCTCCATGTCGTATGCTCGCGGGCAAACGGGCGGGTTTTATTGGTAAATGTAAAGACATCGGTACCTGCATTATCCTATTTTCTTATCTACTCCAAAATCTACCACTAAGCCCGCCTGGATTACTGTTGCCTCCACCGTCTGGGAAGATCCTCGGAAACTATCTCTGTAACAGCACTTCGGTTGGCGTAAATGCTCCAGGAGCGACTTTGCGATGCCTCGGATTTCTCATAACCGGCACCACTTCGCCTTGCGCCAACCATTTGTATATCGCCTGAGGGCGTGGAATACCGGTTTTCCCCAAGAGGAGAAACCAATCGTGTCCACTTGATTGACAATATGGTCTTCACTCGTATTACGTTGTTGCATAGGTTTTATAACGGGGTCGTTAATACTCCCGTAGGCATCTACCACATTGGTGCGCGTTCCCTTGCTGGATATACGTAATTAATTGCTGCCCCGGGAACTTCAAATTTGAAAGCGGAAGGTACTCACATCGCTGTCGTTGTACTCCAAAGGGAAATTGATAAATCTCGTCGTCGTCGGTATAGTTCGCCGCCAGGGGAATTCCCGTAACGGAGTAACCCTAAGCCTTCGGCCTTGTAAACACCGCATTACGATGTTGAATAAAAATTATGTACGTTCGTAAATGTTAAGAGGACCGCCTCCCAAGGTATCGGCTATTTTTTCACCTACCTGATTGATAAAGTAAAAAGCATATGGCGTTCGAAATGAGGACTTGTGAATTCCCGTCAATTGGGTTGCCGCTTGGCTGTAAGCTTTGAGAAAGTCCCAGGACTTGATTGGCACCGGATTTCCTGCCAATTCCTGTGGGCAGACTCGCCGGAAGACTTGGAGCCACTGAAACCCGTGCCGGTGTCACCCGCCTTGGGCATGTGTTTGCTTTGGATCGTAATCTGACCATTTGCTTGCAGTTATCGCAAGTAATAAGCCAGATGAAAATCTGCATTCTGCGCATATCAACAAATATATTAAAAAATTGTAAGGCCATTGTATTTCGCAATGCGTTAAAAAATCACGAATTTTGCAGTTCTATGGAAATCAGATGGAAAGCTAAGCCCCTACCCAACTCCGAAATAGTAGCAAAGCTTTCCGCTGAAATTAATGTTTCCGAAGCCATTGCCACCATTCTTAGTTCAACGCGGTATCGATACCTTACGATAAAGCAAAGGCCTACTTCCGACCTCAATTAAGCGATTTACACGATCCGTTTCTGTACTGAAAGACATGGATTTGGCCTATACACTCGTATCAAAAAGGCCGTTTATCATGGAGAAAAAATGATGGTTTACGGCGATTACGACGTCGATGGAACCACGGCCGTGAGTATCGTTTACTCCTATTTTGTAACGCTTAATCCCGCACATTGAATATTACATCCCCGACCGTTACAAGGAAGGGTACGGAATTAGCAAGATCGGCATCGACTACGCATCATGAAAACGGCATCAGTTTAATCATTGCACTTCGACTGTGGTATTCGCTCTAATGAATTGGTAGATTACGCCAACGAATTGGGTATTGATTTCATCATTTGCGACCACCACTTACCTGGTGATACTACTTCCTAAGGCGCATGCCATACTAAATCCAAAACGCATGAGATTGCACCTATCCCTACAAAGAACTCAGCGGTGCGGGAATTGGGTTTAAACTCGTTCAAGCCTACTCCAAGAAGAGAAGGTTTCCCGGAAGATAAAATCCTCGAATACATCGACCTTAGTTGCGGTTAGTATCGCCTCTGACATGGTCGACATGCAGGGCGAGAACCGCGTTTTGGCCTACTTCGGACTCAAAAAACTCAACGAGAACCCTTCTGCCGGACTTGCAGGCGCTTAATTGAAGTAGGTCCTAAAAAGAAAACCTACAGCATCCAAGATATCATTTTTGGTATTGGCCCCAAAATCAATGCAGCCGGTCGCATCTCCGATGCAAAAGCGGCGGTGCGCGTTTTGATTGAAAAGGAATATACCACTGCTCGTCAATTAACCCGTGTATCTGAACGAGACGTAATACCGAACGCAAAGAACTCGACAACGACATTACCAAAAACGCCGTGGATATGGTGGAAGGCACACCTTGGCATGGCGGAGCGCAAGAGTATTGTAATCCGCGGTGAAGCCTGGCACAAAGGCGTTATCGGTATTGTGGCGAGTCGCATGGTGGAGCAATTCTACAAACCCACTATCGTTTTTTCTCAAAACGATGGCATGCTCACAGGTTCGGCGCGCAGTGTCAAAGAATTTTGACATCCACGAAGCCATTACCGAATGTGCGCAGTGGGTGGAACAGTTTGGCGGCCACAAATATGCAGCGGGGTTGAGCATTAAAGCCGAAAATTTCGATGCCTTCAGCGAACAATTCGAGTCGGTTGTGGTACGGGATATTCAAGAAGCCTCCTTGTTGCCCGAGGTTGAGTACGATTTGGATATTTCACTCCATAGCCCTTACGCCCAAGTTTCTTGGATCTTAATCAATCAAATGTCGCCCTTTCGGACCTGGAAATCCCATTGCCTATTTTCCACTCCAAGGAGTTGCGCTCGAATAACAGTCCGAGGGTATTAAAAGACCGCCATCTGAAACTGCAAATTTCGCAAAACAGCCGCCATTATTTCGACGGCATCGGCTTCGGTTTGTCCGAACACTTGCCGAGCCGTTTCAAACGGTGAAATCTTTGACGCGTGTTATTGCATCGAGGAAAACGATTTCAACGGACAAGTAAAATTACAACTGCGATTAAAGGATTTAAGACCGCATCGGGCTTAATTAGGGAAAGTCTTGCTTAGGTTGGGCTGATTTATTTAAGACTCAAACCACTCAAATTTCAGATTAACAAAACATCCTCATATTCGGGAGAATCACATATTTGCTCAAGAATCTTACTGCCGGAGAAAGCCCTTATGAACAAAAACACGCACATCGTAAAGACTGTCGGTTTCATGTTGCAAATGAAACAATTCCTTATAAATACCTAATGATCGTAAGGTATCTAAAGGCATTGGCGCATCTCTCCTAGCATGAAAATTATCCCATAATATAACGGTGTTTTCGGGAAACCAATCGTAACCCGCACGAGTATCGAGACTCCATAAATATTGCGTTCTACTTTCTTGGATTTTCTGAGGATCTTCAAAGGGATCCAAATCCAAATGCACATTAAGTTCAGGAAGTTGATGTACCAAAACATAATTATCGTATCCCATACTTTTTATTGAGTCAATGGCATTGAACCATAATTGCCTACCTGGATAACCCGGAATACTCGCATTTCCCGAAAATCCTGAAAGCACACCTGCTCCGTTTATTGCTATTAGAGACGCAACAGCAGTAGTTATGGTTTTTATGGCCCTATTCAGCAATCGAACGTCCATCACCATGATACGATGTAAACTGTATTGCGCTATGAGTGCTGCCACTGGCGAAACCACAACAAAGACGCGAATTAAACCATGCGACCCCATCATTCCGGCATACCAAATAAAACTATGAGCAAAAAAATACGCTCCAAAAAGCGGAAGAAATAACCACAAAACAAACTGACTCATTTCATGAGGGGTGCGTTTTTTAATTCGAGAATATATATAATCCAAGATCAAGAAAAACGCGACTGCCATTAACAAGGTAATCCAAAATCCGGTAATTGCTTTTTGAGCTTGTGCATAATGCCAGAAAGAACCCGATCCTGGATCAAATTTACCTTCAGATTCAAATTTAAAATACGGATTGTGGGAGATAAAATAATCCCATTCTCCAGAAATCAAAGCGGCAAGAATTGCAAAAATTACAGTACCTGACAATAGTAATGGAATGTATTTTAATTTTCCCTTTAAATATAAAAAAGGCAAAACGGCAGCCACTAGCACAAGTCCTTCCGTGCGAATTATAGGTAAAAAAGAAGCTATAACGATGGCGGTTGCATATCGGTAAGAAATCAATTTATAAATTACAAATACCAATACAAATGCGTTTGTTGGCTCGGTTAAGGCCGAATGAAAATTGGCGAGAATAATGGGTTGTAAGCCAAAAAGCAGTATCAACATCCAAGGATTGCGCATCCCTAGCTTACGGCCACTTAAATATGTAATCCATGCCGTTCCTAAAGTTGCAAACATGTTAAGCGTATAGAGAGCAGCGATGCCCAATTGAGCAAAAGGTGCCGACAAAATTGTAAAGAAAGGTTTCCCCCACAGGTCTAACATCAAGATAGGATGTTTCAAACTCCAGCGGGCAAATAAATAATGATTCCATGAATCTTGTCCCCCCGCCGGACCTTCGGCGGAAATTGCAATTACAATGTATAAAAGCAAAAGCCATAAAAGTGCCAACAATGCCGCACTGCTATTGCGATAGGCTTGAAAGAAACGGGAGACCATATGGC
>CALSSY010000016.1 GCA_943789135.1 uncultured Bacteroidia bacterium
GTTTTGGCAATTTTTTTGTCTCGAAGGATTAAAATACAAATGGTATTATGCGTATTTTCTATACTTAATACCCTGTTTTTATTAAGTAGTTTACTGATTCGCTTCAGGCTTAGGACCGCCGATTTGGGAAGTACACTTATCGACTATACAGAGACTCCCCATTTACTTTGGTTTGGATTATTATTTGCGTTTCAATTTTCAGCTATGAGAATATTGTGGTCCGAACGCAATCGAGAAATCCCCAAGTGATTAAACTTCTCCGTAATATTCAACGAAGTTGTTTTGGGTTTCCCATAGTGTGATTTTATGCAATTTGGCGCCCTGCGGTAAATGGGGAGCTATTCTATCCCAAATTGCTACAACCACATTTTCAATCGATGGCATAACGCCCGCCAGCCAAGGTACATCCAAGTTTAAATTTTGATGATCTAATGGCTCGATAACCTCACGTTCAATAATTTTTTTAAGATCTTTCAGATCCATTACCAATCCTGTTTTTGGATTGGGTTGGCCTTTTACACAAACAAACAATTCAAAATTATGCCCATGAAAATGTGGATTGGCACATTTCCCAAATAAATTCAAGTTTTCCTCTTCGGATAATTGGGTATTCCAAAGTTGGTGTGCCGCATTGAAATGGGCTTTCCGAGTAATATAGAGGGTTGGCATTATTTTGTTGCAAATTTACAAACTGGCTACTGAATTTTCGCCGTACCATTGTTTGAGTTTTTCTACCGCGAATTCTACCTCGGACTTGGTATTGAATTTTCCGAAACTAAACCGAACGGTCGTGCGATTTGAATTAGGACGAATTGCTTGAATAACATGACTGCCGCCAACCGAACCACTTGAGCAAGCGCTTCCGCCACTAGCTGAAATGCCAGCAAGATCTAAATTGAAAAGCAACATCGATCCGGCATCATTTGGAGGGAAAGAAACACTTAAAACGGTATATAAACTTTCACCCGCAGGATCGCCATTGAATTCAATTCCCGGGATGTGCTGGGTTAATAAATTCATCATGTGTTCTTTAACCGATTGAATTTGGTCCTTTTTTGCCTCAAGGTTGGCATAACAAATTTCCAAAGCTTTAGTCATTCCTGCAATCCCATATACATTCTCTGTTCCTCCGCGCATGTCTCTTTCTTGTGAACCTCCTGTAATTTCTGCAGGTATCCGATGTTTCTTATTGATGTACAAGAATCCCACACCTTTTGGGCCATTGAATTTATGTGCCGCTGCACAAATAAAATCAACGTTGTCGGTGCTTAAATCAAAGGGGAAATGACCCATGGTTTGAACCGTATCACAATGGAAGATACCGTTATGACTGTGGACCAATTCACCCACTTCGTTGATGTTGATCATATTGCCAATTTCATTATTAGCATGCATCAAACTCACTAATGGTTTGGTGCATTTTCCCAATAATTCTTGAAGATGCTTAAGATCGATATGCCCATTTTCTAAAACGTTAACCCAGTGCAAGGGAAGCCCATTTTTTTCAGCGATTTCCTCAACCGTATGGGTTACGGCATGGTGTTCAATTGGGGAAGAAATAATAGCATCCACACTTAATTTTGTTGCCGCTCCTCTCAACGCTAGGTTATCCGCCTCTGTGCCTCCTGATGTGAAGAATATTTCAGAAGGTTTGCAATTAAGCCATTTAGCTATTTGACTGCGTGATTCTTCTACTATATTTTTAACTTTTCTGCCATGTCCATGGGTAGAACTTGGATTTCCGTAATGTTCTTTCATTACGGAAACCATGGTTTCAATAACCGCAGGATCTAAAGGGGTAGTGGCGGCATTGTCTAGGTAGATGCGGTTTTCGTTCATTTTTAAATTTGTTTGTTGTGATGTAAATAGCTCATGAATTTGTAGCAAAGTTTTGCCATGGTAAATTCGGTAAGGGTATCGCCCTCACGTGGTGCAATTTCAACAATGTCGAAACCAATGACATTTTTTGCTTTGGAAACTGCTTTAAGTAAATCCAATCCTTGGAACCAGGTTAATCCCCCTGGTTCGGCTGTGCCCACGGCAGGGGCAACGGATGGATCAAATCCATCGGCATCGATTGTTACATATACGTTAGTGCCCAAAGCCTCTATACATTCTTGAATCCAGTTTGGGTTTTGATGTATATTGTGGGCGTACCAAGTTTGAATCTTTGAGCTTGATTTTCGTAAATCAGCTTCTTCTTTACATTGCGCTCTAATTCCAACCTGAACCATGGGTATGCCCATATCGTGTACTCGAGCCATTACGGAAGCATGCGAATAGGGGTTGTCTTGGTAAGCCTCCCGCAAATCGGAATGCGCATCGATTTGCAGAACAAACATATCAGGGTATTTCTCTTTGAAAGCAGAAACAATTCCACCCGTTACGGTATGCTCGGCTCCAAGGGATATAACGAATTTATCAGAATCTAGTAACGATTTTGTTTGGTTGTGAATGAGTTTCATCGCCTCCGCATCCACGGCCCCATCAAAGTTCAATTCTTCGAGAGTCGCTACACCAGTTTCTTTATAACACTCAGAATCTGTTTCCTCGTCATAAAACTCAACATAATGTGAGGCCTCTATTATGGCTTTAGGACCCTTGTATGAACCTTCGTGATAGCTAGAAGTATATTCATAGGGAAGAAGTTGTATGGCGATTTTTGATTGAGCTAAATCAGCCAATTCCTCCTCGGGGGGCGCTAAAAAAGTATTTTCAGCTGAAAGGGTTTTGAACATAGAATAAGCGGATTATTTAACCCTTTCCATATAGGAACCCGTGCGCGTATCAATTTTGATTTTCTCCCCAGTATCTACAAAAAGAGGTACCATTACTTGTGCTCCAGTTTCTACTGTAGCGGGTTTTAAAGTATTTGTAGCTGTATCGCCCTTAACACCAGGTTCGGTATAGGTAACTTCTAACACAACATTTTGAGGGGCATCTGCAGAAACCGCAGTTTCACCTTCAAACGCAATGGTAACTGTATCGCCTTCTTTCATGAATTTAGATCCATCCCCAAAAAGATGTTTAGAAATAGGAATTTGATCATAGGATTCGTTATTCATGCAAATAAAAGAATCTCCCTCTTCGTAAAGATATTGTAATTCGTGGGTTTCAACACGCAGAATTTCTACGTTTTCACCACTTCTAAACCTGTTTTCTGCGAGTTTTCCGTCTTTTACACGGCGCATTTTTGCTTGGTAAAATGCACGTAAATTTCCTGGAGTACGGTGTTGCCACTCGATTACCTGGCATAATTCACCGTTATATCGGATAAAACTGCCTACGGATACATCTGCTGTAGTTGCCATAATTAAGGCAAAATTACTAAAAAGCCGCGAAAGTCGACTTTTCTATTTGCTTTGATATAAACTCGGCCCTTTCTAAAGTTCGAATTTAGTCGTGCTAATATTTCAATTCGATCCCATATCTGTTTAATGCACGATGAATCAGTTGTTGTCGTTTAATTGATATTCTGTGATTGATGCCACAGGTACGAGGGCATGGCAGCATTGAGGCAATGTTTATGCATTGCTGATAGCTTAATTTTTGTGGTGTGGTTTTGTAGTAATAGTGCGCCGCTTCTGAAATCCCAAATGCACCGCGGCCCATTTCTATTACATTAATGTAAACCTCGAGAATACGGGCTTTATCCCATAAAAATTCCATCCAAAAGGTCAGGTAGGTTTCAAGTCCTTTGCGAAACCAACTTCTACCTTCCCAAAGGAATATATTTTTGGCCGTTTGTTGGCTGATGGTGCTAGCTCCTCGTTTGGTCTTCCCTTTTTTATTGTGGGTGATTGCTTTTTCGATTGCATCGAAATCAAAACCATTGTGTTCGAAGAATCGCTGATCTTCTGCTGCAATAACGGCCTTTTCAAAAACGTCGGGGATTTCTTTCAAACTGAGCCAATCTCCTTTTTCTTTTCGAAGTTCTCTTTGATCCCATTGTATTGCGGTTATGGGTGGATTTATCCATTTATAGGCAATTACAGGTACTACCGGAATTAAAATGAGCAATATGAGCAATCGAATTAACGTGAACATGTTTTTGATACAAACGTAAAATTACATTATTGTGTGCTTCTTTTTGTTCAAATTTATGAAAAATGCAAATTTGAGGACTTTCACAAAATATCTTAAATAAATGAATATCATTGTTTTGTGTGTATTTGATTTTTTTGGCACGGTATTTGAAATGAATTAGTCAAAACAAACTAAAAATAATTATCATGAAAAAATTAACATTACTTTTCGCAGTTGCTTTCGCAGTAGTAGGATCTGCAATGGCACAAATGGCTATCCCTGGTGAAGTTTTCGCTGGTAACCCTTCACGTTTCAATGGTCGTAAAGTTACCATCAAAAATGTAGAAGTTGTAAAAACTGATGCCCATGGTGGACCTTCAATCGGTGGACCTGCTGGTTCATTAACTGGTGGCCCTGGTGCAGTTGGCACTCCTAGTGCTCCTGCAACTCACCCATGTCGCCCACCTCGCGGTTTTTCTGAAGTATCTGTATTCTTCAAAGGTGCTCCAGATTTCAAAGGTTGTTTCTTTATGGCTGATAACATGAAGCAGCAATTAGATCGCGAAATGGGTCATGAAAATGCTCCTGCTCAGTTGACTTTCCGTGGTGATAGTCGTACTGGATACAATGTATCGTTCTACCGTTTAGGTATGTAATTTCAGAGTTAAATCACTTTTAGTATTTCAAAGGCCGTCAATTTTGACGGCCTTTGCTTTTTATAACTAATAATTCGAATAGTAAAAGGATTCAATTATTGATGAGGCGGATTGATTTCTTCCATTATGAATCAAAATCCATTGACACCGTTTACGGTGGTATATTTGAGCACCAAGTTTTTGTTTGGATAAATTCGTTTGAATGCACTTTGAACCATTAAAGTGGCTTCATGGAATCCACAGAGTATTAGTTTCAATTTTCCCTCGTAGGTATTAATATCTCCTATTGCGAAGATTCCTGGAATATTGGTACTGTAATCACGAGTATTAACTTTAATGGCATTTTTTTCAATCTCTAAATTCCAATCTGCAATGGGTCCTAACTTTGGACTTAATCCAAAAAGAGGTAAGAAATAGTCGGTATGGAGCCATTGGATTTCTTGTGACCCTTTAGTTAAGGCACCAACGGCCGAAAGTTTATCACCACCCATTAATTCCTTAATTTCAGTGTGGGTTAATAAGTTTAGCTCTCCCTTTTCTTGAGCATCCATAATTTTTTGTACAGAATCCAAATGTCCGCGGAATTCGCCGCTTCTATGCACCAATGTAACAGATTCTGCAATGTCTTTTAGGAATAAGGTCCAATCTAACGCGCTATCTCCACCACCTGCGATTACAACTTTCTTATTTCTGTATTTCTCAGGGTCTTTGATCATATAATCAATTCCAACATTCTCGTAAGATGCTAAATTAGGAATTGGCGGTTTTCTGGGTTCGAATACCCCTAATCCACCCGCAATTGCTATGTTTGGTGCTATATGTTTAAGGCCTGAATCCGTGGTTACGATGAATTTCCCGTCTTCTGTTTGGACGATACTTTCTGCCTTCTCTCCTAAAGTGAATCCGGGTTTAAACGGTTCGATTTGTTTCATTAAATTGTCTATCAGGTCTCCAGCCAGTATTTCTGGAAAGCCTGGAATATCATAGATAGGTTTTTTAGGATAAATTTCTGTTAACTGCCCTCCGGGTTGGGGCAATACATCGATTATATGGCAACGTAATTTTAATAGACCGGCTTCAAAAACGGTAAATAAACCCACCGGGCCGGCACCAATAATAATGATATCGGTTTCAATCATTATGCAAAAGTAGTGTATATATTATGGATGAAAGTCGAACCATTACAGTTTACTCATTGATTTCAAATCTAAAGTTCAACGACGTTCTAATCCTTTTTGTGTGAATGTGTATTCTGCCTCACCGACCTCTATGGTTTGACCTACCTTCTTAAGATGTAAGTCTCTTATTTCACCATCATTAGTGAGGATGTTTCCTTTAGTTGCTTTGGCAATACGCACATAATCTAAAGGAATAAGGTTGGTTATATCCCCACATAGTACCAACTGCACAGGTTTGTCTACGAAACGGAGAATTCTAATATCCTTTACGGGAGCATTAGCATCGGCAACCATCAATACCGTGTCTACATCTGACCATTTTTTCAAACTGCGTAGTATGGCTTCTATATTGTTTTCTGGTAAATCGCCTCCACTACCTGAATTCATAGCCCTTTGCATGGTTTGATAAATGGAATCAAAATTAGACGTCTTTACGGTATAAACACCCCCGGAATTACCAATCCGTTTTAATATTTCAGGAGCCCCATTACCATCGTTGAAAAAACTAAAATAATGATCGGTTGCCAAATTAGGTCGGGATTTTAAAATTGCCATGACTTGGCCGGTGTAGGGGGCCATACTGCCAGTTACATCAATAACAAATGCCCATTTCCCTTTAAAGGATTTATTGCGAATTTGGTTATAAATATCTAGTTTTTTTAGATGCGGATTCATTCCGGAATAAAAACCTTTGAAGCTTGTGTATCCCTTTATGGTTTTTCGTTTTACGCTGTCCAGAATAACTTTGGTTTCGGGTTCTCTGAACCAAATTCCCGCATTTTCATAACGCAAGCCTTTTGCGATTTTATCTCTCTCGTCTTGGTAGGAATCTACCCGTTTCGACATACTTTTTTCGAATTCTGTAAATATCTCTGTCGGGTATGTTTACCAATGAATCATGAATTTCCGCTATCAGGTCATCAATTACTCCAATTTCCGTTTTCTGTATTTCAGGTGGTATCTCATCTTTCAGAAAGACAATGAATCCATGAAACATTTTTCGGGCTTGATCTTCTGTTTTTCCTTTGGTTTGCTCAAAGATTCGCCATTCGATATTTTGCTTTGTGAAAAGTTGGGGTAATTTCTCGTTTAAATGTAAAAAACGATTTTCATTGAGCAGTCTCTGGTTGAAGGTATCAACTTGACGATAACGCGTATATACCAAGTGAACACTTATGATTTCTTTACCCTTGGGTAAATCGAATTTTGTTTTTGGAAGAAAGTGAGAACTGGAAAAATACATGGGTAAATAAACCACCAGTGGGTCTTCACCCATAGGATGTTCTTTCACACGGATTGGTTTTAATTCCGACAGTTTTTTTATTGTCGGAAGGGCAGGGGAATTTTGTGCTAAAACCGGAAATAGAATCAAAAAAAATCCTAAAAAGAGGAGGGTATATTTCTTGATTCTAAAATGTTGCATCTAAAAAAGGTCGGTTAATTGCTTCACGCCAACTACGCCTTTTTCACAAATAAAACCTTCTCCAAATTCACAGCCAATACTTCTGCCATAATCCCGGGCTCGAGCTTCTAAGAAATCCCAAAATTCTTTGCCACTGATAGGTGTTTCTGGCCCTTCGCTGTTTTCTTGATAGAATTGACTTTTAAATGCGGCAATGCTGGCGCGTTTTTGTTCGTATTCTTGAGTAATATCAACGATAAAATCGGGTCCGATATTTCGGTCTTGTATATAAAAAAACACGGATTTGGGTCGGTGTGCCAATTGTTGGGCCCCTTTATAATTGGTTTCGATTTTAATCAATCCACTTAAAAAGCAGGCTCTTCGAACCAGTTCAGAGGCTCGGCCGTGATCTGGATGTCGATCAGATGGGGCGTTGGCCAATACAATTTCAGGCTGGAAATAGCGAATTTGTTCTATAATTTGAATGAGTTCTTTTTCGGAGTTCTCAAAAAAACCATCTCGAAGATTCAATTGAAAACGCTCAGAAATGCCCATAATTTCGGCACTTTTCCGCGCTTCTATGGTTCGTAATTCCGCAGTGCCTCTGCTTCCCAATTCGCCCCTTGTTAAATCGAGTATGGCGACGGTTTTCCCCTGTTTTATTTCCTTGATAAGTGTGCCTGAACAAGCCAGTTCTACATCATCTGGATGGGCTGCAATGGCTAAAATATCGACTTTCATTGGTGTTGGGAAAAGTGTGTTATTGATTAGATGGATTATTAATAAAATAGACTTGGGGGCGGATTAAGCAGGGTGTTCTCTAGCGTATGTCCAACAGCTTTAAGTGTGGGTCTATGTATATTTTGGAGGTTGTCGTCATGGGTATGCCATTCCTTGGGGAATCCTCGAATGTGGTTATAGTCAATTATATCAATCATTGGAATTTGAAGCCCTTGGTAAACATATACATGATCGTCAATGACCATGCCCGTGGTTTTGTTTTTGAAATGATTTTGGTAACCAAGTTCGTGGGCTACAGACCATATATGAGCAAGTAGGAAATTCCCCCATTGATTTGAATTCGATTCCCATAAGAACTCGGCATCTTTTGATCCCACCATATCCAAAAGTACACCCATGCGAGCTTTATAATTGGGAATATGTGTATTTTTAGCCCAATATTGACTACCTAAACAAAATGAGTTTTCAACCTCCGACGCTCCTAAATCTTCAGCATCGAAGAATATGATGTCAATGCCCATTTCAGAAGGTAGCGTATCAATAATTCTGGCGAGTTCTAATAACACACCAACCCCACTTGCTCCATCGTTTGCTCCAGATATTGGATCGTTAGTTCTTTCATTATCTTGATCTGCAATAGGGCGAGAATCCCAATGGGAAGCCAGTAGCATGCGCTTTTTCGCTTTGGGATTAATGCTTCCAATTAAATTGTATACTGGAATGGTCTTGCTTTCATGCGTAGTAGTTTGCCCTTTTTGAAAATAGGCGGTATCGCAATGTCGAATAAGTTCTTGATAAAGCCATTTTGCACAATTGAGGTGTTCTTTTGTGCCTGGAATGCGATATCCAAAATTGACTTGTTTTTGGATATAGTTAAAGGCCGAATCCTCAGAAAAACGATTGCTTTTTTCAGTAAGTATTTCATTGATAGTAGATTCTGATTCTGTGCTGTTGATCTCTTCGGTTACATTGTTACCGCAACTTTGAAATAAAGTCAATATGCTTAGAATCCCGAAGAATCCAATAAACTTAAAATGTTTGTTTGTGAATGTCATTGATATAGTTCAAAATTAAGACAATTTTATTTCCAATTTTGGAGCTTTTATTTCAAATGCGATGGGCTTTCGTGTTTGCCCGTTAAAATTATGTATTTTCGCCCATATAGGTTATGAAAGCAAAAAGTATGACGGGTTTCGGTCGTTCACAATCCGAAAATGAAAGGTGGACTATTATTTGTGAAATTAAAGCGTTGAACGGTCGTTATTTTGAGGCCGACATACGATTGCCAAAATATTTGAATGAACTTGATTCAAAGATACGCAGAGCCTTATCTGATTTATTGGAACGAGGAACTTTGACAGTTACTTATAGTATTAAGTCTAATGAAACGCCATCGCGTATCTCTGTTAATACGGATTTGGCCAAAGAGTATTTGAATGCATTGACTCATTTAGGGGGAAGCTTGGGTTTGGAGTTGAACGATCCTTTGAGGGAAATTCTGAAAGTTCCAGATGTGCTTGGTGTAGGCGAAAGAGAAATTAGCGATGAATTCAAGGAAGAAATAATCAATGTAACATTAGAGGCTGCCAAGAAATTAGATGAGTTTAGAAGTATTGAAGGCCAAGCTACAGCATCCAAATTGAAAGAGCTTATTCAGTCTATCTCTAATGATGTTTTAATTATTGAAGATCAAGAAGGAAATAGGAGGGAAGCATTGCGTGAACGGATTTATGGTAATGTCTTGGAACATATTAAAGAACAGAATGTCGATGAAAATCGACTTGAACAAGAGATATTATTGTATCTTGATAAGTGGGATATAGCGGAGGAAAAACAAAGATTGAGTCAACATCTAGATTTCTTCATTCGAACCTTACAAGAAGAACCAAAAGGTCGGAAGTTGAATTTTATTGCTCAAGAAATGGGTCGTGAAATGAATACTCTTGGCGTCAAAAGCAACTACTTCCCCATGCAAGAGTGCGCCGTTCGTATGAAAGAAAAGTTAGAGCAGATAAAGGAACAAGTTCTTAACCTGGCATAATTTTTCCTCGAAACACAAGAAAATAGCTGAATTTGAAAAAGTATCTAAGTTGGTTTTTGGTGAATTGTTTATTGGCTGTACCCGTATTGGGTCAATCAATTCATACAATTGAAAATCAAGTAGACGCTCAGAAACACTTCCATTCAACTTCCAATAAATCTATTTTTGATGCACTCGTATTAATCGACTTTATTGCAACCGATACTTCAGAAAAGCCGCGTTTGGTATTGATTGATCGCGGAGGCTTGGATGTTTATTTATTGAATAAGATAATTCATGATACTACGGGAGAAATTTCAGATTTTGAACGATGGTATCAAAAACAAAACGGGGATGATTATTCCTTTTTTGAGTGCATCAGGAAAGGCATTTCTGGTTTTAATACGGTTGAAAAAAATCGGTTGCAAAATTTGAAATTTGCGGCAATAGACCCAGCAAAGGACGTTCAATCCTCCACCGACTTTAGGTTTCAATTGGCTTATTTGTGGGTAGATGTGTTTAAATCGGTTCCCGATTCAATAGCTCCGATTACCTTAAGGGCGTTGCGCTCATTCATCCGATATCACAAATTTCTGCATGAGGATGGTAATAACGAGGAAGATCCCAATCGTATTCGTTTTGAAGCCTCATTTAACGTAGCCTACACCCTAGATTATTGTTTAGATTCCTTGGGAATATTTGATAATTTAAGTCAAAAATCAGCGCTTAATATGGAATGGGCTGAAGTAAAACCATTTATTGCATTATCCAATTCTGGTTATAAAATTTACAGAGATGTATCTCAACATTATGCGCGAATTTTAAATGCAAAATCAGCATGGTTAAACGTATTTCCAGAGGGTCAAATTTGGGTGATTGAAACACCCTTGGAATTGCCTTCAAATTTCAAAAGAGAATTTACATGCGTAGATTTATTCGTGATTAATTCGTCCGAGGCAAGAATTGTTAATCATGTTTTTTCAGAGAACTATTCTCTTGTGAAATCTGGAGACACCAAACATAATATTGACTTTTTTAATCAATTACTAAAAAGATTTCCTTTAGCTGAGTACAATTTAACAGAGAAAATTACTTCCGAAGATTCAGATCAAGGAAACGCTGATGAAGCGAATAATTCTGTGAAATTTTTACTGGGAATGGCCCTTAATTCGTCAATAATTGATGAAGCAAATTTGAATCGTAATTTCAGCAATGTGGGATTGGAGGAGGTGATTCCGGGAAATTCTATGGGCTTGGACTTGGGAGTAATCGCCCCGGATGGCGCCTTTTTTAATCTTCAATGGGTTGGTCAGAATACATGGTTAAATTGGAATTCAAAACCGCATTATGCGTATACGAGTTTAAGGTTTGCCAGCAATGTTCCAATGTTTGATGCCAATTGGATTTCTTCCTACCTTTCAGTCGATTACCATTACGAAAAATACAGAGTTTCAATGCCGTTGGATCCGCAATTTATTGGTAAGCCTGAGGACATAAACCGTGTAATTAGCAATGACGGGCAAAATTTGGGTTTATCAACGCAGTTATTGTTGAAATCGAAGATTATTTACGCGAAGTTACAATTAGGTTATCGCTGGGATTTATCAGACGATCGTTGGTATTCAAACGGGGTTTCGATAAATAGTAAAGATAGGTTAAAAGGTAACGGAATATTTTATGGTATTGGTTTTGGACTTTTAATATCTAGGGAACCATGAAATTATTCAGGATACTATTGGTAATGATTTTTTCGATTGGTGGTAATGCATTAGCACAGTCGAATCCACCTAAAGCGAGACCAATAGATATGAAATTCAATTCCGGAAGTAAGCAAGATGCAACTTGGCAGTTTTTAGCAAATGAAGCATCTAAGGTTCGTGTGTTCATGGGTGGTGAAAATCATCAGGAAGTTGATTTCAACTCATTGATGGAATATGGATTCATGAATAGACTCCATAAATATGCGGGTTATCGGCACTATGTGATTGAGTTGAGTCCAGCACGTGCTCATTATCTGAATCGTTATATAAAGTATTCCGACACACATGCACGAGATGCTTTGAAAGGAGTCTCTTCCCCGAAATACATGAATTTATTTGAGAATTTGCACCGTTGGAATCAAGGCTTGGATGAAGACGAACGCATAACGGTTCATGGTGTAGATGTGGAGCGTTTTTATAGTTTATCTTTTGAACGTCTTGCAGAAACGTTGCGCAATAAACTGAATACATCCATATGTCCAGACTCAATTCTCCCGGATGTTTTGGCTATCGTTTCCTATGCCAATAGGAGGTTTAACGATCGTTTGGCCCATTATAAAAAGAAAATTAATTCGGAGGAGTTCAATTTAGATGAGGATGAAACATCTCCCACGGAATTCTTTTATCGATTTGACTATCATGAATATGTAGATCGAATTGAGCGCGATTTGTTGTTGTACAAGGATTGGTTAGACGCTACTGCTTTTCATGAATTCAGTATGGCTCTGCAGGGTGTAAAAGAATGCAATAAATGGGACGATGATTCTAAATCTGCTTCTCGCTTTCATTGGAGAGAAACCGTAATGTATGGTCGTTATGTTGCTGCTTTGGATCAATATCCCAATGACAAGTTCTTTGGACAATTTGGGCGTTGTCATATTTCAGAAACGCCGTCCGATGTTGACTGTGGTTGGTATGCTTTTGAAAGTGTCGTTTCCCGCTTGGTAAGTCAATATTTCAAAAATAAAGACTCCGTTATCACTATCGGTTATTTTTACAAGGATAAAAATCCAACAATAACCGCTGAGAATATTGAGAATCAAACCGTTTTAAAGCGAGAGTTGCAACAATTACTCAGGCCTTATAATGCGGGTATGGTGATTTATGACTTGAATGATCGCGACACAGATTTGCAAGAATTGCGAAAGAAGTTCCGGTTCGTCTTAGTAAATAATACAACGGATGCAGCCTTAAGCACAGAGAAACCAACAGAAGATTATGGCGACTCCAGTGTTGGCTCAAAATGGCCTGTTAGCGTGACTATGTCCTATATTGGCGTTTCATATTGGTCTATTAAGAACCCGGGAATGGAACAACACTTTAGAGATCAAAATTTGGATTTGAAGTTTCCCTTTCAAATGGGAATTCAACACCAATTGAATTTAAATTATGGTCCATTGGTTTTTGGAATTGGTGGGTATTATTCGGTAAAAACGGATAACGATGAATTGTTCGCGGTACATTCCGATAGTTCTGGTGCATTGTTTTCCCAGTTTTGGGGTGTGGATGCTTTAGCCGGTATCCACCTTGAAAAAAATGCATGGATTGTTGATATAGCTGGTAGAATAGGCCCAGCTAGATTGGAATATACCTACAGAGAAAAGGTGGAAGCGGCAAGTAAGGTCAGTCCTGTAAATGGTTTGACCATTCACAATCAATCTTGGAATGCTGGCATAAGTGCCAACTTGTTTTATCGAATCGCTAATGAGGCCGGATTTGGTCTCCAAGCCAATACGTTTTATAACATAGGTAATGGAACATGGATTTATTCGGGTTCTAACCAAACGTATCAAAATCTATCTATGAATAGCGGTCTTCAAGGTTGGAGTGTCACGGCCCAAATTGCCTTATTTTTTTCAAACTAAATTAGAATTACCTTTGCTTATATGTTGAAGTCTATCCCGATTGCAAATGCGATCACTTTAGCAAATTTGACCTGTGGTTTATTGGCCATTCCTTTAGCATTAAATACTGAAACGAGTCATTACGCCTTTTATTTGGTTATTCTTGCTGCGATTTTTGACTTCTTCGATGGAATGGTGGCTCGACTTTTAGGCCAAGAAGGTCCTTTAGGGCAACAGTTGGATAGCTTAGCAGATTTGGTTTCCTTCGGTGTTGTGCCAGGTTTAATCTGGAAATCTTGGATGGAAACAAAGGGATATTGTCCGCCTGCAGGTTTTTGTATCAATTCTTACATTTGGCTATTAATTCCATTGGCTTCTGCCTACAGGTTGGCTCGTTTCAATGTTGAATCCGGTGGTTCCACATATTTTACTGGAATTCCTACGCCGTTAACGGGTATTACATTGGCTTCTTTTGCATTAATTGGGTCCTCCTTCGGAACAAATGCTGGATTCTCAGGCATCGATTCGCTTCCTATTTTGAGCTTCCCAAAAATGATATTCAATCATGTATATCTTTGGTTGTATTTACCATTGGTTGCCAGTTTCTTTATGATTTCGGATTATCCCATGTTGTCGTTGAAGTTTAATTCTTCAGACGGTGTTAATACTTGGCGTTGGTTATTCATTGGGGGTTCAATCCTTTTGATACCTTTATTGGGGAATGCTGCATTTTTTGGAATTTATTTATGGTTTATATTGGCCTCATTTATTGCATTTAGAGGCAGAACAAATAATACTGAATCACTATGATAAAAATTGGAATTATAATGGGTAGCGACAGCGATTTGCCGGTAATGAATGCCGCTGTTGAAATATTAAAGGAATTAGGAATTGCCTGTGAAACTACGGTGGTTTCTGCTCATAGAACTCCAGATAGATTGGTTAATTATGCCAAGTCGGCATCCGAAAGAGGCATACGCGTGATAATCGCAGGGGCTGGTGGAGCTGCTCATTTACCAGGCATGGTGGCTAGCTTTACTCATTTGCCCGTAATTGGGGTTCCTGTAAAAACAAGCACGCTAAGCGGTTTAGATAGTTTATACTCCATTGTGCAAATGCCTCCTGGTGTTCCGGTAGCTTCTGTTGCAATTAATGGAGCAAAAAATGCGGGGATATTAGCGGCCCAAATTTTGGGTACTTCGGATTCTGAAATTGCACAGAAGATTCAGAATTTTAAATCCACAATGGAAACAGAAGTTCTTAATAAAGCCGAAAAATTAGAGAGTTTAGGTCCCGAGAATTACCTCAAAGAAATGCATAAATAATCATAGATAATGGGAATATGATTATTGTTGAGGATGTTTTATTATCAGAAAATATTTTAGAACGCAAATTTGCGTGTCAATTGGATAAATGCAAAGGAGCCTGTTGCATCGAGGGAGATGCAGGCGCTCCATTATTGCATAGTGAATTGGCGGAAATTCAAACTAGAATGGAAGCCATTGAACCTTTCATGACGGATGAAGCAAAACTACAGGTTCAAGAAAAAGGTTTTTATACCAGAGATCCAGATGGAGATTTAGTCACCGAATGCATGGATGATGGTGCTTGCGTATTTGTGCGCTACAACGAAATGGGTCATACACAATGTGCCATTGAGCAGGCCTTTGCAGCTAAAGTAATTGATTACAAGAAACCCATTAGTTGTCATTTATATCCCATAAGAGCCAAGAAATATGGTGCCTATATTGCCATGAATTATCACGATTGGGAAATATGCGGTGATGCATGTAAGGCAGGTTCTGATATGAATATTCCAGTATATGCGTTTCTTAAAGAAGCTTTAACCCGTAAAATGGGAGAAAAATGGTACTCGGCATTAGAAGAAGTAGCCGCAGCCTGGGAAGCGGAAAAAAAATCACCAAACAAATAAAGGTGTTAGCAGAATAAACTGGTTAATAAACCAAGAAACATCAATTGCTTCAAGTGCTTTGAAACTGCGTTATAATCTTCAGCATTTTTCGAATTCCGCAATTTGATCAAACTTATCGACATCAAGGGTAATGCAATTATTGCAGATGTTAAAAGGAAAACAATTTCTTTACTGTGGTAATAAATAATTCCTAATATGGCCACGCCAATAATCAGCATGGTCGCAGCAAGTATTTTGGTGTATTTAGCACCCATAGTAATCGCAAATGTAGTATGTCCCTCAGCTTGGTCGCCTTTGATATCTTCAAGATCTTTAACGAGTTCTCTAGCAAATGTGATGAAAAACGCGATACTGGCATATTCTGCAAAATACGCTTTGGAAACTTCAAAAACCCCGCGTGATGCAATGTATACTACCATTCCTGCTAGTAATGAAACAAGTAGATTTCCCATCAAATACTCACCTTTAAAATCGCTGGAGTAAAAATATAGTAACACGGCTATTGCCACACATAAAATACCCATGCCCAAACCGGTGAAAAATCCAAGAATTAATCCAATAATTGATAAGAAGATATAATAAATGTATAGACTCTTGGCGTTAATATGACTATGTGCAATTTGTGTGTTGGGTTTATTAATGGAGTCGGTGTATTTGTCGAAAATATCATTAATTACATATCCTCCCGCTGCTACAAAAACGCAGGCTAATGTTGCCGTAATGGCTTCGGGTAATCGGATATTTGAAAGGTCGAATCCTGAGATTCCCGATTCCGTTCTAGAGGCAGAAACGTAAAATAACAATTGAGTTAATACGGTTAACAATAGATTTACAGGTCTCGTTATGCGTAAAAACAATTGCATATGGTTATTTCTTCGGAAATTTCATCTTATAGTCCACATTAACACGGCCTTTGGATATACCTTCCATTCTTCTTTTTAACATATTCCTTTTTAGAGGACTGATTCTATCGGTAAACAAAACACCTTCGATATGGTCGTATTCATGTTGAATAATACGTGCTGCCATACCATTGAAAGTTTTGATGTGTTCATTCCAATTGCGGTCGAAATAACGAATGGTTAGCTCTCCCTTTCTTTTAACATGTGCTCGCACATCGGGGATGCTCAAACATCCTTCTTCGAATTCCCATTCTGTTCCAAATTCCTCTTCAATTACTGGATTAATAAAGACTTCTTTAAACCCTTTTGGGTTGATGTCTTCAATTTCAGAGCCATCAACAAGAAACAGCCGTATTGATAACCCGATTTGAGGTGCGGCCAAACCAATACCATTACTGTCGTACATGGTTTCAAACATATTGTCGATTAGGGCATTTAAATCGGGATATTGAGCGTCAATATCACTTGCTTTTTTTCTTAGAACGGGTTGGCCGTAGGCATATATAGGAAGGATCATGATGAAAATTGTTGAAGATAGGTTTGTAAAATTAAGGTTGCCGCTACAGTATCAATTAAGCCTTTTTCTCTGCGCTGGATTTTGGTTTTTCCCATACGGATGATTTGGTCTTGGGCTTCTTTAGAACTGTAGCGTTCGTCAATCGTGTGAACGGGTATTTCGGGGAAATTTTGTTTGAGCCAATCAATGAATTTACGAACACGCTCCGTACTATGTGTGTCTTCTCCAGATAATCTCTTAGGCATACCGACTACAAAAGCACTAAGCGTTTGTTGTTGTAAATATGTTTTAATCCAAGCTTCGAATTCAGTTGATAATATGGTTGTTAATGGCTGCGCAAATATATTTAACGGATCGGTTTGGGCGAGTCCAAAGCGTTTTTCGCCATAGTCGATTGCCAGAATACGTGCCATACTGCAAAGATACGTCAGGAATTGAGAGGTATCTTAAATTACGATAATTTTATAAATGCCTAATAAAAAAAAGGCGGCCCATGGGCCGCCTTTTTTTTATTAGCGGAACGGATTACATCATGCCACCCATGCCGCCCATGCCGTCCATTCCACCACCGTGTGAATGTGCAGGTTCTGGTTCTTTGATTTCGCTAAGTACGCACTCCGTAGTTAAGATCATGCCGCCAATAGAGGCTGCGTTCTCAAGAGCTACACGAGAAACTTTCTTAGGGTCAATAACACCGGCAGAAATTAAGTTTTCATAAACTTCTGTACGTGCATTATAACCATAATCGTCTTTTGATTCTAATACTTTTTGAACAACAATGCTGCCCTCGCCACCTGCGTTGGCTACGATTTGGCGCAATGGCTCTTCAAGTGCACGACGCACGATAGCGATACCTGTTGTTTCATCATCGTTAGCACCGGTTAAACCATCCAAAGCGCTGATTGAGCGAATAAAGCTCACACCACCACCTGGTACGATACCTTCTTCAACAGCAGCACGAGTAGCATGAAGGGCATCGTCTACACGATCTTTTTTCTCTTTCATTTCTACTTCAGTAGCGGCACCAATGTAAAGAACAGCAACACCACCTGCTAATTTTGCTAAGCGCTCTTGCAATTTTTCGCGGTCGTAATCAGAAGTTGTATTTTCAATCTGAACTTTGATTTGATTTACACGCGCATCGATATTTTCTTTTTGACCTGCACCGTTGATGATGGTCGTATTGTCTTTATCGATTGTGATTTTTTCAGCTGTACCTAAATCTTCGATGGTTGCATCATCCAATTTGCGACCTTGCTCTTCAGATATTACGGTACCACCGGTTAAGATAGCAATGTCTTGCAACATTTCTTTTCTGCGATCACCGAATCCAGGAGCTTTAACAGCTGCAATTTTGAGTGAACCACGGATACGGTTTACAACCAATGTAGCCAATGCTTCGCCTTCAATATCTTCGGCAATGATCAATAATGGTTTGCCGGTTTGAACAACCTTTTCCAATACAGGAATCAAATCCTTCATGGTGCTGATTTTCTTGTCGTAGATTAAAATGTAGGCGTTTTCTAAATCGGCTTCCATTTTATCTGTGTTGGTCACAAAATATGAACTTAAATAACCACGGTCGAATTGCATACCTTCAACAACGTCAACGGTTGTTTCTGTACCTTTAGCCTCTTCAACAGTAATTACTCCGTCTTTTCCTACACGTTGCATAGCTTCTGCGATAAGCTTACCGATGTTTTCATCGCTATTTGAAGAAATCGTAGCTACTTGCTCAATTTTAGAATTGTCATCACCAACCGGGTGAGACATGTCGTTCAATTTACTAACCACAGCCTTAACCGCTTTGTCGATACCGCGCTTTAAGTCCATTGGATTTGCTCCTGCTGCTACGTTTTTCAAGCCAGCGGTAACAATAGCCTGAGCCAACACTGTTGCAGTTGTAGTTCCGTCACCTGCAATGTCTGCAGTTTTACTTGCTACTTCTTTCAACATTTGGGCACCCATGTTTTCAACTGGGTCAACCAATTCAATTTCTTTTGCTACTGTAACACCATCCTTAGTTACGTGAGGTGCACCGAATTTCTTATCAATAACTACGTTACGTCCTTTAGGACCTAGAGTAACTTTTACTGCATTTGCTAATGCGTCCACTCCGCGCTTTAAACCGTCGCGAGCGGTCAAATTAAAATCTATTTTCTTTGCCATAACTACTTTAAAATTCTAAAATTAAACGATTGCTAAAATATCAGACTCTTTCATGATAAGGTAATCGTTACCTTCAACACTAATTTCTGTTCCTGCATATTTACCGTAAAGAACAGTATCACCAACGGAAACGGTCATAGGTTCATCGGGCTTGCCCGTGCCAACGGCAATCACCTTTCCACGTTGTGGTTTTTCTTTTGCGGTATCAGGAATAATGATGCCTGATGCAGTGGTTTGCTCTGCGGCAACCGGTTCTATCAGAACGCGATCGGCCAAAGGTTTGATGTTAACTGACATATTGATTTTTAGTTTTTATTGTGTTTGTAATCCCTACAATACGAATTCCGTGCCATGCGGTTTTTTTGGCGTTTTTTTTAAGGAAATGGGATTTTAGGTGACAAAAATTCGTGATTTCTGTGTCACTTTGTCAGAGGGAGGTCGCACAATGGAATAACGGCATCCATTTTTGGCATGTTCATACCGAAAAACTCCAAAGCCCGTTCTCTATGGTAGGTTAATCTTAGATCTTGCCCTTCATGAAATAATAGAAAGGAGAGTGATTCTGAAAGTGCCTCAGGTGTTTTGCCATGAATAGCGGCTTTGAAATCTATGGCATCTTGTGCTTCGGGGAATTTATCATGGTTGTCACCAAAAAGAACTGGAACTCCGTTGGAAAGTGGCTCTATTATGTTATGTAATGCATTGCTAAAGCCACCTCCAATAATAGCAAGTGCTGCATAGCGGTATAGGAATCTTAACTTTCCAATTCCATCTACCAAAAGTATAACATCGGGTTTTGGTGCAATTAACCATTGTGATAGTCGCTGAAACGATCCCGGTAATTGGGTTTCTATTTCACTTAGATTTTTTTCACTAACATCATGAGGGGCTACAATAAACCTGTACTTATTTTTGTTTAAAGGCCATATTTTAATCAGTATCTTTAACTCTTCTTCCCATGAACTTCCCCAAATTATATTCTTTTGAGAGTTTAATAAACGGTCTATTTCAGAATCGAAAATATCTGGTGTATTCAACCATTCGGCTGTTTGTAGAAATCGAATATCTCCGGTTAAAATGGGTCTTGTATTAGGTAAAATCTGAGAGACCCTATTGAGGGTATTTTGATTTTGACAACAAATTGCAAGGGCTTTATTTAATTCCTTTCGCCATGGCTGGGCCCAAAATTTATTTAGAAAATGACCCTCTCTAAGTAGTGTGTTCCAATAGATAAAGGGAATATTTCTTTGATTTAATCCATTAAGATGATTCAACCAAAACTCATACTTGGCAAATATGGTTAAGTCGGGTTTTAGCAGTGAAATAAACCGTTTTGCTTTTTGATGCGTATCGTGTTGGATGTAATAGAATGACCAATTGCCAGGGTTTTCAGCGTGTTCGTAACCCGAAGATGAAAAAAAGCTGATGTGAATTTCAATATCATATTTCTTTTCAAGTTCAAATAATAAAGGAAGTAGCATTTGGTATTCTCCAAGGGAAGCCGCATGAGCCCATATGCGCTTGCGAGATTTATCAGGTAATTGTTCGAGTTTTTTGAGGGACGTTTTTCGCCCAAACAGCATTTTACTAATTTTTCCTTCTTTAGGAAGGAAAATGGACACTATTTGAAGTATCCATTGACTCAGAATAATTATAATTTGATATGCAAGCCTAATGGGCATTATTCCATGTAATAATCTACTTCATTCACGCGGTCGCGGTAATGTATAGGGATCATGATACTGAATACTCCACCTATGTAGGTGTCAATTACCTTACCTGAATTTGGGTTCTGTGAAGCGAAATCATAGGGATGAACGCGAGTCCCTTGTCCTTGACCGGCTTCAAAGCCTAATGTAAAGGAAATCGCATCGTTATTGATATATTGGAGTTTTACCTGTTCAAATATTTGGGTTCCCTGTGTGTGTCTGTTGTACCCCCCCTGGAAATTCCCATCTATTTGAGGTACTTGATCTATATCGAATGTAAACTTTGTAAAGTGATTGTAGTAACCAATTCCACCTCCTGTTTGCAATAGCCATCGGCTGTTTCTGGATTTGAGTAGTAACCAGTTTTTTAAGGCAAAAACTCGAGTTGAGAATCCACGTTGATAGGTTCGGATGACGGCAGGATAACCGTTCATATCAATTAAAACTCCCGAATCATCGGTCATGGATCCATAGATTCCGTCTTGATTGACGTTCGAGCCTAGGTAGAAGCAATATTCGGCTCCAATCGACCAATTGCTGCGGTGTGAATATTCTATTCCTAATGGCACAGATAGGTGCGTAGGGTATCGTTGAGACCAATCTCCTCCGGTACCAAAATATCCGAGACCCGCATGAAGGAAAAACCAACGCTTTTCCTTCTGAGTTTCGGGACCTTCAATACGCTGAGCATTGCTCGGCAAAGTACCGAAAATGAAGATTATTAGAATGTAGCGTTTAAGAAACTGCACGCACCAAAGTTAATTAATTTGTGTCAATGAGACACGTTTTAATTGCGTGTACAAAGGCTTGTGGTTGTTCGGCGTGAACCCAATGACCGGCGTTCTTTATGCTAATGAGTTTAGCGTTTGGGAATATGTTCTGTATTCGTATAAAGTCGTTTTCGCCAATATAATGGCTATTTCCACCGGCGATAAACGTACAGGGTAGATTATGAGTATTTTGGAATTCAATTCCTCCGATAATTTCTTGGTAGTGATATTCAATGGCGTCAACATTGATTTTCAATTGGTAACCTCCCTCAGGCCTACTTTCTATGTTTTTAAGTAAGAACTGACGGATTGCCATATCATTTGCATATTCAGAGAAGGCTAAATCGGCGTCCTTTCGATTTGCAATTCGATCAAAAGGAATTTCCTTAAAAGCTTGAATGAACGATGTATGGCTTGCTTTATAGGCTTTTGGAGCAATATCGACCACGATTAGTTTAGAAACTTTATCTGGATAAAGATCTACAAATTTCATGGCGGTTTTACCACCCATTGAATGTCCAATCAAATTGAATGTGTCATGGCCAAATTTATCCGAAAGTTTCTTTAAATCCTCTGCCATCGCGTCATAACTGGCATCATCGTCGTGAAATGATTTGCCATGATTACGTGCATCGTATGTGATTACAAAAAAGTATTCAGCCAGATTTTGGGCTATGTTGTGCCAGTTATCTAGCATTCCAAAGACACCATGCGCAATATAAAGGGGAGGCCTATTGGCCTCCCCATATGTTTTATGATTTACTATTCTCATTAAGCAAGCACTTCGGATACGGGCGTGTAATCCAAGCCGAATGCCTGGCTCACACCTTCATATACCACTTTGCCGTTAACCACGTTCAATCCTAAGCGCAATTCCGCGTTATCTTGACAAGCCTGTTTCCAACCTTTATTGGCCAATTGAATGGCATAAGGTAATGTGGCATTTGTAAGTGCCAAAGTAGAAGTGTAAGGAACCGCACCTGGCATATTTGCAACGCAATAATGCACAACACCATCTACTACATAAGTAGGTTCTGCATGAGTAGTGGGCTTGGATGTTTCAAAACATCCCCCCTGATCGATTGCTACGTCAACAATAACCGAACCTGGCTTCATAGTAGAAAGCATGTCTTTGGTAATCAATTTAGGCGCTTTTGCTCCAGGGATAAGTACACCTCCAATTACTAGATCAGCAGTTTTTACCGCTTCTCTGATATTGTATTCACTGCTATATTGTGTTTTTACGTTGGCGGCCATAATGTCGTCTAATTGACGCAAACGATTCAAATTAACATCCATGATGGTTACGTCGGCACCCATTCCCGCTGCCATTTTTGCAGCTTGTGTGCCTACAACACCACCACCTAAAACGATGACATTGGCTGGTTTTACACCAGGAACACCGCCTAACAAAATACCCAAACCACCCATCGGCTTTTCTAAATATTTTGCACCTTCTTGGATACTCATTCTTCCAGCCACTTCACTCATTGGAACCAATAAAGGAAGCGTTCTATTTACTTCTACGGTTTCATATGCCAAACAAATAGAACCCGACTTAATCATCGCATGGGTTAAAGGTTCGTAAGATGCGAAATGGAAATAGGTGAAAAGTAGTTGGTTTTCACGTATAAGGGCATACTCCGATTCAATTGGTTCTTTAACCTTGACAATCATTTCAGCAATAGCGTACACTTCTTCGATGGTATCGAGGATTTGAGCACCTGCCTGCTTGAATTGATCGTCGGAAAATCCGCTTCCGTTCCCTGCTGTGTGTTGCACGTAAACTGTGTGTCCGTGCTTAACGAATTCTTGCACACCTCCTGGTGTAACCGCTACGCGGTTTTCGTTATTTTTGATTTCTTTAGGTACCCCGATTATCATAAAAAAATGTGGCGCAAATATACACCATCAAATTGAATTACTCATAGCCATTCCATGAGTTGATAATACGTTGTTTATGAATGATTTAACTATCGTTTCCGTGCGTTGGAATTTGATTAATGGCCTAATTGAATGATTGGATTTAAGCCATTTGAATAAAATGGAACTGAAATTTAAGTCGAGTCTCTGTAGTACCGTTACATTGAATTCTTCTAAGGCAGCCGCGTTACAATGTTGTTCGTATTGCCCTTGAATTGGTATGACTATTAACGGTTTGCCGAGAAATAAAGCCTCAGCCGGAGTTTCAAATCCCGCACCGCAAATTACACCAGAACTTGATATCATACTTTGACTGAATTCTTCGTTTGAAACGGGTAGCCAAGTAATGTTATAATCGTTATTTATTCTTTTGGTCTCTTTTGAGAATACTTCAAATTTAATCCCTTCAATTCCATATAAATAGCGTTTTAATTCAGAATCAGAATAATGAGGCAGGTAGACGGTTATGTGTTTCCCAAAATGTGGTTTTGCGTGCCATAAAGCCTCTTTAATTACCGGTGGTTGTATCCAATTCTCATAAGGTTTGAAGTGGAAGCCCACATTATACGGGCTCGAACAGTAATTTTTTAAAACAAACTCAGAAAATGGAGATTTTTTCAGAGGTCTTGGCGTATTAACGCTTTGAAAACTAGCTTGGTGACCCCAATGCCAAAAAGGTTTACCGATACGATTACAAGCCTTTGCCGAAATATACTCAAAGTCAGAAATGACCAAATCATATTCATGAACCGGTAGGTTTTTAATTTCTTTATTTAAGTATATGGGATTAAGCTGTTTTAAAATTTTGAATGAATCTAATGCCCCAGTTGATGTGTAGAATAGAGATAACCCTTTACTTCTGAATTTAACATTGAGGTCAGGTCGTAAGGATGCATTGCTTCCGCTGAGAAAGAAGTCAACATTGCCGTATTGATTTAAGTGTGGTGCTAATTCTATAGCCCTCGCAATATGGCCATTTCCTGTGGCTTGAACCGCATATAAAATTTTCATTTTATTACAAGGCACTTTGAATCCAGAAGGCAACTTTTTCGGTAATCACATCCGGTATTTTGGATTCGGGGTATGAATCAATTTGGAAAGATGATTGCGACTTTTTAGAGGTGTTGAATTCAAATATTTCCCATTGGCCTTTGGCATATTCCAAACTGGTTAAATTTTCTATCCAATCACCACTATTCAAATAGGTTGTTTTTAAACCGTTTGATTCAAATGTTCTTTTTTGGGGCTGATGAATATGTCCACAGATTACATAATCAAATCCGTTTTTCAATGCCAATTCTCCAGCGGTAGTCTCGAAGTCGCTAATCCATGAAACCGCTTTTTTTACACTGTTTTTAACAGCCTTTGAGAAACTGCGTTTTTCTTTTCCCATCATGGTAAGAATTTTGTTGATCCAATAATTCATCCAAATCAAGAAGTCATAACCATGCCCCCCTAATTTTGCTATTATTTTGGCACTGCCTTTTGTGGTGGCGTCAAATACATCCCCGTGGAATATCCAAGTTTTTTTACCGTCTAATTCGAGAACAAGTTTGTCGTCAATGGTTAAATTTCCAACCCTCGTTCCGGAATATTTTCTTAGGGCTTCATCGTGATTTCCTGTGATGTAATAAACCTGGGTGCCCGTTTCCATCAATTTAAAAACTTCTCGAATCACTTGGATATGTGCAGGCGGGAAATATTTTTTTCTAAACTGCCAGATATCAATGATATCTCCATTTAAAACTAAAATACGGGGTTGAATGCTCTTTAAGTATTGAACAATTTCAACAGCGTTGCAACCGAAAGTGCCAAGATGTAAATCGCTCAATACGGCGACCTCCATTGTCCGTTTATTTTCAATTCCCATATAGAATCAAAAATCTTACTCTAACAATATTGAATCGTTTCTATGGTGTGAATATTTTAACAAAAAAAAATTACCGCTATGTTAAGCGGTAATTTTAATTTCATAGTAATGTTTAAATAAAGTAAAGCTTTGTTTACCAGCCTAATTTCTTTCGTAACGATTTTGGCAATCCGTTTTTGTTCACCAAAACCGAGATAGTCTTATATTTTAAATAAGCTTCACTCACATACAAATATCCATTGGCAGGATTTGATGTGCCCCATGAGTTTTTCACCAAGTAATAAGGGGTTTGACTTGTTTCCTCAATATACTTTGCCACGATATGCATTCCGTGATCATCCGTAGTATTTTGGTTGTCGAATGCCAACTGACGAACTTCAGCGGTAATCAATTTTTCTCTATCAGGTTTGGAGAAAGCATTTCCTTTTTTCTCGGCGCCAGCACTGTTAAACAAACGATCGTCTTTACCGATTTTTCGGATTAGTGAATCGTGCTCTGGTACGATTGCTAGTGCATCACGAAATGAGAATCCCTTTTCACTAACATCGGTTGCCCAAGCTACTGAATACCCTTTTTCGAGAGAACTATTTACCGCACCCATCAAATCATCCAGTGTAACATTCCATGCAGTTTGCATTGCCCAGTTGTCGGGTACCTCAATAGCAAAGGGTGCATAATAAGGGTGGTGTGTAAAAGAAGTTAACATGGCATAATCGTTCATGTTTAATTCTAAGCTTTCAGCGAAGGATTTTGGCGTGTAGGTTTTGCCTTGGTATTCAAAAGTTTCTGGAATAGCGCCCAAATAGGCATCAAGAATGCCTTCAACTGCCTTAATCCATTCGGTACCAATTTGACCTGGTTTCTCGTGAGCAATTGCATCAACAACCGGCTTAAGAACAGACATCATTTGGCTATGATCATGGCGGGTCTTTCCGTTAACGAGGCCCGAATATACCGATTCAGGTACAATGCCATATTTAGCAATAATATACGGGATGTCGTGTCCTTCACCTCCTTCATCGAATTGATGATTTCCTCCCATGCGAACATAAGTTATTGCTTTTTCAATATACGCATTTCTTGCAACGAACATTTCGCTTAAATCGTGATTGCCTTTACCCATTCGAATCAATTCCGATTCTAAAAAAGAGAGTGTGCTATAACTCCAACAGGTTCCGGTTCTGCATTGATCTCGAACGGCAGTTTTGTCGATACTGTGGATTTCTTTGAAGCGATATTCGCTATTGGGCTTGTTGGAAACCTGCGCCATCACAGGTAGCGTGAATAAGCCACTTATGCATAATTGGATTAGTTTTTTCACTTTCCAAATATAGTGAAAATGCAAATAAACGAGGGGTGCCTTGCTGATTTAAACCGGGAGAGGTGCTTTCAATGCGCCGCTTTTGAACGGACTTCTGTAGGTATACGTATATTTTTTTTGGATAAACTTCGCATATAGTTTGAAGAGAAATAACAAGATTTTAGAACGGGTAAATACCACAAATGAATTTTCTACAGGCTCTGCGCCGAGTGTACTTTTGATTTCTGCACCGGTACGGCCAAGATTGATTTGATTTACGCCTAATTCAAATGCTTCTTCCACCAATGTATAAAGCATCCGTTGGTAGAGTTTCCCAGAATGGTCTGCGGATTTATTCAAGCCTAAATGCATGGCAAACATGCGAGGACCATCGAGTATATAAGAGATAAATCCAATAATCTCATCGTTTTCAGTGAATCCAATGACGCGGTAGTTTTCTTTCAATGATTTTGAATAGCAAATAAGAAGTTCGGGTAAGTTTTTCCCAATAGCAATAGTTTTATCCTGAAGTGTATCCGCAAGTAGTGAACCGCAATGAGCTGCCCAAGTATTAGGAGGAGATTGATGAAGATATTTGATTTGTACCTTTTGAGTATCCTCAAAAACTTTTTTTGTTCTAACCCTATATTTAGAAGAAAATGCGGCTAAATAATCTTCAAATGAATTCCAGTGATTTGGTAAAGAAATCACCATGAATGGTTCCGCTTGGACTGTTACAGAATCAGGAAACTGTTCGTATCCTAGGGTATTAACAGAAATTATGGGACAAGAATTTTGAAGATTTGAAAATTGGTTAATTCCTTGCCCTGTTTGAAGTTTTGGGAAGGTAAGGCCCGGTGCGCATGCGTTGCCCACTGTGCGTATAATGCCTTTTCTACTGAATGCATTAAATAATTTTATTAAAGCACGGCTTATGTATTTTCCTGTCGGACGATGTAATTCAAGAATGCTTGTGGGATAGTTTCGATTTCCAATTGAAATCGATTCTGATTTGTTGGGAAGTCCGTCTAATAATTGGCTTGATAAGCCACATTCTAAATTGTCCTCTAGCATAGTTTTCACTTGTTCGTCTGATCCCACATTACAAAGGTTGAACAATACATTTGAATTTTTGTTGATTGCATTTAATGGATTCGTTCTACAGCTTGAATTCATCGTTTATTTTGGCATTTTGGTGCAATACGTTTTGATTAAGACGAGAAGCCTCTATTTTTGTAGAATGCCTATTTTACGTCAAGGGTTAATCATTACTGGACTTTTATTATCAGCAATAACCAATCCGTTGCTTGCTCAAAACAAAGCTCTAAAGGGATATCCGATCCAAGATCGGTTGGATTCCTACAAGAAGGTTCGACTTACAACAGATACCAATAAGCTGAGTGAATCGGAGAAAAAGTGCTTGTATCATTTAATAAAAGCTGCAGAACAAGCGGATCTTATTTTTTGGCAGCAAGCCTATATGGAAAAAGACCAGGCACTCAAAAAAGTGAAAGACTCGGTTTTAAGGTCCTTTTTAGAAATCAACTACGGTCCTTGGGATCGTTTAAATAACAATCAGCCCTTCGTTCAAGGTATCGGTGAGAAACCTAAAGGAGCTAATTTTTACCCAGAAGATTTTGATCCAAGTGTGGTTGGTGAAATGGAAGCAGTTCGTATTTTAAATCCCTACACTGTGGTTAATAGAGTTTTTCAAGTATCGGAAGGAAACCCGCCACCGATGCCGGAAAATAACGATCCGAATTCCGGTCAAATGCCGAAAATGATGGAAATGTTTCCTTTGAATTCTACAACACATTCCAACACGTTTGCCGAAATTGAGAATTATAGCCAACATTATCAGAAGAACTTGGGTGAACTTCAAAAACAAATGGAGTTAGCGGCCAAAGCAATAGAAGGGGAAGATCAAAAACTAGCCGAATATTTGCGTATGCGTGGAATGGCGCTCCTGGGTGATCAACTCATCGAAAGTGATATTGCATGGTTGCAGTTGGATGCACATTTAGACATTATTATTGGCCCAATTGAAAATTACGAAGACAAACTGACCGGGCAAAAAACGGCTTTTGAGGCTTACGTTTTGGTAAGGGATAAGGAATGGGGTGAAAAACTCAAGCAATATTTAGTTTGGTTGCCTAAGTTACAAGCTGAACTTCCCGTAGAAAAAGAGTACAAGCCCGTTTTAGGACCTACTGAACCTGAAAAAGATGAAAACGGTGAGTTGATTGAAGAGCCTGAAATGCCTTTAGATATTCCAGGGTTCCCGCCGCTTATTAAACCCAAAGAGCCACAAAGTCAATTGGCGGTATTTGATGCGGTATATTACGGCGGCGATTGTAACGCTGGAAGTAAAACCATTGCCGTGAATTTGCCTAACGACGAAGTGATTCAACAATATTGGGGAACGAGACGTTCACAATTGAAGAATACCATGAAGGCTAAATTCGATGAAATTGTAATGCCGATTTCAAAAGAAATTATCCATAAATCACAACGAAAGAATATCCATTTTGACGCCTTTTTCAATAATGTAATGTTCCATGAGGTAGCTCACGGATTGGGGGTGAAAAACTCGGTTAAAGATCCCAATAAAACGGTTAGAGAGGCATTAGGACCTGATTATTCCGCAATTGAAGAGTGCAAAGCCGATGTTTTGGGTTTGTATATGGTTACTTCGTTAAACGAAGCAGGGGTTTTACAAGGAAATATTGATGATTTCTATATCACCTTTGTCGCTTCGGTTTATCGTTCGGTTCGATTCGGCGCATCTAGCGCTCATGGCCGCGCAAACATGATAACGTTCAATACACTTATGAATAGCGGTTGTTTAGAACGTACAAAAAAGGGATTGATTGTAAAAGTTCCTGAGATGAAAATTGCTATTCGAAATCTTGCGGCGGAATTATTACATCTTCAAGGTGACGGAAATTTGGAAGGTGTAAAGAAAATGTTGGCGGAACGAGGTGGAATAGATGAATCGCTTCAAACCGAATTGAATCAAATTCAAAAGAATAAAATTCCAGTTGATATCGTTTTTGAGCAGGGAACAAGTGTATTGGGTTTGGATCGCTTCAAAAAATAATTAAACGAGGTAAAGGGTAAACAAAATGATAATGAAAAGATGGATTTCGCTTACAGGCTTGAGTTCGGCAATTTTAGCCTTGGTTTTTTGTAGCAATAAACCAGTTTCAGGTGATGAGCCACTCCTTAAGCGTTTAATGATTACTTTGAATGGGCAACATTATGCTCCAAAGACTATCAACGATGATTTTTCATTATTGGCATTTGAAAATACCCTTGAAAACCTAGATGGTAGCAAACAGTTTTTTACCCAACAGGATATCCAAAAGTTAAAACCATTTGAAAAACAAATAGACGATCAAATCAATGCAGGTCGCTTCGATTTTTTTGATTCGGCTTGGAATACTTTGATGTACCGTTTGGATCAGATTGAACCTTGGATTGTGGAGCCATTAAAGACTCCTTTGAATTATAGCATAGAAGGCAATTTTGAGGTTTCTCAAGAAAATAAAAATTACGCTCTGAACGTATCGGGTTTGAAAGATTATTGGACACGTTGGACACGTTACCAAGTGGTTGATCGACTTTACAGAAAACAAAAGCAGCAAGCTGATTTGAAAAAATCTAAGGACACCGCAGGAAATGTAAAAATTGTACCATTTGATACCTTGGAGTTAAAGGCTCGTAATGAAACCAAAACCTTTGTGGAAAATTGGTTCAAACGATGGAGAAAGATGGACCGACAGGACAAGATTTCTTTTTATTCCAATACTATCGCTGAGATATACGATCCACACACCAATTATTTTCCGCCAGCTGATAAAGAAAACTTTGATATTTCTATGACTGGTAAGCTAGAAGGAATAGGTGCAACCTTGAGTGAACGTGATGGTTATGTGAAAGTAGAACGTATTGTTCCGGGTAGTGCAAGTTACAAGCAAGGCGATTTAAAAGCAGGCGATTTAATACTCAAAGTGGCTCAAGGCGAAGAGGAACCTGTCGATGTCGTTGATATGAAATTGGATGATGCCATTCAGTTAATACGCGGGAAAAAGGGTACCGAAGTCCGTTTGACAGTAAAAAAGCCAGACGGGGTAATCAAAGTTATTCCGATCATTCGTGAAGTTGTTGTAATCGAAGAAACCTATGCAAGAAGTGCTTTAATCAATCATAAAGGAAAACGCTACGGTGTTATACAATTACCCAGTTTTTACGCAGATTTTTCTTCGAGAGGTCGTGGTAGGAACAGTGCGGGAGATGTGCGATTGGAAATTGAAAAGCTCAAAAATGAAAAGGTAGACGGAATTGTACTCGATTTGAGAAATAACGGTGGTGGAAGTTTGGCTGATGCCATAGAAATGAGTGGGTTGTTCATTGCATCGGGCCCAATCGTTCAAGTAAAAGATTCGGAAGGCAACATAAATGCAGCCAACGATTTTAATCCAACTACTTTATACGACGGACCATTGGTGGTTATGACCAATGCCTACAGTGCATCTGCCTCTGAAATTCTGGCTGCAGCCTTGCAAGATTATAAGAGAGCCGTGATTTTAGGTTCTAAAAGTACTTTCGGTAAAGGTACCGTTCAAACGATGGTGGGACTTAACGGAGGTCGCACGGAAGTTTTCCCAAGAGGTTTTGGTGATCTGAAAGTTACCATTCAAAAATTCTACAGAATAAATGGGGGAACCACTCAGTTGAAAGGTGTAGAACCCGATGTGGTTGTGCCGGATATTTACGATGGTGTTGAACGAGGAGAAAAGGAAATGGATTATCATTTGGCATACGATGAAATACCATCAGCCGGATATAAATCTTACGAAACGAAGGCATACAGAGAAGCAATTAAATCCGGTCAGAAATGGATCAAGTCGCATAAATATTTTGACTTGGTGGAAGATCGCGCTGAGCAAATTGAAAAGATTCGTAAGGGTATGGTTTACAGCTTGAATTTAGAAGCATACTCAAGGCAGCAAGAGGCTCTTGAAAAGAATGATGAAAAATTCAGAAAGTTCGAATACAAACGTGCCTTTGATACGGTATATGCGCTAAAGCGTGATTTACAGGAGGTGCAGAATGATAGTATTAAAACGATACAGCGTTCTGCTTGGCCAAAACCTTATTTGAAAGATGCAACCCTTGATGCGGCATTAGAGGTGTTGGATTGCTGGTCGAAGTAATCAGGATTAATCTTTCCAAAGACTTTGAAACAGTACACCCGTTAAAACTAAAACGAGTAAATCTAAGGCCCCGAGTAAATAAATATCGCGGTATACCGAACTAACCAATACGGGGTTGAATGCTTTTAAAGAAGCTTTAATCCCTACTAATATTAGAGGAAAAATTATTGGTAGACTTAAAACTGGAGCCATATAAGAAGCGCTTCCGGCTTTTGTAGCAACAGCGCCCACAAATGTGAATATAGACGAAATTCCGCAGGTAACAAGTAATAAAATACTGAAATAGGGCCCTATGTGAACAACAGGAACACCTAAAAACCAGCCAAAGAACAGAAGGTTTACTCCGGTCAGAATTAACATTTGAACCCAACCATAGATCATTTTCCCCCAAAGCATTTCAGATGGAGACGCAATTTGATTCCAAAAAATCCAACGTCCACGTGCTACTAAGGTAAAGTTTTTTGATACCGATTGAATACTACCAAGAATCAGCGTAATCCAAAATATACTGTTCCAAACCGATGCAAGCATATTTGGTTGAGCCAACATACTAAGAAGAGCCGTTATGCCTAATTGCAAAATTGCCGACACTAAAAGCGTTGGTTTTTTTAAGTCGAGGGTGAATTCAACTTTAATGAGGTTTATGATCTTGGCAATTTGCCGCATCTTTAGTTACCTTCGCGAAGGTATAGTAAAACTTATAATACCGAATCATCTATGTTTAGTAAAATTCTAATTGCCAATCGTGGCGAAATTGCACTTCGGGTAATGAGAACCTGTAAAGAAATGGGAATTGCAACCGTTGCCGTTTACAGTACAGCCGATAAATTATCGCGACATGTTCGATATGCAGATGAAGCTTATTGCATTGGTGAAGGACCGAGTAATCAGAGTTACTTGTTGATGGATCGGATAATAGACGTGGCTGAAAAAACAGGTGCACAGGCCATACATCCCGGGTATGGTTTTTTATCAGAGAATTCCATTTTTGCACGTAAGTTGGCGGAAAAGGGAATTGTTTTGATTGGACCAACGGCTGAAGCTATGGAAGTGATGGGTAGTAAAATTGCCAGTAAGCAAGCCGTTGAAAAGTACGGTGTGCCTTTGGTGCCTGGAATTAACGAGGCCATTACAGATGCCAACGCGGCTTTAGAAATTGCAAAACAAGTAGGATTCCCAGTTTTGATTAAAGCAAGTGCAGGTGGAGGAGGTAAAGGTATGCGTGTGGTTTATTCAGATTCTGAATTTACAGATGCCCTAACTGCCGCGCAAAATGAAGCAAGAAGTGCATTTGGCGATGACAGCGTTTTTATTGAGAAATACGTAGGGAATCCAAGACATATAGAATTCCAACTGATTGCCGATAATTTTGGGAACGTAATTCATTTATTCGAAAGAGAGTGCAGCATTCAACGACGTCATCAAAAATTAGTTGAAGAAGCGCCATCTGCGGTTTTGACTCCTCAATTACGAGAAAGCATGGGAGAGGCTGCCGTAAATGTAGCAAAAGCTTGCAATTATACAGGTGCTGGAACCGTAGAGTTTCTTTTAGGAGATAATGACGAATTTTATTTCTTGGAAATGAATACCAGGTTGCAGGTTGAACACCCCGTTACAGAAATGATTACAGGATTGGATTTGGTTAAATGTCAAATTCAAGTTGCCGCGGGTATGCCTTTGTCATTTCAACAATCTGATTTAAAGATCAATGGTCATGCCATTGAGCTGCGGGTTTGTGCCGAGGATCCATACCAACAGTTCTTACCTAACATTGGCACCGTTAAAACCTACGAAATACCGGCAGGTCCGGGCATAAGAATTGATGATTTTATGGAAGCCAACATGGAAATTCCCATTTATTACGACAATATGTTGGCCAAATTGATCGTTTGGGGAGCCAATAGGGAAGAGGCTATTGCGAGAATGAAAAGAGCCATTGATGAATATACCATAACGGGGATACAAACCACCTTGCCTTTTGGGACTTTTGTGATGGATCATCCCAAGTTCATAAGCGGAAATTTCAATACGCATTTCATTCAAGAGAATTTTCAACCTGAGTACTTGGATAAGGAATTAAGCATTGATTTTGATGTTTTGGCCACTGGCGCTGCGGCTTTCTTCCAAGGTTCAAATACGACTTCTAATAACCCGGAAATTAAGCCTTCTCAAGATCAAAAGAGCGACTGGTATCACCAAAGACGTCAGCTTCGAAATGGCTAATCGTGTACTAATAATCGATGACGTTTTTGAAAGCTTGGTTGTAGGGCTCAAAAAGCATAATTATGATGTGTTCTACGAGAAAGATATTCTTGCAGAAGACGTATTGTCACGAGCATTAGCATTAAACGTTGAGGGTATAATAGTGCGCTCTAAAATGTTTTTTTCTAGGGAATTCTTGCAGGATTGTAAGCCTTTAAAATGGATTGCTCGAGCTGGGGTTGGGACTGATAACATCGATATAACAATAGCCGATAAACTTGGAATAAAAGTAATCAATGCAGACGGAGCCAATGCATTAACGGTTGCCGAGCACGTGTTGGGAATGATTCTGGGATTTCTGCATAAATTGCCTTCGGCTGATTCGAATGTACGCGCAGGTTTATGGAATCGTGAAGCTCACCGAGGTCGTGAACTATCAAGTTTACAAGTGGGTATCGTTGGCTATGGACATACCGGAAGCGCGCTTGCGCAGTTATTATCAGGGTTCCATGGTAAAGTGCTCGCCTACGACAAGTACAAGAAGGGATTTTCTACTGAATATGTAGAGGAAGTTGATAATTTAGATGAATTATGTAAGCGCTGCGATTTAATCAGTTATCATGTTCCTCTAACCCCGGAAACTCAAGGCATGATTCGTGCCCATTATTTTGAGAACATTCAGCGTAAACCTTTAATAGTGAATGCTTCAAGAGGAAGTATTTTAGATGTTACCTCAATCGTTGATTTGCTTAAAAATGGAGGTTTATCAGGTTTGATATTGGATGTTTGGCCCGATGAACCACCTTTGAAAAATGGAAGTCTTTTCAGGCAAGAATTTGATTGGCTCAAAGCACAAAACTGTGTAATGTTTTCGCCACATGTTGCCGGTTGGTCCGTTGAAAGTTATCAACGCATTTCAGACAAATTATTAGATAATGTCTTGAAATTCAAGGGGTGCGCATGACATTGCTGTGATATTTTACACGAATGCGATGGTTGAAATATTAATTTTAGACTAAAATAAACTTGTTAAATCCTTGATTTTTCGATAAACTTGCCGTTTAAAGCGTAGAATGAATACGCACTTTAGAAGAAAACGAACAAGAACGGAATATGAAGCATAAATTACTGAGATGGGCCTTTACATGGGTCTTTGCATTTACCTGTCAAATGGCGTTGGCTCAAACCAACTTTGCAGATTTTCGTGTGAAAACAACCGATGGCGATGGTAAGCCGTTGAGCGGTGTTCAGGTGAAAATGTACCTAAATGGTATTTTCAAAACGTCTGATACAACCGACTCTGACGGTAACGCTATTTTCCAAACCTTAAGTCCAGGTGTCTACGATGTCGAGTTCTCAAAAGAGGGAAGTTCAGACCAGAAGATTACCGGATTGAATTTAAGTGCTGGATTGAACGAGCCTTTGAAAATCGCAATGACCGGAAGAATGGGTGATGTTGTGATTACGACCAAGGCGAGTAATAAAGTTATCCAACTTGAGAAAAACGAACAACAAGTATCGGGTAAAGCGATGATCAATAGCGGTCGTCGAGGTGTTGGTGCATTGACTTCAACAAATGCCGCGATTGTAGAATCCCGTCAGGGTATTTCGGTTCGTGGAACTCGTTCGGACGGAAACGGAACCTTTATTGACGGAGTTCGTGCAATTGGTTCGGGCGCCATTCCTTCACTTGGTGTGGAAGGGATTTCCGTTAATATTGGTGGTATTCCTGCCATGTATGGTGACCTGACAGGTGGAGCGTTCTCATACACATCAAAAAGTGCAACAGATAAATTCATTACTATTTTTGAAGGTATAACTTCAACACTTCTTGACCCGTATTCATACAATACAGTTGAAGGATTTATTTCTGGACCACTTTGGGTTGAAAAGAAAAAGAATAGCTATGGTAAAACCGAAAAGCAAGTAAAACTGGGTTTCACATTAAACGGTAATATTGGTTATTACAAAGACCCTAGTCCGACTCGTACCGGTGTTTACGTATTGAATGAAGATAAATTGAACCAAATCAAGCAAGATCCTTTGGTATTTACACCAAATGGCTTTGTGCACCGTGCAGCGTTTTTAAGAGAAAGCGACTTCACCCGTTTGGCGGCTCGTCCGAATAGTGCCCAATACAACGGAAACTTGATTGGTAAGTTGGAATTCAATCCTAACAAAAACGTTTCTGTTACTGCTTTTGCGAGTTATTTCTACGGAGGTGGTCGCAGTGTTACCAATAATATCTTAAACTTTGAGAATACATCTCGTACCGATAACCAAACCTTCCGTTCTTATTTGCAGTTCAAACAGAACTTCGAAGTAGATAAGAAAAGTTCTATCAAGAGTGCCTTTTATACGGTGCGTGCTGAATTCCAAAATGCGTTTAGCCAGAACCGCAGTGTAGAGCACGTTGATGATATTTTCAACTACGGTTATGTAGGTCAGTTTACCGCTCATCCTACAGAATTTTTTGCTTATTCACACACCGATGCCGAACAGAATCCAAATCGTGAGCCCAAAATTGTTCGCGATCAAAATGGCAACTACGTTCAAATTAGAAACTACTGGGAACAGATTGGTTTTACAGATACATTGTTAACGTATCAAGCAGGAACTATGAATCCTGATCGTGCTCGTTACACTCAGAATATTTATGATTTCTTCAATAATAGAGGTGCTAATATTACCAATCCTTTCCAGATTTTAGTGAACCAAGGTCTTTTAAACGGATATAACCCTGTGAACGTTTATTCACTTTGGTCAACTCCTGGTACCACGCCTACTTCTTGGAATAAGAATCAAACAGAGCGGTATTCTTTGTTTGCTTTGGGACAGATGCAGGTGAAGCCTAAAACAGTAGGCGGTCGTGAACGTACACCACACGATTTACAAGCTGGATTCTACTACGAGCAAAACATAAACCGTGGATACGGTTTAAACGCGAATGGTTTGTGGATCCTTATGAATCAGCTTATGAACAGCCATATCGCCGAATTGGACGTTAATAATCCTATTTTAAGTTACGATGCAAATGGCGTTTTCACCGATACCGTTCGATACAATCGTTTGGTTAACTACGAACAACAATCGCATTTCGACCGTCAGTTCAGAAATAAGTTAATTTCTGAAGGTCGTACAGACGTTTACGGCAACGCTATCAATGAGCGCACTTTTGTTGATATCAATAGCTTCAAGCCTGGTGATTTTGATGTAAGCATGTTCAATGCGAATGAATTATTGAATAACGGTAACAATTATGCGAGTTATTTCGGATACGATCACTTAGGAAACAAAGTGAACGGTAAACCTTCTATCAACGAATTTTTAAATAATCCGGATAAGCGCACAATCGGAGCTTTCCAACCTATTTACATTGCAGCTTGGTTACAAGACCAATTCCAGTTTAAGGATTTGATCTTCCGTTTAGGTGTTCGTATGGAGCGTTATGATGCAAACCAAATTGTCATGAAGGATCCTTACAGTTTGTATCCAATTAGAACGGCAGCTGAGGTTTCAGAAATTAACGGTTTGAATATTTCACATCCAACCAATATTAGCAGCGACGCATATGTATATGTGAATGACATGCAATCTCCTACTCGTATCATTGGATATCGTGAGGGAGATCGTTGGTATAATGCAGATGGTTCGGAGCAGCGTAACTCTGAATTTTTAGCAAACCAAACTACGAATGGACGTATAGCTCCTTATTTGGTAGATTATAACAAACAAGAAGTAACGGATAAAACCTTTACCGACTATACGCCTATTGTGAATTTATTGCCACGTATTTGGTTCTCTTTTCCATTGGAGCCAGGACGTAAATCTTTCTATGTAAGTTATGATGTATTGGCGCAACGTCCGAATGCAGGTGCTTCTTTTGTATCGATTCAAGACGTTTATTTCTTGAAATTCCGTCAGGGTAGTACCGTGGCTAATGGAGCTTTGAATTCAAGAATGAAAACTGACTATGAAGTGGGTTACAAGCAAATCTTTGGATCCCGTAAGAATATGGGTCTTGAGTTGAGCGCATCTTACAGTGAAATTCGTAACGATTTTGGATTGTTCCAAATCAACCAGGGTTATCCTGTGACCTATACCACATTCAGAAACATTGATTTTGCGACCATTACAGGTTTCCGTGGAAACTTTAACATTCGCGATATCGGTCCTATGACCATTTCTGCAAGTTACATGTTGCAGTTTGCTGATGGTACAGGTTCAAATATCAGCTCACAACAGGCTCTTATTGCGAGTAACCAACCCAACTTAAGAACGGTTATTCCTTTGGGAGATTTAGATATTCGTCATAACATGAAGTTATCGGCTACATGGGCTTGGGCCGGTGGTAAAGACCCTCGTACGCGCAAGAACTTGTATAATGGTCCCGTTTTATGGGGTAAAGAAATTTTCAAGTTTACCAGTATCAACGTTATTGCCAACACATATAGTGGAGGTCCTTACACGCCAACCGTTCGTGCCGTTCAAATTGGTGCCGTTGACCGTGCTCAAATTAAAGGACGTCCTTTTGGAGCGCGTTTGCCTTGGCAGTATAACTTTGACTTGAACTTCACAAAAGGTGTTCAGATAAATCGTGAAAACGCTAAAAATCCATTGGTATTTAACGTGTTCCTATGGGTAAACAACGTTTTGAATACTTGGAACGTATTGGGAGTGTTCCCATTCACGGGTGAGCCAAACGACGATGGATTCTTGAACTCACCACAAGGTCAGTTATTAGTAAAAACACAGGTCGATGCGCAGAGTTACAACGATTTGTACAGACTTTTGTTAAACTCACAAACTGGAAACTGGAACGGTCCTCGTACCATTCGTTTAGGTGTTCGTTTCAATTTAAATTAAGAAAAAGACAATGAAAAGATTAGGAATATGGGCATTGGGATTGTTGTTTACTGCTACTGCGGTTGCACGTCCTGTAATTAATGTCGAAGGTCGATCTGGAAAAGCAAAGATTAACAAAAGAGCAGGTGCTTTTGCAAGCACGTGTGACCCCGCCTCACAATCGGTAGATTTGGATGTAAATAACGTTCGTACCAAATTGTTGAATGGTGGTGACATGTGGTGGGATTTGAACAATCCTAAATATGAAATCCCGAAAATCAATGACCCTAATGCCGTGCGTAAACATTCTTTGTTTTCGGGTGCGATTTGGATAGGTGGTAAGGATAACGGTGGTAACTTGAAGTTAGCGGCAATGACTTATCGTCAGTTTGGTTCTGACTTTTGGCCAGGACCCTTGGATACCACAACAGCTTCAACCGATCCTTTGCGTTGTAAATCTTACGACCGCATGTGGAAGGTTACACGTGATGAATTAGAAAAGTTTGAATCTTCAAATTATATCGATCAAAGTGCAGGTATACGCGAATGGCCAGGAGGTACAGATCGTTCCGTACGTATTGGAGCAGAGGCAGATTACTTAGCACCATACAAAGTTGTTGTAGACGATGGAGTGTACAATCCATTTGATGGAGAGCATCCAGTATTGGATGAGCGTCGTCCGGCTGCTGAAAATGGTGTTGATGCGCAACCTGATATGTTCATATGGTGGGTTTACAACGATCGTGGTAACATTCACTCTGAATCAAGTGGTCAGCCAATTGGTGTTGAGTGCCAAACAACAGCATTTGCGTTCTCAACGAATGACGAGGTTAATAACATGACCTTCTATTCTACTAAAATCATCAATAGAGGTTTTACAACATTGAACGAATGTTACATGGGTCAGTGGGTAGATGCCGATTTGGGTAACTACGCCGATGACTATGTTGGTTGTGATGTTGCACGTGGTTTAGGTTTCTGTTACAACGGTGACGACGACGACGAAGGGGTATTGGGTTATGGTTTGAATCCTCCAACTATCGGGGTTGACTATTTTGAGGGTCCGACCGATACGGCTGGAAATCAAATGGGATTGAGCCACTTTATGTACTACAACAACACATCGGATCCTATTACGGGTAATCCAGATCGTGCAAATCCAAATAGTTTCTATAATTTCTTAAAAGGAAAATGGAAAGGTGGCCAAAATGTAACGCGCGGTGGAAATGGTTTCGGTGGTGCAGTTACTACCAATTACATGTTCCCGGGTTGTACAGATCCTGCTTTTACCGATTGTTGGGATGAGAGAACTGCTGGTAACCGTCCTGGTGACCGTCGTTTTATTCAGTCGACGGGTCCTTTCTTATTGCGTCCAGGTCAAATTCAAAGAATTACGGTGGGTGTAGTTTGGGCTCGTACAACGAGCGGTGGTGCAGCAGGTTCATTAGATCTTTTGAAATTGGCTTCAGACAAAGCCCAAAGTTTGTTCAACAACAATTTCAAAATCCTCGATGGTCCAGATGCTCCAGATGTTGAGATACAAGAATTACATCAGGAATTGGTATTGAAGTTCTTGAATACTACTTCGAATAAAGTTGAAAATTATACCGAAAAATATAAGGATGCTAGTAATAACGAGCTTACTTATAAGTTTGAAGGTTACTTGGTTTATCAATTAAAAGATGCAACGGTAAATACCGGTGACCTAGATAATATTGATAAAGCCCGTTTATTATTCCAATGTGATATTGAAAACAAGCGTGGTCAAATCGTAAATAAGGTTTTCGATCCAAAGTTATCTCAGATGGTCCCAGTGGAGAAAGTAGATGGTGCTGATGATGGGGTACGTCGTACATTTAGTATCAAGAACGATTTGTTTGCAACTACTGCAAATACGACCTTAACAGATTTCAAAAACTACTACTATATGGTTTTGAGTTATGCAATTTTATCGGATGATACATTGCAACAAGATCCAAACCAATTCTTAGCAGGTCGTCGTAACATCCGTGTTTACAGAGCAACTCCACACAAAACTGAGCCAGAAAATGGAGGTACTGAGTTACAATCTTCTTATGGAAGTGGTCCTTCATTAGTACGTATTTCTGGTCGTGGTAACGGTGGATTGCCTTTGGAATTTACAAAAGAAACAGTAGATCAAATTTTACAAACGGGTTATGTTGCCCAGCCAAAATATATAGCGGGTGCAGGTCCAGTTGCCATTAAAGTAGTTGATCCATTAAAAATTCCAAATAATAAATTCCAATTCTATTTGCGTGAACGTACCAAGTCGAATGTGGTTGAATTGAGAGATTCAATGACGTCTAATGCAGATTGGGTATTGGTTCGTTTGGATGCTTTGAACACCGGTGACATTACGGTAAACGATACAATTTTCTCAGATACTACAATCGGTATCAAAACAGAAACCGTACAAGGTCGCAGAAGTACATTTAATGCAACAAGTGAGAATTTAGCGGATTGGGGATTAAGTATTGAATTGAATCAGGTTAAAAATCCTGGTGAAAATACAGAAGCAGATCCGAATAACGGTGTAATTGACTGGTCGGTAGATTGGGAAGATAACGGTAAACAATGGTTAACTGCAATCATAGATAATGACGCACAAAGCACGCCTACCTCTGGAAGTATCTGGTTGAACTGGATTCGTTCAGGAAGTAATGGTAGAGGTGCCACGTTTGATGGTTACACGGCTGACTTTTTGAATGCTTCAGGAGCTCCTTTGGATCCAAGTCAAGCCTATGAGAAAATTTGGAACGGACGTATAGCGCCTTATGGTTTAGTTGCTCGTGAGAAATACTCAGCAACCAACGGAAGAAATACCTATGGATTTGCATGGAGTGGTAATTCAGCTTGGTTACAAAATCCGATTCAAGAAGTGAATAGTTTTGAATTGGTAATTACTCCGGATAAATCCAAATGGACCCGTTGCCCGGTATTAGAAATGGCGGATGACGAAGTGACAAACGGAACTCAAGGTCGTATGGCAAAATTCAATATGCGTTTGGCTCCATCAAAGGATAAAGACTTTAACGATATTGGTGGAAGCTTTGGATTGAGTTATTTCCCAGGTTATGTAATCAACCTTGAAACAGGTGAGCGCATGAATATAGCTTTCGGAGAAGACAGTTATTTGCCGGGTGAAAATGGTCGTGATATGATTTGGAATCCAACTCCAAATATTTACAACGATAACGGTAATTACCCTGTAATTGGTGGTAAACACTTCTTATACATCTTTGGAACCGGTAACCACGGTATTGGACGTAACGTTCCGGGTGATCGTTACTACACCGATGCCGATGTGAACGAAGGTCGTTTTGATAGATTTAAATTGGGTCTTCAATCTACTACAGCAGGTGGTAATCCTGCAACCCTTCAAAAACGTATTATTCTTTCACAGGTTAACTGGGTTATTCCTACTTATTTGGCGGCAGGATATGACATGACAAATGGCATACCTCCAACTGAAGTGAGAATTAAGGTTCGTGTGGCTAAGTCATACACGAGTTTCTCAACAGGCGATGATAGGAATTCACCAGATTGGAATGGTGATGGTTTGCCAGATGGCGATTACGCTTTGCCGATGTACGAGTTTGATGGTTCTGAAATAGCACCTAAAATTGGAAGTGATATCGGTCGTAAGAACCTTGATTTGGTAAACATTGTTCCAAATCCTTATAGAGGATACAGCGAATATGAAAACAGTCCAATCGATGCTCGTGTGAAAATCACAAATTTGCCTCCTACGTGTACCATTAAGGTATTTGATATGGCGGGTAATTTAATTCGAACTGTAGATAAATCTGATGAGTTTACCTACTACGAATGGGATTTGAAAAACAACAGCCGCGTGCCTATTGCAAGTGGTTTGTATTTGATTCATGTGAGTGCACCCGGTTTAGGAGAAAAAATAATCCGTTGGTATGGCATTATGCATGCTGTTGACTTAGACACCTATTAATACAAAAGCGATGAAATTAAATTTAAAACATATAACATTATCAGCTATTTCGGCTATTAGTGCCTTCTCATTCGCGGGAAACCCAGAACGTCAAGGTCAAGCCGGAGCTGCTCAGTTAACGATAAATGGTTGGGCTAGAAGTTCAGGTTTGGGTTATGCAGCAGGTGGTCTTATCACCGGAGCAGAGGCCATGTATATGAACGTAGGTGGACTGGATCGAATGAGCAATCGCACTGAATTGGTTTTCGCTCGTACCGAGTGGTTAATGGGTTCTGGTATTGGAATCAATAACCTCGGTTTGGCGATTAAATTAGGCGAATACGGTGATGCCGGTTCATTAGGAGTTCAAGTGATGCAATTTGGTATCGACCCGATTGAAATAACAACAGTTGAAAATCCTTATGGAGGAATCGGAACCTATCGTGTAAATATGACAAATATTGGTGTTTCCTACAGTAAGAGCTTCAGTAATAGTATTTCTGCAGGTATAACAGCCCGATTGGTTTCTGAAGGTATTCCGGATGTAAGTGCATCGGGAATGGCTCTTGACGCAGGTGTACAGTATATTACAACGTTGATTCCAAAAGTTGGTTCTCTAAAGAGAAATGACTTTAAATTTGGAGTGTCTGTTAGAAATATTGGCCCTGATTTGCAGTTTAATGGAGATGGTTTGAGTTATAAAGCGCTGATTCAAAATGGCGATTACGATAAAACCATGCAGGTGAAAACGGATGTTGTAAAGTTGCCTGCTATGTTGAATATTGCGGCTTCTTATGACTTGCGTTTGGATAAGGCGAAAGGTGTTTATGATAATCGTTTAACTTTAGGATTTGGCTTTACGAATCACTCTTTCAGTGCCAATCAAACTACCTTGTCTGCAGAGTATGCTTATAAAGACATGATAAGTGTAAGAGCAGGTTATTGCTACCAGGAAGGTATCTTCAATCAGGATACACGCACAAGTGCGTTTACAGGGCCTTTTGGTGGAATCAGTTACGATTGGAATGTAGATGATGAAAATGTAATTTCATTAGATTACAGCTATCGTGCAACAAATCCATTTAGCGGTGTGCATTCATTTGGCATTCGCATTGGATTAGGTTCTGCGGAATAAAAAAATTAGTATATTTGTTAATCGGTTGCACCAATCGCGGATTGGTGCAACTTTTTTTTGTAGTTTAACCAAATAAATAATAAATCAGTATGAGTGACATACAGTATTTTACCCAAGATGGGTTAGATGCCTTGAAGGAAGAGTTGAGCCAACTAAAGCACGTTGAGCGTCCAAAGATTATTCAAGCAATTGCCGAGGCAAGAGATAAGGGTGATCTGAGTGAGAATGCCGAATACGATGCGGCCAAGGAAGCACAAGGACATCTAGAAGATAAAATTGCCCAATTGGAACACGTGGTTGCCAATGCACGTGTTATTGATAGTTCTCAAATAAATACAGATAAAGTTAGCATCCTTTGCAAGGTGAAAGTAAAGAATCACAACGTGGGGAAAGAGGCCGTTTACCAGTTGGTATCAGAAAAAGAGGCCAATCTGAAAGAGAATAAAATTTCTGTTAAATCCGCAATTGGAATGGGTTTGTTGGGTCACAAAAAAGGTGAAATTTGTGAAATTCAAGTGCCTGTGGGAATTGTAAAATTAGAAATTTTGGATATCAGCCTATAACGCATTTCGAACAAAAACGCCAAAATAATGAGTAGTATATTTTCTAAAATAGTAAAAGGTGACATACCGTGTTATAAAATCTATGAAGATGAAAATCATTTGGCATTTTTAGACATTCAACCTTTAGTGATGGGACATGTTTTATGCATTCCTAAGAAGGAGGTAGATTATTTGTACGATTTAACAGAGGATGAATTGGCATCTCTTTGGAAATTTACCATGCCCGTTGCAAAAGCGATAAAACAGGCAGTCAGTTGTAAGCGAATTGGTACCGCAGTTATAGGTTTGGAAGTGCCGCATTGTCATATTCATCTGTTGCCTTTGCAGCATGTAGGCGATATTAATTTTAGTAGAGAGAAATTACATCCGTCATCAGAAGAGTTGGCGGATATGGCCACAAAGATTCGATCCTTTATCTAGAGGTTTTCATCGGTATGAAATTTAGCGATGTAATAGGCCATTCCGAGAAGAAAAAAGCATTTATTCAGAGTGTTTCCAATGGTCGTGTTCCGCATGCCCAATTGTTTATAGGCAATTCAGGTTGGGGGACTTTACCCTTGGCCTTGGCTTATGCGCAATATGTAAGTTGTTTAGACAGAGGTGCAGAAGACAGTTGTGGACAATGTTCTTCATGCAGAAAATACGAGAGTTTAACGCATCCAGACTTGCATTTTACCTTTCCTTTTCCTCGTGAGAAAGGAGAGAAATGTTCGGAATTAATTTCTAACTGGAGGAAAGCATTGTTGGAGCATCCGTACATGAATTTAACGGATTGGATGCAATTGTTAGATGCTGAAAAAAAGCAAGCCAATATTCCAACAGCTGAAATACGCGATATTCTTAAGAGTTTATCTCTGAAACCTTATGAATCGGCTTTTAAAGTAGTCGTAATTTGGTTGCCGGAATTTTTAGGCAAAGAAGGAAATATTTTATTGAAAGCGATCGAAGAACCTGCTCACAATACTTTATTTCTGTTAGTAACGGAGAATACGGAGAAGATTTTAGGAACAATAATTTCCAGAACCCAACCCGTTCGTATTGCTCCTATTGATCAAGATTCGATGCGAGAATACCTCAATAGGGCTCCGGAAATTGAAAAAGAGCGTGCAGATAGATTGGCTCAGGTATCTCAGGGTGATTTGCGAAATGCCATGCAATTATTGTCGGATGCCGAGAGTCCCTATTTTGAAATGTTCCGTTATTGGATGGGCGTTTGTGTAACACGCAAGATGTTTTCAATTGTACCTTGGGCGGAAAAAGTGGGCGCCATGAGTCGTGAAAATTTAAAAGGCTTTTTCCAATATGGATTAGAATTGATGCGCGGAATTTTAGTTTCATCTTATGAAGAATCGCTAAATACATGGGTCGGAAAGGAAGCTGATTTTATCAGTAAATTTCAAAATCTGCAAATTCCCACGTCTCAATTAGAACAAATTATTGCCGGAATGGAGTCTGCCATGATGCAGATTGAACGAAACGCAAGAGCGCCTTTGGTGTTGACCGATCTGAGTTATGTAGTGGCGCGAAACCTTAAAAAAATGTAGGTTTGTATACAACCCTTCCGGTGTTTTAGGCATCTTAAATTAGGGGGAGTTAAATAAATTAGATGGCAAAAGAGACGTCCGACCGCGAAAAACAATTAGTCTTAGATTACTTAGCGGGTAAAAAGGGCGCAGATGCTAGAATTTATGCGCTTTATTCGGATGTGCTTTTCGCCATATGTATGCGTTATGCCCCGGATTCAGACAGAGCGCAGGATATGTTTCAAGACGCTTTTGTTCGCATATTTCTAAAACTTAAGGAATTTCGTTTCGAAGGATCTCTTGAAGGTTGGATGAAGCGAATTTGTGTGAATCAATGTTTAGATACCTTACGTAAATTATCCTCATTTCGTGAAGATGCTATTGAAGATTATCAAGACTTCGAAGTTGAAATGAAAGAAACAATTAGTGGAAATTTAGAAATGAAGCAACTATTGACATTATTGCTTCGTCTACCTGTTGGTTATAGAACTGTGTTTAACATGTATGTAATTGAGGGGTATTCACATGCAGAAATTGCAAGCGCATTGAATATTTCTGAAAACACCAGTAAAACCCAGCTCTTTAAAGCGAGAAAACAACTGCAAGCTTGGCTTAAAAATGAATAAAGGGAATAATAATATTGATGAAATTTTCAAACAAAGTTTTGAAAATGCCCGCATGAAAGCGCCAAGCTCGGCCTTTAATGCGGTACAATCAAAATTAGGTTCTCAAGTGGCTCATACATCCATAGTCTCGAGCGCATTTTCTACAATTAAAATTGCAGCAATCGCAATAGGAGTTGTGGGTGCAGCCGCGGGTGTATATTTTGGGTTTGGGGATGAAAACAAAACAGATAATGAAGCGAAGGAGATATCTTTCGATTCAAAAACAGATAATACTCGATTAGACAGCACTTCCAAGGTTGAATTTGTGCAATCTGGAGAAATGAATTCCCAACGCAACGCTAAGGTTGAATCCGTTGCGACAAGAAGCGGTTCAGAATTTCAGCTCTCTAATAAACTTCAAGATTTTAATGATTTTAAATTGATTGAAGGTAATGTTATTGGACCCCCTCCCAAAGAAAATGAGACCTTAGATAGACCTGTTATTGGCCTTGGAAATCAGAATCTACAAACGGAGGAATTTACAAACGAAAATAACAAATTAAACAATTTGCCCTCGATTGAAGCGCTTTCGGGGAATCAAGTGAATTCCATCCAAAACCTAAAATGTAAAGGATTGTTTGACGTTGATTTAGATCATCCGATTGAAGGTCCACAGGAATTGGCAATTGGAATTAAAGGTGAATTGGCCCTTTATGAATGGGGAACCGGTGACATGTGCATTTCAAGGATGAAGGGTAAGGATTTCACTTGGAATGGTCCGATTTATGTCAAAAAATCACAAGAAATGCGTTTTTGGGTACGAGCTTTATTCATGGATGGGTGTCGCGATACCATTGAATTTGTGCGTTGGGTAGTGCCTACGAATTATTCGGGTAACGAAGTTTTCCCCAATGTATTTACTCCAAATGGAGATGGGTTTAATGACTCATTTTACGTGGATATTCCAAGACCGGAATGGTTCGAAATAAGAGTGATAGATGCAAGAGGGAATGAGGTGTTTAGCTCCAAAGACAACAATGTGAAATGGTCGGGATATACCGGGCAAGTAAAATGCCCAAAGGGAATTTACCAGGTTCAAATGCGACGAAAATACATGGATGATTTGCAAATTGAAACTAAGAATTTCTCCATAGAATTAAGATAGAATAAAAATACGATGAACATAAATAATCAAAAGCGATCGGTGCACAAGTTCTCAGAGGGTTCAAACTCCTTTGCTAAGTGCGACAAATCCCTTATTTTTGAACGATTTCAATTGAAAAACATGAAACTTATGAAAGGATTTTCCTTATTTATTAAAAGTTGGACTTTGCTAGTTTTGACTTTTGTGCTTGGCAATGCTGCCAATGCACAAAGTTGTGCTATTACCTACAGCGGTAGTCCTTGTGTGGGAGCTCCAATTACCTTTACGGGTACTTCGGCTGGCTCGAATCACGAATGGACGTTCACTGATGGTGGAACGGACTACAAAAACAACGGTTCGCTTAATGTGAACTATGCTTTCAAAACACCTGGTAAAAACAAGGTGACGTACAAGACGACTATCAACGGTCAGCAGTGTGAGACATCTATCGAAATAGATATCTTCGACAAGCCGGATATTGATTTGTCTATTGTAACCTTAGACTCCCAGTGTTTTGAAAACAACTTGTTTTGTTTTACCGACAATACCAAGAATCCAAACGGTAAAAAGATTACCAATGCAAAGTATGTAGTTGGTGACGGTCAGTTTTTCGAATACGATTTTCCACCTTCTTCAATGCCAAACCAGTTGTGTTTTTCAATCAAAGACGTTCGTGGGGGTTCTTTCAGTTTGTATATAGAGTCAACTGACGAGAATGGATGTACCGATACCCAGAACATTGCAGATGCTGTTTTTGTTCGTGAAAAGATTGGTGCAGCATTTTCAAGTAACAAACCGGTAAAATGTGATTCGGTAGAAGCAAAAATTAAGAATATAAGTCGTATCGGTAAAGACCAAGTTGATAGTATTTGGTGGTACTGGGGTGATGGTTCTGTTGATATTGGAACCGATCCAGTTGCAGATAAATACTGGGGACCAGATATCAGCAAGTGGTTCTATGGTCAAGGCGTTTACGATTCTAAGTTAATAATTCGGACAAAAGACGGATGTAAAGATAGTTTCTTTAACAGAGCAACCGCTACTGTTTTTGCTAGTAATGTTAAGATTTTAGCCGATAAAGATTCGACCTGTATTTCTTCTCCTGAAATTAAATTCTCGGTTGATCAAATACCTCAGGGTGTCAATGGTTTCTTGTGGACATTCGGTGACCCGAACTCGGGTCCAGAGAATATAAACTTCAGAACATGGACTCCTCCTCATAGTTTTACAGGTTTAGGACCTTTCTTGATCACGTTGGCCTATAACCACCCCATTTGTGGACCTGCCTTGATAATGGATACCATTATTATTTTAGGCCCTCAATCAGTTGTGGATGTTACAGGTGATAGAATTGCAGATTGGCAGATTTTCCAGTGCCCGAAAGATGTAATGGATACCGTATTTTTCCGTAACTATTCAACTTTCTATCACAACGATTACGATTATACAGATGACGATAGTACCTTTTATAAAGATGGTACTTCGGCACTAGGTCACAATTTCCAGAATAACGGTGGATGGGTTTGGATCCCACCAAAACGCCGTGAAAGAAATGAAAATGGCGATACCACCGTTTATACAGGCAGTGGACCATTGTTGCCAGGGGCACACAACGACCCGTTCAAACGCGAACGTGTTTGTGCTACGCGTCTCTGGGATTTTGGAGATAACTTTGGTTCTAAGTGTACCACAGATATCCTAAACAATAAGAACGTTAATGTAAATTGTAATTTCTCTAGAGATTCTATTCCTTACCACTATTATCCTTCTTGGGATATGGTAATGCTTTCTGATTTCAAGATGGCGCCAATGGAAGATGCTCGATTCATTGATAGTAATGGAATTTGTATTCGTGTGCCGGTATTCCCAGATAGTATGTTCTATATTATCTACGATACGTTGGTCTATATTCCTGCTGATGCAACCGATAGTGCCACTTATCAGTCAAGTGGAATCAAAGGAACACAGCTTTGGGGACTCGAGAAGAAAGTTGTTGGTAAGGCAGAACGATTTATGGAGTTCCATGCTGCCATCAAATTGGGAACTAACGATTCAGCCATATTTATTAAGGACGGCGTTAGAACTTTAGTTGTTGGACCTTTAATTGATACGTTGAAGCCTGAGGATATTGTGATTTTGAACAGTGAAACAGACAGTTTTGTTTATAATTACACGGTATATCTGAAACGAGATACCCTTCCTTACAACCTCTATAACATCAGAGCGGCAAAAGGTGAAAACCTTGCTCGTATTGATTCTTTCAAACGCATTCCCCAAGGAATAGAAGGTTATAATTATATCATCAATTACGAGCGTTTCCGTTCTTTATATTATGCGCGCATTCCTTCTTGTAATAATGCACGTTTGAAACATAAAGATACCTGTCATCCTTTGGCTTGTGAGAGCGAAGCAATCAGACAAGTGGTATTGATGCATGCGAATGCCGGTGGTGTTGGTAGTGGTCTAATCAAGGATGCAATTGAGTGTTTGGGTTCTCGTAATCCAACATATGGTGTTACTTTCATATTGAGCGATTTGAAGCCAGGCTGTTCGTTTACTGAACTTCAAATTAATTACGATACTTTCTGCGGAAATAACTGGGTTTCAATGAGTAGTTTGAATCCAGGAGGTCGTCCGGTTGTGCCTCCGTCTCCACCACCATATTGGGATGGGACCAATGCAGGTAACCCAAACCCTGGTTATAATGCCAAAGGAAATCCAGGAAGTCGTTATTCTACGTATTACATGGGTAAGCCATGTAACGATTCAACAGGTTGTGTAACCGTTGGTGTAATTGTAGGTAATGGTGTTGCGCGTCCAGGTGGAAGTGCTGCAAATCGCCCACTTTGTGCGGATACACATTATTACGATAGGTTTGCTTGTTTCCCATTCATAGATCCTTCTTTTGAGATTATGAATTTGGTTAAAAATGAAAATGGCGATTATAAGATTTGTAAATGGGATCCGATTATCGCTCGTTTCACAGAAAACAACTTTACCAAAGTAGATGACTTGATGACCTTGCGTTGGATTTTACAAACCAGCAATGCGGGTCCATATTATGTGAACTTCAGTTCAAGCTTTATTCAGGAAGACGTTTATCGTTACCAAAAATTGAAGAAGCCAGTAATGTTGCCGAACGGTAAAATGAGTAATCCAAATTACCTGTATAATTTTATCGTACAAACTAGAGGTTACGAAGATCCGGTTCAGACTCCTTGTGAAAACGAATGGAACGACGGTAATGCCATTATTACAAGTGGCCCTGATACAATTTGGACTGCTGAAGTTAGAGATTTCGTTGTAGCGGCTGATGTTAGCAAAGTATGGGATCGTATCAGAGAGCGTTTAGATGCAGCAGGTTTTGATCCATTTGCTTTAGGAGATACAACCATTGCTAAAATGATTTGGAATGACACGGGTCAAATCGGTCAACCTAGTACAGGTGCCTACGGATGTTTAGATACTGCTGGTTATGGTAAGGATATTCGTTACTATTACATTCCTAATAAAGATTCCATGACGGTATTCCATTACCGTGATTCTACCATCACACCATTGGATACTAACGTGGTATATGGGAAAGAGGTTAACTCTTATACCTTTATTCCAAGACATGCAGGTCGTTACATCTTAGGTGTATCCATGCGTTCAGATAATGGAGAATGTGATGATATTGCAGCTGTTCCTTTGATCGTTGGTTTTGCCATGTTTGGTGATCTATTTACAGATTCAATTGTATGTCAAGATCAAGGTGAATCTTTGGTAATGGCTCCAGATTATCGTTACTTCTCAACCGATCCTGATAACTTCGGAACTTGGGATCCAAACTATTGGAACAACCAAGGACCATTGGCTACTGGTTACGACTATTGGAAAGATCCTGCTCGTTTAGCCCGATTGGTTCAAGGTGATACGAATGTAGAGCGTGCAACAGTTTGGGATTGGAGTAAAGAGGACGACGATCCAGCGAATCCTGATACCTACGAGTTTAGAGGAGATTACGGTTCAACTGGTGGTGTAGGAACAATGACCAATCCGTTTATTCAATTAGGTGGTGGAAGTGGTTTGTATTACAAAAACGATTCTGGTGTGTTTACATTCATGAATATCACGGGTGACTCAACAGGTTGTATAGATACCATCACAAAACGTGTTTATATTTCTCGTTTGGATGTGGCATTTAACTTAGGACTTGAAGTGCCAAGTTGTAATTCAATCATTGAATTCTTCGATAGTTCTGTATTGCACGATCCATGTAATTGGGCGATGAAAAATTGTTACGGTCCAACACCAATGGTTTGTGATTTCGTTAATAAATGGTTCATAGATTGGGGTGATGGTTCTGATAACTATTTTGAAAGAGCTAAAAACACCGAACAAGGATTACCACCAAGAATTGCGCATAAATATACCCGTAACGGTTGGTTTAAGATCCGCTATAGTTTGAATACAGACCAAGGTTGTGGCGATACATTTGAGCGTTGGGTGAAAATTCCAGGACCGCGCCCTGCATTTGAATTTGCAGATAAGGCGGGTCGCGAAGTAACCATCTGTGTTGGTGATAGCATTAAGTTTAAGAACACCACGGATAGTGCGGGTATTCAATCTGACTGGACATGGTTCTTCGGAGATGGCGATATTTTGAACGTTCCAGATACATTTGTTACCCACCAGTACAATGTTGCAGGTCGTTATGAAGTATACCTAGAGCAGTTCGATAGTTTGATTGTACCACCTAATATTCGCAAATTCTGTCCTGCAGTATTTCCTGATACATTATCAAAACAAGAGAAGTTCATTATCACTGTATTGCCAAGAGATTCGGTGAGAGGTTACATTGAGAAAATGGCAATATGTCCAGGTGATAGCAACGTGTTTATCGATCAATCAGATACAATTTTGAAATCGTACAAGTGGAAATTCGAACATTACAGCACGGCAGCAGGTCAGTGGGTAACCGATACGGTTACAACTGGAAGCCAACGTTATGCTAGGGTGTTCAAAGATCCAGGAGTTTATCGTGTAACACACTATGCGGATTACGATCAAAATCATCCAAGACCATGGTGTCCAACGTTGATGGAACCTTTAACGTTCACAGTAGATTCTGTAGTGGCCAATTTTGATATTGACAGTACAAACAAACCTGACTACACATTCACGCGTACTGATATCAATGGTACAGAATGGCGTTGGGGTTTTGTACACTTCAACGGAGATATGGATCTTCAGAGTGAATTGCCTCGTGAATTCAAGCAGAATTCAAATTCAAACAACCAAAAAGTTGAGTGGTCTTATGACAGCAGCGGAACCTATTGGGTTTGTTTGATAGCGAAGAATGCAACCGGATGTGAGGATACTTTGTGTAAGCCAGTGAATATCGATTTATTCATTAATTTGGCCAACGTATTTACACCGGGCGGTGATGGTTATAACGATCAATTCAGAGTGCCATTACAAGGTCAGGATGTTTATGAAATTCGTATCTTCAATCGCTGGGGTGAGCGTGTGTTCTTCTCAGAAGATCCGAAGGTGAGCTGGAACGGTAAAATCAATAACGATGGTCCCGATGCGCCTTCTGGAACGTATTTCTATCAAATGCAATATCGTTTCAAAGGAAAAGAAAAGATCAATCGTGTTAACGGTACCGTGAATCTTATTCGTCCTGCGAAATAAGTAAAATTTAAATTCAAACAAAGAGGGCCGATTCTTTAGAATCGGCCCTCTTTGTTGAATAGGTATTGGAATGTAGTTATTGTTTAATTAATGGTTTTTATGGAAGGACATTGGACGTTTTATTAACGTGATGTTCTAATTGAGATTATACAATTACGTTACTATCAAAGTCGAATTAATTTGAATGGACTTAGTGGTGTTCAAAGAGGCATCCTTTTAAAATATAAAACCCGCAACATTCAGTTGCGGGTTTTTAAATTAATTTAGATTGGTATTTATCCGAATAAATTCAATTATTAAGATAGTCCAATGATTTTACCATCTATAATATCCATTCCCATTGCCGCCGGTTCTTTAGGAAGACCTGGCATACGCATGATTGATCCCGCAACAGCCACTATGAATTTAGCGCCGGCATTGATGATTAATTGATCTATGTGAATATCAAACCCTGTTGCAACTCCAACTTTTTTGGCGTTGTCTGTAAAGGAGAATTGGGTTTTAGCTACGCAAACGGGCCATTGTGTAGCCCCGATTTTTTCAATCTGTTTTAATGCTTTTTTAGCATTTTCTCCCAAAACTACGCGATTGCCTCCGTAAACTTTTTGAATGATTTGGTTCAGTTTTTCTTCAAGGCTATCTTTCAGATCATAGGTGTGCGTTATTTCTTTCGATGGATTGGTTTCGATAATTTCAATTACCTTTTTTGCCAATTCAACAGCCCCATCTCCACCATCAGCAAAGCCCGTATTTCGTGCAAATGCGGCACCAATTTGTGTACAATAATCTTCAACAGCTTTCAATTCTTCGGCAGTGTCAAAATGGAATTGATTTAGACCGACTACTACCGTTTGTCCCAGCTTTTGAAGATTCTCAACGTGTCTTTTTAAGTTTTCAAGACCTTTGCTTAATCCCTCCAAATTGGGGAGTTTAATATCGGTTTCGGGAACATTACCGTGTAATTTTAAACTTTGGGTCGTGGTTACCAACACCGTTGCCGCTGGTTTGATTCCTGCAGCTCTGCACTTGATATTTAAGAATTTTTCGGCACCCAAATCAGATCCAAATCCGGCTTCCGTAATGGCATACTCTCCGTATTGCAGTGCGGCATAAGTGGCCATGATTGAATTACAACCATGAGCGATATTAGCAAAGGGACCACCATGAATAAAAGCAGGTCCACCTTCTAGTGTTTGGACCAAATTGGGTTGAAAGGCATCCTTCAACAACATGGCTATAGCACCAACTGCACCTAAATCTTTTAAGTCTAAAGTCAACGCCTTCATAGGTATATCCAAGTAGTATAGATCCAAGTCGTTCTTTCAAGTCTTCAAAAGAATTAGCCAAACATAGAATGGCCATGATTTCACTTGCAGGGGTGATGTCAAATCCGGTTTCTTGCGGAATTCCATTCGAAACCCCACCCAAACCTGTTGTGATCGATCGCAATGATCTGTCGTTAACGTCTAAAACCCTTCGCCATAGAACAGAGCGCAACTGAGTTGGTTTTCCTCTATGATTGTATTGGTAATTATCAACTAGGGCAGCAATCGTATTATTAGCGGAAGTAATGGCATGAAAATCCCCGGTAAAATGCAGATTGATATCTTCCATGGGTAATACCTGTGAGTATCCACCGCCGGCTGCACCACCTTTCATCCCGAAACATGGTCCAAGTGAGGGTTCCCTAAGAGCAACTACGGCTTTCTTTCCGAGTTTTTGCAATCCTTGTGTAAGTGCAACCGAGGTGGTTGTTTTTCCTGAACCACTTTTGTTAGGTGTAGTTGCTGTTACCAGGATAAGTTTACTTTTTGCTATTTTCTCTTTGTCGACTTTGAAATCAATTTTGGCTTTGTATTTGCCATAGGGCTCGACTTGATCTTCTGTTAATCCTAAATCAGTTGCAATTTGTTGAATGTGTCTGAGTTTGGCTTGTTGGGCAATTTCGATATCACTTAGCATGTAGTAAAAATACCAAAAAATCGGATATTTTAAGAATTATCGGGATATAGTTATTGTATTTTAACAATTCCTAAAATTCGTTCGGTTTTCTATAGATGCATCATCCCTTTATTTGAAGCAATGGGCACATAACGTACCTTTGTAATATGTATAACGATGATACCATAGTTGCATTGGCAACAGGGGGTGGGGTTGGTGCTATATCCGTGGTGCGTATTTCTGGTTCCCAGTCATTGCACTATACCGATGCATTATTGAAAAAAACCATTTCTGGTTATGCATCACATAGTTTGGTATTGAGGAAATTATACGATAAAGAAGGATTAATTGACGAGGCGGTAATTTCTATATTCTTAGATAACAAAAGCTATACGGGTGAAACGGTAATCGAAGTGTCCTTGCATGGTAGTGCCTACATTGCACAAAGATTATTACGCGCTTATTTGGATTTAGGAGCTCGAATGGCCGAACCTGGGGAATTCACAAGACGTGCTTTTCTCAATGGCAAAATGGATTTGGCCCAGGCAGAAGCGGTTGCTGATTTAATAGCTGCTGAACACAAGTTTGCCCATGACCAAGCCTTGCACCAACTTCGCGGTGGATTTTCGGAGGATATCAAATTTTTAAGAAGCAGATTGCTGCATTTTACCAGTCTTATTGAGCTTGAATTGGATTTTGGAGAAGAAGATGTGGAGTTTGCCTCACGGTCAGATTTGATGGATTTGGTCGTGCAGATAAAGTCGCAAGTGGATGAGCTGAAGGATTCTTTCGAGTTGGGAAATGCATTGAAACAGGGTTTTGCTTTGGTATTGGCGGGAAGGCCGAATGCCGGGAAGAGTACCTTGTTTAATGCTCTATTGAACGAAGACAAGGCCATTGTTAGTGATATTGAAGGTACCACGCGCGATTCCTTAGAAGATAAATTAAGAATAGGAGATATCTCAGTACGTTTGATCGATACGGCAGGTATTCGAGAAGCCAGTGATGCCATTGAAAGGGAAGGTATCAATCGCACATTCAAACATATTGAATCGGCCGGTGCTACATTGTATTTATTTGATCCGTCAGGCATCGATTTAGAAAATCTCAAGACCGATTTAGACTTATTGAAATCCAAAGGGAAACGTATTTGGGTTTGTGCAAATAAATTAGATGTGTTTACAGGCGATTTGAATACTTACCGCCAGCTTATATCGGCGGAGTTAAATGAAGATCTATGGGAACTCAGTGCGCACGATAAAAGCTCCGTAAACCTACTCAGAAAGGAAATAGCTTCTCGATTTAAAATTGATATTGCGCAATTAGAGCAACAAACTGTGGTTACCAATGCGCGACATTCCTCGGCATTGAATGCATGTTCAATTGAATTGCAGATGATTAAAGAGGGTATTGATTCAGGTTTGAGTGGCGATTTGATGTCGTTTCACTTACGCTCGGGAATACGTGCCTTAGCTGAAATCACAGGTGAAATTGATAACGAAGAAGTATTAGGCGAGATTTTTAGCAGTTTCTGTATCGGAAAGTGAAGTTGTTTTCCTTTTTGTGGTTTATATTGACTTTATTATCAAGGGTTTTAGTTGAGTTTTGTTCTCAGGTTTATTTCCCTTTGATTTGTTGTTATTTGCTTTATTATTTGTTGCTAATTTGTACTTTTGATTTGCATTAGCATCAAATAGCATCAAAATGAAGGTTCATTTAAGGCAAAGGAAACAAACAAGGGATGGTAGTATTAGTCTCTACCTTGAAATATACAAGGGTACTGTAACAGACTCAACAGGGAAGTTGAAAACCTTGAGAGATTATGAATACTTAAATCTATACTTAGTTGATAATCCAAAGTCTCCTATTGATAAGCAAAATAATAAAGAGATATTAAGCTTAGCAGAAAGTATTAAAGCCAAGCGTGAACTTGAGATAAAAAATGGTCAATATGGATTTGCAAATGATTTTAAGCAGAATACAAACTTCATTGACTTCTTTGAAGATTTAATGGAGAAAAGAAAAGAGTCAAAAGGAAATTATGGAAACTGGGATAGTGCTTTAAAACACCTAAAGAAATTTGCTGGAAGTAAGGTGTTGTTCAGGGATATTGACCATTCATTTTGTGAAAACTTCAGGGATTATCTAAAGGACACTGCCACTAAGTCAAGTGGTGAGAAATTATCATCTTCATCAGTATCTTCTTACTTTAATAAGTTTAGAGCTTCACTTAAGGAAGCAGTAAAGAAGAAAATCATTTTATCAAACCCTGCATTGGATGTTACTAATCCAAAAGTTGTTGAGAATAAACGGGAGTATTTGACCTTGGATGAATTGAAACAACTTGCAAAAACTGATTGTAGATATGATGTATTGAAAAGGGCTTTTATCTTCTCCTGTTTAACAGGTTTGAGATGGTCAGATATCAATAATTTAAAGTGGTCTGAAGTTAAGGAGTCATCTAATGAATGTAGGATTGTTTTCCATCAGCAGAAAACAAAAGGACTCCAATATCTTGACCTTTCTCAGAACAGGCAAGAAGCTATCTTGGAGTGAGGAAGGGTTCTGAGGATAGGGTTTTTGCCGGGCTTAAGTACAGCAGTTACATGAATGTCGCAGTTGTCCAAATGGATTATGGGAGACTGGAATAACAAAGGATATTACCTTTCATTGTGCCAGGCATACTTTTGCTGTGCTGCAGTTAACTTTAGGTACAGATATCTACACAGTTTCTAAGCTGCTTGGTCACTCTGAATTGAAAACGACACAGGTCTATGCCAATATCATTGATCAGAAAAAGAAAGAGGCTGTGAACAAGATCCCTAATATCAATATCTGATGGCTAAAATAACCAACATAGGAGATTCTAATATGCGGGATGCTCTAAAAATGCTCATTGAACATTCACAATCTTATATAGATTATGCTAAAGAAAAATTAAAGACAATTCAAGATATAGATGCAAAAATTGAATTTCTTGAAGAATTAAGGCATAAATACCTATCAGAGGATGTTTATTTCAATGCTGAAATTAGAGAGGCATCAGGAGTTGTTACAAATGGAAGTCAAATATCTGAGGGGTTTGATAAATGGTGTGATTTGCAAATTGATTACTTAAGGAAAAAGAGCAAAACCAAAATAACTGATAAAAAAAGTTATTTATGGATTAGTGATAAAAATGAAATTACCCAATTATTTGATTTGCTCATCAAAAAGTATAAGTTGATTTCAGCTGACAATAACCTAGATGATTTTATTACAGTATTTTCAAATTCAAAATTGTCGTTAATAAAACCAATTATGTGGCATGATAATAATGCCTCTGAGGTTCTATACTTTGTTCGGCGTTTGATAGAAACAAATCAAGTTGAAAATAACTCTCAAAAAATGGATTACAAAAAATTAGAGACTTGTTTTGTTAATTCAAGTAGTCAAAGGTTTAAAGTAAATTGGAAGCAGTTAAATAATACTCTAGAAGTCAATTTGTCTAAAAATAAACAATCAATAATTGATAGTATATTGTCTGAATTCTAAGATGCTGCTAAAAATAAAATACCCTGAATTGGCAATTGAATTTGATTCTAAAAAAAATATTGGAATAAATCTTAGTGAACTTACAATAGGTTCAAGTAGAAAAGTTTGGTGGTTGTGCAGAAATAAACATAGTTGGGCTGCTGTTGTTCAATCTAGAACTCGTAACGGAGTAATTCATACTTGCCCTTATTGTAAAGGAATAAGACCTTCTAAGGAACGCAACTTTGCAACAGAAAACAAAAGTTTACTAAAATATTGGGATTATAAAAAAAATACATTGAAGCCAGAAGAGTTCACCCCCAAGAGTAATAAAAAAATTTGGTGGATTTGCAGTGAAGGACATAGTTGGCAAAATTCAATTAAGAGAACTGTTTTACAAGAAGGGTGTTGCCCAATATGTAAAAAAAGAAAAACGGTTTCAGTAATATACAACTTGAAGGACAAGTATCCAGAGATTGCTAAATATTGGGATTATGATAAAAATACTAAAACTCCAGATAATTATACTCCATATAGTGGTAAGAAGGTCTGGTGGAAATGTGAAAATCATCATTCGTATTCTCAACCCATTGTAAGTAAAACTAGGAGTGGTTATGGTTGCCCAAAATGTAAAATAAAAGGCTCAAGAAATGAGATTAGGCTCTATTGTGAATTAGTTTCCCTTGGTTTGGATGTTAAGTTAAGGCACAAAATCAAATCTATCGAATTTGATATTTATTTGCCTGATTTAAAGATCGCCATTGAGTATGATGGAGCTTATTATCATAAAAGAAGGAAAAAACAAGATTTAACAAAAAACCATTTTGCCAGCAATAATTCAATTTTTTTACATAGAGTAAGAGAGTATCCATTAGTCAAGTTGTCACCAAATGACCTAGTTGTTCCTAATGAATTGTTAACAAAAGAAGTTGTTGATGAAATATTTGAAAGTATCTTGACAGATAAAATTTCAAACATAGTATTACAAAATTATTTAAAGGTTCGTCATTTTGAAAATGAAAACCTTTATTTAAATGAGTTGAAATATTTAATATTACCAAAAGATGAGGAATCAATAATAAACACTCATAGTTATCTTGAAAAGGAATGGGACTTTAAAAAAAACTATCCACTAACTCCTAATCAATTTAGTCCAGGTTCAGAGCAAAAAATATGGTGGAAATGTGAATATGGACACTCATGGCTTTGTGCAATTGACAAAAGAACAGGTTCAAAAAGAGACGCCCCTCAGAGTTGTAGAATTTGTAATAATTCAATTGCACACAGTGATTATAATTTACAAACTGAAATATACGGTATAGATAATTTATGGGATTTTGATAAAAATGATTTAAAACCAACCGATTACCTACCTACAAGTAATAAATCTGTTTATTGGAAGTGCTCTTTTGGTCATGAATTCAAGGCGTCAATTGTTTCTAGAATCAATCGTAAGACCAATGAAGTTAGAGAATGTATATATTGCAATGGAAGTGTTGCAAGTTCAGAAAATAACCTTTTCAAATTTTGTTCAGATGTAATCAATCATTGGGATTATGATAAAAATAAAGATTTGACACCTGATTTAGTGTTGCCTTCAAGTAATAAGAAGGTTTGGTGGAAATGTAAGACTGGACATTCTTTTCAACAAAGAATAATTGATAAAATAAATCCCAAAAACGGAAAAGTACGAACATGCAGGAAATGTGCAGAGAATAGGTGGACTGAAGAGAATAATTTAGGTAAAGTTTTCCCTTTCTTGCTAGAGGAATGGGATTATAACTTGAACAGTATTAATCCCTATTATATAACCCCCTATAGTTCTAAGCAAGTTTATTGGAAGTGTAAAAACGGACACTCTTTTCAAAGAGCACCATACCAAAGAGTTAGACGGAATTCGAAAAAGATGGTTCAATGTCCTAAATGCAGAGGATTGTCCAAATAGCTCTTTACCTTTACTTTACATTTTACATAGGTAAACCCATTTATTTTCCTTGTCTTCTAACCTTTGTATTGTAATTACATAAGAAGGACTTGCAAGTCCATTTTAAAGCAATATTAAAATGGAAACAACACAAAAAATTGAAGACAGATTAAGGAGGATAGAATCCTTACTGTTAAATCAGAAAACAGTTCTGAACTTTGATGAAGTATCAGACTACACAGGGCTTTCAAAGAGTTACCTGTACAAACTAACTTGCAGTGCTGGGATACCTTGCTACAAGCCTAATGGGAAGCATATATATTTCAATAAACAAGAGATCGATTCTTGGCTTTTGAAAAATAGGAAAGCAACCATTGAGGAAATTCAAGACACTGCTTCTAATGTTATAACCTTAAAGAAAGGGGTTAGGTTATGATAGGGGCTTATTTTAAAATAGAATCTCTTAACCCTGAGACTAAAGCAAAGCACAATATTAAATCTAAAGATAGATTAGACTGTGTTAGCTGGGCAGGGGATTATAAAGGATTGACAAATTTTGTCAATAAGAAGGGACAACTTTACTTTTATAAAACTCCTTGCAGAGGGTTTGTTAATACTGACAGTAAAAGGTTAGCAGAATGGAGTCTTACTGGGAATGGGTTAAATCTATCAAGCATATATATAGATGATGTAGATTATCCTGAGATAGGATATGGATATCCCAATTCAAATAGATTATTAAGCAATGGGAAGCCTAATCCGCAATTTACGTTTAGGAATGATGCCTATCTATTTAGAATAAATAAAGACTATTCAGAGATTGAAATATTCATTATTCCTGATGGGAGAAATCTCATATCAAGTTACTATCAAATGATGATTGAGGGTGATTTTGATAAAGATATTAAAGAGTTGAAGAAATCCACATTTAGGTTCTTTAATTACTAATTCTTTAGTAAGGTGTTTCTATTGACAGAATAAGTCAAATAATATGTATGATTCAGTTAATCTATGGTATCCTGCTAAATATGGCTTTAATCACAAAGAGATTAATACTATTGGGCAGTGCTTGGCAACTTCAGACAGTTATACAAATTCATTTGGTCAATTAACAATCAATGGGCATCTTAAAAACTACAAAGTAAGGATATCTGAGAAGGGAGTATCTTGTAAGGGAAGCCTGGCAAAATATTTCCTTTCAGATAACTTTCAAACATTAAACAAGTCAGACTCTAAAAGAGCATTGGAAAAGCTATCAGATGAATTACATATTTCAATGTTTCTGGCTGAGTTGAAGAGGGTAGATTTTGCCCAAAATTACATTATGAACCATCCACCTGAAACCTATTATACTTCATTAGGGGACAGTCAGCACTATCAAAGATTGATACAACCAAAAAGCTTGTACTATTCAAATACTAAAAGAACAAAGTTGTTCTATAATAAGATTGCTGAGGGTAAGTCAAAAGGTGAGTTGCTTCCAGCTATATGGAAAGGTAAAAACATACTGAGGTATGAATTAAGGTTTTTGAATCGATTGTCTAAACAATTTGCAGAATCAGAGTTCATTGCAAGTAAGTTATTTGATGATAGATTTTACATATCCATTTTTGATAGATGGTATAATGAATACAAAGAAATCACTAAGCTCAATAAATTCAACTTTAATACTGAAAATATGAACAGTCCTAAAGACTTTTGGAAGCAGTTAGAGTTACTGGCTATCCATACAATAGGGAAGGATAAAATAATGGATGAGATAGAAAACCTGAGAAGGCAGAATGCTTTTGATAAGCCTGAATATTATTCAAGGATCAAAAAAGATGTTAAAGCCATTTTAAGCTCATCTAAGCATACTGAACAAGATGAACTGATTACTGAATTAGATAAGAAAATCAAAGCCTCTAAAACTCATTACAGATAGTCAAAACAGCATAATAACAGCATATATATGTCAAATCATCTTGAAAAATATCAATGGAAGAAAGGACAACAAAGTCCGCACCCTGAAGGGAGACCAAAATCTCTAAAAACTATACTAAAGTCAGAGTATAGTTTAACTCAAACTCAATGTAATGATGCAATCTTGTCTATGCTAGGAATGACCAAATCAGAGATTGAATCAGAAGTAAATAATCCTGAAACTCCAATGTTTAATAGAATAATAGCAAAGGCACTGCTAAAATCTTATCAGAATGGTTCGCTTTATGCAATTGAGAGCTTATTAAATCGGTCACTAGGTTTGCCTAAACAACAGAGTGAAATTCAGATTGAAGAGAAGAAGATAGATGTGACATTGAATCTTTAATAGTGTAAAAACTACAAGGATATAAGCACTATTTTTTTAGTTTATGATTTCTGAATTTATGTGTTTGGGGAAATATTATTACTTTAGTTCTATGAAATTAAAACAGAGTTTGAAATTTTTGGGTTTTTTGGCTTTTGGGGTTTGTTTCAGTTCTGCTAGTGCCCAAATAAATGCAATTACAGAAAAGGGTGATACCATATTGGTTTATGAAAATGGTACATGGAGTAAACCAAAAAAAGAAATAGAACCTACTACAATAGAATCAAATGTTGAAGTAGAAAAGGAAAAGGATGAGTTCTCTGGGGAAGTGAGTGTAACCACTGAGAATTGGGTGGCATTTGGCACTAATTCTACATACAATATGCTTAGTGGTTATGTATTTCAAAAGTCGACAGTGCCAGTATTTTATTTAATTTACACAGGTGATTTAGGGTGTATGTCACAATTTAGTTCTACAATGAAAGTGAAGTTGTCTTCAGGTGATATAATTGATTTTATACAAATGACTGATACCGAATGTGGGGAAAATGAGCTTGTAGGTTTTTTGGCGTGTACAAAAGATGATTTAAAGAATGATTACAAAAGCGTTATCGATGACAATCTCAAGTTATTAAAAGCATATGATTGGGAAACCATCAGAATACAGGGCACAGAGTATTACACCGATATTAAACCCAGAACTACAAGAAAGATTGAGAAACCTGAACAATTTTTCAGGCAGCACATCATAGCACTGCAGAGAAATTTGCTTAAGTAGTTAGTTTTGTGAGTTAACCTACTGCTTTGAGAATGGTCAAAATGCAGTCGTTTTGCTGCTAAATTACATTTTACAAGGCCGATGTTTTTGTTAAAATGTTGATTATAAGTCCTTTGTGCAAGTTACTTCACTTTCTGTATCGGAAAATAAACCTAAAACAAATCACCAAAATCAAATCCGTTTTGAAGGCGCTCTTTACCAATTTTTTGATGCTCGGCTAAACCCCAAAGTATCAATTCCATTAAGAAGTGTTTATCGGCCTCGAGTGATTCTGCTTGGTAGGTCTCTATAAGATTGTTGAGTGCTTTCAATGAGGTTAAATTTTCCGCATACTCAGCGTCGGAACAATCGTCATAAACTACGATTCCGCCTTCGGATATGATATCGGCCATGAGCTCGTCGTATGGAGTAGCTTCCGTTTTTTTACTGAGTTTCTCTATTCTTGGGAAATACCCTGGAAGCATGGTTTTAACGGCGGATTTAATCAATTGCTCGGCAACGAATGCGCCTCCCTCTTGTTCGCCTTCATAAACCAGTTCCACTTTACCCGTGATAGCCGGAATGATTCCCATAAAATCAGAAAGTCGAACCGTTGTTTTTTCTTCTTTATTTAACAATGCCCTGCGTTCTGCCGTGCTAACCAAACATTCCAACATGGAAATGCTCATTCTTGCACTAACACCACTCTTAATATCGACATACTCACTTTCTCGTGCTTCAAAATTGATTTGTTCAAGCAATTGATAAGCCACATCTGGAACGTATACCAATTGAGATTGGTTATCGCTTATTTTGGCTTCTTGGGAAGATATTTTACGCGCAATTTCAATGGACTCGGGATAGTGCGTTAAAATTTGAGAACCGATTCTATCCTTCAAAGGGGTTATGATACTTCCTCGGTTTGTATAATCTTCGGGATTTGCTGTGAATACAAACTGAATATCCAAAGCTAATCGCAATTTGAATCCTCTAATTTGAATGTCGCCTTCCTGAAGAATATTAAATAATGCAACTTGAATTCGTGCCTGTAAATCAGGGATTTCATTGATTACAAAAATGCAACGATTGGATCTTGGAATCATGCCATAATGAATTACCCGATCATCCGCATACGATAATTTTAAATTCGCTGCTTTTATAGGATCAACGTCGCCAATTAGATCGGCCACTGTTACATCGGGTGTCGCTAATTTTTCTGTAAAGCGATCGTTTCTGTGGAGCCAAGCAATAGGAGTATCGTCCCCTTTTTCCTTGATTAACTCAATTGCAAATCTCGACAATGGGTTAAGAGGGTCATCGTTAATTTCTGAACCTTCAACATAGGGGATGTATTCATCCAATAGGTTTACCATTAATCTGGCTAACCTTGTTTTGGCTTGACCACGTAGTCCTAATAAATTGATGTTATGTCTGGATAAAATGGCCCTTTCGAGTTCTGGAATGACACTGTGTTCGAATCCATAAACGCCCTCAAAAGGAGTGGTTCCCTTTTGAATGTGTTGAATTAGATTATCGCGCAATTCATTTTTAATGCTTTTGCTGGTATAACCCGATGCTTTTAGCTCACCTAAAGTACGTATCATCTTATTATTTGAGTCGTTTTTTTCTATTTGTTTCGTAATCTTGAAAAATCATTTCTCCTAAGCCTTTTAGGCCCGTGAAAAATGCCTTTCCTTGATTGATTTCGGTAAATGTATCTACAAACTGTTGCAGGTATGGGTCACGCGCAATCATGAAGGTAGTAATGGGAATATGTAACTTACGTGCCTGAGCCGCTTGTGTGTAACATTGCTCAACTATGAATGGATCTAAGCCGTTGCTATTCATGTAATAACGCCCATCGCGTTCACGGATACAACTGGGTTTTCCATCTGTAATCATGAATATTTGTTTATTCGAGTTTTTTTTGCGGCGGAGCATGTCCATCGCAAGTTGCAAACCAGCAACGGTATTGGTATGATAGGGACCAACTTTTAAATAGGGAAGGTCTTGGATGGTAATGCGCCAGGCATCATTACCAAAAACCAAAATATCTAAAGTATCCTTTGGGTACCGAGTTGTTATAAGTTCAGCAAGAGCCATGGCCACTTTTTTCGCAGGGGTGATCCGATCTTCACCATACAGTATCATGGAATGGCTGATGTCAATCATCAATACGGTACTCATTTGGGCTTTGAATTGGGAATCGTTTACTACCAAATCCTCTTCGTTGAGATTGAATTCTCCTAAGCCATTTCTGACTTGCGCATTTTTGAGACTTTCTGTAATGGATATCTTTTCAAGGCTGTCACCGAATTGATAGTTTCTATATTCACCATTGAGTTCGTCACTAGGACCTTGTGCCTTGCTTTTATGATTGCCTCCAGCACTTTGACGAATTTTCCCAAATATCTGATCAAGTGCTGTTTGTCTGATGGCGCGTTCCGTTTTTGCCGTTATCCCAATATTCCCGTTACCGTCTTGATCGATTTCTTCTCGTATGTATCCACGTTCTTTTAATTCCTCGATAAAATCATCGATGGTATAATTCTCATCGGTTAGTTGGTATTCCTTATCAAGTTCTCGAAGCCAAGAAATAGCTTCGTCAAAATCTCCCGAGGTATGGGTAATCAGTTCCTTGAAAATATCAAACAAAGCATCGAATGGCGCAATGGATTTAGCTTCAAACTCCTTAAAGTAGAAACCTTTATTTCCAGAGGAAGAGATCATATTCAAGTAACGAAAATTTTCACCAAATGTTCAGTTTTATACGGACAAAACTGAAGTTATTTATGGTGCTTTTTAATTAAGTGGGGTCAAACAATTGGATATCAATGGCATTTTGCAAATGGAATTTTTCTATGCCGACTACCAAAACAAATCTTAATCGATTAAAATAGGATTTTAGCCAATACTAGGCACTTTGTGTCAATTTGACACAAACAATTAATACATTCGCATGTTTATTCAGTTATGCAGTCTCAATCCGTTGGAATCCAAGACTTTGGTATTTGTTTACCAAAGCATTATTTACCCATTGAAGCCCTGGCTAATAAACGCAATATTGAAGTTGCCAAATTGCAAAAGGGTTTGGGCTTAATGCAAATGCCTGTCTGCGATTCCGATGAGGATGTGCCTTACTTGGCTGCAAAAGCTATATTGGATTTAGTAGATTCTCAAGTTAAAAATGGAAACTATTCGGATGCGATATCATTTTTTAGCGGCGTTGATAAAATATACTTGGGAACAGAGAGCGCGGTGGACGCGGCCAAGCCTAGTATTACATATGCAATTGAAACATTACAATCGCAACTAAATTGCTCGCTTGGGCATATCGATTTTTTGGATATGACGTTTGCCTGTATTGGGGGAGTTGATGCTTTGCATCAATGTCTGGACTACATAAGATTACGTCCAAATCGCAGGTGTATTGTGGTTGCTGCAGATAAAGCTGTTTACGATCAGAATACCGGTGGGGAATACACACAAGGTGCTGGTGCCGTTGCTTTTCTTTTGAGCAGTAAGCCAGATTTAATAGAATTTACGGGAGAAGTTGGGGTTGCCGTTAAGCACGATTTTGACTTTTACAAACCCAAAAGACATTTCCGTAAAATAGACTTGATCGATTCATTATTGAACGGTTGGGAATGAAAACAGCTGTCGACTCAAATAAATACGACCAATTATTAGAAGCCAATCGAGTTTTGAAAAAAGAAACACTAGAAGGCTGGGTTGAAGACTTTTGGGATCTCCCGGGTAGTTTTATTCCTGTATTAAGAGAGAACCCGTATACGATGGTCAGTTTTCGAATTCTTGTTACGAGGACAGAGTGGGTGCTGCAGTCGACGATTTTTTAACTAAAAACAATCTTAAAACCCTGCCTGAAGTTGAGCAGTGGGTCTTTCATTTGCCTTACGCTTATCAAGGTCGCAGAATGGCGGTTAAAATATGGTGGGAAAAGGATCTGGAACGGAACTTAGAATTGAAAAATCAAATTATCGCGGAGTACGGAAATCCAGAGATCAATGATTCCGCGGCTTACGCGCAATGGTTGAAAGCCATATCAAAATCAGAGGCCTACCTCAAATTTGTGGCAAATGCAATTGCTCCTACAGATAGGGTTTCTTCAGAAGTTGGTAATCTATATACGGCTTCCATCTTTATGGCCTTTTTAAGCGGATTGGCTTATTCAGAAGGTGATTTAGTTGGGAAATCTGTATTGTTCTTGGCTTATGGATCTGGTTCTAAGTCTAAAGGTATTCAAGGGGAATTATGGCAAACAAGCTAATTCCAGTGAAGTGGCACGACGTTTGCAATACCATCTATCAAATAGGGTTGCTATTGATTTCGATGCCTATGAAAAACTGAAACTCGGTTAAATTGAGTTCATACTTGCATTTTATTTGGTTGTTGTGAAAAATGCAAAAAAAGAGGTCGTTGTAATTAACGGCCTCTTTTATTGGGGTGCACTTGGGCAAAATTTTTATGGCATTTCGGCTGTTCTGCGAACATTTATCGCAGAATCGCCTTTCGGTCCAGATTCAATTTCGTAATACACATCGTCACCTTCTTTGAAGGTTTCAGTAAAGTTATTTACGTGTGCGAATACACGCTGTTGTGATTTTTGATCGTTAATGAATCCGTATCCTTTTTCATCGTTGTAATACGTGAATTTTCCACGACGTACATTACTCACAGAGTTGTGTTGTACTTGATAGCCGCTAACGGAGATGTCTTCGGCTTTAATTTCTTCTACTTTGGTTAAATCGGGAGGTGTGCTCGAAATGTTTCCATTTTCATCGACATAGGCTAACATGTCTTCTAGGGACTTGCCTTTGTTGTTGTCGAGTTTACGTTGCGCCATTTTTTCTTCTTTTTCGCGACGTTTTTGAATTTTCTTTTTTTCTTTTTCTTTTTTCGAGAATGTAATTTGCGATTTAGCCATAGAGGGGAAATAGGGATTATGTAGGTTGTGAAAATAGAGTTGCTGATGAAAATTGGGAGGTATAGATCAAAGAACTTACCCAAAAAACAATTGAGCGATTATACAATCACGATGCAAAGATACGCTATAAATTATAAATAAAGAATTTTGAATGCGTATTGATAATACGGCAGTCAGATGTACCTAAAAATAGAGGGATTGATAGGGTTTAAACGACCTTTTTTACAAATTCGCTTTTTAAACCCATACTTCCAAAACCGGGTATTTTGCAATCGATGTTGTGATCGGAATCAACCAAGCGAATTCCTGTAACTTTCGTACCAACTTTAATATTCTTAGAAAAGCCCTTTACAGGAAGGTCTTTTATGACAATAACCGAATCGCCATCTTTAAGAATATTGCCATTTGAATCTTTTACAATTAAGGCGTCACTGTCATTCTCTATTTCATTTGGATTCCATTCGTGGGCACATTCAGGACATACCATTAAGTGATCCATTTCGTAGGTGTAGGTGCTATTGCATTTGGGGCAAGGTGTCATAACTTTTTAAAATTTAGGGCTGAATTTCAACAGTAGGGAGTATAGGTTTAAGCGTGTTGTACCGAATCTTTCGGTTTGCAAACGTACGGAAATTAGCCTAAATTTGGGTATGTCCGATTCTTTACTCCTGATTTTAGGATTTATGGGCCTTGGTGCCCTGATTTTATTTGTTAATGTTTCTTTGAAAAAAGCTCTCTCCTCCAATTCTGTGGATGAGTTAATTAGGGAAGGTTTGGCACAAGAGTTTAAGGAAAACCGATCTGAGTTGAATGCATCCCTCATGCAAAACCGAAAAGAAAATGCAGATGCCATTGACCGGTTAACCAAGCAATTGGAAGATAAGTTAGAACGAATTAATGAAAACATGCTTCGTGGGTACCAAAGAAAATCGCGAAGACATAAAGCTGACCCTAAAAGAGTTTCAGGATTCTTTCTCTAAAGATATAAAGGAGTTTACCGATGCTCAAGGACAGAAGTTTGATGCGATGTCCAAAAAG
>CALSSY010000017.1 GCA_943789135.1 uncultured Bacteroidia bacterium
ATCGTATTGATGAACAATATCTTTCAATCCTCATGAGTTTGATTTGTTCAATCAAGGGTGAAATCATTGGCAACCGCCCAAGCCCTGTCATTGTTTTTATCTGGGACAATGCAAACACGGGGACTTCGTGCATGGAGGATATTCAACCACAAGTTCTGATGCGGTGTTTACTTCTTTGGAGCGCGTTTTGCTAAAATAGAATTTTGATTTGCTTATATTCGATTGACCGCTTATTTTTGCACCCTCATTTGGCGAGGTAGCTCAGGTGGTTAGAGCGCAGGATTCATAACCCTGAGGTCGGGGGTTCAATTCCCCCCTTCGCTACCAAAAAAGTCACCCTAGGGTGGCTTTTTAGTTTAGAGGTGAGGGCTGAGAGTTTATTATGTGCCATGTTTCTGTGCCATGTTTGGGTTCAGTTCTTGGTTGTTATTGTTGGAATAATCGGACAACCCAACCCCATTTCGTCGGACTGAAATTGACCCCATCGGTAAAGACAAATCAATAATGATTAATAAGGGGTTAAATTGGGTATTATTGACTGTGAGCAGTTCCGACGAAGAGGAGTCAGTTAGCCGTGAAGAATATGTTTTGTCGACAGCGTTTTTATTAAAAGTCCCGAAAACGGAAATATATATGCGTAGTTGCGGGATTTCAAGGCACTTCCGTTTCAAGTTTGCACAAATGTTACTTACCTGCGCAAAGTTCAATTTACCACAAAACCCCGCAATTATCGCATATACAATGTTATGGGCTGGTTATTTTATCTCCTCTGAGTTTGCGAATTTTACTTCTTGGGACTCTTTCACAATTTTCCCTTTAAGAGCAAGATATTCATTAGAAGATAAAGTTTCTACTTTTTTAATCTCCCCATTTTTGTCCAATTCAATTTTACCATAAGTTGGACTTTCCGTTGAGTTTAATGCTAAACTCGGGTCAATAAGTGGCAAACCTTCAATTGTTGCTGATTGTTGTCCATAGATATAAGGTATCCACCAAAATTTAGTGTAAATAACTCCATCTAATAAAGCAACGCATCCAGGTGTGCTTTCTATTGCTCTGTCAACGGCTTCTTTAATGTTAACAGTTCCTGTCGGAAACAAAATAATCCAATGAATCATATCTTTTCCTTCGACTCTACTTTTTCCCCTAACAAAACTCGCACCTTTTGTTAAGTCAATATTTTTTGACGAGATTAAAGTAAAATCAAGAACACGGTGAGAACAGCTACTCAGAATGAATGCTGTCAAACTTAATACAATTAAGCTAAATTTTAATTTTTTCATAAAAATCCTATTTTTTTTCCTTACTCGTATGGCTTTTCAGAATCTGCCCCGTTTATTCCACTGGTTTCTGGTCTCCAGTTATATTTAAAACTTTTAATTTTGCCTTGTCAAATTGTCAAGACGAGTCAAAAGTTGGTGGTTCTCTTGTCTGTTTGATACCGTATTGTCGTTTTTTTAACTTGCCCATAACTCGATTATATACGAAACTATCACAATCACTTAGGAATTGCAAAATAAATTTGGAGTCCTGATTTTCTGACATTTGCGGAAATTGCAAATTGCGTATTAGCAATTGTAAAACACCCAATAACTTCGTTTAACCGTTCAATTCAGAAGTTTGGTATTACCTTCTGTGCTATGTTTCTGTGCCATGTTTTCATTAAAAATCCCAAAAATTCCCGTTTAACACAATTAAAATATATTTGACTATCAATCACTTACAAAACACACTGCAATATTCATAACCCTGAGGTCGGGGGTTCAATTCCCCCTTCGCTACCAGAAAAGTCACCCTAGGGTGGCTTTTTTATTTAAACGATTTTTAAACCTCCAAAGTAGTGTTATAAATCGGTTGTAAATACTTAGTTATCTTCAGTTTATATTCTTCAATTGAAACAGCCCCCCATTAAAACGCGCTTCTAATTTTGCCGGAATCAAGTATTCCAAAAGATTTAAGATTAAAATCACGCCGATAAACTGGAACAACCAAATAATTCCCAATATTTTGTATCCAAAATGGGATTGAGAAATCAGGATATTCCCGATAGACAATAATTCATGCGACCATCGACCAAACCAACCGTAAGTAGGCATAAAATCCGTTACCTCAAAACCAGCTTCGTTTAAGTATGCATTCATCTCCGAATGCGAAAAAATATGCTTACGCCCCATATGGCGTTCGTAATTGGTGAAATGTTCAAACACCCATTTGTATAGAAAAAACTCCTGATATTGGTGCAAGGGAACGTATAAACCCAATTGAGCATCAATGGCCATCACACGCTTAATTTCCTTCAAGATTTCCAAAGGATTTCAAGATACTGCAAGGTGCTAATGCAAAGAACATGATTGTAAGTACCAGCTGGGGCATTCTTTAAAAAGCCAGTAATATCAATCTGATATGTATTAACGGATGGCATGGTCTTTTGGATAAACTTCAAATTGGATTCACTTAAATCCACCGCATCAATTCTTTGGGGCTTTTTTAAATTGAGCGCGACTAAAAACTGACCATCACCTGAGCCTAAATCCAAAACCTTGCTTCCTACTATACTCTGCTTTTTAATTTGTTTATTCAGTATTGGGACTCTCGGATATAAAACGTGTTTAATGCACCATAAAATACGCATGAGTATGGGAAATTTGAAGAAAATACGCGGTATTTCATGGTGATGCACATTCATGTGGGACAAAAATGGAATAAATTTGCAAGAATGCGTTTTTTTAAAATCGATTTTTTTCTTCCTCGCCCTTACCTTTTGCAATTTGGGAACAATAGAACTTCAAGGTTCTTATGCTTCAACCCGTATTTTAACTCGAACCCCTTCATTCAATAATGAAACCTTTATAACCGGTATATGGACAGGAACATTGAACGCAGGGAGGCATGCAACTGAAATTGGAATTCCACATAAAATCCATTGATAATAAAACCTATCGCACCTATTTGTCGGTTCCCCAACAAGGCGCCAAAGACCTTCCGATGGACAAAACGATAGTCTGCCAAAACTAAAATCACCATCAAAAGCACGGTGATTGGAGCGGTTTTTGAAGGCGAATGGGACGAACAAAATCGGATTAAGGGCGTGTTTACCCAAAATAATCATGCATTCCCCTTAGAATTAGTGCGCGGCGGAACAAAATTAAACCGCCCCCAAACACCACAGGCCCCCTTAGCCTACAACTTCCGCAACGTGACAATTTTCGAATAGTAAAGGAACCTGCAGATTTCAAGGTACCCTAAGCACGCCGAAATCTGGAACGGTGAAAGGCAATATCATCCTATTTTCAGGTAGCGGCGCCCAAAATCGCGATGAAGAAATCTTCGGACATAAACCCTTTGCGGTTTTGGCCGATACCTTCACCAAAGCGGGCTATAATGTGCTTGCGGGTAGACGATCGAGGAGCTGGATATACCCTCTGCAAACCCAGTGAACTCGAGCGTTTACCACCCAAGATTTAATTGACGATGGAAAGGCCTACCTAAAATTCGTTCGCGATAGTGTAGATGCTGCGCTCCCCATTATCTTATTCGGACATAGTGAAGGGTGTGCGATCATAGCGGCCTTGGCTCAAAACAATCCTGAAATCCAAAAACTTATCGGTTTTGGTCCCGCATTGGTCTCCGGTGCCGAAATCAATACGCACCAAAACCAAACAGGTGTGCAAGCCGTCTTGCAAGACAGCCACTAACTGCTCATTATATGCGCTTGCATACGGCAAGTTCTGAGCTTGACTCAAAACGAGGCACTCTTTAATGTCAGCTCGGATTCCTTAAAATCTATATCGATCATATTTATGCCAATGGACCAAAAGCACCCCCGCGTTATCGTCGAAAAATTGAAAAAAGATTTGCAAAAATCGCAAAAACTCCATTCACCGACTACCTCTTAAAATCGTACCATCCCCTGTTTCAAAATGCCTGGATGTGGCATTTTTTAAATGATAATGCGCGATTAGATTGGGAACGCGTTCAACAAAACAGCCTGCTTATTAATGGTGAATTAGATATACAAACTCCTGTTTCCCTTAACCAACCGGCATTTCAAGACTATCTAAAAGTAAAAACGAATCTTACCTATACCACTTTACCAGGCATTAATCACGTATTTCAACGAGCAAAAACCGGCGATATTAGCGAGTATGGAACAATAGAAACTACCATAGATCCAGAGGTGCTACGGGTGATTTTTGAATTCCTAGAAAAAGATTAGAAATCGATACGGAAACGCTCCCTTCTGAATTCGGTATAGGGCAATGGATTTTGGAAATCTTCCGCAAATTGCCAACGATTTTTTACAAAGTGAATAGCATCGTAAATGGCATTACGCATGCTCACGGTTTCTGCTGTTCCTTTTCCGGCTAAATCATACGCAGTTCCATGGTCAGGACTTGTTCTGATTATGGGCAAGCCCGCTGTAAAATTCACACCATCGTAAAAAGCCATTGATTTAAAGGGTATCAAGCCTTGATCGTGATACATAGCTAGTACGGCATCAAATGGACGGTGTTGTCCGCTTCCAAAGAAACTATCAGCAGCATAAGGTCCGTAAACCAATTTCCCTTGTTCAAAGGCTTTGTCAACCGCTGGTTTGATAATTTCCAATTCTTCCTTACCTAATAGACCGCTATCGCCGGCATGTGGATTTAAACCCAAAACCGCTATTCGAGGTTGATAATATTCAAATCTTCGCGAAGTGAATTGTACATCACCTCGAGCTTATTCAAAATTAAATCGGTGCTTATTTTTTGAGAAATTTGAGAAACGGGAACGTGTTCGGTTGCCAATCCCATTTTCAATTCGTCCGAAACCAAGAACATGGCGAAATTCTTCACCCCAAAATGTTCGGCTATGAATCCCGTATGCCCGGTAAAATCTTTTTCGTGGGCCGCAACGGTAGATTTGTCCAATGGAGCGGTTATTATGGCATCCAAATGATCGGCATCTGCAAGGGCTTTCTTTAAGCAGTTTAACGCTTCTAGACCCGCCTCCGGCTCTGCACTTCCCGGTTTGATTTCTATGGTTTCCTCACTTCCCACAACCAAGTTTAATTTCCCCTCAACGGCTTCACCCGCCGACTTTAATCAAATTGTAACTGGGAGATTCAAGTTCAAGAACCTTCTTGTAAAATGTGAACGTCTTAGGCGAAGCGTACAATACCGGAATTCCATACTTGAAAATATTTTCATCCGAAAAAATCCGAAGAATCAGTTCCATTCCTACCCCATTAGGGTCGCCTTGTGTAATTCCGTATACAACTTTTCTTATTTCCGTCATCTATTTATACAATTTATAAGCGTTTATTCACGTGTCCTATTTATCCTTCAATCCATTAAACACCTAATAAATAGCGGATTTAACGAAAAGTTGCGATAATAAATTCGCGTGATTCTATTGAATGTGCAAATTAACGATAAATTCACGATTCTCTGTATTGGGTATTCGACATAGTTCGGATTAAATTTGTGGAGCATGAGTAAAATTCGAGTGGGTATATTTTTTGGGGGAAGTTCGCGCGAAAGAGAAGTTTCTTTTGCTGGCGGACGAACTGTTTACGACAATTTAGACAAATCCTTATTCGAACCTATACCACTGTTCGTAGATAGTTTCGGTGGCATTGTAAAGCTCAATTGGGAACACGTGTATAAAGGAAGTATTCGAGATTTTTATCCGCCTGCTGCCTTTTTACCCGATTTGCCCCACGGATTTCAAATCTACGCCGAGTCCCTTATTCCAGAAGAAGCATTGTTACGCGCCGGATATAACACATCCGATGAAACTCTCGATTTATCTCGCGAATTACACTCACAAATGAATCGCTGTATCGGTGATCCCATAAATTTGGAATCATTAGCTACACATATTGACATTGCATTTCTTGCCCTTCACGGAACGTTTGGAGAAGATGGAAGCATTCAAGGCATATTAGAATGGTTAGGAATTCCGTATACCGGCTCGGGTATTTTACCCTCTGCTTTAGGAATCAACAAATGGATTCAGAAAAAATTCCAACAGACTCAAAACCTTTACATCAATGAGTTTGAATCCTTAAGTTATGAGGAATGGATGGAATCTGATACGGTAGAAAAACATCAATGGTTTCAGCAATTTTTGCAAAAATTCAATCATCAATTTGTTGTAAAACCCGCAAATCAAGGTTCTTCTTTGGGTGTTTCCATTTTGGAAGACCCTAGTTTTGAACGTTTTTGTGACGCCATAGACTTGGCCTTTTTCAAATTAAGAATTGATTCCGATGAGTTCAAACAAAAAGAATTCCAAGAACAAATTTCTTACATCAAGGAGTTAACCGATATACGCTCAGGACTTGGATTGCCTTTGATCACCAACTCAGAAACGCACTACACTCCGGATGCCGTAATGCAATTTCTTTTGCAATCCGAAGGAAATATCGAATTTCAGGCGCAAGACAGCGAGTCGCGTGTGCTCATTGAATCGAAAATTTCGGGGAAAGAATTCAGTTGTATCGTTATTGAACACCACCGCGGCCAACCCGTTGCTCTTCCTCCGACTGAAATTAAAAAATCTGGAGACCTATTTGATTACAGAAGCAAATATTTACCTGGTTTGAGTCGAAAGGAAACGCCTATGGATGTCCCAACGAAACCATTCAGCAAATACGAGAAGCCTGTTCTGAATTATACACGTTTTTTGGCTTCGAAGTATATGCGCGTATCGATGGTTTTGTGGATCAGAACGGCGTTGTTTTCTTGAACGACCCTAATACCACAAGTGGTATGATGCCCAGTTCTTTCTTCTTCCATCAAGCGGCAGAAATTGGACTTAATCCCAGTCAGTTCTTAACGTTTATTTTAAGACAATCCCTCAAAACTCGTATTCTTTCACATCCAACCGGACGAAAATACACGCCCTTAAAAGAACGTTTGGATCGGCTCATCTCGCAAAGTCAATTTCCAAGTAATGCACGCAGAAAAATAGCTGTAATCATGGGAGGATATAGCTTCGAACGCCATATCTCCATGGAATCTGGGCGCAATATTTACGAGAAACTCAGTTCAAGCGAAGAATTCGAACCGGTTCCTGTTTTCTTAGTTGGAAATCGAGATGCCTATGAATTATATACGCTGCCTCTACCCTACATGCTCAAGGACAATGCCGACGACATTAGAAAAAAGGTATTGGAGCCCGAGGTACATGAAGCTTTGGAAATCATTCGAGACGAAACCGAGTTCATTCGCAATAAATACAATCCCAATGGGGGCGATTTCAAACCAGAAAAATGGACTTTAATGGATCTCAAGAATAATGTGGAAGGGGTATTTATAGCCCTACACGGAAGGCCGGGAGAAGACGGCACTATTCAGAAAGATTTAAGTCAATATGGGCTTTATTTTAACGGATCACCATCCCATAGCTCAGAAATCACCATCGATAAATTCACAACCAATCAGAAATTAAGAGAGGCTGGATTTCTGGTTGCAGATCATATGCTTTTGAAGAAAGACGACTTTCTTCAGAACCCAAATCAATTGGCTGAAAGTATTACGGAACGATTCGGATTGCCCCTTATAGCCAAACCGGCAGATGACGGTTGTTCTGCTGCAGTGAGAAAAGTAAAAACCGTTACCGAATTGATGGATTTTGCGCACCTCATATTCAGGAATGAAAAGGACCTTGATCCTGTCATTGCAGAACGATTGCGCATCAACATCCACGATGAACTTCCCCAGAAACAAGAAATTCTTATTGAAAAATTCATTGAAAAGGGAGAAGCATCCCACTTTTTAGAAGTTACGGGTGGCATGCTCACACATGTTCAAGATGATGGTAGCATTTATTATGAAGTTTTCGAACCTTCTGAGTCCTTAGCGGAATCGGAAATTTTAAGTTTGGAAGAAAAATTCCTAGCGGGAGAAGGACAAAATCTTACTCCTGCTCGTTTTTCCAAGTCTCCCGAGTTGCAATCTAAAATATCCCAAGAAGTTCGGAAAACCCTTCAAAAAGTAGCCGAAACTTTAGACGTACAAGGCTATTGCAGAATCGATGCCTTTGTGAAAATTTACCCGGATAATTCGATTGAGACCTATATTATCGAAATCAACTCATTACCCGGAATGACGCCCGCAACCTGCATTTACCATCAAGCCGCGTTGAATGCATATAAACCGTTGGATTTTATTAAAGAAATACTGAACTTTGGTCGAGACAAATGGCAACGAGAAACACAAAAACTAAAGGCGTAAAAACCATCGCTTGGATTGAAACAAATAGGCATTCAAATTGGCCTGGTTCTTGGCGCCTCTGCACTGGTACTTTGGGGAATCTTTGCCGGATTGGCGGCTTATACCCATCACAACGATTACATTTCTGTACCCGATGTTTCAGGCATGTCTTTTGACGAAGCACGCATACGTTTGGAGCAAGCCGGTTTGCGCTCCAATATTATGGACTCCATATACAACGAGAAAGCATTGGCCTATACCATTGTGGAACAAAACCCCAAAGCGAGCGACTTAGTAAAAGAAGACCGCACCATTTATTTGGTAATCAATACCGGAAACAAACCAAAATTAAAGCACCCAACTTGGTGGATATGAGCTTAACACTGGCAAAAGCCGTGATAAAAAACAGAGGCTTAGAATTGGGAAAAATCGAAATGGCTTACGATCCCATCGGAAACAATCTCGTATTGGCTCAAACTTTCAAAGGTAAAGAATTGATAGAAGGCACCTTAATCCCGAAAGGAAGCAAAGTGGACCTAACCGTTGCTTCCACCGATAAGTCGCAATTTCCTGAAAGCGATTCAACCGATATAAACACGATTGAATTGTTAGATGCAGAAGCCTTGTAATCCTACAGATTGCCTATAAAAACCTTTATTTTTCGGGGTAAATACAATATTTTTGTGGTTCGTTCGTTACACAAGAGCGAAGGCGTAACGTGAAAGGATATTTCAACAGAGAAAAGGCAAACCACTGCGGCACTGAAAAGTCGATTTTTCGCGATTTAGTGTCCTTGTTTTTGGTTGGATTTTTGAGCCTTTTCAATCACGTAAATGCCCAATTTTTAAAAGTTTCCCCTACCCAACATTCTGTAGTAGTTTCGGATTCCTACAAACACCTGCCTTTAACAGAGGTTATTTCTTGGGGAATATTAGATACGCTAAAGCTGCCATTTTTTGAGGATTTTTCTCAGCAATTTGGCTACCCAAATCCGAGTAAATGGGCCGATAAACAAGTTTGGATTAATAATTCGTTTGCCCCCGACGCTCCCAATGCTAATATCGCCACTTTCGATCATTTGGATGAATCCGGGAATCCCTACCAAGCCCTATCTACGCGTGAATCTGTTTATGCAGATAGCTTAACCTCACAACCTATCAATTTGCAGTTCTACCGTAAAGGAGCCAATACATTTCCTTACAGACTTACAGATGGCATTTACTTGAGCTTTTTTTACAAAAACCAAGGTTTGGGCGATGTTCCGGAGTTAGAAGATTCTCTAATTCTATTCTTCAAAACCCAGTCAGGTAATTGGCGCAAAGTTTGGGGCGTAAGCGGACCACACAATACAAAGTTCAAGGAAGTGTTTGTACCCATCGATTCGATGGATTATTTAATTCCAGACTTTCAGTTTCGCTTTGTTAATTATTCCAAAAAAACAGGAAACCTAAATCACTGGCATTTGGATTATATCCGAATGGATCAAGGTCGAATGGGCGGCGGAGTTTCCGATATTGAAGATGTTGGAGTCGTAAATGCCGAAACGGGTTTATTCAGAGATTACACCAACATTCCATATTCCCACTACAAACTCAATGCTTCTTTACATTTAGGCAGAACGCATTTACGCGTTCGTAATATGAATGAGTTTGCCACTGTTCAAACCCGTTTCCAATTATCCGTGTCCAATGAGTTTGGACAAACCCTGTATAAGCAGGATTTCAGTGCGAGTTCTCGTAATATTTTGGGAAGTTCGGACTCGACAGAAATTTTTGAAACGCCTTATTTTGATACTTTAACGGGCAATACCCCATCCTTGAAATATCATTTTGTTATTGACCCTCAGAGTAACGATCAAACTCCCGATAATTACAATGCCAGCGGCAACAACAATACCTATTGGTTGAAACACCAATTCATGCCTTGGTATGCTTATGATGATGGCAGTGCCGAAGGCGGTTTTGGTTTAGACTATGCGTATTTAGGTAATATTCCAGGTCAGTTTGCAATGGAATTCAATACCGCTCAAGACGATTCCCTGCGCGGTATTGCCATGTACTTCACCCAAAGTAAGGAAGATGTTAGTTTTCGGACTTTCACCCTTCGTGTTTGGAAAAAGATCTCTCCAATTGGAGGCGACGACCGCCAAGATGAACTCATGTATGAATTCCCGGTAAGTAAGCCTGCCTACAGAGATAGTGTTAATTTATTTGAATATTTCTTCTTTGATTCGGTGTTGTTCCTCCCTAAAGGTCAGTATTACATTGGCTGGCACCAACGCCAACCTTATGTATTGAACGTGGGTTACGATAATAACTACCGCTTTGCCGATGCCAATACACCCAATCCGCATCTTTTCTATAATCTTTTAGGAAGTTGGGAACGTGCCGATTATAGTATTAAAGGTACACCAATGATGCGTATGTTATTTGGTGAACGTGTGAATTATCGTTTTTCTACCCAAAAGGTAAAGCCACTTAAACTGCATGTTTATCCGAATCCAGCTCAAGAATGGATAAAAGTAAACGTTAATTCTGGCAAAACTTTGAGAGAAATCTACATCCTCGACGGAACTGGACGGAAAATTTTAAATACACAAAACACCCATATTCGTATTTCGCATTTACCAAGGGGCACTTATTACATCCATGCCATTTACACCGATGGACAACGCAGCAGCGCCCCCATTAACCTAATACACTAATGATAGAAGATATTTCCGTAATCAATCTTAAAAAGCGCCTTGATGCGGGTGAAAAAATAAATCTTATTGATGTTCGCGAAACTTTTGAATTCGAAGAATTCAATTTAAATGGCACCTTAATTCCCTTGGGAGAATTGCCATCGCGCATTGATGAAATAGAACACCTAAAAAATGAGGAAATAATCGTTCACTGTCGTTCCGGGAAAAGAAGCCAAACCGCACAACAGTTTTTGTTGCAGATGGGCTTTCAAAATGTTAGAAATTTATTAGGTGGCGTATTGGATTGGCAAAGTCACTTCGGAAGCGACCCTGTTTAAACTGATTTTTACCTAACTTCGGACTTGTGAAACACGAGTTCCGAAATTTCCATATATGGCGCGGTCTGCTTTTATTTGTTGGACTTTGTCTTTCACTATTTTTCAGTTTCTGCAATACCCAAGAAACCATTGTTAGCAGCGATAAGGATTCCTTATACTTTTGGAATTTACACGATACCGTCGATTATGTAGGCATGCAAGAATGCCAAACCTGTCATTACGAAATTCACCAAACCTTCGTGCATACAGGTATGGGTCAAAGCTTTGATAGAGCTTCCCCCGAGAAATCGAAAGGGAAATTTCCGATCATGCACCTACCCTGGAAAGAGCGCCGCGGAACTCCTATTTACGATCCCAAAACCGGATTTCATTACCAAGCATTCTGGCGCAACGATAGTTTGTTCATTCGACAGTACGAGTCTGATGCGCAGCAGCGCAACCTAGTCACATTCATGCGCGAGGAGTATATACCTTATATAATAGGTAGTGGACAGCATACCAATTCGCACTTTTGGACCGACGGGTCGTATGTCTACCAGGCGCCGCTCACGTTTTATACGCAAAAAGGCATTTGGGATTTGCCACCGGGTTACGAAGAACAAAATATAGGCTTTAACCGTAAAATCGACATGGAATGCATGAGCTGCCATAATGCCATGCCCAAAGTGGCGAAAAGTGCAAAAAATTTCTTTGAAAAAGTTCCCTTAGGCATCGATTGCGAGCGTTGTCACGGTCCCGGTGAACTCCATGTAAATCTCAAAAAACAGGGCATTTTAGTCGATACATCTAAGTATGCCGATCGCAGCATCGTAAATCCCAAGCGTTTGCCCTACCGATTGCAGGTTGATATCTGTCAGCGCTGTCATTTACAGGGGAATAACGTACTCAAAGAGGGTAAACATTTCGACGATTTCAGGCCTGGAATGGCGTTGAAAGACGTGTTTGAAATTTACATGCCGAAGTACGAAAACGAGGACTATTTTGTGATGGCCGGACATGCGGATCGCTTTCAAAAAAGCGCGTGTTTTATAGGTTCTAATAAGGGCGATGCCGAAGCGTACAATCCAAATTTAAATTTCACGTGCATCAACTGTCACAATCCGCATGTGAGTGTGAAAGCTACCAACAATGAGCGCTTTAATAATACGTGTATGGGATGCCACCAAGCGGAAAGCAAACGCAGTGCGCTGCACGATTGTAAATTGCCGAAAGCGAAGCGCATTCACAAGGCGGGCTGTGTGGGATGCCATATGCCGGGAAGCAGTGCCGAAGACATTCCTCATGTGATGGTGCACGATCATAAGATCCAGCGGCCTAAAGCCACTGGCGATATAGAGAGTCACAAGGGAAAGTTGTTGGGATTGTATGCGGTAAATAATCCGGCACCCGATGCCAAGGATGAGATACGGGCCTATTTGAGCTATTTTGAAAAATTCGATCCGAATCCCTTGTATTTGCAAAAAGCGGGAACCTTATTGCACAAACATCCCGATGCCTATACAGTCGCGCATTCACGAGGCCTATTTAAAGGGCAATTTTAAAGATATCGTATGCTTTCTAAGCAATTAAGCGGTCTATCGACGCATGGACCTGTTATCGTGTAGCGAAAAGTCACGATCAACAGCAGCAGTTAAAAGCGGCGTTGGAATGGTATGAGAAGGCGCGAGAATTGCAAAACAAAGAACCCGATTTTGTTGCAGAATTCGCAAATGCATTGATACGAGATCGGCAGCTCGTAAAGGCGAAGCAGCTATTGGAGCAACAGTTGAAGGAGGTACAAAAGCACGAATTGACGTGGATTAATTTGGGATCGGTATATTTTCTTGAAGGAAATAAATCACAGGCTAAAAAATGTTACGAGCGGGCATTGCAATTGAATCCGAGAAACAAGCAAGCGCATTTGTATTTGTCGGAATTATACGATTCTGTGGGCGACATGGAAAAGAGTCGCTTTCATAAACAACGATCTTAGGGGAATTGTTATTTTTTTTCGAAATTTGTAGAAGATGTTAGATAAATTTGGGATTGCGAAAGTCATTGCACGGGAGCTAAAAGACGGCTATTATGTGAATTTAGGAATTGGCATACCTACGTTGGTAGCCAATTATATCCCTGAAGGTATAGAGGTTATATTACAAAGTGAAAATGGCTTATTGGGAATGGGTCCCTTCCCAATTGAAGGCGAAGAAGATGCCGATTTGATCAATGCCGGAAAGCAAACCATTACCATGTTGCCGGGTTCTGCGGTTTTCGATGGAGCCACCAGCTTTGGAATGATCCGCGCGGGCAAGGTAGATTTAACGGTATTAGGGGCGATGGAAGTGAGCGATACCGGCGATATTGCCAATTGGAAAATACCGGGCAAGATGGTGAAAGGCATGGGAGGCGCAATGGATTTGGTGGCATCGGCAAAAAACATCATTGTGGCCATGCAACATACCAACAGAGATGGCGAAAGTAAGCTGTTGAAATCGTGCACCCTTCCTATTACAGGATTAAAATGCGTAAAGAAAGTGGTAACAGAATTGGGTGTTTTTGACATTACAGAACGGGGTTTTGAGCTTAGGGAAATAGCCCCTGGAGTTACTGATAGATGAAATTCGCTCTAAAACGGAAGGTCGCTTGGTAATAGAAGGCGATATCCCTGAAATTCAAATTTAAATGCTGGATTTATGACCGTTCAACAGCCAGAGACAAAGCCAGAGCTGTTATTATTATACGACGGTCATTGTAATTTGTGCAATTGGGCGGTGGCGTATGTATACCGCAACGATCGGCGCAAGCGCATTCAAACACAATCCTTACAGTCTTACAAGTTGCCTTTACCTGAAGGTTTAAACCTGGTGGAAGGCATACCCGATTCGGTATTGTTTTATGCCAACGGCAGGTGGCATAACCAAAGTACGGCGATACTGGAATTAATGCGCGCATTAGGCGGTGTGCACCGTTTTTTTCTCTTGGGATATGGAATTCCGGCCGGTTTAAGGAACGCGATTTACCGATGGGTGTCGCGGAATCGATATCGATGGTTCGGAAGGCGAGATCGGTGTTAGGGGTGTTTGTCACACGGTTCACTTGATTAACGGTGTAGCAAATACAAAAACATCAACAACAAGGCAAGTAGATGATTAAAATATCTAAAAAATGAGCAACAAGCAACTTTGATGGTAACGTACGTTAACATCAAAGAGTTTTGAATATCAAAAAACAAAGAAAATGAGATACAAAACAATTTACCGCTGGGTGTCGCGGAATTGATACCGTTGGTTTGGACGGTTGGATCCGTGTTAGGAGTGTTTGTCACAAGTGGCAACCCCTTAAACCCTATTCAATCTAAAGGGGCAAGCTCCATTCAATAGTTTTCAATCTCTTAGATACTTCAGTAAGGGTGCGCATTATTTCGTATTCATCAGGAATATCACCGATAATCAATTCGCTGAAGCTTCCTGTATATACGTCTTTGATTTGTAGCCACGTTTCTTCTGTTTTTGAGAAAATAAGCGCCTCACTTGGATGCCTTTTCAACCAGTCATTATTGTTTTTGAAACTTTCTATATCGTCGGTACCTACCTCGATGAGCATGTTATCAAATTGCGAGGATTCGAAGAAACTTCTCATAGAAACATCTCGTAAAGTAAGATGTAGATCAGAGGCATGCCGGATTTTGTTCTTTAGATCTGAAATAGGATTCTGTGTGTTTGAAAAACGCACTAAGCTCATTATTTTTTCACACAACGTTCGTTTTGATGTAATTTCATTTTATATGCCAATTTTCTTTCGACGGAAGAAACTTTTGTTCTATTCGGATATAATAATAAGATAGGGGATTTAAGCTTTTTTTAAGAGTATCTAGACCTACATCAGAACCAATTATTTCTAGCAATGCACCTAGAAATGCTCTTGCTTTTGGTGGATAGAACAGGCTGCAAGCAACCAATGTTTTAAGGTCTTTTTCATTGAGATTATATAAAATATTTTTCAATATTTGAATCCCATTTTCCATTGATAAGTCTTGTATTTTATTAAAATCTTTTATAGCATCTAATATTTCAAGAAATTTATAGTTCTCATCAGATACTGCGACGTAGCTAAGAGTTGATTTAATATTTAATATCTCATTGGAGTAAGAAAACCTTTTTCTGCTACTAGCGATTTTAATAGTTTTGGGAACTTGTGTGGTAAGTCCCATTTGATTGTAAAGAGCCGTACCCGTTATATAGGCAATGCGTTTCTTTTTTTCAAAAATATAAGGCTTTATTAGCTCCTCTTCGCTTGGTTTAAGTTCCCCAAACACCGTCATTCTAGGCTTGTAAAAAATACCGTTTGAAAGCCTTTTAATTACCCCGACTTTAATAAGCCGCTCCATCGTTTTAGCCGCTGCTACATAATCTTTAGCGTTAATGTCCAGCTCGTCATAATTAAATGTAGTTCCCGTAGGGAATTGGCCAATTTGCGTTTTTAGTATTTGGGAAACGGACATTGCTTAACAAATATAGCATTATAAAATTTATTGTCAAGTAAAACGTGTAAAATATTTGACATTTTGTTGAAGAAATACTGAGTTTAATCACTGCAAGATCTCTCGCCACCTTACCCACCCTTTTAACTGTGGGGTGCGCCCGCACCCGCCAGGAACACCGCATACTCCGCCAAGTGGCAAGCCCTTAAACCCACGGTTAAAACCGTGGGACACAACGGGAGTGTGCTAAAAAAGTAATCCCAGAATCTCTGCAAGCCCCCTCTTGACCCACCCTTTTAACTGTGGGGTGCAGCGCCCCGTATTTTTACACAAAGCCTAATATGCGCCTAAAAATAGTTGCTTGCGCCTGTATTTTCCCTTGTACATCGCGCCTAATTATTTGCATTAATACTTATGAGCGCTCATTTTTCTTTCAATGCGCCTGTTTTTAACCGCATTGAATTATCTGAAACAGCTATGATTGTAGTGCTAAGTCCTGGAGCTTGTCAAGATATTTTACTAAATTGCAGCTGTATAGTTCCAACAAGTTGGTATGCCTTTAGCTTCTGCTTGGTGCCAATCGCCTGGTGGACCCTGTCCATATGTATTAAATATTAGCTAGTTTAATTCCATTGTTTTTGTGCAATATTCCATACTAAATACCTTCAAAAAGTGTGTCGGACTCCTAATTTCCTGCACACTTTTTTTCGTTTTGGGTTTTGGACAAAATGCCTACGTCAAATCCAATCCTTTTCCCGATCGGTTTTTCATCGAAAACAAAGGACAATACGATCATATCGACTCCAATATTGCCGCGGTTATGTGGACGGGAACGCACAATATTTACCTCTATAGAAATCAAGCAGGTTTTTCTTGGAACTTCTTTGCCCCTCCCTTGAAAAAAAGAAAATCTAAGCATCCCAAATCATTCTCCACCAATGAAATAAATGGCGATATGGTTGATCCATCACAAGAATCTGATTTTGAAGCAACCTACGATAGCATTCAGTTGCTTTTTAGCCAATCCCTTAAAAAACCGCACATTATCTTTGATGCCCAAAGTCAATCCGATTTCTATTGGACCTTTGGTCCGCCAGAGTGGAATGCCCATGGATTCAAAAGAATCACCTACAAAAACATTTATCCGAATATCGATTGGTATGTAGAAGCCATTGTAAAGGGAAAACAATTTTTTAAATACGGATTCGTGCTGCATCCGGGTGCAAATCCCAATCATATCCAAATCTTGTTAAAAGGAGGCGCATTCAAAAACCTCAACCCTAATTCGGTGAGATACCAAGGAACACACTTTGCTCTTCTGGATTCAGGTTGGAATGCCACCATCGAATCCAAACCCATAAAATGTAAGCTCCACCTACAAAATAACCTGCTCTCGGTTAAATTAAAAAACATCAAAATACCGCTCACTAATACGATCGAGATAGATCCTTATGTATCTGTAATTGATAGTCTGTTAGACATTGGAATCGGGTTTAACAATAGGACAAACTTCTCAAATTTAGTCTCGCAAATGGATTTTGATGCCGATGGGAATGCCTATGTAATGAGTGCTGCAGTTAAAGTTCCGCAAATAGCCAAGTACGATACTATGGGTGACCTTAAATGGATTTTTTCAGGAGAATTACCCCTGTTAAATTGGACTTCCGGAGATAGAAGCAACTACTCAATTGGGGCGTTCATCTGTAATAAATCGAATAATACATTATATTTTGGGCCTGGATTCAACGGTTCACCAAAGGGTCCTCAAATTATCCGGCTTAATACCCTATCGGGGAATTACGACAATTATATATCTAATAGTCGTGGCGATGCTCCAGAACTATGGGACTTAAGTTTACACTGCGAGACCAAATCTTTATTTGCATCCGGAGGCTTCGTATTTGAAGCGATTAATTTATTTACTGTAGATCCGTTTGTTGACAGTATAAGGGCAAAAAGGCATACCGTCACTAAAAATGACACGAATGTTGGACAAGATTTAATACGTTCGGTTATTGATTTAAAGGGCAATTATTTTTCACTGTTAAACTATCCTAAATCAATATCTAAATATGATCGCTACGGTAATTTAGATACCAATTTCGGTAAATTTTTTAATGGGCTGTTTTGGGTGAATGATTCTTTAAATGGGCATTACTACCAGACTGACTTTTCAAAATTTACTAAATTTCAAGAATATGGTAATAATGTAGATCACTACCCCTTTTATAATAACACCAACCGCTTCAACGGGCTTGCCGTAAACGATAGTTTTGCGTTCGTTTACGACGGTAAAGTCCTCATCGCCGTTGAAAAATATACCGGAACCATTCGCTGCATCGACTCCATCGATTGGCACGGCGGCAAACGCGGACATTTAGGTCAGTCTGGTATTGCCGCCGATAATTGCAATCATGTCTTCGTAGGCGGCGATAGCGCCAATGTGCTGATATTTACCTTTGTGAACAATCAATTTAGACTGGATTCCAATATCTATTTATTTTCCCCCGTAAAAAAAAGAAAGACCATCGATATCCGTTTTAACGAACTCAGCAATCAGCTGTTTGTTTGTGGGGATTCTTTTACCGCCTCCTTCCCCAGTCCCTTTGCCAACTCCTGCTCCATTACCAAGACCTTCGAGGTAGACACGTTCATTACCGCTCCCTGTAATGGCGATTTTATCGCTCATATTACCGATGGCGATACCACTACCGATTATACCTTTCAGTGGATTAATTTGAGTAATAAAAACAAGCCCGTTGTACAGCTGAATTCGGGTACCGGACGTTTCAGAGATACCCTGCACGATCCCCGGCCCGGTGATACCTTTGAACTATTGGTCGCCAAAAACTATTTCTGTAATGGCGAATACCAAAAGTATATTTTCACCACCGGTAGAACCCATAAACGCGACGTTTACGATACCCTTTGTGCGGGAGATACCTTCGCCTTGAGGCAGCATAAAGTGGGTCGCGACTCCACCTTTACCCATACCTTGGTCAATCGATACCGTTGCGATTCTGCCGTAACCTATCATATTCATTTTAAAGATACCAGCACGTTTACGCAGTCCGTAACCCTTTGTCGCGGCGACACCCTCAAGGTGGGCAAAAAATCTTACACGAGCGCCGGTATCTATAAGGATACCCTCATTAATTTCTTGGGATGTGATTCTTTTGTTTACTCCAAATTTAACATTGCCCAAGACACCGTGTATCTCAAAGATCATGTCTGCAATACCTTTATTTATCAAGTAGGAGATTCTACTTTTTACAAACCGGGATTGTATACCGTGGTTATGACCGGTTCTAGCGGGTGCGATTCGGTCGTAATTGCCGATATTTCTATGTCGAGAGATACGGCAGTGCGCATTCGTCCCAATATCTGCGAGGGAGATTCATTTATGCTCTTAGGACTTCGGTATGTGTTGCCCGGAAACTATGAAGCGCAGCTGCCGCGATTCGACGGTTGTGATTCTATCGTCCGATTGACTTTGAATGTTCGATCTCATTATCAGATTTCCCAAGAAATAAATATTTGTAGCGGCGATTCAGCGGCGGTAGGAAATCGGTTTTATAAAACGTCGGGACTCTTCATTGATACCTTAAAAAGTCGTTGGGGTTGCGATTCCATTATCGAATCCAAGGTAAATGTAAATCCCAAATACGATACCGCGGTGGTTTATATACTTTGCGGCGATAGCAGTGTGGTCATCAATCAAAACACCTACCGCGATGCCCAAGAGTTCAACTTTAGGTATCGGTCGCAATTGGGCTGTGATTCTGTGGTGTTTTATCGGATTTTGAAAACCAAATTACAGGCCGAATTGGATCTCGACACCAGTCAGCTGCCCCTGTTTACCGTCCAAAATCTATCTTCTGATGCCATTAAATTCCTGTGGAATTTTGAGGATGCCTTTTACGATTCGACCCGAAATACCATCCGATACCAATTCAATGACATCGAAAAAACCTACCGCGTTTGTTTATCGGTGACCGACAGTTTGGGCTGCGTGGATTCTTCGTGCGTGGTAATTCCTGCCTCGTTTGTGAAGTTCGAATTGTACAACAGTTTCAGTCCCAACGACGACGGCTTCAACGACCGTTTTGTGGTAAAATCGAACGGCCGCGATTTGCAATACAGTCTCATGATTTTTAACCGTTGGGGCGCCAAGGTATATCAAACAGAAAAAGCGTGGACGAATGAGCCGGATTTATATTGGAACGGCCGGGTCATGAATACCGGTCCGGAATGTCCGAGCGGTTCGTATTTCGCCCTCTACCACCTCTATCTCGACGGCCCGGACAAAGACCCCAAAATGATCAATGGGGTTATTACGGTGGTGCGGTAGCTCCTGACTGAACACGAACACCCCAAAAAAATGGGAGCCTTGTGAAGTACGCTGGAAAAAGCGACCACTTACATGCCGACTTCCGGTTTAATTGAACAAAGCAAAATTCAATGTAAATTACCATATTTACAATATGGAGAAAAAGGTATTCACGTTCAGTCATAAAATAATTTCATACACAAATGGCTCTTTTGTATAGGCTTCAAACAATAACTGTTCTTGGTGGTTTTCTGTGTCTTTCATTGTTTAAAAACCTTTGAGCCCTTTAAGAACTGTGAAATGAGTCCATATTGAGGCCTTTCCCCTGATCTTAACTCTTTGTTGCATAAGTAGTTTAAAGATTTTGTTGAATCTTGGATGCGATTCTTGAGCCCTTTAGTTTGCAATCGTTATTCTTTTTTTGAGCCCATATTGAGCCCTTTGAAAATATATACTGTCCCAACACCAGTTGTCCCAACTTTGTCAACCCAATCAGCCTCTAATTCGCTCAAATACCTCGTAGCAGTGGTTATTACAGTGGTGCGGCGTTTAAACGTTAAGAATTGGTCTACACATTACACCTTCCACCTCTCACCTCTCAACTCTCAACTCTCAACTTTTTTGACTATATTATTGACAAATACTTGTTAATATTATTATCAATTGATCTACCATTGCCACTCTTACTTCAGCTTGCGATACGGCTTAATGAGTCCAGAAGATATCATTCGTTGGGCCCAAAGCCAGTCGGACCTACTCCAACAACCCGTGTCGGTGTTATTGGCCGACATCAACAATGTAAGCGGCGTAACAAATTTCCTCAAGGAAGCGCAACACCATCCCAACGTGCACGCCCGTGTGGGTGTAGAGGTTCGCAACGGCGATGAAACGCTCTATCTGCTCATGGCCGAATCGCATCAAGGTTTTGCCGCCGTGAACCGCTTCCTCAGTGAACACCAATTGGCCCAATTGCCCTACCCTATCAATCCGCCCGTGATGCCCGAGGTATGTTGCATCTATCCTTATTATAAGGTATCGGCGCTGAAGCCGCGCGATTTATCGCGCGGGGCCATGGTAGGCGTAACACAGCGCGACATTCGCAAGCTCTCTCTTTCGGCTTGGAAATACCATCCCGAAAAACTCCTCGCCTACCACCGTGCCACCTTGCGGCATGCCGAAGACCTGAAAACACATACCCTCCTGCGCTGCATCGCCCATAACTGCTTGATCAGCAAACTCAAACCCTTGGCCACCGCTTTCGCCCACGAATTACTGCTACCCTTGAGTGAATTATACCGCTCTTTTGAGGCATATCCGCAGCTCTTGCACCAAGCACATGCGCTCACGGAACGCAGCGCCTGGTCCTTCGAGTTTAATATCCCCCAAAATAAAAAAAACTATACCGGCGATGCCGACGAGGATTATCGAATGTTGCGTGAATTGGCTTTAGAAGGACTCAAATACCGGTATCCGAAATATACATTCAAGGTTACCGAAAGATTGGAAAAGGAATTGAAATCGATCTACGAACTTGGATTTACCGCTTATTTCTTAATCAACTGGGATATCTGTCGCTTTGCTCGTGAAAATGGCTTTTTTTATGTAGGTCGCGGCAGCGGCGCCAATAGTGTGGTGGCCTATTGTTTGCGCATTACCGATGTAGACCCAATCGATTTAGACTTGTATTTTGAGCGGTTTATCAATCCGTTTCGCAGCAGTCCGCCCGATTTCGATTTGGACTTTTCGTGGCAGGATCGCGATACGGTTACGGCCTATATCCTTCATAAATACGGTCCCACCAACGCCGCACTCTTAGCCACCTATAATACCTTCCAAAACAATGCCGTGGTACGCGAATTGGGGAAGGTTTATGGGCTTCCCAAGAGCGAAATCGATGCTTTATTGGAACGCCCTAGTTACTATTCTCCCAAAAACTTCGAAGCGTTCGCCCCCCATAAAAATGATGTATACAGCACGCCCGGAATCGGCCACAGGCCCCGAAATCGGCAGTTGGGCGCAGCCGCTTTTAATGAATATGAAGGCGAAACGGAAGACAAAGAATCGCTGTATCGCGAACTCTTATTGCATGCCCATAAAATTCACGATTTGCCCAATTATCGCAGTTTGCATGTGGGCGGAATTTTAATATCCGAGAAATCCATTTACCATTATTCGGCTTTGGATTTACCTCCGAAGGGATTTCCATCGGTGCAATTCAGCATGTTGGAAGCGGAAGATTTAGGGTTGGCCAAGTTTGATATTTTAAGTCAGCGGGGCCTCGGACATATCAAAGATGCGGTTATTTATATTCGTGAAAATCGCGGGATAGAGGTTGACGCACACCAAATTCAAGAATTCAAAAATGACCCTCGTATTGCCCGTATGATTGCGCACGGCAATACGATGGGCTGTTTTTATGTGGAGAGTCCGGCTATGCGACAATTGCTGCGCAAACTGCGTTGCAAAGATTATCTGACCTTAGTGGCGGCAAGTAGTGTGATACGACCCGGAGTGGCTCGCAGCGGCATGATGCGCACGTTTATTGAACGGCATATTGATCCTGAGAAACGCAAAGAAGCCCACCCTACCATGCAACAAATCATGCCCGAAACTTATGGCATTATGGTATATCAGGAGGATGTAATACGGGTGGCGCATGAATTTGCGGGATTGGGGTTGGCCGAAAGCGATATTCTACGTCGGGGAATGAGCGGCAAATTTCGATCGCGTGCTGAATTTGACAAGGTAAAGCAGCAATTTTTCGAAAAAGCACAAGAAAAAAAGCATTCTAAAGCCCTAATTGAAGAAGTTTGGCACCAAATTGAAAGTTTTGCAGGGTATAGTTTTGCCAAAGGTCACAGCGCCAGTTATGCCGTAGAAAGTTATCAAAGTTTATTTTTAAAAGCCTATTATCCTTTAGAATTTTACACAGCGGTAATCAATAATTTCGGCGGTTTTTACAAAACTGAATTTTACCTTCACGCTGCGCGCATGTGCGGCGCTGAGGTGCAAGCTCCGTGTGTACAGGAAAGCGTTGCCCTTACCAAAATAACGGGAACGACCCTCTGGCTAGGCCTAGGACTTGTACAAAGTTTAGAAATCAAACTCATTGATCGGATCATCAAGGCACGTATCAAGCAAAATTTTGAAGACCTGTACGATTTTAAATTGCGCTGCGATCCCGGGATTGAACAATTGAAAATCTTGATTTTAATTGGCGCATTTCGCTTTACCGGAAAAAGTCGCAAAGCCTTATTATGGGAGGCACATACCTTATACGGGGATACTAAAAAAAGCACCACAGACATCCCTTTGTTTACCGAAAAGCCCAAAGCCGTTAGCCTACCTCCTTTGGAAGACGACCCCATAGAAATTGCCATAGACGAACGTGAATTACTGGGATTTACCCTTTGCAGCCCCTTTGATTTGATAGAACCCGATGACATTCCAACTTCAAAAGTGCGCAGCAAACATCTTGCTTCGCTTCTGGGGAAGTCTGTTTATCTCGAAGGTCAGTTAGTCACCGTTAAACCCACTCGAACGGCCGGGGGCAAAGAAATGAACTTTGGTACCTGGCTGGATCGGGATGGCTACTTCTTTGACACGGTGCACTTTCCTCCTGTAGTTGCTAAATATCCCTTTAAAGGAAGGGGTATTTATCGGGTTTGGGGCACGGTAGTAGAAGACTTTAATGTAATAGCCGTTGACATTGTTAAAATGGAAAAGTTGGGTTTAAAACCCGACCCGAGGGTGGAATAATTGGGTACAACTCCAAGCCTATGAATTAGGTATAAACCCGATATTTTTCGTTTGATTTGTAGTTGGATGAGGTTCCAAAGGAAATTCACAATAAAACAAACTATCTTAAGAGGAAGATTAATAAAACCATTATTCGTTTTATTCATTCTACTTATTTCCAACTTTGGGAATGCGCAGCATACCTATCCCCAAAAACAAGCAAGTGAGAATTGGGCAGATAGCCTTCTGAAAACGCTTACGTTTCAGCAACAAATCGCACAAAAATTAATGGTACCGGCATGGACCCGAGATGCCATTTTAAGCCAAGACGTAATTGAAGCCGTGGAAAAATACCAGGTTGGAGGCGTGATTTTTTTTCAAGGTACGCCCCAAACGCATAATATGGCGGTAAATTTCTACCAACAGCAAGCTCAAATACCACTGCTGATTGGTATGGATGCGGAATGGGGTCCTGCCATGCGACTTGATCACGTTCCCAAATACCCGTATCCATTAAGTATCGGAACCACCCGAAACGCGGAATATGCCTTTGAAATTGGAAAATCGCAAGGTAAAATGCTCAAATCTTTGGGCGTTCATATCAATTTTGCTCCCGTTGTGGATCTTAATACCAATCCGAACAACCCAATTATCGGTTTTAGAAGTTTTGGAGAAAACGCAGAAGATGTCAGTTCTTTGGCAACAGCATTTCACAAAGGATTGGAAAATTCAGGTGTATGGGCCTGTGCTAAACATTTTCCTGGCCATGGCAATACCATTGCAGATTCCCATAAAGAACTCCCCCTGGTACAACACGATAAAAAATCGTTAAGGAAAGAGTTAACCCCTTTTCAAGCCTTGATAGATGCAGATGTAAAAAGCATCATGGTTGCCCATTTGAAAATTCCATATTTAGACGATCGCGACAATATGCCCTCTTCACTTTCAAGAGCCGTTGTGCACGATTTATTGCGCAAAAAGATGGGATTTCAGGGCTTAATTATCACCGATGCCATGAATATGAAAGGGGTAAGTGCCCACTATCCTTCCGACGAAGCGGTGCTCAAGGCTATTCAAGCGGGTAACGATATTTTGTGTTTTGTAGATAATGTTCCTGAAGTGCTATCCAAATGCAGAAATTGGCTCGATTCTTCTTGGATAGATTCTACCGAAATTGCGGCTTCTGTTAAACGCATTTTAATTTCTAAACATCAATTAGGACTGATTAAAGATTTGGAGGTTTCTCATATTCAGGAATCATTAAATCAGGAATACCAACGTTTTATTCGTCAAACCAGCGCTGCACCTGCATCCGGTTACCAAGAATTCCACCCAAACTTCGAAGCAGAAATAGAAGCGGCGAGCGCCCATATCTGTTTGCTTTCAGACACTAAAAACCCTGGAATCCCTTGGCGCCCTCACCGCACGGACACTTTGTACGCGGTAATCTTCGGTGAGCGCCTACCTGAGACTTTTTACACGCGTGTAAAAAGCTATCAAAACACCCATATTATTTGGGCACATAACTTTAAATCACCCGATAGTTTAGTAAAGGAGTTGGATTCACTCGGCGGTAGAAAACTCTTTTTTAACGCCGCGCAACGAATGTGGGGCAATCAAACTCGAGAACTACCCCCTTCCTTAAGCCATGTATTGAAACATATTTCAAGACCTGACAAATCCGTATTTATACATGTAGGAAACGTTTATGCCTTGCAAGGTTTGAGAACTTCAGTGCCCATCGTTTTAGGAATGGAAACGGGAGAATCTTACCTAATGGCCTCAATTGATGCGCTTTTTGGACGACGCGGAATTTCCGGGAAAATACCAGTAGCCATTGACAGTCTTTGGGATCCATCACGTTCGATACAAACAGCCCCCTGGACGGAACCGTTAAAATGGGCCGATCCAGAAACCTTGGGATTCAATTGCGACGAAGAGCTTTCACTAAATGGAATTATGGATTCGATTGATACGCAATGGCGCCTCACAATCGGCCTCACTTTTGGTATTAAAAAACGGACAAATAGCCTATGACATTTCAAGAGGCACAATGCCAGATGGACAAACCCGTGTTAATGCACATAGTATATTTGACATAGCCAGTATTACCAAAGTTGCTGCCACAACCATGGCGGTCATGCATGTTTATGAAAAGGAAAACATTGACCTTTCCAAGCCCATTAAAACCTATTGGCCCGATGCCGCTTTTTTCCCTTGGGGAAACATCAAAATCCAAGATTTCTTGATGCACCGTTCTGGATTACCGCCTTATTTGCCGCTTTTTAGTCGGATTGAATCGGATTCGTTAATGATTTCTATTGATTCTTTACATCTACCCGAACCTAAAGATATACTGTGGGGAAATACGCGCTTTATGAAAGCGACGGTTGTTGATTCGGTTTGGAAATGGATTACCGAAACGGCACCAAAGAAAACCAAACGTAAAAACGACATCCAACCCTATATTTATTCCGACTTAAATGCCATTATTTTAGGAAAATGGATCGAATACCGCAGTCGTCGAAAGCTCTCGGATTTATGCGATTCTCTATTTTATTCTCCTATGGCCTTGCATAGAACCGTTTTCGGACCTAAACAGAGAGGAATGGAGCCATTTGTGCTTCCAACTCAAATAGACACCGTTCATAATCGCGGATTAATTTGGGCCGAAACTCATGATCCATCCGCTTATTTTTCTGGGGGGAATGCAGGAAATGCCGGTTTATTTTCAAGTGCGTACGATTTATCCCGACTGATGTTGATGCTCGTGCAGGGCGGTCAAATAGATGGCAAGCGCTATTTCAAAAAAGAAACCGTTGACAAATTCACATCCAGCTTTAATTATGGCAATAATCACCGTGGCTTGGGCTTTGACAAACCAAATGGATTTCCCAACGAGCTTAAAAATCCGGACTACAAAGGGAGTAATATTTTTGATGGAGCTCCTCGTAGTTTATTCGGGCATGCTGGCTTTACGGGAACGTGGGCTTGGGCGGATGCAAAAAACCAATTGGTATTTGTATTTATGAGCAATCGCACCTATCCAAACGATACTAAAAACAAACTGGCTCATTTGGGTTACCGGGGCAAACTTTTAGAAATCGTTTACCGATCTTTAAAAGACGACGATCGCCCTTAAAAACCAAGCAAATATCGTTGATTTTTGCTATATTTGCGGATTCTATGTTAAGGGTGCGCATTATAATAATTATGATTGGGATAGCTCTCACAAGCGTTTCTTGTGGTGAATATCAGCGCATCTACAAGAAAGGTACAGCGGCTCAAAAGCAAACCAAGGCTATGGAGCTTTTTACTAAAAAAGATTACGCCAAGTCCGTTCAACTATTCGAACAGTTGCGTGATATGTACAAGGTCCGCGACAGCCTAGAAAATATCTATTATCACATGGCCATGTCCTATTACCACCTTAAAGATTATCCATATGCCTCCTTGTTTTTCAAGGACTATACGGAAAATTTCACACAGGCCGATCGGGTAATTGAATGTGCTTACATGGGCTTGTATTGTGATGTTTTAGCCATTGGACCTGCTGATCTCGATCAAGCAGACACCAAAAAAGTTATTGAAGCATTGCAAATGTTCACCAACTACTATCCAGATTCTGAATATTCGGAAAAATGCAACGAGCATATCGATTTACTTCGAGCTAAGTTGCAACAAAAAGAATACGATATGGTTGAGCAATACTACCGCATGGGTGAATTCAAATCCGCAGCAGTGGCAGCAAAAAATACGGTCAAATTATATCCAGATATGGAGCTTAGAGAATCCTTAGAGTGGATGGCCGTAGACGCACAATTTCAGTATGCTGAAAACAGTGTAAAATCAAAACGTTTGGAACGCTTCCAAATGGTATTAGAAAACATTCAAGATTATCTATATACACATCCATCCGGTAGTACCCACTTCGGAGATGTTAAGAAAATAGAATCCCAAACCCAAAAACGTATTAAAGAAATAGAAGCAATTTTATGAGCATCAAAGACCATACCTCAGCAGAAACCCGCAACCTCAAAAATCTTGAGAATGAAACCAACAACATTTATTTGTCGGCAGTAATCATCTCAAAGCGCGCAGATCAAATTGCTGAAAAGCAAAAAGAGGAGCTTAAAAATCGTTTGGAGCCGTTTGCACAAGACAGTGACAATTTAGAAGAAGTTCAAGAAAACCGCGAACAAATCGAAATTTCATTGATGTACGAGCGTCAGCCAAAGCCAACTCTTTCGGCTACTCAAGAATTTTCCGAGAATAAAACCTATTGGAGAATTCCGGACGCTCCGGATCATGCTTAAAAACAAGCGTATACTCCTAGGAATTAGTGGTGGTATCGCGGCGTATAAAACGCCCGAATTGGTACGACTATTTAAAAAATCAGGTGCTGAGGTACAAGTAATTTGTACGCCCAGTGCACTTCAATTCGTTACATTAAAAACGTTATCGGTTGTTTCTGAGAGACCTGCATTGGTCGATTTTTTCGATGAAGAAACCGGTATGTGGAACCATCATGTAAACCTTGGTCTTTGGGCCGATGCCATGGTGATTGCTCCTTGCGGGTCCAATACACTTTCCAAAATGGTGAGTGGACAGTGCGACAATCTCTTATTAACCACCTATTTATCCGCCCGTTGCCCCGTTTGGATAGCTCCTGCAATGGATTTAGACATGTACCTACATCCTTCTGTTCAAGAACATCTCAATACCTTAAAAGAACGCGGAGTACATTTGATAGATGCAGAAACCGGCCCATTAGCTAGTGGTTTGGAGGGCAAAGGAAGAATGGCCGAACCTGAAAACATTTTAGAAGTATTTAAATCGCATTTTGAAGCCCCTGATAATGGTTGGAAAGGCAAACAAGTTATGGTAACGGCTGGACCTACCTATGAGGCTATAGATCCCGTGCGTTTCATTGGAAACCGAAGCAGCGGCTTGATGGGTATCGAAATTGCAAAAGCACTCATAACAAAGGGCGCTCACGTTAATTTGATACTAGGTCCCACTCATTTAGAAGTTCCTGAGGAAGTTCAATTAACAAGGGTTGAAAGTGCCCAGGACATGCTTAGCGCTTGCGAAAATATTTTTCCGAATTGCGATGTGGGCATATTTGCCGCAGCCGTATCCGATTACCGAATTAAAGAGGTTTACACCGAAAAGGTAAAAAAATCTGCCGATAACTGGAATTTAGAATTGGCCAAAAATCCCGATATCCTAAAGACACTTTCGGTGAATAGAAAAAGTCATCAAAAATGTATTGGTTTCGCTCTAGAAACCCAAAATGCTGAAAACTACGCGCTTCAGAAGTTACAACAAAAGCAATTAGATGCTATTGTTTTGAATACTGTTGGAGAAAACACGGGCTTTCAAAGCGAACAAAATAGTGTCAAAATTTTTACAAAAAACAATCAACAATTTGTCACTGATTTGCAATCTAAATCCGATATTGCAACTATACTTTTAGAGAAATTAGATGATTGGCAAATTTTGGATTAAGCAACTAACTGTTATACTGACAATTGCGGCAATCGCAATACCCAAGCTCTATTCTCAAGAAATCAACGCTACGGTTCAAGTAGTGGCCCCTCGTGTGCAAATTGCCAATAAGGATATTTTAGTTACTCTTCAAAATAGCTTACAACAGTTTATCAATAACCGTAAATGGACTGAAGAAAATATTTCCAGTACGGAAAAAGTCAATATGACGCTTTTCATCAATATTGACGCATGGGACAACGATAAATTCCAAGGGAATTCTCAACTTCAGGTTACACGCCCCGTTTACGGTTCTAACTATAAAACAACCGTGCTTCAATTCAATGATGAAGACGTTGGGTTCAATTACCGTGAATTCGAAAACCTTGAATACCAAGAGAATATGAACATGAACGACCTAACTACGCTTATGGCCTATTACGTTTATATTGCTTTAGGAATTGAACATGATAGTTATGGCCTTTTGGGGGGAAGTAAATATTACGCAAAAGCTCAAAATTTGGTAAACTTAATGACCAATAAGCCAGGGTGGAATCAAGGAGACGGTAAAGGCTTTAGAAATCGCTTTTACTTAGCGGAGAATTTAAACAGTCCTCGCTTTAAAGAATTCAGAGAATTGAACTACCAATATCACCGTGATGGGCTCGACCAATTTTATGAGGATCCCATTAAGGGTAGGAAAAAAATTACAGAATCATTACAGAAAATTTCAGAAACCGCACAAACCAATCGAAACAGTTTACTTCAAAAATTGTTCTTCACTACTAAATGGCCTGAAATTGTTGAAATATTCAAAGAAGGAACAACCGCAGAAAAAACCATTATCGTGCGTTTGTTAAAAGATTTGGATCCAACCAATATGCAGCGTTACGAAAAAATAAAATCATGATAGTCCGCACCGAAACCATAGACCAACGTATCGACACGTACCTCAACGATTTTCAACCGGACAAAATCGTGGTGGTTGTTTCTGAAACATCGGAGAAACTTTGTTTGCCCAAGTTACAGATATACAAAAAGGTTGACAATATCATTTACCACCTACCTGATGGAGATGAAGCCAAAAAATTAAGTTATTGCGAAGACTTTTGGGAAAGTTTATTACGAGAGAACGTAACCCGTAAAAGCCTAATCATTGCAGTTGGTGGTGGAGCCGTTTTAGATTTTGCTGGTTTCTGTGCCTCCGTGTTTATGCGTGGCATACCTTGTATCTATGTGCCTACTACCCTTCTTTCAATGGTAGATGGATCCGAAGGCGGAAAAACTGGTATCAATCTATATGGCACTAAAAATGTCATTGGTACATTTACTGAGCCAGCAGCAATCATGCGCAACGTTAATTTTTTGCAAACGCTAAACGAATGTGAAATTCTGTCAGGATGGGCCGAAGTAATCAAACACGCTTTGTTAAATGGGGGCACCCTAATGGAGTTGATTCAAAAAGGAAGTCCTGAAGTCAACGACGCCGAATCTTGGATAGAAATTATTCGAGAGAATATCTTATTCAAAAAAGAAATAGTTTCTGAAGATTTTAAAGAGAAAGGTTTGCGTAAACTTCTTAACTTGGGCCATACTTTAGGTCACGGTATTGAAGCCACCCATTTCGAGGATCCAAAAATTAGCCACGGCATTTCTATTGCTAATGGCCTGTATTGGGAATCCTTATTGGGTTTCAAATTAGGAATCACGGATGCGAGCATTTTAGAAACAGTCGAAAAATTAGTATATCCCCTTTATCCTAAAATCGGTTGGTCCGAACTCGAAGTTGAACCCATGTGTAATCTCTTGATGCACGATAAGAAGAACCACAACGGTAAAATACAATTGAGCTTATTAAACGCGATTGGAAACGCCTCTTTTGACGTTGAAGTATCCGAGGCACAATTGATGGACTTTTTATCAAAACACGCCACGGCGTTGCATGATTCAGAGGATTAAATACCATAACTCACCTTTACGGAATCAACCCGTTAGCGTTCGGCTACCTCTTTCTAAGAGTCTTTCCAATAGACATTTATTTTTACAATTTCAGTTTTCAAATTTGCGGGCGATAAAGTCTTTTTCAACCGCTCGTGATACCCAACTGTTTTACGAAGGCTTAAGAAATGCATCTTATCAAATTGATTTCCAAGATGCAGGTACGCCTTCGCGCTTTGCATTGGTATTTTTTGCTGTCCATAACATCCCGAAAATTATATCGGGAAGTTCAAGTTTGCGTAAAAGATCCATCTCAGATTTGGTAAATACGCTGATTAAACAAGGTGCCCAAATAGAATATTTAGAAAAGCCAGGTTTTTTCCCTGTAGAAATAAAAAGTGGCATTCAAAATTCGAAGGATATTTGGGAAATAAACACCCAAGAAAGCAGTCAGTTTGTTTCTGCTTTAATGTTAGGGGTTACCAAAATTCAACCCATACCAAGAATTAAGGTAAACGGATTAGCACACAGTTGGTCGTATATAAAACTGACCCAATCTGTTTTAGAAGATTGGGGATTCCAAGTCGAAATTAACGATGGAAGTATCGCCATAGATGGAAAGCCGAAGAACCACTCCGATGTTGAAATAGAAATCGATTGGGGAAGTGCTGCTTTTGTTTATTTAATGGCCCTATTTACCCAAAAGTCTTTCAGGTTAATAGGAGCTCGCCAGAACTCACTACAAGCCGATTATGCTTGTGTTGCTGCATTCGATCAATTAGGAATTACCACGGTATTCGATGTTGATGGAGCTCTGATTTCACCGGGTCCGATATCCAACATACAAACCTTGATGCATTTTAACGGATCAGAATCTATTGATTTAATACCTGTATTAGCTTCTGCATGTGCTTTCTTAGGTAAGGACATACAATTTACTGGAATTGAAAAACTGGCCGTAAAGGAAAGCAACCGAATTGAAAGTATTCGAATTAACTTAACTACCTTAGGATTTCAATGGGAAGCCAACACAAATGGTTACCTATTGAAAAATGAACATCGGTCTATGCCCAAACGCTTTGATATTAAAACCTTTAATGACCATCGCATAGCGATGGCTTTTGCGCCATGGGCCGCAATAATTGATGATGTGAGCATCGACGATACCCAATGTGCGAAAAAAAGCTATCCTCAATATTGGGAACATCTTAAAATGTGTAATTTTGAACTCATCTCCTAGCCCTAATAATGTGAGCGCAAATTCAATCGGTAAAAATTTAACATTAACGAGTTTTGGTGAAAGCCATGGCCCGTTTATTGGATCCGTATTAGACGGTTTTCCCGCCGGCATGCTAATTGATTTGAAGGCATTGCAGCATCAGTTAAATCGACGTCGACCTGGACAAAGTGCACTTACTACATCGCGAACAGAAAAAGATTCCGTTCAAATTATTTCCGGTGTATTCGAGGGGAAAACATTAGGCACCCCGATTACGTTCTTAATACCTAATTTAGATCAGAAACCTCAAGATTACGAGGCCCTTAAAACCATATACCGACCTGGCCATGCTGATGCCCTTTGGGATCTCAAAATGGGACATAGAGATTATCGCGGTGGCGGTAGAAGCAGTGCTCGAATAACAGCAGCTTGGGTTGCTGCAGGTGCTCTCGCCGAGCAGTTTCTCAGTCAATATCAAATGGGGCCCATTAAAGTCTGCGCTTGGGTGCAACAAATTCATACAATACAAGCCCATATCCCAAATCTCGTAAGTCGCGAAGAAATTGACAAGTCTCCCGTGAGATGTCCCGATCTTGAGAAGTCCTCTAAAATGGAAAGTTCCATTTTAGAAGCTAAAGAGAATGGGGATAGCCTAGGGGGTACTATCAGAGTCAGAATAAGCGGCGTACCAGCCGGAACGGGAGAGCCGGTATTCCGAAAATTACAAGCGCAAATTTCTCAATACATGTTAAATTTAAATGCCGTAAAAGGTATTTATTTCGGAGATGATAATAGGGCACACGAACGTTTCGGATCGGAAAACAACGATTCATGGATTTCTGAGAATGGAAAAATCGGAACCGAAACCAATCATTCTGGGGGAATAGTCGGCGGAATGGCAACCGGCTCAGATATTACATTTGAATTGTATTTCAAGCCCACTTCCACCATAAAAAAAGAACAAACCACCATCAACCATCTGGGGGAATCGGTAACCCTATCCGGCGAAGGAAGGCACGACCCTTGTGTATTGCCCAGGGCCGTTCCCATCGTAGAATCGTTGTCAGCACTGGCTATTATGGACCTTTTACTAGATCCAGTATCCAGATTATAGAATTTCAATAACTCAATCCACAGGAAAAATCAATTTATATGGTACGCGAAGAAATACTCGAACAATTTTCCAAGCTTTTAGACGTAATGAACGATTTACGAGAAAAGTGTCCTTGGGATATGAAACAAACTTGGGAAAGCATAAGAGTATTATCCATTGAAGAAGTGCACGAATTATCCGATGCCATCATGGATAACAATCCAACGGAGGTTCGAAAAGAATTGGGAGATATTTTATTACATATTGTATTTTATTCCAGAATTGCCAGTGAACACGGCTATTTTGATGTTGGAGATGTATGCCAATCTTTGATAGAAAAATTGATACGTAGGCATCCACACATATACGGCAATACCCAAGTAAACGGAGAGGAAGAAGTATTGCAAAATTGGGAACAGATTAAGCTAGCTGAGAAAGGGAATAAAAAGAATGGCTTATTGGATGGCGTACCCAAAGGATTAAATAGTATAGTTAAAGCCTACCGAATGCAAGAAAAAGCCAGTCAAGTAGGATTTGATTGGGATGAAGCCGAAAAAGCTTATGAAAAGGTTGATGAAGAATGGGCCGAATTCAAAGCCGCGAAAAACAAAGACGAGGAAGAAGAAGAATTTGGCGATTACCTTTTTGCATTAATAAATTATGCCCGCTTGAAGGGAATTAACCCAGACACGGCATTAGAACGCTGTAATTTAAAATTCAAATCTCGATTTCAATCCATGGAAGCCCAAGCCGAAGACCTTAACAAGGGCTTAAACGACATGAGTTTAGACGAAATGGAAGTGTTGTGGCAAAATGCCAAGAAGGGTTAACGCAGCCATAGTTTGCCGTTGAATTCAGCCAGTTCGTACTTGGTTAAATTCGTATTCCAATTGTATTCCATGTAAAATACTTGCAACGCCGCATTTTTTGATCGCAAGGTAACAACCTCTTTGAAATTGGGGAAGTAAAAATTATTAGGCCCATTTTGTTTCGGGAATTTATATGCGTGAACATGGCTTCCCATTAATGAATCCAAATTGAAGATTTCGGTGTATTTATTATTAGAAATGTACAGATTTTTCTCAGTTACGTCGCGGTTAATCTTCACAACCTTATTAAAATCGCTGTTAGAAATATATCTAAAATCGCGAATTTTGACATCTACGCAATGCGTCCAATTTCCTTTGGGTACAGATACTACGGCAGGGGTCGGTCCCCTAAATCGGATTTTCAGATCCGGAAAAGTAACCGGATTAGGAACGGCGGCAGGCATCTGAGGGGAGGCGGTATCTTCCATCACCGCTTCTGTGATATCTTCTGTATAAACGAGGCCGTCGCTGATTCCATAGGGCGCTAATGCGGAACTGAGCCATTGAGTTAAATCGTAACGACTTCTGTTTTCGCTATTTTTATCAAAAAAGGAATCGGGGATTTGGATAGCGGGTTCCATTCCCGTAGTACCATGCTGAGTGCTTAAGTATTCTGCAATGTTATACATTTCGGCAGAAATCGAATCAGGGAGCGCCACTTGAGGGGCCATTAATTCCTTTTTATCTGTCCACATTTTATGGTCTTTCAAAAGCGCCTGCAATCGCTCGGTCTGGCTGTTTTTTGAAATGCTATGCAAATTAAAACCGGGTAAAAAAAAGACCCACAACACCGTAAAGAACAAGCTCATTGGTATGGCACGGATATTTTTATTGCGCGTTACCAACATAAATAGGGTAACACCCGTAAGCCAAATGGCCAATGCCAAAAGCGCGTATCTCAACTCTGTAAAACCATAGCTATTGATACGGGTTAAGGCCGCAATATAGAGTAACACCAAAAGGGGAATTAAGGCCAAATAGAAAACCCGGGTAAAACGATTGACCCATTTATTACCGTCGACCTTTGTTAAGGGATGCAAGAGTAATAAAGCCAGCATTCCCACCACCGCAAAAGCCAAAATTAAATTGGATACCCAACCCACGGGTAAGGTACCGGAAAGGGCAATTTTAAGTCCATAGATATAAAGTATAATTAAATAAATTAAGACCAAAGGCATGAGGATATATTGCGCGAACACTTGCAATCCTTTGGGATACCCCGTATCGACCGTTTCTTCTAATTTCTTAGGAATATGGGCTAAAAACATCCAAACACTTCCCAATCCAGACATGTAAACCCACAAACGGCCATAGTAAACCGATTTGATTTCAAATCCTAATAACTGATCCAACGCCAACATAGCGCCCGCCAAACCCGCATACAAGACCCCTACATACAATACCGTGATGGCAGCCCGAAGAAATAAGGTTTTATTAAAATGCCAAAAAACAGCCGCATCGGAAATCTTTATGACCGGCAAAAACGATACGAGTAAATGAAACGCCAAGAAATATCCGGCAAAAGTAATGCTCAATTCACCTTGACTGAATCCATGGGTATTCACATAATTCAAATGAAAATAGGTTATAATCAATAAGGCAATTGCCAATTTGTAAACCCCTAATTTGCGCATGACACCCGTTACCGATTCTGCAAATAAGGTGGCCGCTAGTAATAAGGGAATTCCCAAAGCGAAGGTTTGTCCCCAAACCGCCATCATATTTTGCTGTTCGGTCGTTACCTCATCCCCCATTAATAATGACAAAGTGGTACTGCCCAATAAAGCAACCGCTAAAACAAGAGGAAAGCGTTTTGCTGTATTAAAGGCAGATAGTAAAATTTGTTGTAGGGATTGTTTCATGGCTATGCGAATAACGCAAAAAAAAGGGAATCATTGTTATGACTCCCCTTTTTAAAATTATGTTTCAGACTCAATCAAATTTACCAGATTTCTACGCGATCGGCTTTTGATTTGTACATTTTATGTCCTTCTTTTACACCGAAGGCCTTATAAAATCCTTCGTGATTTTCCAAAGGTCCTATAGCTCTAAAATACCCAGGTGAGTGAGGATCTGTTAATAATCGCATCGCCAATTCTTCATCGCGAATTTTGTTGCGCCATACCGTTGCCCAACTCATAAAGAAACGCTGTTCTTGAGAGTATCCATCAATATCCCCTACAGCACCTTCCCTGTTAAGATGTATCAACAATCCGTCGTAAGCCGAAGCCACACCACCTAAATCTCCAATATTCTCACCAAGTGTGAATTCACCGTTCACAAATTTGCCCGGTAATGCTTCATACTTACTGTATTGATCCGCTAATTTTTTACCGCGTTCTTTGAATTGTTTCAAATCGTTTTCGGTCCACCAGTTTACAAGATTGCCGTTTTCATCGAATTGAGCACCTGCATCATCAAATCCATGAGAAATTTCGTGACCAATTACAGCACCTATACCCCCAAAGTTAACGGCCGGGTCATTACGGAAGTCAAAAAACGGAGCTTGTAAAATAGCCGCTGGAAAAACGATTTCATTGTAAACAGGGTTGTAATAGGCATTAACCGTTTGTGGTGACATTCCCCACTCTGTTTTATCAACGGGTTTGCCAAATTTGGACATATTTTGAGCCATAGCCCATTTAGACAGATTCATCATATTTTGAGAATAACTCCCACCTAGTTCGTAAGAGGAAATATTCAAATCTGAGTAATCTTTCCATTTATCGGGATAGCCAATTTTCACTGTTAACTTATCGAGCTTCTTCTGTGCTTTTAATTTGGTTTCGGCGCTCATCCATTCCAAGTTGTTAATACGAACGCGATAAGCCGCGATCACATCATCTACCATTGCTTTTGCTACTGCCTTTGCTTCTTCAGGGAAATATTTCTCTACATATAACTTGCCTAAAGCCTCGCCCAATGAACCATTAACCACTTTTAAGGCCCTTTCATTTAAAGGACTCTGCTCGGGAGTTCCTCTTAATGTCTTCCCATAAAAATCAAAGGACATTGCAGCCAATTCCTCAGATAAAACACCTAAAGAACCTCGCAATGTATTCCAAAGAATCATATTCTTAAGGGTACCCACCTTAGCTTTCTTTACCTGTGTGGCTAATACGTCCATGAACTTCAACTCTCCAATTATGACACGGTCTGCATTTCCAATTCCCAGAGCATCCATCATCTCTTGAACCGGCATTCCTTTCATATCTTTAATGAAGTCCTTTTTACTCTTGGGATTGTAACGTTTATTGGGATCTCTACGCTCTACGCGATCCATTTTAGCCGCAGCTAAGGTTTTCTCAAATTCATAGATTTGATTTAATTCTTTATCCTTAATATCAATTTTGAAGGCATCGAAAGTCGCCTTCATGAATTTCTTATACGATTCTTGCAATTTTTGAGATTTCTCATCTGACTTCAAGTAGTAGTCCCTATCAGGCAAACCAAGCGACGTTCCATAGGTGTAAAGTACATTTTGATTGCTGTTCTTAACATCTGAACTCACATAAAACCCTAGGAAAACCGATTCGCCGTATGCAGCGTGATCAACCATATATCGATATATATCCTTTCTCTTTTTAAGATTTTGAATTTCAGAGATAGCAGGCTTAACCGGTTCGATTCCTTGCTTATTGCGATTTTGAACATCTATTACCGTTTGATACAATAGAATGGCTTTTGCTTGATCGCTAGGCGCTTGTGAAATAGCTGCCGATTTTGGTGTGCTTTTTAACCGCTCAGCGGCTTCGTCTAAAACTTTCAAAGCCATGCTATCTGCCTTTTTACCCAATTCGTCAAATGAGCCCCAACGGCCACGATCAGATGGAATTTCAGCCGTTTCCATCCATTTGCCATTCACATAGGTATAGAAATCATCACCCGCATTTACGCTGGTATCCATATAGCTTAAATTGAGTGCTTGAAATCCATTTAAGTATCCGAATGCAGACGCAAAAACGGCCAAGCCAATTAGCAGAACATGAGTTGTTTTATTATTCATAGCTTTTTAAGTAAAATTTAATACAAATTTAAGGGGACATTCCCTGAAAACACGCAAGGAACTATCCGCGTGTGACAAATTATTATTCTTTTTAAGGAAAAAAGTTAAAATGGGTAATTAGAAATACTCAATTTAAAATGTGGAATTACTGATTACTACTTCAATCTCCACATCATAGAGATACCCAGACCTCCAAAAATATTCCCTTGTAGACCTTTGCTTTCATGCATGAAACTCTCATACATCAAAGAAGGTTCTATCACAATACTCACCCCGTTTCCAACCGGAATTATTGGTCCCATACCGACTTTAGCACCAAAACTCAAACGTTGGGTTCTTTCAATTGGCATAAAATCCGTAGGGGTAAAGTATGCACCTTGAGTAATTCTGGTTATACCTGGGGCAAATTGAGCCGCGTATCTAAAGTTTGTTTTTAACAAGCGTGTAAATCCTCTAAAGCTGATTGGCAAAGAAATTTTATCGATATTGTATTTAATTCTTCCCGTACTTACACTGTATTGTTTTTGAAGTTGTGAATCCAACTGCGTAATATACTGTGTAGGCAAGCCTGGTACATTAACCGCAATTAGTGTTGTATCAAACTGCCATACATCGATGGCATCGCGTTTACGCCATTCTCCATTTCCTACCCACTGGGTGTAATGCAATCCCATACCCCACATGTCGGCGCCTTTGAATTCGCGCAATAAGCTCATCTGATATTGGGCCATATAATTGGTACCCAAAACGCTTAGATTCTCTTCTGGATCGAACTGAATTTGATTATCACTTCCCGTAATTGCTGAAAACTCTGCATACCATGGAAGTTTTCTTTTCCTCAAACCAACAGATGGCAAGTCGAAATTCCAATCCACATACTCTTCTCCATCTTCTTTAATTTGGAAATCAAAATAGGTCTGTGCAATATATTGTTTTGCCCCAAATTCATACACATTCGATAACGACATGGGAGAACCTCCATTTTTATATTGGTCGGAACCAGACTCCACATGATTTAACTCGTTGAGTTCATTATCTGCAATATTTATTGACATTGCACCGCCGATATGATTAGTATTAGCCTCATTACCATAAGGATTGCGGTCTAAAATATTTTTCCTTCGCGAATTGAACTTTTGGAATAAGCCGAATAACCCAGACTCATTTGCTTTTTTCACCTTGGTTTTAGGAGATATATCCGTGTTAACCAAAGCGTTCTGATTTTCAATATTTAAAGTTTTATTGGACTCGCTGCGAACTTTAGAATCATTTTGAGGCGTCTGCGTCTGACCATTTTGGTTTTTCGAAGTTGTTTCTAATGTCGAATTCGTATTTAATTGTGAAAGCTGTGATTTTTGAATGGCATTAAAGTAGGCCAAGCCACCCATTATCCCAACTAAAACGATACCAACACCGGTGCGTTGAAACCACCAGAAGAATCCTCTACGCTTCTTTTTTCTGCGGTTCATTACTTCTTCAAAAGAAGCATTCCCACTTGGTCGAACTTCGTAGTTTCTTAATATATCGGCGATATGTTCTAAACGGATCTTGAGCCATTTATCGGGTAATATTAAGTTTTTCCAACATTTCTTGAAGGGATTTTCGGGCCTTTGCCAATTGAGAACGGCTGGTACCTTCATCAATTCCCATCATTTCAGAAATTTCTTTGTGAGAATATCCTTCTACAGCGAATAAATTAAACACAGTACGATAACCTACCGGTAATTTTTCAATGAGTTGCATGATTTGTTTTGCTTCCAATTGTTGCATTCCGATATCGTTATAGCCCAATTCGTATTCACTTTCGGAAATTTCATTCCAAATATTTTTTTGAGCTCGAAGTTTGTTTATGGAAATGTTCACAGCAATCCTACGCATCCAGGTTTCCAAAGTACTTTGGTAACGGAAGGTGGGCATTTTATCGTATATGCGAACAAAGGATTCCATAAGTGCATCTTCAGCTTCTTCTTGATTTTTGCAATAACGTAAACAAAGCGCCATTAGTTTGGACGAGTACAGATTCCATAGGATTTTCTGATACTTTCGGTCTTCCCGAATACATCCTTCCACCAGCTCTTTGTCGGTCATTGTATAATTTCATAGCTCTCGCCAAGTAGCGTTGCAAATACATAGACGAAATGCAAGCACAATTCGTGGTATGAGAGCTTAATATTTTGCAAAAAAGTCAAAAAAGTTGATAAAATAAAATTGCGGCTCGATTTCTCAAAAGCCGCAATTTCAAAGGGTCGTTTATTAAAGATTAATGTTGAACTCCACCCTCGCCATGAACATGGCCATGGTCTAGTTCTTCTTGGGTTGCTTCGCGAATGGCAAGAATCGTACCTGAAAAGCCCAACGCTTCGCCCGCTAAGGGATGGTTAAAATCCATCTTAACCGTATCGTCACCTATTTCCAAAACGGTTCCATCCATAGGATTTCCATCTTGATCTTGCATAGGCAACAACGCCCCAACCTCTAAAATATCAGCAGGCACGTCTGGACCGCTAAAGATGTCCTTAGGGATTTCTACGATGTAGTTAGGACTTGATTCTCCATATCCTTCTTCGGCAGAAAGTTTAAAATCAAAAGTATCTCCAACGGATAATCCATTTAATTTCTCATCAAAAGCCGGTAAGGTTTGTCCTATTCCATGAATGAACATTAACGGTTGTTCTGCGGTGGCCTCATCGGCTAATTCACCGCTGTTAAGCATAAGTGTGTAAGATAAACTTACAACTTTGTTTGGGGCAATGGTTTGTGCTGACATGTCACAACAAAGAACATATTAAATTGTAGATAATAGCGACAATGTGCATGAAATAAACGTTAAATGTGAATAAAAACAAGCTTAAGCGTTAATAACAGCCAGATTCCAACCTGCACGATTTTCCCAATATTTAGTTAGTTTCACGGCATCATGCAGCGTCAGGAGGCTCAAAAACGCATCGCTCAACTGAACAGCGACTTACGTAGACATAACTACCTTTATTATGTTAAAGCAGAACCAGAAATTTCTGATTTAGAGTTTGATATTCTGCTTAAAGAATTGGAGCAATTGGAAAGTTCATTTCCCGATTTGATTGACCCCGATTCTCCCACACAGCATGTTGGTTCGGACACAACCGGAGATTTCATTACGGAGAAACACCAGCGCCCCATGCTTTCATTGGGGAATACGTATAATGCCGACGATCTTAAAGAATTCGACGCACGCATTAAAAAAGCCTTAGAAATTGAAACGGTTACGTACAGTTGCGAACTCAAAATCGATGGCTTAGCCATATCCCTGCAATACGAAAATGGCTATTTAACGAAGGCCATTACCCGAGGAGATGGTATTCAGGGAGACGTGGTCACTGAAAATGTAAAAACCTTGCGAAATCTTCCAAAAAAACTATCCGGAAATGGACCAAATCAATTTGAAATACGCGGAGAGATTTTCATGCATCGTAAAGGTTTTGAAAAACTGAATTCAGAACGTGCTGCAGCTGGATTGCCTTTATATGCTAACCCAAGAAACGTGGCTTCGGGTTCTTTGAAAATTAAAGATTCCAAGGAGGTTGCTAAAAGACCCTTGGACATCTTACTTTATCATTATTACGGAGCAGACATCATTTTTCCATCGCATTCACAAGGGCTCAATGAAGCACGACAGTGGGGATTGCCAGTTCCCGATACCTCTCAAGTTTGCAAGGGTATCGATGCTGTAATCGATTTTTTGAAAATATGGGAATTAAAACGCCATGATTTGAGCTTCGACACCGATGGTGTAGTTGTGAAAGTTGATTCAATAACGCAACAAGAAGAATTGGGGTTCACGGCAAAAATGCCCCGATGGGCAATCGCTTATAAATTCCCAACTGAAACCGCAAAAACTCAATTATTGGGCATTACCTACCAAGTAGGACGAACTGGCGCCATTACTCCCGTTGCTGAATTAGAACCAGTTTTGCTTCTGGGCACTACTGTTAAAAGGGCTAGTTTACATAATTCCAATGAAATGCAACGATTGGATGTTCGTGTAGGAGACCAGGTTTATGTAGAAAAGGGAGGTGAAATCATACCAAAAATTACCGGCGTGGTTTTGGAATCCCGCAATCCGAATACACCCGTGCAACCTTTTATCGAGAGATGCCCTGAGTGCGATACAGCGCTAGTTAGGAATGAAGGTGAAGCACAACATTACTGTCCCAATACACGTTTATGTCCACCACAAGTCATTGGGAAGCTTGAGCATTTTATAGGACGTAAGGCCATGGATATCCAATCGGTGGGTTCGGAGTTATGTGAAACCTTATATCGTTCTGAAATGGTTAAAAACGTAGCAGACTTTTATGATCTCCAAGAAGCCGATATTTTACAATTGGAACGGATGGGGGAAAAAAGCGCTCGGAATATTATTGACGGAATTCGGGAAAGTAAAAACCAACCATTTGAAAGGGTTCTATTTGCACTGGGTATACGTTACGTAGGCGAAACCGTTGCCAAAAAGTTGGCATCCGCATTCCAAGATATCGAATCATTATCAAAGGCCGGATTAGATGAATTGGTGGCTGTAGATGAAATTGGAGATAGAATTGCAGAGAGTGTAATTCGATTTTTTGAAAATTCGGAAAATCAATATTTGATAACGCGTCTTGTGAACCATGGTTTGAATTTCAAAGCCGCTAAACGAGAGGCAAAGGGCATTGAATTAGAAGGTAAAATCATTGTGATTTCTGGAGTTTTCGAAATTCATTCCAGAGATGAATTAAAAGCTTTGGTAGAAGCGCATGGCGGAAAAATTGGATCAAGTGTAAGTGCAAAAACAACTTTTTTATTAGCCGGATCTGGAATTGGCCCTTCAAAATTATCTAAAGCCGAAACACTTGGAGTACCTTTGTTGAGCGAAACAGAATTTTTATCTCTGATTGGGTCATGAGCGCGAACAAAAAAAGAAATAGCATTAAAGATACGATATGGGTATTCAAAGGGAAAAGTTCATTGAACAAACTTTCTCCTGTTATACCATTTTCGCAATCAAAGCGCTGTATCGTTTTTGTGGGATTACACTTATATCAACAACATTCACAAACAATTGATTCTTATTGCAAGTCATTAAAAGAAAAAGACTTCGCAATACTACAAGTTATCCTTTATCCGACCAGAGACCCTAAAACCATATCGGTTCATCAAGCGCCAAATACCTTGCACTTGTGTTTGAAAGATGTGAGTTTCTCAGGATTCCCCAAGAAAGAGGTTTTGGAAAAAGTACAAGATTTCAAAGCCGATATTTTTTTGAATTTAAACGGAACCTTTTCTTATTCGGATATGGGTTTTGCGTTAAGCTCAAGAGCACCCTACCGAGTAAGTGCTTATCAGTTAGAATACAAACCTTATTTCAATATATTATTAAAATCAAGGCAGGAAGAAACATTATCCGACTACTTGAAGAGCATAGATAATTTCTTTAAACATTTAAAATGAACAGATTACAAGGAGCCGCAACAGCATTAATAACCCCTTTCAAAGCCGACTTAAGTATTGATTTTGACGCACTTGAGAGAATTGTCAACCATCAAATTGACAATGGTACCGAATACTTGGTTGTTTTAGGAACCACGGGGGAAAGTGCCACCCTATCGGCGGAAGAAAAATTAGAAATCATGCAAGCCGTAGTGCGCTATAATCAAAAACGCGTTCCTCTGGTCATTGGCATGGGCGGCAACAATACACAAGCGCTGGTAAACCAATTGAAAACTACCGATTTTACGGGTTACGACTATGTTTTATCGGTGAGTCCTTATTATAACAAGCCTAACCAACGCGGTATTATCGCCCACTACCAAGCGGTTGCCGATGCAAGTCCATTACCGGTTATTCTGTATAACGTACCAGGACGAACTGGAAGCAACATGACTGCCTCAACTCAAATTGAATTGGCCAAACATCCAAATATTGTGGCTACCAAAGAGGCATCCGGTAATATGGAGCAAATCATGCATTTACTGCAACATAAACCTGCAGATTTTCATGTAATAAGCGGTGATGATTCTTTAACCTTTCCAATGATGGCATTAGGGGCATCCGGTGTAATCTCGGTAATCAATCATGCCTACCCAAAGAAATTTTCAGGTATGGTTCGCGATTGTTTGAATGGCGATTATGCTAATGCTAGAATGGCCCACTATGAAATCCTAGAGGGTTCTATCCGTATTTTTGAGGATGGAAGTCCTGGAGGCATCAAAGTTATGCTTAATGAAATGGGACTTTGCGAAACATTTGTGCGCCCTCCACTCTATCCTGTGAATACCGAATTAGAACAAATTTTACGTTCTTTGGTTAAATAAACACTATGAACCCCCATCTCAATCCGAATAACGAAAATCTAAGTAAAACCGATCAAGATATCGAAAAGGTATTGCGACCGGCAGAATTTGATGATTTTACCGGACAAGAGAAAATTCTAGAAAATCTAAAGGTTTTTGTACTTGCGGCTAAACAACGTGAGGAAGCTCTGGATCATATTTTATTGCATGGCCCCCCAGGTTTGGGTAAAACCACATTGAGTCACATTGTGGCCAACGCCATGGGCAGTTCAATGAAGATTACAAGCGGCCCTGTTTTGGAGAAGCCCGGAGATTTGGCAGGTTTATTAACGAATCTCGATAAAGGAGATGTATTATTTATTGATGAAATCCATCGATTGAGTCCCGTAATTGAGGAATATTTGTATTCCGCGATGGAAGATTATCGTATCGATATCATGATCGATACTGGCCCGAATGCCCGCAGCGTACAAATCGATTTGTCACCGTTCACTTTAATTGGAGCAACCACCAGAAGTGGATTATTAACAGCACCTTTGAGAGCCCGTTTTGGAATCAACTGTCGATTGGAATATTATACCGCTGAAATCTTAACTCAAATTGTATCTAGAAGCTCCAATATTTTAAGAGCCCCTATTCACGACGAAGCCGCTTATGAAATTGCACGTCGAAGCCGAGGGACGCCGCGTATTGCGAATGCTTTATTAAGACGTACCCGCGATTTTGCTCAAATAAAAGGCGATGGAACCATTACTTTAGACATTGCTCAATTTGCTTTGAACGCGTTGAATGTAGATGCCGACGGTTTAGACGAAATGGATAATCGGATTCTGAGCACCATTATCGATAAATTTAGAGGTGGTCCTGTAGGCTTGAATACTATAGCAACTGCGGTTGGAGAAGATGCTGGCACCATTGAAGAGGTTTATGAACCCTTTTTGATTCAAGAAGGCTACATCCAACGAACAGCTCGAGGTCGGGAGGCAACGCCTAAAGCGTTTCGACATTTAGGAAAAATCCCACATCAAGGGCAATCCCCAAGTTTGTTTTGATATGTCCTTTGCCCAAGAAATAGAAAAACGGGCTTTGGAACTCGGATTTTTAGCGTGTGGCTTTGTAGCTGCCCGCAAACTTGAGGAAGAAGAATCTAACCTGCACTCTTGGCTAAACAAGGGATATCAAGGTACCATGGGGTATTTAGAGCGCAATGTGGAAAAACGATTGGATCCGCGCAACCTTGTACCAGGCACTCAAACGATTGTATGTTTGGCCTACAATTACTTTCCGCAGAATTCGCAAAAAATCGAGAGTCCAAAAATTGCAAAATACGCATACGGAGAAGATTACCACCGAGTAGTAAAGGATCGTTGTTTTGAATTATTACAACACATCCAAAACGAGTATCCCAATGTAAAATCTCGTGTATTTGTTGATTCCGCTCCGGTTATGGAACGACAGTGGGCCCAATTAGCGGGTTTGGGTTGGATTGGTAAAAACAGCTTACTCTTGCGCAAGGGGATTGGAAGTTTTTTCTTTTTAGCTGAGATTTTCTTGGATGTGTCAATTGAAGCGGCACCGGTCATTCAAAGCGATCATTGCGGAACCTGCACCCGATGCATCGATGCGTGTCCCACCCAAGCCATTGTGCAAGACCAAGTTATCGATGCCAACAAATGCATTTCGTATTTGAGTATCGAAAAGTCCGAACCTTTGGAAGAAACAGAACTGGGAATGATGCACGGTTGGCTTTTTGGATGTGATATCTGCCAAGATGTTTGTCCGTGGAACCGCTTTTCTGAGCCTCATGAAGAGCCTCGATTTGAACCTAATGATGCAATAAATTGGGGCATAAAGGATTGGGAAAAAATTCAAGAAACTGCATTTTTAGAACAATTTAAAACAAGCCCAATTTCAAGAATGGGTTTTGTAAAAGCACAACAATTAATCCAGCAAATGCGGAAAGACTAAGGTAAAGGTTGTCCCTTTATCCAATTCTGAAACAAAATCTATCGTGCCCCCAAACTGCTCTACGATTTTCTTAGAAATAGCGAGCCCCAATCCCATACCGCTGTTTTTGGTAGAGAAATTCGGACTGAAAATCTTATTGTGCAATTCCTTAGGAATTCCTTTTCCATTGTCAGAAACCACAACTGTGAAATGACTTGGACTCAAAATTACTTTTACATGAACATGTGCGGTTCTATCTTCGGGAATGGCCTGAATTGCATTTTTGAAAAGATTATTAAACACACGACCAAGCTGATGCGGATCGGCTTGCATTTCGATGGTATCATCAGGAATCTCGCATTCAATGGTATACCCCATTTCCCTTTCCATTAACAAAACGGCATCTTGCAGTACCTCATTAAAGTTTGTGACTTGCATTTTGGGTTCAGGCATTTTTGCAAACGATGAAAATTCTTCCGCCATTGAACTCAAACTATCGATTTGTCGAATTAACAACTGAATTGTTTTCTTTATTTTATCTTGAATATTGTCGTCTTTGCGACTCATGGCATATTCTAAATGCTGTAGGGATAATCGCATGGGAGTCAAGGGATTCTTAATTTCATGGGCTACTTGCTTGGCCATTTCTCGCCAAGCTCCTTGCCTCTCTACTTCCGATAATTTATTCAAGGAAACGTCTAGGGCATCGATCATTTTATTATACTCAGAAACCAATAATCCAACTTCATCATTTCGATTCCAGGCAATTGGCTGATTGCGTACGCCCAACTTCATTCGCGAAATCTCATCGCGAATTAGTAATAATGGTTGTGTTATGCGCGTAGATATAATTTGCGTAATGATGTATACCAAGGCAAATAGTATGGCAAAAATATTCACTACCGTTACCAAGTAACTGGAAATCTGTCGATATAAATCTACACGATTCGAATAGTATGGTAGATTTACAAATCCTCTTACATTCAATCGATTATCATTAATAACGGAATAAGCCGAAATGTACTCCAATTCTGATATTTTCTCATTCAATACAAAAGTACTTGATGCTTTAAATTTGAATTGTTCGTAAGCCGAAGGATTCATATAAATAGAGCGATACTGCTCTTTGAATAATCTGGGATTTGTAGATACAATTAATTGACCAAAGGCATCGTACAGATTGATATCTGTTTGATACGAATCTGCCATATCGTAAATCAATCCTACTTCATATTGGTTTACAAGCGCATCCAAATTACTCTGACCGGAAATTCTATTGGCAATTTGATTGACCTTTACCAATAATTCTTCGCGTTGTCTTTCCGTATTATTAATGGTGAAGTAATTGATGGTTGTATATAAAACGATACCAAAAATCGAAATGAGCAACCATATAATATAGATTTGGATTCTTCTGCTGATGAACCAAGATTCCCGTAAAAATCTTTCCGAAAATAACATATTGATGCCCATAGGCATACGTCGTTTCCAATGTTTTGGATTGATCTTAATTTTGAGTCGCTCTTCGAACCACAACCATGTATACAGTAAAACCGTGAAAAATATTCCTGCAAAAAGAAAGAGCGTAAACTGAATTGAGGCTATTACCCAACTTTCTTTAGAACGACTTACCACGATTAGATTTCCATAGAAATCTTCACGAATTATATGATGATAATTGGGCTCGGAATACTCCATTTCCGACTTTGCACTCACGGGCCAATTTAGCGTTGTTGGATAATTGTATTCTCCATAATGTTTAGATAAGGTTTTTCCGCTGTAAACCGCATAGGAATATCGGTTTCGATTAAGAATTTCACGAGAAGGACTGTTATTCAAAACATCGGTCAGTCTACCTTTGGTTCGCGTAGATGACGGTGAAACCAAAATAAAATAGGTTGCTTGTAAAGCAGAATCATTAAAAACCGAGAATTTACCTATGTAAGACCCGGACAACCTTCTCTCATTGATTAAATAAAATTGCTTGGTAACTTGAATACCACCATCGCTAAAATACAAGGCGTTTAAGCTTCCAAAATCAGCAGATTTATTTGTACTAATAACGTTACCCTCAGCGTCGTATCCAAAAATAGAAACATCGAAACTCTCTAAAAGTGCACTGAAATACTGCTGTTGCAGGGTGTTTTCAAATTCCTCAGTTTTATTCTCTTGAAAACCCAGAGTCACAAAAATGGGTAAGTCCTTATTGAGTCCGCTTTCTGCATCTGACAATTGAACTTTTACATCAGAATCCGGTTCAATCATCAACGAAGATGCAAAGAAATCTCGTTGGTTTAACTCCTCAGTTTTGAGTTGATTATTCACCCATATGCTCACAAGTAAACACGGTACTAGGATTTCCGTATACCACCTTAATGCAGGTCGATTAATAATTTTAAGTTGCAATCTGAGCAAAATCAAACCTATAAAAATGGATGTATATATCCATGTTACAGGACTGCACATATTCCAAGCAATGGCTATTACGAGAATAGAGGAAATCCAAGCGGCAATTTTCTCTTTTGGAACAGGGTTCGTTTGAATTTGCTTGAGCAGAAATTGAATAACTGACAGAACAGCAGCGAAAAGTAATACAACCAAACCAACAGATAAAACCGACGTTGAATCTATTAATAGCAGTTCCGTAAAGCGAAAATGGATATCCGTTTTTTCGACTAAAAAGCCAGTGAAATGAAATGAAAACAAAGCCAATATGGTGGATAACAACCACAATCCGGATCTAACCAATAACTTTGTGATATTTGCGGAATTTGAAAGAAATGTATGCAAAGAATTTAGTAAAAATCGCAAAATCCAAATTCCAACAAGGAAGATGATCAGGGTACTTCCTAAATTGGATAGATACGCATTATAAAAAAACACATCTGATGTAAAAACGGACCATTTTTTCAACGAAATCAATATCGTACCGGTATATTGTAATACTAAGAATGTGATCCATACTGATATATTTGCCCATGCCCACCAACGAGTTGACTTCTCAATACTCCAAAGGTAAATTCCTAAACTCAAAACAAGAAAGCCCCATAAAATGAGTATATCCGGGAATTTAGAGAGTTCGTAATCGAATAGGACTAAATAATATGGGTATGGCCTTATCCAAGTCCCTTTTAAATTCAACGGTTTTGAATTCTCTACGGGGACATTACCTAAAAACAGATCCAACTCAGGGTTGTATGTTTCAGAGCTTGTGATTTCTGGAAATTCTAACTCAAATAAATTACTCGCGAGAATTAATGAAATTGAATCTCTATTTCTATACCAAACGGCCAAATAAACCCCGTTTTGCTCAACAACTTCGAATGAATTTTCACGTAATGCATTGAGCTGGTAATTCTGAGAATTCCAAACTTTAGGCGTTCCATTTAAAAATCTGAAACCCAATAATTCCATTGAATCACAGATCTCAACAAATGCATTTGCGTCGGAATTAAACAATCTCTCTTCAAGTTGAACGAGACTCGAATCAATTCGAGCAACATTTGATTCGGCTTTATGAATAATTTCGTCGCCTTTTCGATCAATATTTTTGGGATTTTTCAATCTCAAACTCCCACCCCAAGTAATGAGTATCACGCCTAAAAGAGCTAACCATATACCGGGTTTGCGCCACATGTTATAAATATTTATGCGGGATTAAATAGTCCGTTACGTAATCTGCGATTGCAGCATCAAAATCCCAAAAATCTTTTTTATATCCAGCCTCACGAATTCGACGCATATTGGCTTCAGTGTAATATTGGTAGTTATCACGGATATCAATAGGCATATCGATGTACTGAATGGATTCTTCAACTTGTAATGCTTTAAAAACCCCTTGAGCTAATTCCTTAAATGTATGTGACTGACCGCTTCCCAGATTATAGATTCCCGAATTTTTCCGATTTTCCATGAAATACATCAATACATTCAAAACATCCTTAATGTACACAAAATCACGCCTTTGTTCTCCGTCGGCATAATCTGCACGATAGCTTTTGAAAAGCTTCATAGTTCCGGTTTCTTTAATCTGATTGAATGCATGAAAAACCACTGAAGCCATACGATCTTTGTGAAATTCATTGGCGCCAAATACATTGAAAAATTTAAAACCGGCCCAAAACGGTGGTGTTTCCGTTTGTTCCGATATCCATACATCTACTTCTTGCTTACTATTGCCATAAGGATTCATGGGTTTCAAATTATTCCGAGTGGCAGGATCGTCATCAAAACCGTTTTCGCCATTTCCATAGGTTGCGGCAGAAGATGCGTAAATCAATGGAATAGAAAATTGGGTACACATCCCCCAGATTTGCTTGGTGTAATTCACATTCAAATCTTGCAAAACCTGCAAGTCAAATTCGTTGGTTTTGGTCCTGGCACCAATATGAAAAACAAATTGAATTTCTCTCGCATGTTCGGGCATCCAATTTAAAAATTCGTTTCTCGAAACGCGTTGCAATACGTTCTTATTTTCCAGATTTTCGAGCTTCTCTTTTTTATTGAAATCGTCAACGGCGATTATTTGGCCGTAGCCATTTCTCAATAATTCCCCAATCAGGGCCGAGCCAATAAAACCTAAAGCGCCAGTTACGATTATCACGAAACAAAAATAAAGAAAATAAACCGGGAACGAATTCGATATACCATTAAGACTTGGAATAACGCTCCCGCGTAAGCACTTTCTGGAATTCCCTTAACACGACTGCCTTTGCTAAATTTTCGTGAGAATCACCGCCCAAAGCTTTCACAAAACGATATTGCTTTTCTGTTAAATCAACGCGATAAACAATCTTCATCCATTGAGATGAATTCCGTGTGCGGATGGTTTCAATCGACTTGGTTAATGCCTCAATTAAAGCTTCCCAAGTAATAATATCTCCCGTAAATTCAAACCCCGCTAGGCCAAAATCTTTTTCGATTTGCGCCTTTACCGCTTCCAATCTAAGGGGTTCTGCCATTAGGGCTTGAAAATCTTTTATATCCGTAGAAGGCATCATTCAAAAGTATCATAAATATTTCGATTCACAGGGGGGATGTGCTTGGCTTATTGGGGAAATTTATGGAAATTTGTTCCCTATGGAATTAAAAGGACGTTGTATCGGTAACCGGATTGCCCGGATTGCATAAAATATTGGGACAGAATAAAAATGGATTGGTTCTTGAAGCTCTTGCTGATGGCAAAAAATTCTCCACCAACCTGCGCCAAAGAGTGAGTATTCTATCTGATATTTCTATGTTTACCGACGAAGGGGAAGTGAAATTAGCCCAAGTAATCCATCAAATAAAAGAACTAGAAGACGCTGGCACGACTATCCCAAATAGCAAACTTGATAACGACGAAGCGAAGAGTTTAATGGCTCAAGTACTGCCAAATTACGATCGTGAGCGTGTATATCCCAGTGATATGAAAAAACTTTTCACTTGGTATCATCTGTTGAAATCAAGTTTAGATTTTGCTTCACTTTTGAAAGAAGAAGAAGCCGGGTAGCGAAGACAATAAAGCAGCAAAACCCACAGAA
>CALSSY010000018.1 GCA_943789135.1 uncultured Bacteroidia bacterium
AGGATATACGGCCCTGAATCAAATGGATTTGGGAGACCCACCGAGCGTGGCGGGTTGGGATGCTTGGCACCAGTTGCCACTTTATCATCGGTCTTGGATAACCTCTGATTCACTGCCAAAGCGCAATGAATTGCAGGATTATTTATTATGGATTGGTCATAAAATTGGTACGTATACCATGAAAGTTGATGTTTGGAAAATTACCAATCAATTTTCTGAGCCCAACAATGTCAACAAATTAATAGACGAGGCCTGTCATTTTCTATTGCCAATGACCTTAAACACCCAACAAATCGCCGATTTAAAGGAGATTTTATTACCTGGAGGCATCCCCGATTACAATTGGACCGAAGAGTACGATGCAGCCGTGAACCCATCCTACCCCAACCATGCCACGGCCTTAGATTCCGTGACCTTAAAATTGGGATACCTATTTAAACGCATCATGAACCTTTCTGAATATCAGCTTTCTTAAAACCAACGGCATGAAAAGAAGATCATTTATCAAAACAGCGGCGGCCAGTACGGTATTGCCAATTAGTTTGAATGGAATGTCGTTGCGTTCGGTTCAGAACAGTTCTTTATTAGGAGCTTTGGGCAAAAGAAGTGCAAATGGCAAGGTATTGGTAATTATTCAATTGAATGGAGGTAACGATGGTTTGAATATGGTTGTTCCCTTGGATCAATACAGTAATTTGAGCAAGGCACGCTCCAATATTTTATTATCGGAGGAATCGGTGCTTAAGTTAAAAAACACGACCAAAACCGGACTTCACCCTAAAATGACAGGTGCACAACGCCTTTTTGATAACAATAAAATGAGCATTGTACAATCGGTGGGTTATCCTCAACCTAACTTTTCTCATTTTAGATCCATGGACATTTGGATGAGTGCTTCTGACAGTGATAAAGTACTTACAACAGGTTGGATGGGTAGATATCTAGACAAGCGGTATCCGAAATTTCCTGAGGATTATCCGAATGCAACTATGAAAGACCCTTTGGCTATTCAGATTGGACCTTTGGTTTCTCTGGCATTTATGGGTCCTAACACCAATATGGGAATGGCTGTAACCAACCCTGAGAGTTTTTATAATCTCTTAGATAATGCTTCTGGAAATGTTCCATCCACTCCGGCAGGTGATGAGCTGGCCTATATTCGCTTATTGGCGCAACAAACCAATGAATACGCGGATGTAATTAAAGAAGCCGCTTCAAAAGGGACTAATAAATCTACCAAATATCCAACAGGTGGTCGTGGAAGCAACTTAGCGGAACAACTGAAAATTGTTGCCCGTTTGATTCATGGTGGTCTTCAAACCCCAGTTTATATGGTATCACTTGGTGGTTTTGATACCCATAGCGCGCAAGTTGATACAAGCGATACCAAAGAAGGATTTCATGCTACTTTATTATCCCAGTTAAGTGCTTCTATGGAAGCTTTTCAAGACGATTTGGAACTTTTGGGTATTAGTGACAGGGTAGTAGGCATGACCTTTAGTGAATTTGGAAGACGGGTTCAGAGTAACGGAAGTACAGGTACCGATCACGGAGCGGCTGCTCCATTAATGGTTTTCGGAGATGCCGTTCAACCGGGTATAATTGGAAACAATCCCCGTATTCCAAGCGCAACTACCGTGAATGATAACGTTCCCATGCAGTTCGATTTCCGACAAGTTTACGGCAGTATTTTACAAGATTGGTTTGAATTGCCTAGTTCTGAGGTGAAGTCTTTACTGGGTGATGATTTTAATACCTTGCCTATTTTCAAGAATAATTTGAGTAAAATCGATACGTTTGCCGATTTTATGACGCAGATTTCTCTTGGTACGATCTTTCCGAATCCCGCAAAAGATAAAACTGTAGTTTCTTACCGAACAGATGCCGGCGGTAATTTGCAATTGCGCTTGTACGATGCATTGGGTCGTTTGGTTTACGTGTATTTTGACCGGTCGCACTCTGCGGGTGAGTATGAATTTGATATGGATTTAAAAGGTTTGAAACCAGGCAATTATATGGTGCAGTTGAGCAGTCCGTTGAAATCCGATACCCAAGTAATACAGGTATTGTAAAAAGATAAGCTTTGTAGCGAATCGCGGTGATAAACCTTCAACACGAAAAAAAAAACCGCAAGCTTTTTGCTAAAGTGGAAATCTATCGTATTTTTGCACTCCGAAAATTGTCCGATGGTGTAACTGGCAACACGTCTGATTTTGGTTCAGAAGAGTCTAGGTTCGAGCCCTAGTCGGACAACAAAAACGATTTGATGATATCTGGGAAGGTCCCACGAGAAAGTAAAATCCTATTATGACTTCACTTATACACCCTGTCAAAATTTTTGGCGGCTCCGCCTCCCTAGACCTTACTAAAGCTATTTGCGAATTTTACGGAACTTTACCAGGAGAATTGGCTGTAAGTCGATTCAGCGATGGTGAATTTCAACCCAATTTTATGGAATCTGTCCGTGGTTGCGATGTATTTATCGTTCAATCTACGTACCCAAGTAGCGATAATCTAATGGAATTGTTAATGGCAATTGACGCAGCAAAACGCGCAAGTGCTAATTACATAACAGTTGTGGTTCCTTATTACGGGTTTGCTCGTCAAGATCGTAAGGATAAACCTCGTGTTTCCATTGCGTCTAAATTGGTTGCAGATTTATTGAGTACGGCCGGAGCACATCGTGTAATGACTATGGAATTGCACGCTCCACAAATCCAAGGATTCTTTAACGTTCCTGTAGACCACCTAGAAAGTTCCATCATTTTTGTTCCTTATATCAAGACATTGAGCCAAGATAATTTGGTTATTGCAGCCCCTGACGTAGGAGCTTCAAATCGAATTCGTGAGGTTGCAAAATTGCTCAACCTTCCAATGGTAATTTGTGATAAAGAGCGTAAGCGTGCCAATGAGATTGCCAATATGACGGTTATCGGTGATGTTGAAGGTAAAGACGTTGTTTTAATTGATGATATCATTGATACCGGTGGAACCCTTTGTAAGGCGGCTCAAATGCTAACTGAAAAAGGTGCTAAAACCGTAAGAGCTCTATGTTGCCATCCTGTGCTAAGTGGTAAAGCATTTGAAAATATTGAAAATTCAGTTTTAACGGAGTTGGTGGTTACCGATACCATTCCTCTAAAGCGTCATATAGATAAAATTAAAGTACTTTCAGTAGCTCCATTATTTGCAAGAGCTATTAGAAATGTACACGAGAACGGAAGTATCAGTTCTTTGTTCAAGCAAGTCTTTAACTCTCAGACTTCCTTGGATCTCAAACAAATCAAATAATTATAAATTTAGAATATGAAAACCATTTTATTAAAAGGTGAACTACGCAGTGAGGTAGGAACACGCACCGCAAAAGAATTGCGCAACAAGGGTATGGTGCCTTGTGTTATGTACAGCGACGGAAAAGAAGGAACGCATTTCGCTATTTATCAAGCTGATTTCAAAAATTTAGTTTACACGCCTAACGCGTATAAAGTACAATTGAACTTGGATGGTAAAGAATATAATGCCATTTTGCAGGATATTCAGTTCCACCCTGTATCAGAAGCTATCATTCACGCTGACTTCTTAGAAGTAGCAGCTGGAAAGAAAGTTGTAATGGAAGTACCTGTTCGTGTAGTAGGAAACTCTCCTGGTGTACGTGCCGGTGGTAAATTGGTAAAGAAAATCAACCGTTTGCGTTTGCGCGGTGATTTGAAAGATATGCCTGATTTCGTAGATGTATCTATCGATACATTGGAAATTGGACAGAGTGCGAAGGTACGAGTGCTTTCTCTTGAGAATCTTGAGATTTTAGATGCACCAGAGAATGCGATCTTATCTGTTAAGACAACGCGTGCATTGATGCAAGCGGCAGCAGAAGCAGCAAAGAAATAAAAGCAAACGTTTGTTTGTGTTATGGAAGAGGCCATCTGCAAGGATGGCCTCTTTTGTTTGAATACAACCTGAATTTTGATTTATTCTTGAAGGTTCATTTCCTGTCGCCACATTAATAATCCCTTTGTAGCTAAAACAACAAATAAGGCATAAAGTGCGGATGTTATATATTGATTTCCAATTAAAAACATGGGTACATAAAACAAATCTGCCAAAATCCACAAATACCAATTTTCAAGCCACCTTCTTGCTTGCATCCAAAGAGCCGTTATACTGAGTACCGTTAAAAATGCATCAATATAGGGTTGTTGCGCATTCGGGTAAAAATATAAATACACATTCAACCAAATTGTAAAAACGACTAAGAATACAATTGGAATGATTATTCTAAAGCGAGAAGGCATGTGTTGAATTGTTTTTTCGCTTTTATTGGGATTAAAATTAGACCAAAACCACCAGCCGTAGGATTGAAAGGCAAAAAACACGATTTGCAGATAGGTTTCGGAGTAAAATCGATTTTGATAAAATACATAAGCGTAAATGACCGAGGCCACCATGGCAACGGGCCAATTCATAACATTGTTTTTCGCGGCAAGCCACACACACCAAAGCGAAAGGATGGCCGCAATTGTTTCCCAAAAAATGGGTAACATGGTTTCCAATGTTAGAATGCTGAGTATGGCCATTTGTTATTATAAATATAGGTAGTCGCAAAAATAAGGGTATAGATAGAAAGGCTTTTGATAGCAAACGATTCTTCGTTAAATTTGTTATAAATCATAATAATTATAAAGACATGTTTGAACTACCAAAATTATCCTATGAGTTGAATGCGTTGGAACCGCATATCGATGCTAAAACGATGGAGATACACCATGGCAAGCACCACCAAGCTTACGTTAATAACCTAAACGCGGCCATCGCTGGTAGCGATCAAGAAGGAAAATCAATTGAAGATTTACTTGCTAATATTAGCAAATTAAGTCCTGCAGTTAGAAATAACGGAGGCGGCCACTACAACCACAGTTTATTTTGGGAAGTTATAGGTCCAAATGGAAACGGTGCACCTAGTGGAAAATTAGCCGCTGCTATTGATTCAAGTTTTGGTTCTTTTGATGAGTTCAAAACCCAATTTGCAAGCGCGGGTGCTACACGATTCGGTAGCGGTTGGGCTTGGTTATTGGTTCACGATGGTAAATTAGTGGTGAGTTCAACTCCAAACCAAGATAATCCATTGATGGATATTGCTGAAGTAAAAGGCACACCTATTTTGGGTTTAGACGTTTGGGAGCATGCTTACTATTTGAATTACCAAAACCGTCGTCCTGATTATATTGCAGCATTTTGGAATGTTGTAAATTGGGATAAAGTGAGCGCTTTATTCGAGTCCGCTACAAACTAATCATTACATAACACCATTATTCAAGGGCCGAGGTATAAAACTCGGCCCTTTTCTGTTGTATGGCTTCTGATGGCTTGAAGTTTCATTAGGTCCACAAGAATGCGGCTAGTACGGCGTTTACCTAAGTTGAATTTTTTGCAAATTTCAGGTAAGGTAGTTTTTTCTCTTTCTGCAATAAACTTTAAGATACCTTGTTCCAGCTTTCCAATGGATAGCGTAGTTTCATTTCTTTCAGTGCGCATGAAATCTACACTGGTTTTCGAAGCTAAAATGCATTTATCATTAACCCGAACATAAACCCACCATTTATCATCGTCGCCTCGAGAATAGTAAGGTTTGTCCTTTCCTTTAGGAATGTGTGCTTTTAAAATTATTTTACCCTCAATCTCAATTTCCTCAACCACATAAGCAACTTCAGGACTACAATGGAACGAGGCGGCTAACTCGAGCATATGTATTTCGTCTTCGGATTTAATTCCTGCAATACTGCCATTGTCTCTTACGCCAATAAGCAAATCACCACCCATTGTATTGGCGAAACTCACCATGGATTTGGCAATTTTCCGCGGGTTCTGGATGGTTTGTTTGAAGTCGAGTTGCAATCCTTCTCCCAAGGCAATTTGTTCTCTTATGGGATGCTGTATTGGCATTTATTTTGTGGGCGAATAATTTAAATAGGAAAATTGGTCAAAATTAAAACTTTCATTTGCTGCATCAAGAAGTTCTTCCGCGCTTAGTTTATTAATCTCGGTTATGGTCTCCTCGATATTTTTTGCTCTTCCGTATTTAAGAATCCCTTTGCCAATATGTATCAATAAACCGTTTCTGTTCTCATTGGCCATTAGAAGTTGCCCCGATAACTGACTTTTGGCTTGGGAAAGTTGTACTTTTCCAAGTTTCTTTTCTTTGAGTTTCTTGATCTCTTTTTCAATTAGTTGCAAAGATTTCTTCATATACTTTTCTTCACAACTTATATAACAATGGAACATGCCTGCATCGCTGTACGGCTGGTATCCACTTTCAATATTGTAAGCATAGCCGTATTTCTCTCGTATGCTTAAATTCAAACGGCTATTCATGCCGGGTCCACCCAATAAATTATTAAGGAGCATGAGAGCAAATCGTTTTGGGTGTGTTTCAGAATATGCAGGTAAACCCATTATGGCGTAGGCCTGGCCAAAATCCGATTCTTTGTTGTTTCTAAATGCATTATAATTCCAACTAACCTGGGAATGCAAGGTGTTCTCAATGTTAGGAAAGTTTTCATGAGAATATTGATTCAACGTTTTGATAACACGATCCGGAGAAATGCTCCCAACAACCACAAAAATCATATTATTAGGATGGTAGTTTCTTTGGGTAAAGTCAATTAAATCGCTTCTGCTAATTTTACTTAGTGAATCGGTATCTCCCAAAATATTATGGGCTAGAGGGTGATTTTCAAATAACAATTCCTGAAATTCATCGTAGATATTCTCCTCTGGTGTATCTTTATACATTTGGATTTCATCTGCAATCACCAAACGTTCTTTTTTTAATTCGTTTTCAGGGAAAACTGAGCGAAAGGCAACGTCACATAGAATATCCACCGCTCGTTTAAAATGGGTACGCTGAACCGTTGCGTAAAGTGTGGTTATTTCCTTGGGTTGTAAAGGCATTCAATTCACCTCCAACTACTTCCAAATGATTCAATACATGATAGGTTTTACGTTTGGTTGTTCCTTTAAAGAACATGTGTTCCAAACAATGTGCTATACCGGGATGTTCGCCGTCGTTGCGACTTCCAGCATGAATCACAAAGCCACAATGCACCAAAGCGGATGACGGGGTTTTTTACATGTGCAACCCGTAATCCATTATCGAGTGTATAAAGTTGATAGGCAGAACGGCTCATAAAATTCAAAATTACTTCAGGTAATCTGTATTTTTGTAGTATTCATGAAAATCAATTCAACAGCTCAACTGGTTCACGATTTAAAAAGCGGCAAATTCAAGAAAGTTTTTATCACTACACATCATAAGCCAGATGGCGATGCAATGGGCTCCACTTTAGGTTTGATGCACATTATGAAAGAGTTAGGAATTGAAGCGCATGTTGTAACTCCAACGGATTATTCCGATTCACTTGCATGGTTACCTGGAAATGAAACGGTTACCAATTTTGAGGAATCGCCCGAACAAGTAAAAAAACTTGTTAAATACCTGTGATCTGATTTTTTTGTTTAGATTTCAATGTTTTGTCTCGTATAAACGATTTGGGCTTGTTAATAGGTGAAACTGATAAACCCAAAGTTTTGGTAGACCACCATCAAAATCCAGAAGAATTTTACACCTATGCATTTTGGAATAACGAAGCATCAAGTACGTGCGAGTTGATCTTTGAATGGGCAAGAGATAACTTTGGTCTAGAAACAATCACCAAAGATTCAGTTACGTGCTTGTATACGGGTTTAATGACCGATACGGGCAACTTTCAATACATCAATACCCGCTCTCATACGCATATTGTCGCGGCGCAGATGATGGAAATAGGTGTGGATCATGTGAATATTCACGAACGTATTTATCATGTGTTTTCCGTAACACGTAGCCGATTATTTGGATATTGCTTGTATAAAAAACTTGAAATACTAGAAGATTGTAAAACAGCATTAATTTATTTAACACCCGAAGAATTGGAAGAATTTAATGTGGTTACAGGAGATACCGAAGGTTTGGTTAACTTTGGATTGGGAATTAAAGGCATTGTATTAAGCGTGTTGATTATCGATCGTACAGAAAAGGTTAAAATGAGTTTCAGAAGCAAAGGCAATTTTAGAGTCAATGAGTTTGCGGGCAAGTTCTTTAATGGTGGTGGGCATTTTAATGCTGCAGGCGGGGCGAGTGATGCCCCACTAGAAGAGGTTGTTGCCACCTTTAAGAGAGAAATCCAAGCCTATCGCGAAGAATTAAATGCAATTTCAATATGAGAAATCAACGCATTTTTGGATGGATAATTGGTGTTTTGGCCCTTCTTTCTATTGGTCTATACGGGTACAGAAGCTTTTTCGCTTATACCTCCACTCCAAGTGGAATGCAATACAGATATTTAAAAGGCGACCCCGTAATAACGCCCTTTAGTAATGATCATTATTGTTTATTAAACTACATGATTGTAGGTCCAAATGGAGATACGTTAGTTACAACCTACGGAAACGATACCCTTGTAGAGGTCCCATATCCACCTATTGCCACTAACGAATTAACCGAAGCTTTGCGATTGGCATCGCCTGGAAGTAAAGTGGAAATTTTACTCTCCACCGATAGTTTGAAATTAAAAAATTCCAGCGATTACAAGGTTCAGTTGCTTCCTGATGGACAGATGGCCAAAGTAGTCTTCGACCTTGAAAAGGTAATTACGAATCAAGAGTATTACGAGTTTCTTGCCAATAAAACCTTCAAAAGAGCCTTGGAAGAAAATAAAGCTATTGACGATTATGCCGCCAAATTCAAAGAAAATTGGCAGTTAGATACCTTTGAAATGATCAAATACAGGGTGTTGGTTGACAGTCAAAACATAGAAAATGGAATTTGGTATGCTCCAAATTTATTAGGGAATGCTCCCATCCACAAAGGCTCGAATGAAGTAGAATTTGATGTTGTAGTTAAACGATTAAATGGCGATTTGATCATTGATAGCAGATTGGAATATAAAAAATATAAAGCCGACTATTACGGAGAAATCCATCCTATTAAAGCTTTAAATATCTTACCTTTTTACGTGGGAGAAGGTATAGATATTGAGTTCTTGACAACTTCCGATTATGGTTATGGACCAAAGGGTAGAATTGGGGTTCCGCCTTATTCTCCATTGTCAGTCCGAATTTTTAATGTAAAAACAATAAAATGAAGAAGAATATACTAATTACCGGGGGTGCTGGATTCATTGGGTCTCACGTGGTTCGTAGGTTTGTGAATCGCTATCCCGATTATCAAATTATTAATTTAGATGCATTAACCTATGCAGGTAATTTAGCCAATCTTACGGATTTAGAAACAACAGAGAATTATACGTTCCGTAAATGCGATATTACCAATGTTGCAGATGTTGAAGCAATTTTTAAGGAGTTCAAAATTCATTCTGTGATACACTTAGCAGCAGAAAGTCATGTAGATAGAAGTATTACCAATCCAATTGATTTTGTTATGACAAACGTAGTTGGAACGGTGATTTTGTTGAATGCATATAAACAATATGGTGAAGCTGCCGATGGCAGATTCTATCATGTTAGTACCGATGAAGTTTATGGTACGCTTGGAGATGATGGGAAATTTACCGAAACTACGCCTTACGATCCCAATTCCCCCTATAGCGCGAGTAAAGCAAGTTCAGACCATTTTGTAAGAGCATACCATGAAACTTACAAACTACCTGTTGTAATAAGTAATTGCTCTAATAATTACGGAAGTCATCAATTTCCCGAGAAATTGATTCCTTTAATGATCCATAATATTAAAAACAATAAGCCATTACCTGTTTACGGGAAAGGAGAGAATGTGAGAGATTGGTTATGGGTAGAAGACCACGCTTCCGCAATTGACGTGATTTTCCATGAAGGCAGAATAGGTGAAACCTATAATATCGGAGGAAATAACGAATGGAAAAATTTAGACTTGGTTCATAAATTATGCGAAATCATGGATCGCAAATTAGGCCGTCCCGCAGGAAAATCATTAGAATTGATAACCTTCGTTACAGATAGAGCCGGTCACGATTTCCGTTATGCTATAGATGCCTCGAAGTTAGAAAATGAATTGGGATGGAGTCCGTCTGTAGCTTTTGATCAAGGCTTTGAAAAAACCATTGATTGGTACTTAGAAAACGAGGAATGGTTGGAAGGTGTAACAAGTGGAGCCTACCAATCTTATTATTCAGAACATTACGACCACCGTTAATTCATGGCACAAATTAAATTATACAATACCCTTTCAAGAACCATTGAACCATTTAATTCCTTGACACCAGGAAGGGTGGGGATGTATGTATGTGGTCCTACGGTATACGGACCCCCGCATTTGGGTCATGTAAGAGGTCCAATTGTATTCGATGTCTTTAGAAGATTATTGATGGATCAAGGTTTTCAAGTCCGTTTTGTAAGAAACATAACGGATGTTGGACATTTGGTTGGCGATGCTGATGAAGGCGAAGATAAATTACAAAAACAAGCTCGATTGGAACAGATTGAGCCTATGGAGGTTGCGCAAACCTATACCGACTCCTACAATTGGGTGATGGATGCAATGAATGTTATGCGCCCTAGTATAGAACCCAAAGCGAGCGGGCATATTATAGAACAAATTGAAATGATTGAGTCAATCATACACGCAGGATTGGCTTATGAATCCAATGGCTCTGTATATTTTGATGTTACAGCGTATGAAAAAGAGCATAACTACGGCAAATTAAGCGGTAGGGTTTTAGACGAATTAATAGCCGGTGCAGGAAATGCAAGCAGAGAACTAGAAGGTCAGTCGGAGAAAAAAAGTGCACACGATTTTGCACTTTGGAAGAGGGCTTCACCTGAACATATTATGCAATGGAGCAGTCCGTGGGGAAAAGGCTTTCCAGGCTGGCATATCGAATGTTCGGCAATGAGTGCGAAATATTTAGGTTCTGAGTTCGATATACATGGTGGGGGTATGGACTTGTTATTTCCGCACCATGAGTGCGAAATAGCGCAAAGCACCGCAGCACATAAACACGAACCTGCTCGTTATTGGATGCACCATAATATGATCACTATAAACGGTCAGAAAATGGCGAAAAGCCTAAACAACGGAATCAAAGTAAGTGAACTCTTTGAAGGGAATCATCCTTTGTTAACCCGAGGTTTTGGTCCGAATACATTACGATTTTTTGTATTACAAGCCCATTATCGCAGCACATTAGATTTCTCTCAAGAAGCTTTAGAGGCCTCAGAGAAAGGCTTAAAACGATTGCTCGAAGCATTCAAGAAAATAGATGGAGTCGTTCCTGAATCCGAATCAACATTCAACACGAAGGAGATTGTTCAAAATATTGAAAATGCATTAATCGATGATTTGAATACACCTATTGCAATTGCTCAGCTATTTGAATTAGCTAAGTATATCAACATGGCTTCCGATAAAAAAGCAAAGCTTACGTTATCGGACATTGATGAAATAAGAAGTGCAGTTGCTAGATATTTTGGGGGAATTATGGGTTTAAACGCTCAGGATCGGTCTGATGATAATGGCGCCATGAATGAAGTAATGGATATTCTTATTCAACTTAGAAGTGAAGCCAAACAAGAAAAAAATTATGCCCTTAGCGATGCCATTCGTAATCGTTTGAAAGATAAAGGCATTGAATTGATGGATTCAAAAGAAGGTACCACTTGGAAAATTAATTAATGCCGGGACATTTTACATTTTTCACCCAAGAAGTAAAAGACAATCAAGCTGTTTTTGGCGAGTCAGAAGCCAAACATATGATACAGGTGCTTCGCTTTTCTTTGGGAGATAGTATTGTGTTTACAGATGGCAAGGGAAAACGATTTCGTGCAGAGATTACAGATTCTTCAAAAAAGGCAGTTCAAGTAAAAATTTTAAACATTGAGGAAATTCCTTCCCCAGAATTTACATTGGTAGTAGGAGTATTGAAAAGCACGGACAGAATGGAATGGCTCCTAGAGAAAGCGGTTGAATTAGGCGTTAAACGCGTTGTTTGGATAGCATGTGAGAACAGTGAAAGGTCTAAAATATTTTTAGAAAAATTAATGAAGACCTGTGTGGCAGCTATGAAACAGTCACACGGTGCTTGGTTGCCTATCTTAGAATTTATGAGTTTTAAAGAAGCGGTTGCTGCATACGGGAGCAATCAATCCTTTTTTGCCCATTGTTCAGAAGATCTGCCGTTTAAACCGAATAGCTTAGTTTCAAATTCGGTGGTATTCATCGGACCAGAAGGTGATTTTTCTGAATCTGAAATTAAGATGGCGAAAAATTTAGGCATGCGCGAACTTCAATTGGGAACGCGAATATTACGAGCGGAAACTGCCGCCATAGCCGCTTGTGCTGCCGCAAATTTGTGCGGTTAAATATTTACAATCGTTTATATACGTTTAGTTTACGAGTGCGTTGTTCATTGCGCCCCAATTTTGTATTGGTATTCAATAGCACACGGGGTGTATTGAATTAACACAAACAAATGTTATGAAAAGTTTATTGAATTCAGTCCGTTTGTTCGGACATGTGGGTAAAGACCCAATGATCATGGATTTCGAGAGTGGTAATAAACTCGCGAAATGGAGTATGGCAACCCATGAAAAGAAGAAGACAAAAAATGGGGAGGTTGATGATGAGGTGCAGTGGCACAATTTAATTGCTTGGGGATCGCTTGCTAAAATGGTAGAGGATTATGTGAAGAAAGGAATGAAGCTTTCTATTGAGGGGAAGTTAAGTTATCGCTCGTATTTGAACAAAGATGGAGTTGAGGTGAGAACAACCGAAATTCTTGTCAAAGATGTGTTGTTGGTAGAAAGGAAGATCGAGCGCGACGAAGAGGTGGAAGCCGATGAAAGCGAAGAGGGCATACCATTCTAGTGAGTTGATTGCCATGTTTAAAAAGGGGTTTAGGCCCCTTTTTGCATTTTTTGCAAAAGTTGCGGGTATAAATACCTCTGAAAATCTGAGGGAATAAAGCAATGTAGATGTCATAGAATCAAAAGCCTATGCAAAACATAAAAAACTACTGTCCAGAGTGCAATGAAGTACTTAGGGGTCGCACCGATAAGAAATTCTGCTCGGATTCATGCAGATCCATGTTTCATAACCGTTTAAAATCGCAACAATCAGAAGTTCAGAAAATGATTGAAGGCCGATTGAGGAAGAACCGAAAAATTTTAATGGGTTTATACAATAACATTGCTTCTGATTTAAAATTGGTGCCTTTGAAATACGTTGAGAATCTTGGTTTTACATTTAACTTCTATACCCATATTGAGTACGATACTCAGAAACAAATGATATTTTGTTTTGAATACGGATATCAAAAAATCGATAATCATAAAGTTAAGCTGGTTAAACAAATACCTTTTAGTGAGGGTGTTGATATTATTGCCTAACTTTGCAGGTTCAGTCGAACCCCATGGATAAAAAAGATCAACCCGAAAAAAAACGTTCTTTATTAGATCGCAAACCAGTTAGTAAAGATTCAGCAAAACCTGTTGAAAATAGGGATGATCGCCCCGCTAAAAACACCACACCAAGAGGTGGTGAGTATAAGCAACGTGAAGAATTTCGCGGCGATTATAAAGGTGGAAATAAAAGAGGTACCGACGATCGCAGAAGCGGCGGATTCGAACGCAGAGAAGGTGGAGATCGCGGTGGCTTCAAAGGCCGTGGCGGAGACGATCGCAGAAGCGGCGGATTCGAACGCAGAGAAGGTGGAGATCGCGGTGGTTTCAAAGGCCGTGGCGGAGACGATCGCAGAAGCGGTGGATTTGAACGTAAAGAAGGCGGAGATCGCGGTGGCTTCAAAGGCCGTGGTGGAGACGATCGCAGAAGCGGTGGATTCGAGCGCAGAGAAGGCGGAGATCGCGGTGGCTTCAAGGGCCGTGGCGGCGACGATCGCAGAAGCGGCGGATTTGAACGCAGAGAAGGTGGAGATCGCGGTGGCTTCAAAGGCCGTGGCGGCGACGATCGCAGAAGCGGCGGATTCGAACGCAGAGAAGGTGGAGATCGCGGTGGTTTCAAAGGCCGTGGCGGCGACGATCGCAGAAGCGGTGGATTTGAGCGCAAAGAAGGCGGAGATCGCGGTGGCTTCAAAGGCCGTGGTGGAGACGATCGCAGAAGCGGTGGATTCGAGCGCAGAGAAGGCGGAGATCGCGGTGGCTTCAAGGGCCGTGGCGGCGACGATCGCAGAAGCGGCGGATTTGAGCGCAAAGAAGGCGGAGATCGCGGTGGCTTCAAAGGCCGTGGTGGCGACGATCGCAGAAGCGGTGGATTTGAGCGTAAAGAAGGCGGAGATCGCGGTGGCTTCAAAGGCCGTGGTGGCGACGATCGCAGAAATGCTAGTTCCGATAGATTTCCTTCAAAAGAAAGAAAGTTTGATAAACGCAACCCATGGACCGAAGATGAAAAACCTTCTGCACCCAAACGCATCAAAAGAGAACGCATTGAAACTAAAGAAACACAGTCTCGTTTCGGATATAAAGGAAGTAATAAAGAGTTTCAAAAAGCCGGAGATAGTTTAAGAAAAGGTTCTGACCTATTAGGATCTGAAGTACGTTTGAACCGCTATATTGCCAATTCCGGAATGGGCAGCAGACGCGAAGCCGATGCTATGATTTTACAAGGCCTGGTTAGCGTAAATGGAGAAACTGTTACAGAGTTAGGTGTTAAGGTGAGTCCAAAAGATGTAATTAAAGTAAGCGGGCAGCGCATAATGCCTGAGAAACCGGTTTACATTCTTTTAAATAAGCCCAAAGGATATATAACAACAACGAGCGACCCCGATGAACGTCGCACCGTAATGGATTTAATTGATTTGCCTGGCAAAGAAAGAATCTATCCTGTAGGTCGTTTGGATCGCAATACAACGGGTGTTTTACTTCTTACCAATGATGGGGATTTATCACAAAAATTAACCCACCCTAGTTTTGAAATAAAGAAAATCTACCGTGCAAAACTCCATAAGAAGCCTTCAAAAGAGCATATGTTGGCTTGGGTTGATGGAATTGAATTAGAAGACGGTTATATGGCATTCAGTCAAATAGGTTTCGTTGATGAAAACGATCCAAGTATTTTAGGCTTGGAGGTGCATTCGGGTCGTAATCGAATTGTAAGAAGAATGTTTGAGCATTTCGGATACGACGTAGAGGCCCTAGACCGTGTTTTACTTGGAGAGTTTGATAAAATAAAATTAGGTCGCGGTAAATGGCGCTTTTTATCCGAAAAGGAAGTGAATTATGTGGATCGCATCAAGAGAATGAAACCAAAGCCATTCGATCCAGAAGAATTGAAGCCAAAAACGAGCGAATTCGACGATTTGGATTGGGAGTAGTTCCTCTTTTCCAACTAACTTTGTTGGGTGAATATTTTACTTTTAGGTTCAGGAGGACGCGAGCACGCTTTCGCTCATTTTATTAATAAAAGTTCGCTTTGTACGCAATTATTCATTGCTCCAGGAAATGCAGGTACCGCCACTTGTGGTGAAAATATAGTTTTAGATCTTAATGATTTTGATGCTGTTTGGGATTTTTGCTCCACTCATAACATCAAATTGGTTGTTCCCGGAAATGAAGATCCTTTGGTTGCGGGCATTACAGATTTTATTGAGGGTAAAGCAAAGGAAACCAATAGGGAAATCGCAGTTGCAGGGCCTTCTAAATTTGGAGCTCAGTTAGAAGGGAGTAAAGACTTTTCCAAGGCCTTTATGATGGACGCAGGTATTCCAACTGCTGCGTATAAGACCTTTACTGCAGAAAACGTACATGAAGGTTCGGATTTTATTGATACCCTAGAACCTCCATTTGTATTGAAAGCAGATGGATTGGCAGCTGGAAAAGGCGTTATTATTACAGAAGACAAAGATGAAGCGAAGGCTGTGTTAAAGGAAATGATCCTTGAACAGAAGTTTGGAAAGTCTTCGGCCAAAGTGGTAATCGAAGAATTTTTAAAAGGCATTGAAATTTCTGTATTTGTTGTTTCTGATGGTTCTGACTATAAAATATTGGGTTCAGCCAAGGATTACAAACGAATTGGAGAGGGCGATACGGGTTTGAATACCGGTGGTATGGGTGCCATAAGCCCGGTGCCATTTGCCGATGCAACATTCATGCAAAAAGTGGAAGACCGGATTGTAAAACCCACTTTAGATGCCTTAAGAAATTCTGGCAACCCCTACAAAGGATTTTTATTTTTAGGCCTAATGAACAATGAAGGAGAGCCTCAGGTAATAGAATATAATGTTCGAATGGGTGATCCAGAAACCGAAGCTATCTTTCCACGACTAAAAACAGATATGGTTTCGATGTTGATGGGAATTGCACATGGCAATTTAGCCAATATTGATTTCGAATTGGATTCACGATGTGCAGCAACGGTATTTGTAGTTTCTGAAGGTTATCCTGGTTCAATTCAAAAAGGCAAAAAGATGATTATAGGTATTGAAACGATTGAAAATACTCAATATATATTCCATGCCGGAGTCAAGTTGGAAGGGATGGATTTATTGACCAATGGTGGCCGGGTTTCGGCTGTAACCGTTTTGGAAGACACTCTGGAATTGGCCATTACCCGGGCTCAAAAGTTAGCTTCTGAAGTAAAATTTGAAGGAGCTATTTTCAGAAGAGATATTGGATTAGATTTATTGAAATATGGAAATTAAACACTCAGAAGTGCAAGAAAATATCAACCCTCGATCCGGAATGCGGAAACTTTTGAATTTGTTTCTGAGAGGTTTATTAGTGGTTCTGCCGATTGCTTTGACTATAGGAATTCTATTTTGGATTTTAGGACTACTGGGAAATGTTTTGCACTTGAACAATTTATCATTTGGTGCAATCATACTTTACTTAGCCTCTGGTATAGCGGTGATTATATTAATCGGAAAAGTTACCGAGGGCGTTGTAGCCCAACAGGTAATTTCTTTTCTAGAAGGAGTAATTGAAAAAGCGCCTGGATTAAGTTGGATTTTTGGCACTACCAAAGATGTTACAAAAGCATTTGTAGGTAAAGAAAAAAAATTCACGAAACCCGTTAAGGTAAGAATTACAGAGTACCATTGGCGTTTCGGATTTCTAACTCAAGAAGATTTAGCCGATGTGGGATTGCCCCAACATTGCACGGTTTACCTGCCCATGAGTTATGCCATTACTGGGGAGTTGATAGTGGCAAAAAAAATAGACGTTGAACCTTTAGACGTAGATTCCGGTGCACTTATGAAGTTCATCGTAAGTGGCGGTGTCACTGAAATTAAGTAATCAGAGTATTTTGGGGATAATTTTTTTATCCCGAATTCGTTATTATTAGTGTAACCCACGTTATTCGCACACACATATGATTCATTTGGACATTATCCTACAAGCAGGTACCACCATGGCCGATTCTACTGCTCTAGCATCAGGCGCAGAGACAACCGAACACGTGTCGGCTCCTATACTCGAAATCATGGGAAAGGGAGGTTTTGTAATGGCCTTATTAGCCCTTTCTCTGGTAGTTGCCATTTATTTTATTGTAGAACGTTGGATTTACTTGGGTAAAAGAGCCAAGTTAGACGATAATTTAATCAATGTGATTAAGGATAATTTGAAGGAAAACCGTCCTGATTCTGCACTTGCTTTTTGCGATCGAACGCCTACTGCACAAGCTCAAGTCTTGGCAACCGGTTTGCGTTTCCTAGGAAGTAATATGCGAGAAATTGAAAGCGCTATGGAAACCAAAGGCAGTGTGGAACTCAGTGCTATGGAAGGTAATTTACATTACTTGAGTCTTATTGCTCGTGTTGCACCCATGTTGGGTTTTGTGGGAACCATCTGGGGGGTAATTAATATTTTCTATTCGATTTCGACTACGAATGACATAAGTATAGGTGCTATTTCCGATGGTTTATATGTTAAAATGGTAGCCTCATTTGCAGGACTTTTAGTAGGTATTATTGCATTTTTAGGATATCAATTATACATCCGTCGTATTGATCGTTTTGCGGAAAGATTGCAAGAGCAAAGCTTGAAATTGATGGAAATTTTAGTGACTACAAACCTTTAATCCCAAGCGCATGAACCTAAGAAGAAGAGCCCGAGAAGAAGCAGAAGTAGAATCGTCGTCTATGAACGACATTATGTTCTTCCTGATGTTGTTCTTCTTGATCGCGAGTACTTTGGCCAATCCAAATGTGATCAAAATCATGTTGCCTAAGGCCAAAACAACTAGCACCATCCAAACCAAACCATTGATATTAACGGTGAAGTTTGATGAGCGCGACGAAACCAAATCAAGTATTCAATATTTTATTGATAATGAGAAAGTACCGCTTCCCATTCAAGAAATTGAAGCGCGTTTAATAGCTGCTCGTGATAATTTCTTTGATCCAGAGAATCCCGAAAATCGCATGAATGTAGTTTTGCGTTTAGATAGAAACTTAACCGTTCAGCAAATGGTAGATGTAATGGAAATTGGGGCAAATTTGGGAATACGTATGGTCTTGGCAACAGATAAGTCAAGAAAATAAAACCGGTCTCTATGAAAAAAGCATTTTCAATTGTCTTTTTTCATTTACTCTTTATCGTTTCAGCCTTTACTCAGACTATCGAGACTATTGGTCTTGGTCACCATAGCGTTACGTTCGATCGGGGATTTATTATTCCTCATCATGAGGATATGTACCACTTGTATAAGCCGGTGCATTCCTTGCAGTATCAATATTTAATACCAATAAATAATTCGTCAACTCGCCTAGGGGCCTTGTTATATGGGGCTGATTTAGGCAGTTCTATTTTAGGAAAAGGTTATGCCTTGGGTCTCAATATGGAGAAATACTGGAGGCCAACAAAGAAGAATGAGTTGTCAATAGGTTTTGCAATGGGTTTGGGAATTGTTACGAATCCTTATGATGTAAAAACAAACGCTCAAAACCGGGCCATTGGTTCTATGGGAAATGCTTTTGGACAATTATATGTTGTTGGTTCTCATACGGTGTCAAAATCACTCTGTATCAATTTAGGACTGAGATTTAGTCATTTCTCCAATGGAGCATGGAAAGCTCCGAATTTAGGTATCAATATCCCAAGTGTGTCAATAGGTATGAGTAAAAAAATCGGAGTACCACCCATTGAACAATCTGAATTAAAACGAGAATTTTGGCGTCCATTCGCTTCCCTTAGGTTAGGTAGAAAAAGTTTAGATATTGACGATTCTAGGGCTTTTTGGGTCCCTATTATTGAACTGGGTGCTGCACGCAGTATTTCAAAAGCGGCGAACCTGCGAATGGCTATAGCAACTCACGCGGATCCTTTTTATCGTTTTGAAAAGTTTGAAACCATGAAGCCATTTTCGATTTCTAACGGAATTGATATCGGACTTAGTGCAGGATATCATCAGTATTTTGGCAAATGGGGTATGTTGTTTGATTTGGGTTGGTACCTGTATAAGCCCAACCCAGGATACAAAACCCCCTATTTTGAAGCACTAGGAATTACGTATAGTTATAATTCTAATATAATGGCAATGGCTCGTTTAAAGGCGAATAAAACAACCGCTGACTTGATAGAATGGGGATTCGTTTATTCCTTTAATTAATAGATTTCTGCCCCAATTCTATATTTAACATAGAATCCAGCACTGAAAGCGAATTGCTTTTTTTCAATGTGCCAGATGGGTTCAAATCTGAAATCAAAAATGCAAGTATTTGGGATTAAAACACCCATCCATTGGTATCGGGCCATTAAGAAATTCCGGTAATTTGTGAACTTGTAGGGGTTTCCTATTTGTTCACTTAGGAATAAATTGGTTCCTAAGGGTGCAAAAAACTCCTCTGCGTAGTAATGGGAAAGTGCCAACTGGTGCTTGCCTTGAGGATTCAATTTTATTTGGTTGTACCAAGCATGACCATCTTTAAATGACGTTAATAATCGCGGCGAGAAATCCTGCGAACCGAAAACTACACTTTCGAATTGTAATTTATTTTGGTACTCATATCGCAATCCAGCGCTTCCATTCCATTTGTTTTGAACAGGCTTGCCTATGGTAAGAGATTCTCCGCCTTGGTGATAAATCAAATTACTCATAGGAATACTCCATTTGTGCTTAGAAGCCTGAGCATTCAATTGGAATTTACCGCTCCATCCGAAGGAAATAATTTCTTGTTGGGAGCTTTGGGTTATCGCCATTTGGCGCCAATCTAACCAGAGGTCAGATTCAAAAAATGTGTTAGTATACAAATATTGTATGCCATATTCTATGGGTCTGGTTAAGTTGAGCTCATAATTATAAACGGGTTCATATAATTGATGCCGGGTATTGCCGTGTAAGCTTCCTAATGTGAGATGATGCCGAGAATTGAATGCATGATTCAGTTGTATTAATGGATAGATTTTAGATTGATCAATTCCTCCAAAAGGTATATTCCCCAAAGCTCCGAGGTAAACATGGGAGCCATGTTTGTTGAAATTGTGTTTCAGCCCCATGCCAATTTGGGTGCCAAAGAGGGTTGCCCCTGGGTTGTGATTTTCCATATATTCATTGTTCTTGAAATAATGGAGAACCTGAACGCCCCAATTTTTATCGGAACTATTTAAAGACATGAAAGGCAATTTCAATGTCTTATGGTTCGGATTTAATGAGTTAAAGGTGCCATTGAAAATCGGATTTTCCAGTTGGGCATTTAAACAAAATACCTTTGTAAGGGCAATCGTTAAAATCCATATTCTGGTTATTGACATGGTGCAAAATACTTAAAAACCGCGGAGTTTTCTAAATTGAATACGGGCTTCTGAGACGAAAAGAGATTGCGTATATTCCACAATTAACTTCTCATAGTTAGCCTTTGCTTTTTCCAAATTTTTTAATTGAAATTGTTGGATTTGAGCAAGTTCAAAAAGGGCATTATCCGCAAGAATATCGCTTGGATATGTTTCAACTAGCTTCTCATAAAGCGATGCTGCCATGTCGTATTGATTTTTCTCTTTATACAATTGGGCTTTCATGAGCATGGTTTCATCACCGAGTGAATGCCCTGGAAATGTAGCGGCAATTTTTTCGGCATAATTTAATGCAGAATCTAACATGCCTTGTCTTTGGAATAAACGTGCTCTTGAATACCATTCCAATGCCGTATAATTACTATCGATTCCAAGATTATCCGTAATGCATAGCGACAGTTCCATCGCATCATTAGAAATCAATTGAGTGGTTGCACCTTTGAGCACATCAAGCTGCATATTAGCCCAATCGTAATCTCCGCGGTAGAAAGAAAGTTCTGCACGTTTAAACTTTGCCAATTGGCCCGTAGGGTCGTCTTTGAATTGCTTTTCAACTTGTGCCAATAACAATTCACTTTGGTAAACATCTCCCTGTTGGATGAGAAGGTCGGATAATGCAATTTTTGCTTCGGCATTTGTTTTACGATCTAAGAAATCAGACTCCGAGAATCTTTGTAAAACCTTAACAGCAGAATCAATCAACTGTTTTTTTGTCAATCGTTTTGACCAAATAATGGCGGCAGGTAACGTGCTTTTACTTGGGGCATTATCTGCGATAAATGCAGAAATTTGTTCATCGAAGTTTTGTGATAATTGTAAATTTTCTTTTTCAGATAATTGAAACGATAATTCAAACCATCGACTTTGAGCATCGTAAAAATTATAGGCGTCTTCTCCTTTTTTAATGCAATATTCCAAACATTTGATGGCTGTTTTTAAATCTCCATTGGTTGCGCACAAATAAGAAAGTTCAAACATCCGGTAACCATCCTCTTTTAATCTAAGGTCTATGGACCGTGTATAGATAAATGCTTTATTCCAATCCTGTAATTGAACAAAAGTCCATTTAAGCCATTCGCTGAAACCTTGAACCTGCGGATATTGTTTGATTTTCACAAGCAACATTTCTTGAAGCGCCATGATATCGGCAGAATCTGTGATATAGGTATCAAAAATGCGTTTCAGTTGATCGTGCGTCGCATTGGAACCTCCAATTAAGTCTAAATATCGCTCTAATGCTTTAAGGCGTTTTCCATTTTGCATTTCTAATAATGCAATTTGATTGGATAAACGTGGATTTGAGCCGTATATATTCTCTGTTTGTACTAAAATATCTATGGCTTCCTCGGACATATCGCGACTTTGGAATCTATCAGCAGCCTGAAGTGCGAGTGTGATATTTTCTTGGGATTTTTCTAAAATCAAACGGTATAGTTTGTTGTTCGCTTTAGATTCGGGGTCATCCAATGTATTGATCCAAACTTCGTCTACCATGAATATAAGAGGATAGCCCGTTAACTTGGCCATTTTGCGTGCGGTTTTCCTCGCCGTTTTAAATTCTTTAAGGTTGACTAGGCATTGAATATAGTTTTCATAAAACTGGCTATTTTCTGGGTTTTTTTCGTGGAGTTCTTCGTACAATAAAACGGCCTTTTGAAAATCTTTTCTATCGTAAAGTGATTTAGCCAACCGAGCCTCATCTTGGGCTTGTGCAGGCAGTAAGTAACACATTATGGTTACAATAGAAATTGAGATTTTTAAAAGCCTTTTACGCATCATGATTTAAAAAACTCAGAAGGGTCAAGTTGTCTTTCAACCATTTGTTTGTATATCCCATCGGCATGGTTGAGAAGTTCTCCATGGGTTCCATGTTCGGAGATTTGGCCCTGTTGCATTACCCAAATCTGATCGGCATTCTTAATGGTGCTAAGTCTGTGTGCAATAACCAAAGAGGTGCGATTTTTCATTAATTTCTGCAAAGCCTGCTGAACATAAAACTCACTTTCTGAGTCAAGCGCGGAAGTAGCTTCATCTAAAATCAATAATTTAGGGTCTCTTAAAATAGCTCGAGCAATAGCGATTCGTTGTTTTTGACCTCCAGAAAGTTTCATGCCTCTGTCTCCAACAAGGGTATTAAAACCATCTTGGAATGCCTCAATAAAATCAAGAGCAAAAGCGTCTTTTGCGGCGAGTCGGATTTCTTCGTCTGAAGCATCTGGTTTTCCATACCGAATATTGTCGTAAATGCTTCCACCAAAAAGTATGACCTCTTGTGGAACAAGAGCCATTTGGTTTCTATAGGCATGAAGGTCTAATTGATGGATTGGAGTATTTCCAAGTAGAATCTCTCCTTCCTGAGGTTGGTAGAATTGGTATAGCAGTGCAGTCAGAGTAGATTTTCCCGATCCACTAGCTCCAACCAAAGCCGTGCTTTTACCCGGAAGCAACTCCATATTAATTCCTTTAAGTACGGGCGATTCTGGTCGTGATGGATATGAGAAACTAACCTGTTTGAATACGATGGGTTGGTCAATGGTCGACTTAGCATCTGTTTGATTGGTTTCTTTAGGCGAATCGATGATATCAATAACCCGATCAATTGCTCCTAGTGTTTTTTGGATTTGCACAAATTGTTCGGCCATTCCTCCCATAGAAGTTCCCACAAATGCAGTTAAAAGCATGAAGTTGAACAATTCGCCAATTGGCATTGTTCCCGCCTGAACCATTCCAAGGCCTAAATAAATCAACCAAATGATAGCACCAAATAAACAAATTATGATAAACGAACTAAAAGCACCCCTCCAATACCCACGTTTAATGCTTTCTCTTTTTAGGTATTCTGCATTTTGGGTATAACGTTCCGTTTCAAAACCCTCATTTGTAAACGCTTTTACATTGAGTATTCCGGATGTTGTTTCTTCAACGATTACGTTATTTTGAGCAGTAATGTCTTGAACTTCCTTGGATATCTTTCGGATGAATTTGCCAAAAAACAAGGCAATAACCACCACAACAGGTATGGTAGAAACCATATATAAAGCGAGATCGGGAGAACTGGTAAAAATCAGTACGATACCTGCGATCATAATTAATATTTGCCTAATGAAGAACGCCAAATTCGTGGTGAAAGTATCTTGGATTTGAGCAATGTCTGCGCTGAAACGACTTAATATTTCTCCGGTTCTGTTCTCTCCAAAAAAGTGCATGTTTTGACTTACTACCGATTTGAATAAATCCGTTCGCAAACCTTTTGTCATGTCTTCCGTTACCCGTACATACAGAGATATTCTTAGAAAACTGAACAAAGCTTGTACGGCGAATAGCACGATGAAGTAACGGGCAATTTCTTGAATCCTTTCGGTGCTAGGAGCGGTTGAAACTCCTCCGTTTTGGTAAACAAATACGCCATCCATCATATTGCCTAATAATTTTGGAAATAGAATAGAAGCACCGGCAGAAATTGCTAAAAATAGCGTACCAAGCGCAAAAAGCCATTTGTTGCTTTTTGACATATAACGGAATAATCTCAGCGACTTTCTTAGGTTTTCGCGGTTGATTTTTACTTTGGGAATTTCACGGTCTGTTTTTCGGGATGCCATAATCGCAAAAACAAAGTTCGGTAATTTCAACCGGGTTTAGGGGCAAAGCAATTCATAGTTGTTTGAATATCTAAAAACTATCGATAAAATGAAGTTGACAGATCTTTTGGATTTATGCTTTCCTCGCTATTGTTTGGTTTGCGAAAAAGCCATTTTCGAGTCGTACGAGCGATATTTATGCATTGCCTGTTATTCGAATTTGCCCTTAAATATTTTTCCAATTTTTGGACCGAGTCCGCTTTCAAGAACCTTTTGGGGTCGTTGTGAAATACAATACACGGGATCCTTTTTAATGTATCAATCGGATTCTATGTATTCAAATGTGTTTAAGGAAATCAAATACCGCGAAAGACCGGATTTAGGGAAATTTTTAGGTTGCGTTTATGGGCAGCGAATTCAACATTTATTTCCTGAAGAAATAAAGGAAATTGATTGGCTATTGCCTGTGCCTATGACCCGTAAAAAGGAACAATCAAGGGGTTACAATCAAGCTAAATTCATAGCAGAAGGATTGGCTAAAAGTTGGTCTAAGACAATGGATACAACGCACTTACTAAGAGTCAAAGAAAGAACATCCCAAACCCGAAAATCAAAATTTGAACGATGGATTAACGCCCAATCGATTTATTCATGCGCCAAACTACCGGAAGAAATCAAACATGTTGCAATCATAGATGACGTAGTAACCACAGGGTCTACTATTGAAGGGTGTGTTGAAGCAATTCGTGCTAATAATACGGTTAAAATTTCGGTTTTTTCCTTAGGATTTACTCATATTTGAAAGCTGAAAAGGTCAGTTAAATCACATAATAAGGCCTGAAATGTATAACTTTATTTAAAACGCCGTGAAAATGGTTATTTTTGTTGATTAAGAAATTGTATGATGAAGAGATTATTACTTGTCGTTTGTGTCTTTTTCGCGGGTTTTTCCGCATTGAATGCACAAAGAAGTTCCATGTCTGTTAGCGGAGTTTTGATGCCTCAATATATGGCTTCAGGTTCTTCAAGCAGTGAATTAATCACCTATACCAGGTTGAGGTTAGGGCCTTTTAACCCGAACTCTTCCTATAAATATATAGCACGCTGTTTTGAAGCAAGCGAATTGGATACCAGCGTTTTACTTGGTGGCCATGGTGGTGTGGTATATAACGATAATGGCACACATCGCTATGTGACGTCACACTCGTTTTCTAGCAGTGGAGGTCATGATACCTTAAACACAGATTTCATGGGTTTCACAGAAATTTGGATTGGTTTTGTAGGCGATGGAAGCACTTTCTTTTCTGATGGAAAAGCGGTTTATGCCGGAATTACCATGATTGGAATGGCGGGTAATGACACAACTTATCATTACGCCATGGATTCTCTAACGGTTATTTCGTTTGGAACAGGTTCAGGTTCCGATGAAGGAACCGCACTATATGGTGAATCTTACGCGAATGAAACGGATTATATATCCTTGTATGATGATAAAGACGCTGTTGGAAGACCTTTGGCGGTAACTACTATTGAAAGTGGTAAATATTCAGGTGCTACCTTGTCAAACCTTGCTTCGTTTTATAACAGTAATGTTTTCAAGAAGTCTAAAATGTGGGGAACCATAATTCCTAATGATTTAGCAAATGGAGTACGGGCAATAACACGTTGGACTGCAGCGGGATTGACCCAATACAATCAGCAGGATGCAGACGGTGTATGGGGTAAGAGTACAGATACTCGTAACCCTAGCGGAGGAACAACGGCAATTGTAATAAGCAAATCAGATGCCCCTTTAATTGCACCTGAAATTTCATTCGAAAGCACAGCGGGATATTTCAGTGAAAAAGAGTCTGAAGGCTATGTGGTAATTCAAAGAAAGTACAGCAATGAAATGGCTCAAACGGTTGAAGTGAGTATTTCAGGAGGTAGTGCTACGGATAATGCAGACTACACACAAAACTTCAGTAAAACAATTTCTTTCCCTGCGGGTGCTGATGCAACGGATACCATTAAAGTAGATCTCCTACAAGATGAGATTGCTGAAGGTACCGAGAATATTTTCTTCCGTTTGGCTAACCCCCAGAACGCGAATCTAGGTACGAATAAAACACATGAGTTGGTTCTCGTTGATGACGATCAATTGAGTATTTCAATGGCAAGTGCTGAACTCAAAGTCAATGAGAATGCAGGGACTTTGAGTATTGAAGTGAAAACAGATAGAGGTGTGAAAGACCCTGTAGAACTTACTCTTTTGATTAAATCTCGTTCAGACAGCACACGTGTGCCACAAGAGTTTGCCTTGGGTAAAGTCAATACTAACGATACAAGCTTCAGCATCGGTAAAAGTACCGGTCGCGATTCAATTAAATTAACCGCTTTCATAGGGGATGATTTGGCCTATGATTGGGACGATAGTGTTGTTGTGGTAATCCGTAAAAAGAGTGGCCTAGGTACTATCAAAGACAGTACTACTTTGGTTATTATAAAAGATAATGATGGACCTTCTACAATTAGAATGGTTCAACCATCTATAGTTGTTTCCGAATCAGTTGGCAGCGTTGCTGTTAAAATTTTAGTGGTTGAGAAAAAAGATGCAGGTGCAGATTTTGCATTGCGTTTTCAAACTGCTGAAAGCACCGCTAAAGCGGGATTGGACTTGACGTTTAATCCAGTTTCTCAAATTAAGAGTATTGATGGAAACTCACCGGATACGATTGTTTTCAATGTGCCTATTCGTGAAGATGATGATTACGAAGGAACTGAATATGCAAAATTTGGTCTTATCAATGTTTCCAACACAACTATCGTGAAGCCAGATACGTTCAGAATTACAATCTTGGATAATGACTTACCTATTTACCCCATTTCGACTATTAACAAGCAAACCAAAGCCGATGGTCAAGTAGACTCATTAGGCGTTGCTTGTAGAATCCAAGGTGTGGTTTATGGTATTAATACTAGGGCTTCTGGATTAGGCTTTACCGTTAAAGACTACACCGGAGGTATTGGTGTATTCTCTTCTTCCAAAACATTTGGCTATAATGTTAAAGAGGGTGATTCTGTAATGATTCAAGGTACGATTGGTCAATTCCAAGGTACAGCGCAAATTGGCAATTTAGATACCATTATACGTCGTTTGTCTGGGTTGCAACTTCAAAATCCAACAATTGTAACGGCAATCACAGAGAAAACAGAATCTGACTTGGTTGAACTTCGTCGCGTTAAATTGGTTGATCCTTTTGAATGGCCTGAAAGTCCTTTGAATGCTAATGCTTGGGCCTATGTTCGTGTTGAAGGTTCTACAGGTCGCATTGATACCTTATATATCGACGCTGAGTCTGATATTGATGGAACTACGGCTCCAAAAGGCTATTTAAATATTGCGGGTATTGGAGTTCAATTTGATAATAAAGCACCTTACAAGGAGAAATATTTCTTATCGCCGAGAAGTTTAAACGATTTCACAGCAGCATCTTTACCGGTGATTCGATTTGAGCAAACAACTTCCGAAATCACCGAATTAGCCGATTCTTTGGTTATGAATTTGCGCGTTGCACCAACTGACGAGAACTTTAAAGTGGATGTAGTTCAAGTTGGAGGTACCGCAGTTTCACCTGGTGATTTTGACTATCAGACTAGAACGGTTAATGTCATTAAGAATCAGAATTTCTTTGTAGTGAAAGCCAATATTTCAGACGATACAGAAGGCGACGGAACCAAAACTTTGATTTTCGCACTTAGAAATGTTGTAGGTCCAGGAAGCATTGGAGCCGATAGCGTTTTGAATGTTACTATTTTGGATAACGAAGCGAGTCGGGTTCAAACATTTGCTGATGCTTCTATTCAGTTATATCCGAACCCTAGTTCTGGTATTTTCTATATCCGTGATTTGAAATCACAAATAGCAAAAGTCCAAGTTCGTAGTTTATCTGGAGCTATTATTTGGAGTGCTACAGAGTTTGAGAACGCTGTTTCTATTCCGGTTCGTTTGAATGCCGATGCTGGAATGTATTTCATAGAAGTGGAAACACGTTCTGGTGATTTATATACCGAGAAAGCTATTGTAAAATAAGATTATACAATCAAATAGTTGAAGAAAGAGGCGGCTAAGGTCGCCTCTTTCTTTATTATGGAAGGTTATTGCTTAAATTTGTTCGGTCTTGAAAGCAGTTTTAAAATTTCTCCGGTACGCAGCAGATCATAAATCTTTGATTGTAGGGAATTTCATCTTTAATTTTTTCTACATCGTTTTCAACTTGATTTCCCTGTTGTTGATCATGCCGGTATTGAAAATACTCTTTGGGAAAACCGAGGAAGCACCTTCCATTACTGAAAAATCAGTAGGTGTAGGAGAGTGGTTCGCCTCTTTTTACGGCGATTTTATTGAGTGGTTTAGACAATTAGCGGCAGGAGAACCTTTTCAAGCGTTGGCTTATCTCAGTATCGGTTTGGTAATAGTAACGGTTTTGAAGAATGTATCGAGATTCTTGGCTATGAATTTCATGGTTCTAATTCGAAACAAAAGCATCAGAACCATGAGACTGGATATTTACCAAAAGTGTTTGGACCTTCCTATTGCCTTCTTCAATAATGAAAGAAAAGGCGATTTGATATCTCGCATGAGTAACGATATAAAGGAAATCGAATTTGCTTTGATGGTTTCCTTGGAAGCACTTTATTTTCAACCCCTAAACATATTGATTTTTATGATTGCTTTGGTGGTTTTATCCGCCAAACTGACTTTATACATATTGTTGTTTTTACCGATAACGGCATTGATTATTGGGGTGATAGGGCGTTCCCTAAGAAAGAAAAGTACAAAGAACCAAGCTTTAATGGGTAAAGTAATGAGCTCATTTGAGGAAACCTTAGGAGGTATTCGTATCATAAAAGCATTCAACGCGTCAAAATTCTTTTTCAAACGGTATAGCGATCAAGATCAGGAATACACAAGAAATAATATTTCGGTACAACGACGTTATGACTTATCATCTCCGGTAAGTGAAACAGTGGGTATTTCGGTATCGGCATTGTTGCTTTGGCTTGGTGGAGGAATGGTGTTTCGTAAAGAATTAGACCCAGAGTTTTTCTTGGGATATTTTGCCATTTTCAGTCAGTTGATACCGCCATTTAAAGCATTTTCTAATGCACTTTATGCTGCGCAAAAGGGAATGGCAAGTTTGGAGCGAATTCAGGAACTTGTAACCGCTCCTGTAGTTGTGGCGGATCCTGTTTCCCCCAAAAGTCCATCTTTTACTACTGCACTTTCCTTCAATAATGTGGGATTTTCCTATTTAGATGGCCATTCGGTATTGAAGAACATCAACTTAGAAATCAAAAAGGGTGAAACCATAGCTCTTGTAGGGCCTTCTGGAGCGGGTAAAACGACGTTAACGGATTTAGTGGCACGATTCTATGATGTAAGTGAAGGGTCTATCTGTTTGGATGGAGTTGATCTTCGCGAGTTCAACCAAGAAAACCTAAGACAGTTAATTGGTATCGTAAGCCAAGAAAGTATCCTTTTCAACGATAGTATTAAGAATAACGTGGCTTTGGGTCGACCCGAACTCACACAAGAACAAATTGAAGAAGCAGCAAAGGCTGCTTTTGCCCATGATTTCATTTTAGCTCAAGAAAAAGGTTATGACACAGAAATTGGTGAACGCGGTGGTAAGTTGTCCGGTGGCCAGAAGCAAAGATTGTCCATAGCCCGTGCCTTATTAAAAGATCCCGAAATTTTAATTCTTGACGAGGCTACCTCAGCCTTAGATAGCCAAAGCGAGAAAGCAGTTCAGAAGGCCTTAGAAACACTAATGGAGAATAGAACGAGTATCGTTATTGCCCATCGTTTAAGTACGGTGATGCACGCAGATAAAATTGTTGTACTGGACAAAGGAGAAATTGTGGAGATTGGCACGCATCAAGAGTTGATTGCCAATAAAAAGTTGTACTACAGCCTGATTCAACTGCAGGAATTACACGCTTAAAGGTGTGATTTACATGAGGAAGTGAAATATGTATTTAAAGCGAATTGATTATAACATCCGTTAGCTCGTATAGAGGTGTTTATTGAATTTAGAATGAATGTTAAATGAAAAAGGGCTATCATTTCTGACAGCCCTTTTTCTATATACTTGAATTTAATTAAGCCCATCCGAATTGGGCGGATGGGGTCTATTTGAAATCTGAATCGCTTACCTCGTGATTGTTATCAGGAGTGTCTGTGGTTTCAATATTCTCAGTGGTTTCTTCCGTAACTGTTTCTGTTGATACTTCATCTGCGGTATCTGCTTCGGCATCCTCTTGAGGCGCATTCAGCTTATTACGGCTCTGATTCATCTCGGAAACTTGTTGCGAAACTTCGTCTTCTAAATAGGGACGTGCTCCGATAATACGTTCAATATCAGATTTGAAAATGATTTCTTTGGTTAGAAGTTCCATAGCAATGGCTTCTACTTCTTTCTTTTTATCGGTAAGCAAATCGATGGTGCGTTGATATGCTTCATCAATCATACTGCGTACTTCTTCGTCGATCAATTCGGCTGTTTTTTCCGAATAGGGTCTTTGATAACCATATTCACCTGTTGGATCGTTGAAGCTAACTTGACCTACCTTTTTACTCATTCCGTAATGAGTGATCATGCCATAAGCCAATTTGGTAATACGTTCTAAGTCGTTTTGAGCACCTGTAGAAACCTTTTCAAAGAATATTTGCTCCGCCGCTCTACCACCTAGGGTCATACACATGCTATCGAGCAATTGCTCGGTACGGTATAAATATTGTTCTTTTGGAAGATACTGTGCGTATCCAAGCGCAGCAACACCACGAGGTACAATTGATACTTTTAGCAAAGGATCTGCAAATTCTAAGAACCAACCCGCTACAGCGTGACCTGCTTCGTGATAGGCAACAATTTTCTTTTCCTCGGGTGAGATGATTTTATTTTTCTTTTCTAAACCTCCAATAACACGGTCAATGGCATCTTGAAAATCGGCCATTTCAACCAGTTCTTTGTTTCTACGGGCAGCAATTAAAGCAGCTTCGTTACATACGTTTGCAATTTCCGCTCCAGCAAACCCAGGGGTTTGTAGTGCCAATTTATGTGCATCCACATCCGTCCCTAATTTGGTTAAGGGTCTTAAATGCACGCTGAAAATTTGCTCACGACCTACGATATCGGGGCGATCTACACTAATTTGTCTGTCGAATCTTCCTGGACGCATCAATGCGCTATCCAATATATCTGCACGGTTAGTAGCTGCTAAAATAATAACGCCGCTATCCGTACCGAATCCATCCATTTCCGCTAAAAGCTGATTCAGGGTATTTTCACGTTCGTCGTTAGAGCTTTGCACTAAGTTTTTACCACGTGCACGACCAATGGCGTCAATTTCATCTATAAAGATAATGGCTGGGGCTTTTTCTTTAGCTTGTTTAAAAAGGTCGCGAACACGACTTGCTCCAACACCCACAAACATTTCAACGAAATCAGATCCAGATAAAGAAAAGAAGGGTACTCCAGCTTCACCAGCAACGGCTTTTGCCAATAATGTTTTACCTGTGCCTGGAGGGCCGACTAACAAGGCACCTTTAGGTATTTTACCACCTAAATTGGTGTATTTCTTGGGATTTTTTAGGAAATCAACGATTTCCATTACCTCTTCTTTTGCCTCTTCAAGTCCGGCAACGTCTTTGAACGAAACGTTTACTTTGGTATCCTTATCAAAGACTTGAGCTCGCGCACGTCCTATTGAAAAGATATTTGGGCCTCCGGAACTTCCTCCGCCACCACCCATGCGTTTGAACATGAGATTCCAAAAAATTAGGAATATGGCAATAAAGAAAATCCATTGAAATAACTGTCCGAAGATATCGCTATGGCTCTCGTATTTAATTACAAGTTGATTGGGATTTTGAACTTCTTTTTTTAGGTCTTGTACCTCCGCATTGAAATAACCCTTTTCAATCTCGAAGCTAAAATTAGGTTCGGTTTGACCGAACATATCTTGTTTGCGCTTATTTTTCGAGTATTCCTTTTTCCCTGCAGCGTCGTTGGTTAAATAAACTTCCAAATAACGGTCATTGATTAGTTTAAGTTCCTTAACATCGCCTTTTACAATCATGTCTCGAACCTCATTCCAATTTGTGCTCTGACCAGCGCTTCTTGGTAAGAAATTAAGTGCTAAAAAGACGATAAATAAGATGCCATATATCCAATAGTGGTTAAATTTAAAGCCATTACCTGGTTTGAAACCACCGGGCTTTTTTTCGTTAGGGTTTTTAGGAGTTGGATTCATTCGTTAAATCAAAAATCTTCTTAAATCGAAGAATAACAAAATTAGTGTATTCCGTTCAAATCTGAAGTTCGCTTGCGATAGGAGATGTTAAATAATTGATAGACGTTATAATTGAAACGATTTAAGTATTTCACCCAAAGCGAATACGTCTTCGAAACGATTATAAAGCGGTGTAGGAGCTAATCGTATAACATTAGGCTCTCTCCAATCTGCGATAACGCCGTTAGCAGTAATATGGTCAAATAATGCCTTTCCATTTTCCTTAACTAATATGGAAAGTTGAGCCCCTCTTTCTTCTGGATCTTTAGGAGTGATGATATCAAAAGCAATAGATGCATGATGGTTCTGAACATAATTCAGAACAAACTCTAGGTACGAGGTTAGAGATTTGGACTTTTCTCTCAGATTTTTCATGCCGGCTTTATGGAAAATTTCCAGAGACGCCTTATGTACAGCCATTCCAAAGACTGGGGCATTTGACATTTGCCAACCGGCAGCGCCAGGTTCTGGAATAAAACCTCGTTTCATTCGGAACCTTTGGTCTTCTTTATGACCCCACCAACCAGCAAATCGCGGTGTTTCTGGGTCGAGCCCGTGCTTTTCATGAATATATATTCCTGACACATTTCCGGGTCCAGAATTGAGGTATTTATAAGAGCACCAAGCTGCAAAATCTACATGCCAATCGTGCAATTGTAGGTAAGCATTCCAGCGGCATGCGCTAAATCAAAACCGGCGATAGCGCCAACGCTGTGTGCTTTTTCAGTGATTTGTTTGATATTGAATAATTGACCCGTGTAGTATTGAACGCCACTGAAAAATACCAAAGCCAATTCGTCTTTGTGCTGCTCTATAGCATCCAATATATCCGCATTTCTTAATGTGTGTTCACCATCTCTGGGCTTTAATTCAATTACCGCTTTGTCGTACTCAAAACCATGAAATTTTACTTGACTTTCTATCGCATACATATCCGAAGGGAAAGCCCCTGCTTCCATGATTATTTTATATCTTGAAGCTGTTGGACGGTAAAAAGAAACCATCAACAAGTGCAGATTTACCGTTAACTGGTTCATTACAACAACCTCATGTTCTCTGGCACCCACAATTTCAGCACTGTGTTGGGTTAAAAATTTATGGTAATGAAACCAAGGATTTTTACCGTGAAAATGTCCTTCTACTCCATGTTTTGCCCAATCTTCTAACTCTGCATCCAAGGCTTGTTTTGCCGTTCTTGGTTGCAACCCTAATGAGTTACCGCAAAAGTATAATTGATCTTCTCCTACTGCATTTGTTGGGAAATGGAACCATTGACGAAATTCTTTTAATGTATCTTGTTCGTCAAGTTGATGTGCAAAACTTCGAGAATATTGGAATGTCATAGAAAGACACAAATTTAGGTTTATTTTTGCGTTTAAGGACTACGATATACATGAATTAGGTCCTCTTCTTAAAGGTTATCCTTTCATTTTTAGTAAATTACATGTATTGTGAAAATAGAACAAGAACTCAAACAGAATAAATTCCGATCAAACGTACATAAAGCACTGGTTAACGTGATGTTTACCAATGCTTGGATTTCAGATCGTTTTCGATTTGTATTTAAAAATTTTAAACTAACCGCTCAACAATACAATGTGTTACGCATTTTGCGTGGTGGATATCCAGAGGCCATGAATCCCAACGAGATAAAAGCGGTCATGATAGATAAAAACCCCGATTTGACAAGATTATGCGATCGTTTGGTTGTATTGGGTTATATAGATCGTTGTATTAACGATGAAAATAAACGGAAGATGAATATCCGTATAAATGATAAGGGTTTGGAAATTCTTAATGATATTGACCCTTTGATGAATGCGGTTCAATCCGAAATTGCACGGTTTAACGGATTTAGAAGCGTCTCAGCTTAGCGATTTATTGGATAAACTTAGGAATTCTTAGGCAATTTACTAACCCATGTTAGCCCGTCGCGTATGGGTAACAATGTAGTAACTACCTGGGGGTGTGATGCGCATATTTATTAAATGCATGCATGGCTTGAGTGTCTTTATCGGTTTCACCCTGAATCACTTTCCCGCTCCAAAGGGTATTGTCAAATAACATCAGCCCTCTTTCGCTTAAACATTTCAAGTCCTGCATCGAAATAATTCTGATAATTGTGTTTGTCGGCATCGATGAACATTAAGATCTATATCTTCTGAAAACTCTGGACATATCAGTTCGAGTGCGTTGCCCACGCGTCCAATCTACTTTCGACTTCCCAATGCGTTATCCTTCCAAAACTCTCCTGACATTTATGTGCGATTTCGCCGTCGGCCTCAATGGTCGTGATTTCGGTTTCGGGCACGAGCATTTTCGGCCAGGCAGTAAGGTGGCGTAGCCCGTGAAGGTGCCAATCTCCAGAATTTTTTTCGGTTGAAGTGCGTATGTACCAAGTGGGATAAAAACCGACCTTGAAGGTGACCACTCAATTGTCGGGGGTTTACCGTTTTACGCCAAGTAAACTGTGTTAATTTTTGCAAAACTTCAGGTTCTGAAGAACTGTGATTTTCGCAATATACATGAATTTGGTTCTGCCAATCTGGATGCATAACAATAGTTTCACAAAAGTGGACTTGTTTTATTGAAATAAAAACATATTTTCGCGAGAAATAAGGAGGAACTTTTTATGTATTGGACTTTAGAATTAGTTAGTTATTTGGATGATGCCCCTTGGCCAGCAACCAAAGACGAGTTAATCGACTATGGAATTCGCTCAGGTGCTCCCTTAGAGGTTATCGAAAATCTTCAAGAACTTGAAGATGATGGAGAACCTTACGAGAGCTATCGAGGAAATCTGGTCTGATTATCCAACTGACGACGATTACTTCTTTAACGAAGACGAATTGTAAGCATATTTTTAAGGAATCTCATACTTAATTATTGATATGAGGTTCCTTTGATATGCATGAGCTGTTCAACAACAATTTTGCGCAAAGCGTCGATGTTGTTCTTATGTGTAGCTGAAATAAAAACAGCTGGGGCATTCTCTTTGGCAATCCAACTTTGTTCAAACTGTTCCAAGTTCATACCTGTTTGGCCTACGAAAAAATCGTCTGAATCTCGGTAGGCATCGATTTTATTGAAAACAACAATTTCTGGTTTATGACCACAACCTATAGCGTAAAGGGTTTCTTTTACCGATAGCATTTGTGCTTCAAAGTTTGGATTGGAAATATCCACGACATGGATTAACAAATCTGCTTCAACGGCTTCGGATAATGTACTTTTGAAACTTTCTACCAATAAGGTGGGTAATTTTCGTATAAAACCTACGGTATCACTTAATAAAACCATTACAGGGGGTTTCATTTCGTCTGGATGCGGTAAAGCTACTTTTCTAACCGTTGCGTCGAGCGTTGCGAAAAGTTTGTTTTCGACCAATACTTCCGAATGGGAAAGCAGATTCATAACCGTGCTTTTACCTACGTTCGTATATCCAACCAATGCCGCACGATAGGCGCCTTTTCTGCTAGCCCTTTGCGTATATCCAATCTTTTCAATGTGTTTTAACTTATCGTTTAACAAAGAAATTCGATTTCTAAGTGCACGACGGTCGGTTTCAATTTCGGTTTCACCGGGACCTTTCATTCCAATACCTCCTTTTTGCTTACTCAAGTGTGTCCATAAACCCGTCAATCTGGGTAACATGAATATACTCTGTGCCAATTCAACTTGGTTTTAGCTTGGGCAGTTCGGGCGTTTTTTGCAAAAATATCTAGGATAAGATGTGTCCGAGACAGAACCTTGGTTCCGGGAAGGGCATTTTCAATATTTCGAATTTGTGCTGGACTTAGTTCATCGTCGAAAAGTGCAACATCAATTTCTTGGGCTTTGCAATATTCCGCAATGTCCTCCATTTTACCTTTTCCTAAGTAGGTTTTAGGATTAGGATGGTCAAGACTTTGAATGAATCTTTTTTTAGGTTCCGCGCCTGAAGTGCGGGCCAATTGTTCCAATTCGTCGAGATATTCATCTATATGAATGGCTTGACCCTGAAGTTGAACACCGATTAAAACGGCTTTTTCTATTTTTTTATGGGTGGAATGCAAAGTTTTTGTTTTCAAAATTACCACTTATTTGGCGTTATGAGTATGAAGTGTGAATTTTGAATACGGTGAAAAAGGGATATTTACTTTTCTGGATTTTTTTAACAATTCTCAGTTTTGATATCCATGCTCAATATTACACGCTTTCAAATAAACCTCAACTCACACAAAAGAAGCATTTTTATCATACGGTTGTCGGGGAAAATGGATATGGAGTTTTCACTGTAAATTACACCAACGATTATTTTGCAGGAGGCTTTAGTATTGAGAGATACGACAGCGAGTTGGGGTTTCAAGAAGACCGGGTATTTAACTTGCCCAAAAATGCGTATGTCCTTGATTTTTATCTAACAGATTCTCAAATATGTTGGGTAAGTGTTGTTCGGAAAAGAAGGGAGAACCTTAGGCTCTATTTGAATACGGTTAATATTGATTTAACCGGAGAGGTGCATTCTGAATTTATAGGTAATTTGCCAATTAAGAATTGGATTCCAGAGGATATCAAATTTTCTAAAGCATGGGAAAATTCTCAATGGGCGATAGCGATATTGCGAGAGGTGCAAGGTGATCAGACAACTATTTGGACGCAAATTAGGGATGCCAAAGGAGCGATTATAAATCAATATACGGATACTTTAGATTCCAAATTGGCGTATGCTGCTTTTGGCAATTTTGAATTGAGCGAAAACGGAGAATTAATTGCTGTTGTGCGTATACTTAAACCCCGTTCTTTATTTGCAAGTTCTAATCGCGAACAACTTTACTTTTTTAGAGGAAGTAAAGTGGAATCTGGTTTCAGAGAATGGAATTTGAACGCTCAAGTTCAATCGACGGAAGTTGTTTATGATAGCAAGTGTGAAAGATGGCTTTTAGTTGCTTTAATAGGGGAGGGACCTAAAGAATCCTTGGGATATAGTTGGATTCAAATAGGAGATGGCCAAACAGGGTTTCAACAAGCTGATTTCGAATTTTCAGATATGCAGGCGAAAATTTTAGACGGTGAAATCAAGGCGAAAAAACGTAAGAATCCTATGAATTACGTTTTAAGAAGGGTAGTTCCTAGACACGATGGAGGTGCTTTGCTCTTGCTTGAAAGATATATTGAATTGAAGCAATTAGAAACCTATTACATAAATGGCATTCCCCAAACGGCTACGAAGGTGTTGTACAATTACAATGAGATTGGAGTGCTTATGATAGATTCATCTGGTTTTTGTGATACCGCAATGCGCATCAATAAAGAACAAACAGCAGCTCCAGCCACGGCCTATTTATTGGGTTTTGGTTCATTCGTTTGTGAAGACGGCGTTCATCTGGTTTACAACGATGATATTTCCAAAAACAATGAAATCAAAGAGGTTATCATAAGGCCAGATGCTGAATTAGAAGAACATATTTTATTAAATTCAGATAATTTTTACAATGTTGTGGTACCGTTCGACGGTTTGGAATCGGAATATTGTACTTTTACACTCCCATTGTTGCGGGATAAACAATGGTTTTGGATGCAAGTAAAAAGCCGTGATTAAATTCATCTACGATAACCGAATTGTCCAGCTCTTTGCGCTCGATTTTAGGGCTGTTTATTTTTACGTGTTGGCTTGATATTTCAATTCACATCCAGTATTCGAGGATTTGTTACGTGGAACAACGCGGGATTTTTCGGCATATAATGAATAGTGTGAGATTAACTATGTTCCGTGGTTGTCATTTTGGGTTGTCTACCGTCGTGTTGGTCGTATTTCATAGGCCTGCATTTTGGGTCAGATCGTATTCTGAGTACAATATTGTTGATCGGACCTGGATATAGCATTCTATTCTTTTACGGGCTATTGAGCAGTCTCTGTTTGGTAGGAGCCCTCTTGCTGAATTACGTGACCTTGTAGGCGCTATTGTTTCTGTTGCTCGGGTTTTGGTACTTCTATACCGTTATCTGAAGGGAAGGTCAATACAAACGTGCTGGATTTGTTTGTTGACTGCACTTATTTATGGGAGTGGCCGCATTGAGTGTGCCCAGGAGTTCTTTTGGAGCATTGGTTTTCTCTAATCGTGCTCAGTCCTCATTGGTATTTAAAACCACTCAAGCGGGAGAAGTATTTACCATTGTTTTTGGTATTTTAATCCCCTATTATCTCATTTCAAGTATTGGATATTTAGCCTCAACTGAGCTTAATTTCAAATCCATAATACAGTTATGGAACCTAAAATTGATGCAAGTAGAAATTGGAGCTTTCGATATTCCAAGTTTGGACTGGATTGTGATCGCAAATCTTATGTTAATTGGCATTTTCGGTGCATTCAAGGTATTTGGAAATTATTACAGATATAACGTCGACGCTCGAAGAAGTCGTCTTGCTATGGGATTTATTGCCATTTTTATTGTGCTTATTTATCTTTTAAAATATGAGCATTATAACGTGTTTTTTGTATTCATGAGCATGCCAATTGCGGTATATACAGCCAATCTTTTTCAAATAGAACGTCCATCTGTTTTATCTAGGTTGTTATTTTATATGTACGTTATAGGTCTTATTTCTTACGGTTTTATCTAGAAATTAGAACAAAATTGAATTTTTCGGGTTATGCTATTGGTATGATTCATTACAAATTGCCGTTGGATATTTTTCGTTTACATATTTTCGCTTTATTGGTGTTTATGGCGAGTATTTCAAGCTCTTGCTCTCAAAATACGATTGAAGGTAAAGATAGTGCAGACGTGATGGTGAAAAAGGAAATTTCAAGTAATATGGAAGACAATACAAGTGTATTTTCGATTGTGAAAACAGAAGAAGAATGGCGTAAAGCTCTAGGGCCAGAAGCGTATCGAGTTTTACGCGAAAAAGGAACAGAACGTCCTTACAGCAGCGAATTTGAAACTACATGGGATGCCGGTATTTATGTTTGTAAAGGATGCGGTTCGGAATTATTTGAATCAAAAACAAAATTTGATGCAGGTTGTGGATGGCCTAGTTTTTATCAATCCATTGATAAAAAAGCCGTAAAGGAAATTTTAGACAAAAGCCATGGAATGATAAGAACCGAAGTGGTTTGTGCGTCTTGTGGGGGTCACTTGGGCCATGTGTTTAATGATGGCTACGATCAACCAACAGGACTAAGATATTGCATCAATGGAGTATCTTTAGGGTTCAAGAAAAAAGAGGATTAAATTCGCTTCTAAGCTGCGATTTTTTGTAACTTGCTACTCTTAAATGAGCGGCAATAAATTATATTTACTCGACGGAATGGCCTTGATTTATAGGGCCTTTTTTGCTTTTGCAAAAAATCCAAGAATCACAAGCAAAGGCTTGAATGCTAGTGCTATGTTTGGATTTACCAATACCCTATTGGATATCTTAAACAAACAAAATCCAAGTCATATAGCCGTGGTTTTTGATACGGATAAACCTACCCAAAGGCATATCGAGTTTGAAGCGTATAAAGCACACCGAGAACCCATGCCAGAAGATTTAAGGAAGAGTATTCCTTACATATTTGAAATACTTGGTGGATTTCAAATTCCGGTATTAACCATGGATGGTTACGAAGCGGATGATATTATCGGAACCTTAGCATGGCAGGCAAAAGATATGGAGGTGTTTATGATGACACCCGATAAAGACTTTGGCCAATTGGTTAAAGAAAACGTTCATATCTACAAACCTGGAAGAATGGGGAATCCGGATGAAATTTTAGGAGTTGCGGAAATTTTAAAAAAATGGGAAATCAATCGAGTAGATCAAGTGATTGATATTTTAGGTTTATGGGGTGATGCAGCTGATAACATTCCGGGTGTTCCCGGCGTTGGAGAAAAGACAGCAAAAAAACTGATTCAAGAGTACGACAATATCGAGGGCGTCTTAGCCCATACGGATGAGTTGAAGGGTAAAATGAAGGAGAAGTTTGTCGAATTTGCTGAGCAAGCAAGGGTTAGCAGACGCCTAGCGACTATCGATACGATGGTGCCTATAAACACAGAAATAGATTCCCTAATTCGGAAAGAACCCGATGCAGACCGTTTAAAGGCTGTATTTCAAGAATTAGAATTCAGAACATTGACTAACCGCGTATTTGGTGCTGGATCGGCCACGGCGGCATCCGTTCCTTCGGTTTCTGCTTCGGGTCAAACCGATTTGTTCGGAACAGGAGCAGCATTGAACGAAGAAGTTTTAGTAGAAACACCATCCTATAAAACCATTGACGATATACCTCATTCTTATAGGTCTATTTTGACTAGTGAAGAGATTAAGGCTGTTGTGGAGGAAGCCATGAATTTTGATGCGGTATGTTTTGATACAGAAACGACAGCTTTAGACCCTTTCGCTGCTGAGTTAGTTGGCGTTTCATTAACATGGCAAGCGCATCAAGGTGTATATATCCCTATCGATATGGATTTTGAGAAAGCCCAATCACAGATTGGATTATTACAGCCCTTATTTGCTTCAAATAAGTTGAAAATTGCGCAAAACTTAAAATTTGATTTGGGTATTTTACAAAAATACGGCCTTAAAATAGAAGGTCCTTTTTTTGATACGATGCTGGCGCACTATTTGATTGAGCCCGATCAACGCCATAATATGAAGGTATTGTGCGAGCAGTATTTATCGTATTCGCCAATTCCAATTGAACGTTTGATAGGAGAAAAAGGCAAGAAACAGGGTTCAATGCGCGATGTTTCTTTGGAGGATATTACCCAATATGCCGCGGAAGATACCGATGTTACGTTTCAGTTATTCAGCATATTGCAAAAAGAACTTCAAGATAAATCATTAAAGAGTGTATTTGAAAATATAGAGGTCCCATTGGTATCTGTTTTGAACGACATGGAACACGAAGGTGTTTGTGTGGATGTGCCTTTTTTGAATGCGTATAGCAAAGAATTACAAGAACAGGTACTTAATGCGCAAAATAGCATTTTTGAGTCTGCCGGTGTAGAATTCAATATTGCCTCACCACAACAAGTGGGTAAGGTTTTATTTGAACATTTGAAGTTGAGCGATAAACCTAAAAAAACAAAAACAGGGCAGTATCAAACCGACGAAGAGACATTGCAATCACTTCATGGTAAACACCTCATGCGTAGATCATATTTTACAGTTTCGTACCTTACAAAAGCTCAAGAGCACATACGTAGATGCCCTTCCAGAAATGGTAAATGCACATACGGGTAGGGTGCATACCAGTTTTAACCAAGCAGTAGCCGCAACAGGTCGATTGAGTTCTCAAAATCCGAATTTGCAGAATATTCCCATTCGTACGGATTTAGGACGTGAGATTCGTAAAGCTTTTGTGCCTTCCGATACAGATAGGGTATTATTAAGTTCGGATTATTCCCAAATTGAATTGCGCATTATTGCGCATATTTCAAAAGATCCAGGCATGATTGAAGCCTTCAAGCAAGGAATTGACATTCATACGGCAACGGCGTCAAAAGTATGGGGTGTGCCCATTGAAGAAGTGGATAAGGATATGCGTCGAAAGGCCAAGACCGTGAATTTTGGTATTATCTATGGCATTTCCGCATTTGGTTTGAGTCAGAGGGTTGGAATACCGCGATTTGAAGCAAAGGAAATAATTGACAATTATTTTGCGCAGTTCCCAGGGATTAAAAAGTATATGGATGATACCATTGCATTCGCGCGTGATAACGGTTATGTTGAAACCATTTCTGGCAGAAGAAGAAATCTCCGAGATATAAATAGCAGAAATGCCAATATTAGAGGTTTTGCCGAGAGGAATGCCATAAATGCACCTATCCAAGGAAGTGCAGCCGATATGATCAAAATTGCTATGATAAACATTGCAGATTGGTTAAAATCAACCGATTTAAAAACCCAAATGATATTACAAGTGCACGACGAATTGTTGTTTGATGTTCCTAAAAATGAATTGGAAACGGTTCAATCAAAAGTCAAAGAGATCATGGAGGGAGCTATGGTATTAGACGTTCCGGTTTTAGTAGAGTCAGGAACCGGTGCCAATTGGTTAGAGGCCCATTAATTCCAAAAATGCCAAACAAATCCGAAGCGAAATCTATCGGGTTGAATGGGATAATTCAATGTGCTTTCATATCGCGAATTGGCAAATGGAAGTACCCACCAATTATTGAGATGTTCGTATTTCAAGAAGAAATCTACGGTTTGGATTCGGCCGCTGAAATAAACATCCAGTATGGGATAATTTCCTAGGTTGATAGCATCGGAATTTGCGTAGAATTGTCGATTATCACTGCGATATTGGAAAGCCAGATAGTTAGAGCTGTAGTTGGCGTCAAACCCAATTCGATAAATAAGTGCCTTTGAGAACGCATTGTTTTGATAGCTCAATCCGAGTCTTGAAAACAATACCGGAAGCCCCAAGTTGTTCCATTCTGCCGCGTTGTTTTTTTGTACGTGAATGGAACTCACAATCATCCAATGGTTTGTTCCCGAATATCGCCAATTAAGCGAACTCTGTATGTATTGATAAGGTTGTAATATTGTGGGAGTGGGTCCCTGCCAAGATCGAATAACGCCCTGCATACTTCCAATTTGAATTCCCATTAAGAAATCCATTTTTTGACTATGGTATCCGTATTGGCTGCTAATTTCATTTTGAATTATACGGTGTTCTGGGTCAACGTTTCCTCTAAAATCAAAATGATTACTCAGGTAGTAGGACTGAAATAGATTCGGAGATTGTTGTTTATTAGAAAATTTAAGCTCAACGAAGGATGAATCGCTCCAGCGATGTTGCCCAGTAAGAATGAGATTTCGATTGTTTTTTAAGTAACCCGTTCCCATTTGAGAAACATCAAGTTGAAGAAACTCGTTATTTCTTTTCCATTGACCGAGAATGTTAATTCCATTTGAGGTTTCCCAGACAGACTGCCTAATTGTATCGTTTATTTGCGAACGTAAATGCGCATATTCCAATCTGTAACCCAATTCCAATTTAAAGATGCCCAAGGTTTGGGTATCTTGGAAACCCCATCCGAGTTGTTGAATACCTGATTTTAAAGAGGTGCTATCGTCGATTTTTGTCGCCGTGTAGTTATACGCGGCCCCATAATACATTGAATCTCGACTTTTATCGAAGTAGGTAAAGCGCTCGTTTTGATAACGTAGCTCCTGCCATATGTAATGTTTCTTGTCCTCTTTCAAGAAATACCGGTGTTTAAATTGGTGAATTGTTTGAGAAAGAAAAGATTCCGCACCGTTTAATGTAGGAACATAAATTCCAAAATTTCTAATGATTGGTTTATCCGAAATATTTTGAGTTGTTCCGTAGAATAAAGTATCATTTACGAATCCTCCATTTTCGATACGTCTATTTCGGTTCCAGGACAAAATAAATTGCTGCTCATAGCGACCATCTATGGAACTGAAATCACTGCCGAATCCGATATTTCGCATTAGATTATCTTGTGAAGCACCGGTATACATGTCTTCATTCAGAACAGACCGATAATTTAACGTAATGTTCCACGTAGGCGAAAAGTTCTGAGTATGTAGCGCTTCTAGACCCGTGTATGAACCTGCCCCTTGTGAATATTGAAAACGCGTGTAAGCTTGTCCTACTTCATGAAAATTGAAATTATCGGGAGTTATCAAATAGGCGTCTCCTAATGGAAGGCCAAGAGTAAAACCGCCTTTATAAATCTGGTGGTTTAGATTAAATTGTGGAGAACCCGGTGCGCCTAGGTTATTTACCAGTACTGCACTTCTTTGATCGGGGGTATAACGATGATTTAGCAGTAATTGGCTATCTATAAATCGCAACGTGTCTGTTCGATTCCAAAATTGCAAAGCCGAAACTTGCTTTGGAAATTTCCTAGGTTTCAATACGGGTTTTTCGCTGCTGTCTTTTTGGGTTGTATCTTTCCCTTGTGCGTTGGAAATTCCCAAGCCCGACAAACCACCTAAAGGCAAGGTTTGGGCCTTCAATGGTAGGTTAAAAGCAATGAGTAAGCAACTTGCCCACGTCAAAAAGACTTTATGGATTCTTGAATTCAACAAGCAATTGCAAAAATGCGCATAAAAAACGACAGCCGAATGGAATTTTTGATGAAAGCGGATCGAAATGCCTTAATAGGTAAGTATCTTTGGTCGATGTCGTCCTGGGTTTTGCGAATTTCCATTTTTCTATGGTCTTCCTCTAAATTTTTGGTTGGAACAGGCATGGCCTTGGCTTTTTTATCCCCTCTGGAGGGGATTTTTTGGTGTGTTATTGGTGGAGTGAGTGGTTGTTTTGTTTGGATTTTCGGAGGGAGTAAGCTTTTAGATTTTTGGAAGAAATACGTTAGAAAAGGTAAAAAAAGGCGCGTTTTCTCTAGAAATAATAGATTTCTCGTAAAACTTAGATTAAAAGGAGGACTTTGGCTAGTTGCCTTCTTAACACCTATGATTTTAAGTATTCCAGTTGGTTGCTTATTTGCAACAACATTCGAAACAAATCCCTATAAGGTATTGCGTATTCAATCCTTATCCGTTTTAATATGGTCGGTTGCCATTTTCGGATTCAAAGCTGTTTCTCAATTTTTTATGGGCACCTAAGCTCATATTCTGTGTAAAAATTGCAGGGTATTTACTTTATAACGTTGGAAATGTTGTAATTTTCCGAAGTATATGATTGACTTAAGGATGCGCAAGTTTTGGTATATTTTGATGGTATTCATAATTGGACTTGGCGCTTGCAAACGAAATTCGGTTTCATGGGATGTAGATCAAACAATACCCTTGTTTCACTCAAGCTTTTCTTTGAACGACGTTGATACCAAATATTTGAAATACGGGGTTTCGGATTCTGGATATAGATTGGAATATGAAAATACCCTATACTCATATAAAATTAACGACTTGCAAGTAAGCGACACAGGTATAGACGCCTCGTTCAATTTAAGAAAATTAAGATTGAACGATCAAGTGATTAATAACACCGTTACCCTAGGAGAAATCAATCCATTATTTAAGGTTCTCGATGGTCAAACTACAGATATTCCGGCCCAACAACAGTCCGATTTAGAGCCAACAGATATCGATGCCTCTGAATTCTTCGAAACGGCGACTCTAGATACTGGATATTTGGATATAGGTATTACCAATGATTTACCCGTAAATATTCAACTGATTGTTTTTGAATTGAGAAATTCAGATGATAATACCCTGGTTGCATCCGATTCATTTAAGAACATTGTGAAAAATGGAGGATCTGAAACGAAAACAATTGATTTGGCGGGAAAAACGGTTACTAAAAATTTAAAAGGGGTTATTAAGAGATTGGAAACCGAAGCAAGCGGAGGACCTGTTTTAATAGAAGCAAATAAAGGGCTTACCGTTACTTTAGGAGTAAGAAATCTTCGACCCAGTTATGCGATTGCGGCATTCCCCTCTCAAGATGTTATAGATCAGGATGAGGGTTTAACATTGGACATGAACGGGGCCGAAATCAAATATTTTAAAGTACGAAGCGGCCGTTTGCGAATTAAGGTAATCAGCACCATTCAAGAGGATATGAGTATGGTATTGTCATTGCCAGGTACTACCAAAGATGGCAGCGCATTTTATCAAGAATTATCCTTACCAGGACCGGCTGGTGTGGGTGTTGCGACCACCGAACAGATTTATGATATGAGTGGTTATATTCTTGATTTTAGAGGCAAAAATCCTGATGTGACTGACACCGTGAATACGTTTCATCAAATTTTGCGTGTTACCCTTGATAGCAGCGGTAGAAAATTGGCCGTTGGGTTAAAAGACAGCATTCGATTGGAATACAGATTAGAAGGTCTGAAGCCGGAATATGCTATTGGATATTTAGGTAACACCATTGACAGAACGGGTATGGATACCACAGATTTTGATTTATTCAAAGGATTAGATGGTGATTTAACCTTCAAAGATGTTAAACTAGACTTTATTTTTAGAAATAGTATCGGTGCAGAAGGAAGATTAAAATTGCATCACTTAAAGGGTCAGAACATTTTCAATGGACGTTCAGAAATTTTAGATGCCGATCCATTAAAGAATTACATCACGGTTCCAAAACCGGAATTTAAGAGGGATGCTTACACAGAAACATCATTTTCTTTGGGCACAGCCAATTCTAATATTAAATCCTTTTTAGAAGTATTGCCTCAGAAACTGGAATACGATTTGGAAACGGAGGTTTCACCCGGCGGTAACATTAATAACTATCAGGATTTCATTTTCGATAATTCAAAATTGGACGTAATCATGCGCATGGATGTGCCCATTTCTTTCGAATTTGGCGGATTGATTTTGCGTGATACTCAAGCTGTGAATTTTGCTGAATTAGGCGATATGAGCCGGGTAAAAAGTGCCACGTTGTTTTTGGATATTATGAATTATTTCCCACTAGATTTTGATTTAGATTTTCAACTATTTGATAAGAATTTTAATTCTTTGGGATATTTTGATGTTTCTCCAGAGGGAGGTGTACAACGAGGCAGTTTTGATGCGAACGGAAGAGTGATTCAAGCTTCTGAAGTTCCCTTGCGAATACAATTGCCTCGCGAGAAGGTGAGCGCACTTGTTAAAACCCAGTACATTGGAATTATAATGAAGGTTAAAGGTACCGGGCAAATGCAAAAGATATACGGAAATAGCAAGTTAGATCTGAGAGCAAAAGTGCAATTTGAATATGAAATGCGTAATGATTAAGAGAGTATTATTTATTGTCTTTTTGGGTGGAGTTGCTATATCTGGCTTTGCTTCTGATACCAGTGTTATAGTTCCCCAAAATATATTTAAGCCAACGGATGTAGTTACCCAGGTGAAAACATTCCGCCCTGTTGTGAATTTTTGGGCGGTTTCTGGTTCCAATGCTGTGCCTTTATCCATGGCATCAAAATTCATCACAGGCGGCTATATCAGTCCAAATCAAATGCAAGACTATGAATCCAAGCTGTCTGAAACAAACAGAATGGGTTTTATGCAGGATTTATCCGTCTTGGTTTATCCAATTGCTGGGTTGACCAATCCAGTTGAGGGAATTGCATTGCAACAAATCAGCCTTGGTACCTTAAGCCTAGGTGGCCTCACTTTCACAAAGGATGCCTTCGGGATTTTTTTCAGAGGGAATACGCCCTATTTGGGAGAAAGGAAGGAGTTGGGTTCTAATAACTATCTGCAACTTAGGCAACGGTATGTAGAATTTGATTTTAAACTTCCTTTAAAAGTGGGAAATTGGAAGTTTTCAAGTACCGTTAAACTTTCTCAAGTTTTGGATTACCAAAAGGCACAAACCAATGCGTTATTTATGGAAACGGATGTCAAAGCCGATTCTATTGTGCTAGGAGGAAATTTTTATTCCCAACAAACAGGATACGACTTTTGGGGAACGGGTGTCGGTCTTCAAGCGGGTATTTCAGCATATAAACCGGTAAATCGTGGCTATTTAACAGTAAATATTTCCGATTTAGGTGTTTTGTCCGTTAATGGAATTCAACGCCAATCAAGGGGTTATGAATGGACGGAAAACAGTTTGAACGCCTCAGGTGAACTCGAGCTTGCCGATGTAAATATTCAATCAGTAGGACTTACCGGAACGGATATCAAAGTAAGCAATTGGTTCGACCGTCAACGAGATACGGTTGAAGCTAGATTGAACATTGTTGAAGGGGAGCAAAGAGGAACGGTTTTTGCACCATTTGTAGCCAGTTTGAACTACGGTAAATATTACCTGGGTTCTAAAATTCGAGGGTTTAGAATGGGTATTCAATACATCCATATGGTTGGTTTTATACCGCGAATTAGCGGTGATGTGAGGTGGAGTCCTGGTGGTAATATTAATCTGACACACGGAGTTTCCATTGGTGGATTTGATAATTTTGACATAAACAGTTCTGTGAGTTTTTACGCAGGAAGTATCAACAACGATAAGATTATGTGGGATATCTACCTACGGGGTATTGAATCCTTCATAGTTCCTTCAGAATTCCATGGAGGTGGTATAGGGGTACAGGTTTATTTCCCTTTTGGAAATTAAAAATTGAACCTATCTTTTCGGAGTTTGAAAATCCATATTTCACCTGTTTGAAACACAGGTTCTTTTTCAATTAAAGAATGTATATAATGCTCTTCTGGTATTTCAAAGTATTGGTTGATAATGATGTAGTTTTTTGCCAATGACTTTTCATCAATTTTAGATTGAATAATACCCACACTTAGAATCTCTTCAAAATCTGGAGCCAATCGAATGCCCTGTCGGCCTAAATAATACAATAAAGTGTTCGGGCTGGGATCGAAAGCTACTATCAGTTCACCGGCGCCCATTTCCCGATTGATGAACGCTCGCGTAACCTCCATGTCTTCAATATTAGGAAGAACATTTTGGCAGAAGTAATTCCCTTTTGTATAGGTTGCCATAACTTGTTTTTTGGTATGGCGGGCATTTAATACAGGCGAAATAAACAATCCAACCAAAGTGATTATTCCCACAACCCCACTAAAAATTGCACGTTGTTCCAAATGCTGTTTGTAGATGTACAACATCATAAAAAATAAGAAAGGAATGGCCGATACAAAATAATAGTCGTGGTAACGGAATTGGCGATTGAATAATATAAATATGGAGAGAAATCCCAAAAATAAGCCGATAGAAATCCATGCCAAGAGATCAAGATTTTTAATCTGCCGTTGAATGGTAAAACCCCAAACTAGAAGCAGCAAAATGATGAATTGTCTGGGGTAAACACCATCAATCCAGGTATTCAATGCATATCGCGAGTTCTCCATGAATTCAGAAATACTTTCTGGCGGATTTATCTTTTGCAAAAAGTGCAAATTATAGCTTATGTCGGTTAAGAATCGCGCATATCCATACCAAATGGGAACGATTAAAACGGGTATGAGTAAAAATACTAAAAAGCGCTTTTTTTGAGGGAATTCGGCCATTTTTAAGCGTTTTTGCATCAAAATGAGGCCAAAAAGTGCAATTATGGGTATCAAATAGGTGATTTTGATAAGTGCCGCTAAGGTGCTGAATACCGCAAATCCTAACATTGATTTACGCGGTTCAATGCCATAGTAATATCGGAAAAATTGAAACCATGCCAACAAGGAAAGTGACAATGCTGGAACTTCCGGGAGAAAGTTATTGCTGTAGAAAATTAGTATAGGTGATGATACCCATAGGGTATGAAGCAAAATGCGATGTGTTAGTTTGGTAACAAAAAATCCAGCAATTCTCCATGCCGCAAATTGACCGGCAAGGAACAGTAGCGCTTCTATCAAACGATAGAATAAATTACTGAATCCAAAAACTTTATACAACAAGGCAGAAGCATATGCCACGATAGGAAATTCCATACCTGTGATACCATGCATATTGCGGTTTTCCATTACACGGGGTTGGAAGAAATTCATGGATTCGGTTGCATAATTAAACGCTACGCTAGCTCTATCGGCTTGAGCACCTTGATGCATGCCGAAGGGCCCGTGTTCGATATAGGGCAACAATCCAAAATACAGGAATAAGCAAACAGCCAAACCAAAGAAAATGAGATTTTCTTTACGCTTCGTCATTAAGATTTGTATTTCGTATAATATAATGCGGACGATTTTTTACGTTATCGCTTACCCTACCTAAGTATTCCCCTAAAACACCAATTCCGATTAGTTGAATTCCCCCAAGAAATAAAATGCTTATTTGCATTGAAGTCCATCCGCGTTCGGTATAACCAAAGAATTTTTGATACAAGGAGTATACAATTAATAAGAATGAAACTCCTGAAACTATAAACCCTGTAATTGTAGCGACTTTAAGCGGCCAAGTGGAGAAACTACTAATACCGTCTAAGGCGAATCGCATCATTTTTTTGTATGTAAATTTGGTTTCACCGTGCATGCGTTCATCGCGATCGTATTCGATGAAAGTTTGGTTGAATCCAATCCATGAAATTTGTCCACGTATGTACTTGTGTTGCTCGGGCATTTGAACAAGTATATCTCGAATTTTACGATGGATGATTCTGAAATCACCGGTATCAACTGGGATTTCAATTTGGGTGATTCGAGCGAGGATGCGGTAAAATAATTTCGCAGTGAATTTTTTCATGAAATTTTCACCCTTGCGCTTTCGACGTTTGGCGTAAACTACCTCGAATCCATTTGTTGCTTTCTCATACAATTCGGGAATGCATTCTGGAGGGTCTTGGCCGTCTCCATCCATTACGACGATATAAGTGCCATTTGCTCTTTCTATGCCGGCAAATATGGCCAATTGGTGCCCGAAATTCCTTGAAAAATCAATGTATTTTACCCATTTATGTTCTTGGGCAATCATGAAAACTTTGGCTAGGGTGTGGTCCTTGCTACCGTCATTCACGAAGATGACCTCACTATTAATGCTCATGCCGCTTAAAACCGCATGAATTCGGTTGAATAGCGCATTTACATTGCCTTCCTCATTGAAAAGAGGAACCACTACCGATAGTTGGATGTTTTTGTCCGACACACGACAAAGGTATTTAATTTTGGATTAAGTAGATTTGCATAATGAAACGCAGTTTTTTTAACTTCAAACCTACCATGTTGGGATTGGTGCTTGGAACCGCTTTGATGTTCGGAGCGTGTAACAATACGACAAACGAGTCGGGAAGCGATACTACGGCAACAGAAACTACCGATGGAATGATCAGCGAAACAACGCCAGTGAAATCAATGGTGGAATACTTCGATGAGTCGATTGCGGAAAGCAAACTTACTGTGGTTGATTTTTATACCGACTGGTGTGGTCCCTGCAAACGGATGGATCCGTTTATTAAAGAAGTAAAGGCAGAGAACAGCGACATCAACGTATTGCAAGTAAATGCGGAAGATTATATAGATATTTCGCAGCGTTACAATTTAGAAGGTTACCCAACGCTTATATTCTTTAAAGACGGCCAAATTGTTGATCGTGCTTTGGGGGTATATGGACAAAGAGGGTATCATGAAACTTTGTAAATCGCTTAAAATAGTGCGATATTGTGGTTAACTTTTGGAAAAGTTAACCTTAGCGGTTTTTAATAAAACCCATTGGATTTGTAAATTTGGCTTATGCGGTTTTTCCCTTCAGACTACGACGATGACGACTTTGATGAGTCGTTTGATGGCTTCCAAGGCGATGTTGATGCCTTAGCCAGCGATTTTGAAACGAAAAAGCGCGAGCAATTTTCGGCAAGAGAATTAATAGAACTTTTCCGTTACTATACCAATCCCAATGGTAAGGGTAACCCTTTTCAATTGGATCATTATGCAAAATCGGTTATCGAATTAGGCAATCCAAAACCCTTTCCTTATATCCCCGTTTTTACCCTTCATATGGTGGAATGGTTGATGCACGAGAACAAATATAAAAAAGCCCATAAATACATCGATCAAGCCCTAAGTTACAATCCGATGGATCCTACATTGGTATTGATGCGCGGAATTCTTTTTGGACATGAAGGCGCTCGAAAACTGGCTTTTTGATTTTGTGCATCAAGCTTTGGATATGGCCGGAGATGATGAAGCCCCTGTACGAAGACTTTTTGGACATGATTTTGCATTACGAGCAGTACGATTTGGCTGAGCCCATTTCGCAAAAAGGCACTGGAGTACGATGCTGAAATCATTCCTGTCTTAGAAAAATACATCAATAGAACCGAAGAAGATCATATTATTCGGATGCTCATCCCTGCTGTTCAAGCGCAAATCGATAAAGATCCTTACATGGCTGAGGCCTGGTATCTTTTAGGTTTAGCCTATCACGGGGGTAGATGAATTTGATGAGGCCATAAAAGGCATTCGATTTTTGCGGTCACAATCAACGATAATTTTGCAGATGCTTGGATTGGATTGGTGGAGTCTAAGTACGAGAATGAGAGTTTATGATCAAGTTGTTACCCATTATGAGGAGCTTCTAAAGAAGTTTCCTCAGAAATCTTTAGAAGCCATTGATGGATTGTACGCTTGGAGTTTGCACGAGATAGGGCATTCTCCTAAAGCCCGTGAGGTATACAAAACCATACTTAAACGTTTTCCTCAAGATGCAGAATGTTGGTATAGTCTGGGGGCTTACCTACCATCACGAAGAGCAATATCAAGTGGCGCTTCCATATTTAGAAAAAGCCTATCAACTTGATCCATCTGAATCGGATTATGGTGTGGTTTTGGCCAGTGCTTATTTCGGCACCAATCAAACTGATAAATGGAAAAGACTTTACGAAGATTTAAGTGAGGCATTTCCTTTTGAGCCAGAATTGTGGTTGGATTGGGGTGTGGCTTTGCACGAAAGCGGTGAGTCTGGAGAAGCTTTAGATATTACCGAGTCAGGTCTTGAGAACAACCCCGCAAAGTATTCAACTGTTATATCGTTTGGCAGCTTTGTTTTATATAACGGGGAATAAGGATATGGGCTTGATGGTGCTAGAAAAAAGCTTTAGAATTTGACGCTTCTGAATACATGGGTATGTTCTCTTTTGCCCCCGAACTTAAAAACTCGGTAAAAATCTTAACTCTTATTGGAAAATTCACGGCAAGGAAATTTAATAGATGAGCGAAACGTATTTTGGATTGAAAAATCTGCCTGAACGCAGTGTAAAGCCTCGTAACAGTGGCTTGAGTATGGTAATGGATAAGGGATTGGCTCTGCGTGAAGTAGAAGATTTTTTAGAGGTGGCTGAGCCTTATACCGATATAGTTAAATTGGGATTTGGCACAGGTATTCTCACGCCTAAACTCGAAGAAAAGTTGAGTTTGTACAAACAAGCAGGTATTCCGGTCTATTTTGGAGGAACCTTGTTTGAGGCATTTCTAATCAGAAATCAAATCGATGATTACCGCCGTTTGCTAGAGAAAACCGGAGTTAATCATGTTGAAATAAGCGACGGTTCACTGGCAATTACCTCACGATGAAAAATGCGAAACTAATTGCAAAATTTGCAAAAGATTATACCGTTTTAAGTGAAGTCGGATCTAAGGATGCCGACAAAATCATTCCACCTTACGAATGGATCGAGCAAATGGAAACCGAATTGGCAGCAGGTGCTTGGAAAGTTATCGGAGAAGCACGCGAATCTGGAACCGTAGGGATTTTTTAGGAATTCCGGTGAGGTGCGTTCAGGGTTGGTGGCTGAAATTATTCGTAAAATCCCCATTCAAGATGTTATTTGGGAAGCGCCCCAAAAAACGCAACAAGTTTGGTTCATGCAGCTGTATGGTAGCAATGTAAATTTAGGAAATATTGCACCCCATGAAGTAATTCCATTGGAGACACTGCGTCTCGGATTAAGAGGGTGATAGTTTTCCATTTCTTCTTGTAATTTTTGAAAATGAGATTTCCATTAATTATTGCTTTAATAGCCTTATTTATTAATTCTTGCGGTCACAATCAAATTAAAGAATCTCCTGCGATTCAGTCAATTACTGATTCAAGGAAAATATGGGTTCTAAAGATACCTTGAAAATTGAATTTTCAGATATGGATGTGTATGTAGTGGGACTTTCGATTTTAAGTGATGGTGTTATTGGAATGACTCATGTGAAAAAGTACAAAAGATACATTTTCAAAAGAATTAGATATGGAAACAAATCTTGAAAATGCCCATTTTTTTGTTACAAAAAAGAACGTATTAGACCCTATTCCTGTTGAAATTCAAGAGGCCCGTACCCATGTTATGACTTTGCAAAACGAAGGGCCTCATCTTGATTTGTACGATTGGAATCCATTTTATACCCAGTACCAAGCATCCGAACCCATAGGAAATCATAGGTTTCATGCTTTACCGGTTGATTACGATAATTTGGAATTCAAGGATATTGATTACCCCAATTTGATTGCCTATGTCGACTCACTCGAGGGTGCCTCTGAATGGGCCGATTTGATTCGTAAATTGGATTCAGATAAATTAGAAAGTTCGGAAGTGCATTATCCACTCTCTATTGGAGTTGGTTACCGATGGTTCAGAATTCAAGGCGAATTAAACGGTCAATCTTTTAAGAAGTGGATTCAATTTATATTACCTCAGGGCTGTTAATCTTCTGCTTTCTCTTGACACAATTCCCATAAAACGCCACCTGTACTTTTTGGGTGTAAAAAAGCAATTTTCTTATTATCTGCCCCGTCTTTGGGAGTTTCATGAATCAGTTGGATGTTTTGGCTCTTTCTTTCGGCCAATTCGTTATTAATATCATCCGACTCGAAAGCGAGGTGATGGATCCCTTCACCGCGTTTCTCAATGAATTTTGCAATGGGGCTTTCTGTATTTGTGGCTGCCAATAGCTCAATTTTTATATCTCCAATTTGAAAAAAGGAGGTGATCACGCCTTCCGATTTGACCTCTTCTCTTTTGTAGGATTTTGTTTGTAATAGCTTCGAAAAAAGTGCTTCGGCTTGCTCTAAATCATTTACAGCTATTCCAATATGTTCAAGTTTTTTAGGCATAAATCGGTAATTTGATATATTTCGACTACAAATAACTACAAAATTGAATCATTGTGCTTCCCTTTTGTTAATTTTGTTGTTTAGAAAATGTCTAAATAACTAATTGTAGAAATCCACAAACACTAAAGTACGCTATATGATTCAAATACCCATTTATCTCGACAACAATTCAACCACTAAATGCGATCCTCGTGTTTTCGAAGCTATGACTCCTTTTTTCTTGGAGGATTTTGGAAATGCAGCAAGTAAGAGCCATGCTTTTGGATGGAAAGCCGAAGAGGCAGTAGATTACGCTCGTGAGCAAATCGCAAAAATAATTGGGGCCAATTCTAAGGAAATCATCATTACAAGTGGTGCTACTGAAAGTAATAACCTAGCGCTTAAGGGTGTTTATGAAATGTATGCCGCTAAAGGCAATCACTTTATTACGGTTTCTACAGAGCATAAAGCGGTTTTAGATGCATGTAAACATTTAGAAAAGTTAGGTGCGGAGGTTTCTTATTTACCAGTTGGTGAAGATGGATTAATTAAAGTTGAGCAGATCCAAGCCGCTATTAAGCCCAATACGGTTTTGGTATCGGTGATGTATGCCAATAACGAATTGGGTGTGATTCAACCCATCCGTGAAATAGCAGCATTGTGTCGTGAGCATGGAGTTTTGTTTCATACAGATGCTACGCAAGCCGTAGGGAAAATCCCAGTGGATGTAATGGCGGATCAAATTGATTTGTTGAGTTTCACCGCACACAAGATGTACGGTCCGAAAGGAGTAGGAGCGTTGTATGTGCGTCGTAAAAATCCTCGTGTGAAGGTTACGGCCCAGATTGACGGTGGTGGACACGAACGTGGAATGCGCAGTGGAACGCTTAATGTACCCGGTATTGTAGGTTTCGGAAAAGCCTGTGAAATTGCCATGCAAGAAATGGAATCTGAAGCTGCTCGCCTACGTGTTTTGCGCGATAAATTAGAAAATGCGTTATTGGAAATGGAAGAGTCTTATTTAAACGGACATAAAGAGCACCGTCTGCCTCACACCACCAATATTTCATTCAAATATGTAGAAGGTGAAGGTTTGATGATGGGAATTAAAGATGTAGCTGTTTCCTCAGGGTCCGCTTGTACTTCAGCTTCATTAGAGCCAAGTTATGTGTTAAAGAACTTAGGTTTAGACGACGAATTGGCACATAGCAGTATTCGTTTCGGTTTAGGACGTTTTACAACTGAAGAGGAAATTGATTTCACTATCAAATGCGTTACCGACGCCGTAAACAAACTGCGCGATATGAGCCCTCTTTGGGAAATGTTTAAAGAAGGCATTGATTTGAAGTCAATCGAATGGTCTGAACATTAGGCTTTCGACAAACGAATTGTAGTTTAGAAACATTTTAAATAACTTTGTTTTTATAAAAGAGTAAACTTAGAAATAACAAAAATTATGGCATATTCAGAAAAAGTAATCGATCATTATACCAATCCTAGAAACATTGGAACCCTAGACAAGGCAAGTGCTCAAGTTGGAACGGGTTTAGTAGGTGCTCCTGAGTGTGGTGATGTGATGCGTTTGCAAATACAAGTGAGCGACAGCGGTGTAATTGAAGATGCAAAATTCAAAACCTTTGGTTGTGGATCGGCTATCGCTTCCTCTTCATTAGCAACTGAATGGTTAAAGGGCAAAACAGTAGATCAAGCTTTGGCCATTGATAATATGGAAATAGTGGAAGAATTGGCTTTACCTCCAGTAAAAATTCACTGTTCTGTGTTAGCTGAAGATGCAATTAAAGCTGCAATCAACGATTACCGCGTAAAGAATGGTATGGAGCCTTTAGAGCTTGAGAAATCACACCATTAAGATAAAAGAATGTTAGCAGATCCGAACGCCATCAGTATTACCGATAAGGCACGTCAAAAGGTAAACGAACTTATGACAGATGCTGGAGTTTCTCCGAGCTCGCATTTTGTGCGTGTTGGGGTAAAAGGTGGTGGCTGTTCGGGTTTGTCTTATGAACTTGATTTTGATGATGCCTTGCAAACGGGCGATATGGAGTTCGGCGATGAATCGCTAAAAATTGTTTGCGATATGAAGAGTTTCTTGTATCTGTGTGGTACAGAACTCGATTTTTCCGATGGTCTAAACGGAAAGGGATTCAATTTCATCAATCCCAATGCTGCACGTACGTGCGGATGCGGCGAAAGCTTTGCTATTTAATGAGCACCGAAATATTTACACTGAAAACAGAGTTTATTGCTCTAAATAAACTGTTGAAATCTCTTGGATGGGCAGAAACAGGCGGACATGCTCACGAATTAATCGATTCTGGGGCGGTTACCATTGATGGTGCCGTAGAATTGCAGCGTCGTAAGAAAATTCGTTTGGGTATGAAAGTGGAATGCGAGGGGAATAGCGTAACCCTAGTAAATCAATAATTTTAAGTTTCTAAGATTAAATGGTATCGAATAATGGGGGATTGTAACCTCCCTAATCTATGTATGTTCTTTTCAAGAGCACCAAAGCATTAAGCTATTACAGGCTCAGGCATCAACCTAAACGATTCTGGATCATAATGCAAGTTCTATATTTTCAATATCCTAGTATATACTAAATTATTATCTTGATTAATTACCTTTAAATAATATATACCAGAATTATAATCACTTAGATCTAACGCATACTTTTCAGATTTTAATTCTTTATTGAATAATAAGGTACCCGTCAAACTATAAAGTTCTATTTTTTTAAGTGAACCTTTTTCTAGGATAATATTTACTATATCATTTGTAGGGTTAGGGTAAATATTTGCCATGAATCCGTTGATATTTTCAATGTCTAAAACATTACTACCAACAGGAGAGTTGACAAATGCCCAATTCCAAATAGAAAATGTAGGGTATTTGGTTTCTTTCCAATACAAATTGCCTTCAAATAAACACGCAATATTTGCTGATAAATTTGTTAAGAGTGATTTTATATGTATTGTGTCACTAGTTGCTAAGTTATGATTAAAAGTAAAATGTTGGTCGCCTACAATTGTGTCAAGAACAATTACTTCGCCTAGTGAATTTGTAACTTCCCATACAATATTGTTTTGTTCTTCAGGGAAAGCAAAGTAAAATCCCGAATGAAATATACTGATCTTATCCGGTATTGAACCTACGTTAACGGTTAAACTACCCTGACAATCGGTTTGTGCTTTTGAAATTTGCGAAAACCCTAAGACTACAGCAATAATTAATGCAATTCTTTTTTTCATAATAATTTACGTTTTGTTTTACTTCAAATTTGCGCCTTTATTACTTTAATTGGTTCACGCTTAAGGGTGAAATTGCTATTATGATATACGAAAGTGAATGGTAAACAGTTATTTAAGGATTGTTAGATGATTTAACCGCTTCTAATAGCAATGAAATTTTTTTGTATTTTGATTCTTTGATTTCAAAATATTCATACATTCGGCGTAATGAGGAGCCTATTCCATCAATACTCATATTAGCTTTATCGGCTATATCATTATTACTGATAGTTGGGTCTTCCAATAAGATTGCCAAAACTATCCAATCGGTTTCATTCAATTTTCTATTAATCGAATGTTCAATTTTATCTCTATTCAATTTATATGGATTAGAAATTAAAATTAAATCCTTATTGTTTTTATGTTTAAGCTTTTCAATTTCACTAATGAGCAAATCTCGTTTTACTTGGCTTTTCCGAATTCTATAACGGAAGTAAAAAAATAAAATTAAGATCAGCAATCCACCTGCCATTACAAGGGAATAAATCAGTTTTATGTGTTTTAATTTTAATTGAGCTTCTTTTTTGCTGGCTTCTAATTCGTTCTTTGCGATTTTAGCATTGAAATCCGTTTTTAATGCCTCGCTAATTATGTTGGTCGTATTTTGTTCTATTAATACACTATCTGCATATAGCAAATAACTTTCATTCATTTGAAGTGCATGTTCGAGTTTGTTTTGTTTTAAGTAGTATTTATATAAGAGTTTAAATAATGCAGTTTTATAACTTTTTTTGGTTCCACTTAGTATGGGGTCTTTAATTTCTTCAGATAATTTAAATGCTACATCTGGCTCAGAATCTAATATTAATTGCGCTTTTAAAAGTTTAAATGAAATGATTTTATCAAGGTTACCCGTTTTATTGAGCAATTTCAACCCTTTTTCAATCATTATCCCTGCGGTTTGAGTATTACCGTTATTCTTATGAAAATCCGCTAAGTGATAATAATATTCTGGTAAATAGTATAGGTCGTTCTTTGCTTTTAATAATTTGTAAGCTCTCTGGAAGTTTTCATTGGCATCTTTGATTTTTCCAATTTTTGTGTAAATCACAGCCGTATTTAACCAAAGAAACCCGGATTTTGATTCAGCCCTTGCATTTTTGTAAATATCTATAGCTTCTTTATAGTAAGGCAGCGCTAATTCATATAATTCGACTGACTGATATATTCCTGCAATGTTATTTAAAACATCCGCAACCCTCATATGGTTGTTTTGTGTTTTAAATAAATTAAGAGCGTCTGTATAAAAATTTATTGCGGATTGGTAGTCTCCCTGTTCCTGAAGTAGTGCTGCTAGGTTGTTCTTTGTAGAAGCTAAACCATTGTGATCATCTAATTCAGTATAAATGGACATCACTTCTTGGAGTACTTTGTTTATTTCAACAATTTTATATCCAAGTAAATAAAAAATAAATGCTTTTTCATTCAGTGCAAGGGCCTCCTCTTTTCTATTCCTTTTTTGAATTGCTAACCTATAATGAAATTCAGAAAGTTTTAAAGTGAAACTAGGATTGCCGTTGGTATTTGAAGTATAAAAATCATTAATAGCTTTGAATCGTATTGAATCCTTTTGAGATTCATCCTCCCAAATATTTTTTAGTAGCTTGTTTGTAGCATTAGAAATACTAATTGATGCACCAGTAAGAACTATAAGAGCTATGATTAGTTTTATCTTTTTCAAACTATTTCTGAAGATTGTGAATTAAATTATGGGTTTGACAATGATAATACTCAAACCACCACATTCACAATTCTATTTTTTACTACAATTACCTTTTTAGGAGTCTTTCCTTCTGTCCATTTCAAAACAATCTCGTTTTGTAAAACCGCCGCTTCAATTTCTTTAGGGTCTGCATCTGTGGCAAAGGCAATTTGCGTTCTTGTTTTGCCATTGATACTGATTGGATATGAGAAAGAATCTTCTTTTAGGTATTGATCGTAATATAGAGGCCAAGTTGCAGTATGAATGCTTTCCGCATTCCCCAAGCGCGACCAAAGCTCTTCGCTCACATGAGGGGCAAAAGGAGCCATTAAGATCAATAAGGGCTCTAAAACGGCCTGTTTTTTACACTTTAGCGTAGTCAGTTCATTTACGCATACCATAAATGCCGATACCGAAGTGTTAAAGCTCATTTGGGGGATGTCTTCGGATATCTTTTTAATGGTTTTATGTAATATTTTAAGTTCTTCTGGACTTGCGGCATCGGCAGTAACGGCCCATTTTTCACCTTCGTGAAACAAGCGCCAAAACTTCCCAAGAAAACGAGAAACACCTTCAATACCATTGGTATTCCAAGGTTTAGAATCTTCTAAAGGACCTAAGAACATTTCATACAAACGAAGGGTATCGGCCCCATATTGGGCACAAACGTCGTCGGGATTGACTACGTTACCCCAGCGCTTACTCATTTTTTGTCCGTCTTCACCCATGATCATGCCTTGGTTCACTAATTTTTGGAAGGGCTCATCCCAACTGATGTATCCCAAATCGAAAAGAAACTTGGTCCAGAATCTGCTGTATAATAAATGACCCGTGGCGTGCTCACTACCTCCTATGTATAAGTCAACTTGCTTCCAATATTCTAAGGATTCTTTTCCTGCAAATGCTTGGTGATTATTAGGGTCGATGTAACGTAAAAAATACCAGCTACTGCCTGCCCAACCTGGCATGGTGTCGGTTTCTCTTATACCATCGGAATAGGTAACCCAATCGGTAAGAGCTGCGAGTGGACTTTCGCCGGTGCCTGTTGGTTTGTAACTTTCTACTTTGGGAAGTTCTACCGGCAGTTCATTTAAAAGCGTTGGAATAGTGTTTTTTATAGACAATTGGAAAAGGTTCACCCCAATATCTTTGACGTCCAAATCCGGCTTCACGCAATTTGTAATTGACTTTACGCGTTCCAATATTACGGGTTTCTACTTCAGATATTGCACGGTTAATGGCTTCTTTTACAGTTAGTCCATTTAAAAAATCGGAATTAAAACATACACCATCTTTGCTGCTTAGGGCTTCCTTTAAAGGTGTTGTGATTTCTGAATCGTTCGGTTTTATTACGGGTACGATGGGTAGATCGAATTTTTGAGCAAATTCGAAGTCCCTTTCATCATGGGCAGGAACTGCCATGATAGCTCCAGTTCCATAGCCGGCTAAAACATAATCCGAAGTCCAAACTGGAATGGGTTCATTCGTGAACGGGTTTATGGCATATGCACCGGTGAAAACTCCGGTTTTTTGGGTGTCTGCCATCCGTTCGATTTCTGATCGTTTTTTTGCGATTTCCGCATATTTTGAAACTTCATCGCGTTGTTCTGGTGTGCATATGTCTAATAAATAGGAAGTTTCGGGTGCTAAAACCATATAGGTAGCCCCAAAAAGTGTATCAGGACGGGTGGTAAATACGCGTACCACTTGATTGTGGTTTTGAATTTGGAAATCGATTTCAGCACCTTCGCTGCGACCGATCCAATTACGCTGGATCTCTTTAATGGAATCGCTCCAATCGATACGATTGAGCCCTTCTAGCAATCTATCGGCATATGCGGTAATACGCAAACTCCATTGCTTCATTTTCTTTCGAACTACGGGGTAACCGCCGCGTTCACTAACACCATTTACCACTTCTTCGTTGGCCAATACGGTTCCGAGTTCGGCGCACCAATTGACGGTAGTTTCATCTATAAAGGCAAGTCGGTAATGGTTCAATAAACGTTCTCTGTCTGCTTCATTGAGTGCGTTCCAAGTTGCGGCTGAAAATGTTTCTTTCGCGTTATGATGGGCATTAAGATCTGCGCTGCCGTGCTTTTCAAAATGAGATACAAGGTCGGAGATGGGGCGAGCTTTTTGCTGGGTTTTGTCATACCAATGTTCAAAAAACAACCCAAAAATCCATTGTGTCCATTTGTAATAGGCAGGATCGCAAGTTTTAACTTGTCGGTCCCAATCAAATGAAAATCCGATTTTATCCAACTGCTCACGGAAGCGTTTTACATTGGCCTCCGTTGTAACAGCAGGGTGTTGGCCTGTTTGAATGGCATATTGCTCCGCGGGCAATCCAAAAGCATCGTATCCCATAGGATGCAACACATTATAACCCGATAATCTCTTGTAGCGTGCAACGATATCAGATGCGATATAACCTAAAGGATGTCCGACATGTAATCCGGCTCCGGATGGATAAGGAAACATATCAAGTACATAATATTTAGGTTTTTCTACATTATTACTTACGTTATAAAGCTTGTTTGCAGCCCATTTTTGTTGCCATTTGGCTTCGATTTCTTGGAATTGATATTGGTGCGAATCAGACATTTCGACTGCAAAAATACGAAGAGGCGTTCTTTTTACCGACCTTTGTGGGTTCATGGCAGAAAGTAATTTTATTGACTATGTAAAAATCTGTTGCCGTAGCGGCAATGGAGGCGCTGGTAGTCGTCATTATTTTAGATCAAAAATGAGCCCAAAAGGTGGGCCAGACGGAGGGGATGGAGGAAAAGGCGGTGATATTATCTTGAGTGGTAATGCTCAAATGTGGACATTACTGCATTTAAAGTATAGAAAACATATTATGGCCGGACATGGAAATCCGGGTGGCGAAAGTTTCAGCACAGGTAAAAGTGGAGAAAGTATAATTTTGGACGTTCCACTAGGCACCGTTGCAAAAGATGCAGAAACGGGTGAAGTCATATTTGAGATTACCGAAGATGGTGAAAAACGCGTTCTTGTTCCTGGAGGTAGTGGCGGCTTGGGTAATGCCCATTTTGCGACACCCACAAACAGAGCTCCACAATATGCGCAGCCCGGTATTCCCGGTATTGAACAGTGGATAATTCTAGAACTAAAAGTATTAGCAGATGTGGGATTAGTTGGGTTTCCAAATGCTGGGAAAAGCACGCTTTTGAGTGTCATTTCAGCAGCCAAACCAGAAATTGCAGATTACCCATTTACCACAATTGTGCCTAATTTGGGTGTGGTTTCTTACAGGGATTATAGAAGTTTTGTAGTAGCGGATATTCCAGGAATCATTGAAGGAGCCCATGAAGGTAAAGGACTTGGACATCGATTTTTAAAGCATATTGAACGAAATGCGGTTTTGCTCATGCTCATCCCTGCAGACAGTCCGGATCATTTCAAAGAATATAAAACCTTAATGCACGAACTTGAAGCATTTAGTAAGGAATTGGTGATGAAGGATAAGATTATTGCTATAAGTAAGAGCGAGATGCTTGACGATGAACTCAAAGAAGCCATTCAAGAAGAAATGAAAGATATCAATCTGCTATTCTTCAGTTCTGTTACACAGCAAGGTCTTACCGAACTTAAAGATGTCCTTTACAGAGCCATCGAGTCTAATTCTTAACTTGCTTTGAAATCCCTATTTTTGCCTAAATACACGATTCTAAGAGATATGAAATATACAGTTGTTAGCATTTTATCGGTGGTTTATTCCTTAACCGCATGGTCACAATCTTCACAACCACAAACCTCAGCATTGCCGAAGGCAAACGATGAAAATCCTATCATTTTTACTGTTGCGGGGAAACAAGAAGTTTCTTTGGATGAATTCGAAAGACAATTTCTTAAGAATTTAAATCTAAAAGAGAAGTCCATTACCGCAGAAGATGTGGATACGTATTTGAAACTTTATGTGCGTTTCAAACTTAAAATTCAAGACGCCTTGGATGCAGGTAAAGATAGCGCGGAAGCTTACAAACGCGAATTGGCTATGTACCGCGAGCAATTGGCGAGAAATTATCTCTACGACAGAAGCGTTACCGATAAATTGATTAAGGAAGCCTATGACCGTATGCAAGAGGAAGTAAACGTTTCTCATATTTTGATTCGTTGCGATCGCAATGCCTCACCCGGTAAGGTGAATTCCATTATGAAACGTATGACTGAAATTAAGAAGTCTTAGAAAGGGATCCCTCAGAGAAAAACTTTGCTGATTTGGCGATAAGCGATTCAGAAGATCCAGGTTCTAAATCGGCTGGAGGTGCATTGGGTTATTTAACGGCTTTACAAGTTGTTTATGAGTTTGAAAATGCGGCTTACGAAACTCCAGTTGGGGGAATTTCCGATGTATTCAGAACAGATTTTGGTTTCCACATTTTACGTGTAAACGATAAACGTAAAAATTTAGGCGAGGTTAAGGCGCGTCACTTGCTGATTAGAACGGGTAATAATGCCGCTCAATCTCTGAGGAAGCTGAAAAGTTGATTCGTGAAATCCATGCCAAAATAGTAGCTGGTGAGTCTTTCGAGGAAATGGCAAAGAAGCACAGCGAAGATTTCAGTTCTAAATATTCTGGTGGAATCATGAATGCCGTGAGTGTTACCCAGTTTGTGGGTGATATAGAACGTCAGAAATGGGCAGAAACTGCTTTCAATTTGAAGAATTCCGGTGACATAACCGAGCCTTTTCAAACGAATTACGGTTGGCATTTATTGCAGTTGGTGGAAAAGAAACCTTTGAAATCTTTTGATGAAATGAAAGTAATCTTGCGTAATAAAGTGCAGCAAAATCAGCGTTCACAAATTGGAATCGATTCATTAGTAAGTCGTGTTAAACGCGAAGATCGTTTTGTAGAAAATTCGGTATTATCTAGAATGATATATCAAGATATTGGAAAAGGATTCAGGCTTTATCAAGGGCAAGTTTGATCCGTTGAGTCTTGCCAGAGGAATTAACGATAAATGAAAATGGTCAAAAAGGTAAACTTAGCAATTTTTTGATGCAGCATTATTCCAGATTGCTAATCAGGCATTTACCGTTGAGCAATTTGCAGGTCGTTTGGCCGCCCAAAAACGCAAATTGAAGGGTCCCGTAGACGATTATATCGCGAGATTTATAGCGCTTGGGTGCAAGAAGCATGTGTATCCTATCAAAATGAACATTTAGAAGAAAAGTCACCTGAATTCCGACATATCTACAAGGAGTATCGCGAAGGAATTTTGATGTTTAACAGAATGCAGGAGATGGTTTGGGAAAAAGCCAATAAAGATTCTGTAGGATTGGCGAGTTACTTTAAAGAGAATATTAGCGATTACCAATGGGACGATCGCTATCATGCCGCGTTCTATGTTCTGCTCCAATAAGAAAATGATGAACGATGTAGCCAAACAAATGAAAAAAGGTTGGCCATTAGATTCTATTAGAAAAGTACATACTCAAAAAAGTCAATTGGACTTTAGTTATCGATTTGGTAAATATCAGTTGAGTGATACCTTTCTTGTTTCCACAAAGAGACCCATTAAAAATGGTATTTGCAGATGAGAAATATGCCAAGAAGAAAAATAAAATCTATAAAATGGGCCAAATTGGTGAAGACTTTGTGGTGGTTCAGATTTATGATTTCTTGCCTTCTGGACCTAAATCATTGGAGGAAACTAGAGGTCCGGTGGCATCAAAATACCAAGAGGTTTTAGAGCAACGTTGGATTTCAGACCTTGAATCCCGCTACGATGTGATAATAAACAACGAAGCGGTAGCCAACTTTAAAGCAAAACTTAATGTTAAATAAAACGCAAAAAATTGGATTGCAATTATTTGCAATTATTGCATTTTGCTTCTTTGGGAAGTTAGCAGCACAACCGGGTGTTTCTGTTGCTGCGCTACCTCCACAATATGCGGATGGGATTTTGGCTGTTGTAGGAGATCAGATTATATTACATAGCGACTTTGAAACCGAAAAGGTGCAATTGGCAAGAGGTCAAGAACTACCCGATACGCAACAAATGTATTGTTACGTTTTGGAGCAGCTTGTAATACGGAAATTATTGCTTAGTCAAGCGGAATTGGATAGTTTGCCTTTGGATGATGACCGTGTAGAAGCGGAGATCGACAATCGAATACGTAATTTCCAGAGACAAGCAGGTAGCTTACAAGAACTTGAGCGTTATCTTGGTAAGACCATTCAGGAATTTAAGGAAGAAATTCGCCCCAAAATGCGTGAACAACTCTTGTCACAACAAATGGAATCTACCATCACGGGTAATGTAAAAGTAAGTCCACAAGAAGTTCAGGAATATTATAAAGAAATCCCCGAAGACAGTTTACCGGTTATTCCGACCGAGGTCGAAGTGGCTCAACTTTTAGTGGAGTTGCCTATTTCAAAGATATCCGAAGATTTTGCTCAAGATCAATTAAAGGATCTAAAGAGGCGTATTTTAAGAGGGGAATCGTTTGAGAAATTGGCACGGGCTTATTCTATGGATCCAGGTTCAAAAAACACCGGTGGTATGTTACCCGAGTTTGGAAGAGGAGAAATGGTAGGTGCTTTTGAACGTATGGCTTTTAAACTTAAGGAGGATAGTATCTCAGACGTGTTTAAAACGGAGTTTGGTTATCACATAATGAAACTCAAGAAACGCAAAGGGGAAAGAATCCTAGCCGCTCATATTTTGATACGGCCTGAAAATACTTCGGATGATTATATGAAAGCTTCCCAGAAAGCAGACAGTATATACCAATCTTTACAGAGCAACGAAATTGAATGGTGCGATGCTGTTAAGAAATATTCTTCAGAGAAACTAGGAAACAGAGGTTACTGCGGATTTATGGTCGATCAGGCCACCGGTTTGCAAAAGAATTTATTCGAAGGTCTTCCAACGGATGTTAAATTGGTAGTGGAAAAGATGAAAGAAGGAGAATTTTCAAAGCCCGCTATTACCATGACTCCTGATGGCAGAAGTATGTATCGAATTTTATATTTAAAGAAATTTGTAGCACCACACCGTGCTAATTTGATACAGGATTACAGCCGCATTCAAATGGAGGCTGAAAGTCGTAAGAAACAGAAAGCACTCGAAAAATGGGTCGATAAGTTCAGACAGAAAACCTTTATTCGGGTTATGGCACGCGATATTGAATGTGATAATTTAGCACGCTGGAATAATGACTGATCAAGAAATTTTAAAAGGTGCTGAAGAGTTCAGCGGGCGTATACAGGCCCTTAAACAGGAACTTTCTAAGGTTATTATTGGTCAAGAAGTTGTCGTTGACGCTTTAATTAATGGCCTATTTTCACACGGTCATGTATTGATGATTGGTGTTCCAGGATTGGCGAAAACCTTGTTGGTGAAAAGTTTGGCTCAGTGCTTAGATTTGGATTTTAATCGGGTTCAGTTTACTCCCGACTTGATGCCTAGCGATATTATTGGTTCAGAAATAATCGATGAAAACCGCCAATTCAAATTCATACCCGGTCCGGTTTTTACCAATTTGTTGCTTGCCGATGAAATAAACCGTACGCCACCCAAAACGCAGAGCGCCTTATTGGAGGCAATGCAAGAAAAGCAAGTAACGGCAGCTGGGCAAAATCGTCCTTTAGCGGATCCTTTCTTTGTTTTAGCGACACAAAATCCAATAGAGCAAGAGGGAACTTATCCGTTGCCAGAAGCCCAGTTGGATCGATTTATGTATCAAGTATGGGTGGATTATCCGTCGTTTGATCAGGAGTTAGAGGTTTTAAAACAAACCACCGGTAGCAGTGCGTATACACCCAAAGCCGTTTTAACAGCTTCTGATATACGGATGTATCAAAAGGTGGTGCGCGAGGTTCCCGTTACAGACGCCGTATATCAATATGTAGTAAGTTTGGTGCATAAAACAAGACCTGATTCAGATTTGGCTGATGCAGAAACTAAGAAATATGTAGCTTATGGAGCTGGTCCAAGAGCAGGTCAAAATTTAATTTTGGGTGCTAAGTGCCATGCCTTGATGAACGGCAAATTTTCAGTAGATATTGAAGATGTACGAGCAGTGGCACAATGGGTACTTGGTCATCGTGTAGTGCGGAATTTTAAGGCAGAGGCCGAAGGGAAATCAGTAAAGGAATTAATCGCTAACTGGTATTAAAAAAAGGCGGTATCGCGCCGCTACAACCTGCTACCCTTGCTTCCTTCCAGACCTGGGGGAGTTGACAAGGAGCTGGCCGTACCGCCTGCTACAAAGGTAGTATTAATTAAGGGCTAAATCAAGCCATAACGGTTATTTACGTTTATCTTTGTAACATGCTGTTGAAATCCAATGCCTTGGTAAAGCAGTACGGGGCAAAACGCGTTGTAAATGAGGTTACGGTTTCCGTAAATACAGGCGAAATCGTAGGTTTGTTAGGTCCAAATGGAGCTGGTAAAACCACTACCTTTTATATGTTTGTAGGTTTGGTTCAGCCAGACCAAGGAGATATCTTCTTGGAAGACGAAACCATTACCCACTTGCCCATGTATAAAAGGGCTAGAAAAGGATTGGGTTATCTTCCACAAGAAGCCTCTGTATTCCGAGATTTATCGGTTGAAGACAACATTAAGGCCATCTTGGAAATGACCAAGCTATCCGCAAAAGATCAAAAAGATAAGTTAGAACAATTAATAGAGGAATTCAGTTTAGGTAGAGTTAGGAAAAACTTAGGGAAGGTTTTAAGTGGAGGTGAACGCCGCCGTACGGAAATTGCGCGTGCATTGGCTACCGATCCTCATTTTATTCTTTTGGATGAGCCCTTTGCAGGTGTAGATCCTATTGCCGTTGAAGATATCCAATCTATAATTTATAAGTTAAAGTCTAAGAACATCGGAATATTAATAACCGACCATAATGTTCAAGAAACCTTAAGTATCACCGATCGTGCTTATTTGCTGTTTGAGGGTAAATTATTGAAACAAGGTACCGCCGAAGAATTGGCCGAGGATGAAATGGTTCGAAAAGTATATCTAGGTCAAAATTTTGAATTGCGTCGTAAAACTTTCAATATTGATTAGATCGTAAATATGCGTTTGGTTTATTCAGAAGATGTAGATATTTACCAGCATTTGGCTGCCGAGTCTTACTTTCTTCATGAGCATAACGACGATGTATTGATGATTTGGCGGAGCAAAGATTCTGTAGTTTGTGGTAAACATCAGAACGCTTGCGGTGAAGCAAACTATAAGTTTTGTTTTGAACATGGAATCAAAATTGCTCGACGTCTATCGGGCGGTGGAACTGTATTTCACGATATGGGTAATGTCAATTTTACGTTTGTAAAGAAATTGACCGAGGGAATGGAGCGGGCTGTAGATTACAAGCGTTATTTGGAACCGGTAAGACGTGTCCTAGATCAAATGGGCATTGAAACAACGTATAGCCATAGAGATGATTTGCTTCTTCAATGGCATTAAAATAAGTGGTAATGCTCAACATATCTATCAAAAAGGATTAAAAGGCTTGCACCACGGCACCTTGTTATACGATGCCGATTTAAAAGCTTTAGGTGAAGCAATACACAGCAAAGGAGAGTACCAAGGGAAGTCGGTTCCAAGTAACAGGAGCGATGTGGTGAATATTCGTGAATACCATGAATTAGGAGATACAAGTATTTTTATTGAAAAACTTCTAGAAGGGTTTGAATCATTTTATAACGAGCGTTTTGAAACGCTTAATCCAACAGAAATTGAGCGGTGTGCATCTATTGCTGAGGAAAAATTCAGTAAAGAATCTTGGATACTGGGCTACAGTCCACGATATATACACAAGCGTTTTATACATTGGGAAAAGCAAGATTTACGAGTTGAAATGAATGTGTACCAAGATGTAATTGAAGAAATATCGTTTAAGGACAATTTGGGTAATTCGCATTTTACCGATAATTGTAAGGAATTGGTTGGGTCGCCACTTAGGTTGGAACATCTTAAGCGTATTTTCCCACTTGTTTCAACTACGGATTTATTGGAGCTATTTTAAATATGGGGAAGATGAACAAAAAAGAGAGGGTCGCATTTGTTGCAGAGACACTTGAGCGCTTATATCCTGAAACACCGGTACCCTTAGATCATACAGATCCGTATACCTTATTGATTGCGGTTTTATTGAGTGCGCAATGTACGGATGAACGTGTGAATAAAATTACGCCGCATTTGTTCGAGCGCGCCAACACACCTCAACAGATGGTGTTGTTGTCAATAGATGAAATTCGAGAAATAATCAAGCCTTGTGGTTTGAGTCCCTTTAAGAGTAAAGCCATACATGGACTCAGTGAAATTCTGATTGAAAAATATGAAGGTGAAGTACCTCAAAGTTTTGAAGCTTTGGAGGCTCTACCTGGTGTTGGACATAAAACCGCAAGTGTGGTAATGAGTCAGGCTTTTGGAGTTCCTGCCTTTCCCGTAGATACACATATACATAGATTGGCAACACGTTGGAAACTAACCAACGGTAAGAATGTAGAACAAACCGAGAAAGACTTAAAAAGATTATTTCCAAAAGAAACATGGAACAAATTGCACTTGCAGATTATCTTTTTCGGACGGGAATACTGTCCTGCAAGGGGTCACAAAATTGAAGATTGTTTGATCTGCAGAGAAGTTGTGTAAGCGTAGCGCTTGTAATTTAAAAATCAGGTGTTATGGTTCTCCTAATAACCTTTTTTTTGCTTTTTTTGAATGCACCCCAACTGAATCCTAAATTGAAAAACGATCGGTTATTGCTAAAGCCATAGCTGAAATCAATTTGTGTAGCAGGCGTGAACATATGAGCAAATCCGAAATCAAATCCAAACGCTATCTCATTTTCTGAGTTTTCCTTGCTTCTTATTGAATTTGTAAATCCTTCAGCAAAAATAAAAGTATTAGCATTGATATTGCGGATGCCCACTACGGTTGTGAGCCAATGTTGTTCTGGGGCTTGGGATATACGATTCGACAAAAAACTCACCCCCGTGTTTAGAACAAAGGCACTGGCTTCCGTGCCGAGTGTTGCAGATACTTTATGCGTGCTATAGGTTTTATTATTACTGTATCCAACGTTTCCATTGGGTATCCCGAGATGTGAGATCCAAGCCACATCTTTTAGAATTTGAATTTTTGTTCCAATTTCCAAATCGCCCATTCCATATTGGGATTGGTTGTTTTGGGGATCTCTTTGAATAGAGGTTGCCATTCTAAGTTCAATCCTTTTTGCAACTCCTAAACGAAAGGAGGAATAGGGCAATGTTCCCGTATGATGAATAGTCTTATTTGAGGGATTTTGAATGAAGTTTATATTAAATCCATTTTCATTTTGGAAATTCCCCACAGGTAATACATAAGAATTATCAGATAATGAAGGCCTGTCCGTATTTATCTTAGGCTTGATTATTTTGAGAGTCTTTTTTTCTAAATTGGGCCTTAATAATGTCGAATCTAAGTTTGCCTTAAGAGTTGATGAGAAGAAAAATACAGAGATAATAGTCGTAAATAATAGCCGAATCATGGTGCAATATAAATGAAAAACAAAAAAAACCGACTCGTTTAATGAGTCGGTTTTTTTGAAGTATTATAGAGCATCGCCTTATGGATGCTTGATTAAAATTAACGGCTAACCTTACGGCGTGGTTCGCTACTACGGTTGCCACGGAAATCGCCAGACGGGCGAGAATCGCGAGAATCGCCGCCGCTGCGTTTACCACGGAATTCACCGTTGCCCGAAGGGCGTGAGTCGCTGCGTCTGCTTCCTCCAAAATCACCAGAAGGACGTGCGTCGCCGCTTCTTTGTGGACGGTCAGAAAAACGGTTAGGTCTGTCATTGCTAGGACCTCTGCGATCGGAACCAGGACGTGCATCTCCACGAGAATTATCACGGGTTCTTTCGCCACGGAATTCACCACCACCACTTCTGCGTTCACCTTGAGGCGCATCGCTTCTGCGAGAATCGTTTCCACCTCTTCCACGGTAATCTCCTGATTTATGGGCGCCTTGATTGCGACCATAAGAAGATCTTCCGCGAGAATTACCAGAAGGTCTACGGCTGCTGCTTCCGCTGTGTTTTTCGGGAAGTTCTATACGGAAATCGTGTTCCATTTCCAGAAGCACGTCTTTTCCGTATTCTTTTTGAAGCGCGTGAAGGTGTTTTGCTTCATGAGGACTGCAGAATGAAATTGCCAAACCTTCTTTACCCGCACGGCCGGTACGACCGATACGGTGGGTATGGGTTTCGGGATCTTCAGCCATGTCGAAGTTCAACACATAATTTAATGCTGGGATATCCACACCACGTGCTGCAACATCGGTAGCCACTAAAACACGATCGCGACCGGTTTTAAAGTTATCGAGGTTACGTGTACGTTCGCGTTGAGACTTGTCGCCGTGGATGGCACAAGCGCTGATGTCTGCATCGCGAAGTAGTTTTACTAATTTATCGGCACCGTGTTTGGTTCTGGAGAACACAATCATGGCATCGATATCAGGATCTTGTAGCAGATCTACTAATAATTCTTCTTTGTTTTTCTGTCCAACAGCGAATAACCACTGAGAAATTTTTGGTTTTTGCTCTTCGGTTGGAACGATATCGATACGTTCAGGATCGTTTAATAATTCTTCAGATAAAACACGAATTTCTTTAGAAGCGGTAGCGGAGAATAACATCGTTTGCTTACTAAGAGACTCCAATTTGGTGCCGATTTCGCGGATATCACTGATGAATCCCATATCGAGCATACGATCGCACTCATCAAGTACGAAATGCTCCACATGCTTTAGATTTACATAACCTTGCTCCATAAGATCGAGCAAACGACCTGGAGTTGCAATTACAATTTGAGTTCCACGTTTAAGGTTATCAACCTGACGGAACTGAGGTACACCTCCGTAAATCAATGTGATACGCAAAGGCGTTTTTGCTGCGTATTTCTTGAAGTTGTCGGAAATTTGATGTGCCAATTCCCGTGTAGGTGCCAACACCAATGTATTGATGTTTTTAGAAGGATTCTCCATCATCTTTTGCAAGATGGGAATCGCAAACGCTGCCGTTTTACCAGTACCGGTTGGCGCGGTTGCAAACAAGTCTTTTCCGCTTAAAATTGCGGGAATCGCCGCCTCTTGAATAGGCGTGGGTGTGCTGTAACCCTGTACTTCGACAGTAGCCAGCATTTGGGGGCTTAGTCCCAATTCGTTAAATGTGCTCATTAATAAGATTAATCGGCAACGCTTTAAAGTAGAAATTCGGGCGTTGGAATCGGGGTGATTCGAACAAAAAATGTTCCCACTCGCAAACTATTGCGGCGCAAAGATACAACAATTTATCCACAATTTACGCAATCTTGCTTAGTTTTGCCCGATACACATGTCTTTAACACCTAGCAAGATCTTTGATTTACTTAGACTCAAGTTGCAGTTTGGCTTTGCTTCTTTGCTTGCTACAGGAATAGATTACACGGTTTTCTTGGTCTTGGTTAACTTTAATATACAAGCAGTTACGGCCCATTATATTTCTGCTAGCATTGGTATGTTGGTTAATTTTATTGTTCAAAATAAATATGTATTCCTGCGGGAAAGGGCACTATTGAATGTTTTTGTATTGAGTATGGCCGTTTCAATAATTGGGATTGTATTAGGCGGTTTCCTGATGGGTTGGATCCAAAAATTCACCTTTTGGAATTCCCATCTTTATTTGGCTAAATTACTTGTTACCGGATCCGTGTTCTTTTATAACTTTTATTTAAAACGGTATGCTTTTGAAAAACGATTTATTTAAAATACCGCTTTGGATCCGTTCTTTTCAATGCTCAGTGGGTAAGTTTCGTCTTCCATTTTGGTTGATTTTAATTGCGTTTATTGGGATGCTCTCTTGGAGCTTATTTACGGATCTCGACAGTGTGGATATGAACGTTTGGGATGAGTCTTTATTTGCTATGCGGGCATATCAGTTGTTTGAAAATGGATCCTTTTTACAAAATTTCAATCAATTTTCGGGTCTGTACGATCACCCAAGCACGAAACTGCCTTTTGTAACACTGATTCAAGTTGGAAGCTTTTATATTTTTGGACCGTCGGTTTGGGCATTGCGATTCCCCATAGGAGTAATTGCCATTTTATCAATATTATGGACTATTCGTATTTTATTTAGACTTGGTATCGAGTCGAAATGGGGCATGTTAATGGGCTTCATACTATTAGGGTCTCCCGGTTTTTTGGGAGAGCATATGCTGAGGACTGGTGATCATGATGCACCCTTGGCATTTTTTTTACTTTTAGCGGGTCTTTATTTTTTTGAATATGCTATTAGAAATAGAAAAAGATCAATTTGGGGACTTCTATTCTTTTTTATAGCGGCTTTATTGACTAAAAATCTATTAGCAGGTATCGTAGTTCCGTCTTGGTTGTTGTTTGCATTGCTTTACAAACATTTCATACCGTTAATAAAGGACATGCGAATGTATATGGCCGCATTATTGGCTATTGGATTATATGTCTTGATAATTTGGGGGTTTGAATTGAATTATCCCGGATTTGTTCAACGTATGTGGAATTATGAGTTACTTGGAAGGTATACTCAGATTATAGAAGGTCATACGGGCCCTTGGTACTATTATTGGCAAAGCCTATTTCAAAGTGATTTTAATTACGCCATGATATCTGCGATAATGCTTTTCCCAATAGTTTGGGAAAAACGCAAAACAGAGACCGGTAAGCTGGCCATATTTTTAGGTTTAATGGGTATTTTCTATTTATTGATAATCTCATTCTCTCAAACTAAATTGCCTTGGTATCACGCACCTGTATTTCCTGTTTTTTCATTATTCGTGGCAATCTCGCTATGTATTTTGTGGCAACGATTCAATACGGATAGATTCTTTAAATCAAGCCGGAAAGTTCGCGTTACAACTTTTTTGATCCCTATATTTTGGGTGGTATTATGGTTTCAAAACTCAAAGGACGTTCATGCAAGAAATGGAGTTTTTGGAGCTTCCGGGCATCTGGAGTTATTCAATAGAATTAAACAAGATTCATTATTGCTTAAGCACACCTACCTTGTTGAGGATGAGTTTGGATCGGACACGTATTTTTATACCAAATCATTTGAAGCGTTTGCATTCCCTAATCAATTCTATTTTAGTCGCAATCTGGATACTTTAAATAGTGGTGATGGCATAATGGTTATTAAACCTTGGCTTTTAGAACGTATTTCCCAGAGGTATGAATTGGATACGATTTGTGAGTTGAATGGTGCTCGTTATGTTAGGGTAAAGGCCAATCGTTAAATAGTTCTTATGAGGAAATAAATTTACTTGGGATTATTGATCTTGGGGCAGTAATTTTGAGGAACATGGGGAAGCAAGACTTAGATTTCAATAAAAATGAAGATGTTAACAAGCAGTTATGGGATGCGGTAAAGGCTAAGTTGGATGTCATCCATAAAGGCGGTGGGGAAAAAGCGGCGACTAAACAGAAACAAAAAGGGAAACTACTTGCTCGGGAACGGGTAGATTATTTGCGTGATAGTGATAAAGATTGGATTGAAATCGGTGCATTTGCCGGATATGACCAATATGAGGAATATGGAGGCTGTGTTGCTGGTGGGGTTATTGCGGGTATCGGATATGTTGCGGGAAGGCAATGTGTTATTGTGGCAAACGATGCTACGGTGAAAGCAGGAGCTTGGTTCCCGATAACGGGTAAAAAGAATTTAAGGGCTCAGGAAATTGCTATGGAAAATCACCTACCCATAATTTATTTGGTGGACAGTGCAGGTGTGTTTTTGCCCATGCAAGATGAAATTTTTGCAGACAAAGAACATTTTGGTAGAATGTTTCGTAATAACGCTAAAATGAGTGCTATGGGTATTACTCAAATTGCTGCGGTAATGGGTTCTTGTGTTGCAGGTGGTGCGTATTTGCCAATTATGAGCGATGAAGCCCTGATAGTTGAAGGAAATGGAAGTATCTTTTTAGCGGGCTCTTATTTGGTTAAGGCGGCGATTGGAGAAAGCATTGATAACGAAACCTTGGGTGGTGCTAAAACCCAAACAGAAATTTCCGGCGTTATTGATGATAAGTTCCCCGATGACGAATCTTGCTTAGATAGAATCAAATTCCTCATGGATAAATTAGGTCGTTTTGAAACAGCTGGCTTCAGCCGTGTAGAAGCAAAACTGCCTTCCAAGAAAGAGTCGGAGCTATTTGGGGTGTTGCCTGCTGATCGCGCAAAGCCTTATGTAACGCGTGAGATTATTGAGCGTTTAGTTGACGATAGCGTGTTTGAAGAATACAAAGAAGATTACGGGCGTACAATTATTATGCGGTTATGCCCGTATTGATGGTTGGGCGGTTGGAATCGTAGCCAATAATCGGGAAATCGTGAAAAATGCCAAGGGTGAAATGCAATTCGGAGGTGTTATTTATTCGGATAGTGCCGATAAAGCAGCCCGATTTATTATGAATTGCAATCAGAAAAAAGTGCCATTAGTCTTTCTACAAGACGTAACAGGATTTATGGTGGGAAGTCGCAGCGAACATGGCGGTATTATAAAAGACGGCGCCAAAATGGTAATGGCAATGAGCAACAGTACGGTGCCCAAGTTCACGGTTATTTTAGGGAATAGTTACGGTGCTGGAAATTATGCCATGTGCGGTAAAGCCTACGATCCTCGTTTGATTGTAGCATGGCCATCGGCTAAAATAGCCGTTATGGGTGGCGATCAAGCCGCAAAGACCTTATTGCAGATCGAAACATCGCGATTGAAAGGAAAAGGTGAGGAAATCACGGAAGATGCGGAGAATGAATTGCTTAATAGGATTAAAAATAGATACGAAAACGGAACCAAACCCGAATTTGCCGCCTCTAGGCTTTGGGTAGATGCGATTATAAATCCGTTGGAAACAAGAAAATGGATTTCAATGGGAATTGAGGCTGCGAATCACGCACCTCTTGCACCGTTTCACCCAGGTGTTTTGCAAACTTAATTACCCCAATCTTCAGTTAAGTTTAACTTGGTTTTTAACCTTGATTTTACGTTTCTTACATACTGAGTGGAAACACCTAAAACATTCGCTATTTCCTTTGGTCGGTAACTTTCCATCGTTAATACAAATACCCGTTGTTCGGTTTTATTCAGAAGGTTAAATCCGGGATATTTATCGTTCCAATCTTCTTTTTCTTTGATTAATTGTTTGGCGATTGATGGGTTTTCCTGTGAATTGAATCCATGTACCTGAAAATCTTTAAGAATTTGATTTACTTCGGATTTTACGGCGTTTGGTGCGGATGCAATAGCAGTAGAAATTTCATTTCTGAGTGAAATATTTCTCTCAATAAGGCTTTTCGAATATTCAACAATGCGATTGTTTAACTCTTGTTCTCTCTTCAATACATCTTGCTCGGTTTGCAGATGTTTCTTCTCAATATTTTTGATTTTGACGATATTTATAACCAACCAAATTCCTAGAGTAAAAATTATTAGCACCAAAACCAAAGCTATTTTTAACGCATCTTGGGTCTTTTTTGAATCTTTAATAATTTCTTCTTTTCGTTTAATTTCTGAGAAGGTTTCATCCAGTTGATTTAACTCATCTATAACTTTCTGTTGGGTCTTGTTTTCCTCTATTTTTGCATCGTCGAAAAACGCAATACTCTTTATGAAAAAAGAATTGGCTTTACTTGGATTTGAAGCCATAAAATAGTGCCCTAATTGTTTGCAAATTTTAGCTCTGAACTTTAAACTTAACTTGTTGAATTTGGTTGTATCTGATTCCAATTTAATAAGATGTTTAACAAAGAAATCAAGTTCGGGCAATGTTATATTGTTGATAATGGATTTAGAAGTATTAAAAGAAATATGTGGGGCATTATCAATAAGTGTTTTTCTCCAAAATGAGTCGGATACAAAATCAAAATTCTTATCATTCAATTTGTTGTCTATATAAATCTGCGCATAATTTTGAAACAAATTAGGATCTACAGAATTTATTTTCAAAAGATTGAATTTCTTTTTTGCTTCCTCCCATTTATTTAGAGTTTGTAAAACTTTTATTCGATTTAACAGAAAAAGTTGACCTTTATAGGAATTTAGATCTGCCGTTAATTGTTTTTGATTGGCTATCCAGAATTCATCGGCCTCTTGATATTGACCTTCATCTATAAAAGTACTAACAATATTATTAGTTAGGATTGAGTTTGATATGTCGGATTTCAATCCAACTTCATGAGCTCTTAAAAATAAACTTCTTGCATTTCGTGTATTTCCGTTGTTATAATAGTAGGTGCCAAGATTTACTCCAAAAAGGTTAATCATATGGTTGTCTTTTTTTATTTCCGCCTCCTTATAACCTCTGGTCCAATATTGCCGGGTGCTATCTGAATTCTGATCTTTGTAGAAATAGGATAGACCTAAAAGGTGATATCCATGTGAAGGATCTATAGAGTCATGTTGATCTTTGAGAGCTAGTATTTTATATCCATATGAAATAGCCGAGTCTAATTCATTATTTGTTAAGAATTGGTAGCTTTTTATGCGGTAGTATGCATCGTATCCTAATGTATTATTCTCTTTAATAGTTCGATCGTAGAGGTAATCGAGAGCAGGTTTTATGAATGAGTCACTTTTACCATTGCTTTTTGCTGTAGAAAAGTAATTGGAGCATAATCGTGGCCAATTTACAGGGTCCTTTTCCAGTTCAATTCGTTTTATGGCTTCAAGAGGAAGTAAATCTTTTATAGATGAAAATGTTATACGTTCTTGTTTATAACAATTCGTATAAGACGTTACCAAAAAAAATCCCGCAAAGTGTAATTTTAAAAAACTTAGAAACATCTTTGAATGTGAACATGGGGTAATAATACACCCAATAATGAATATTATACGATGTTTGTACTATAGAAAATGTAACAAAATATAACTTTCTAGTTTAATGAGTGGGAGCATCACTTTTTGATAAGGTTTTCCTGATAGATATCAATCCAATCTTGAACACTCATTTTTTGGAACAGCTGTCCTAGTAATTCATATGGTATATCGTCCATTCGCTTAAAACGTATGCAACTTTTACCCATGTCCAACTTGTACTTATTGTATTTAGGGTATTCAGAAACGAACCAATTATAGAGCTCTAGATTGGCGTATAATCCCATGTGGTAAACGGCAATAAAATTCTTTTGAGATGCAATGCTGATAAAAGGTAGGGGTTCTTTTGGATTGCAGTGATACCCAGCTGGGAAGATAGTATGAGGTACTACATATGAAGGCATGGAGTATTGCATTTGAAGTTCAAAACCCGTTGGTAGGTTCTCTTTCAATAGGTCAAGGAGTTTTTCCATTGCAGGTTTTCTTTCCTCGGGAAGTTGATTTATGTAGTTAGTCGCTTCCATAATTAATGTGGCTTTAATGTTGTAAATGTAATTATTTGGATGTTCAAATTTTATTGGTTTTTCTTGTCAGCTTTAATTCTTGCAGTTTCTATAACTTTATAAATGGTTTCTGCACCATGCGCTCCACTTAAGGAATAAGCCTCATTGAAAATAAAAAACGGCACACCTCGAGCGCCAACTTGTTGTGCATAATAGTTATCGTGTTCAACTTCTTCTTCTAAGGTTTCTGAATTAAAAGGATCTCCTTTCCATGGAGATAAATCGATTTGGAGGTCTTTGGCCAATTCCATTAAAGTTTCAATGGATTCCACATTAGTCCCTTCTGTGAAATATTTTTTGAATAAGGCTTCTTTTAATAAATGTGCCTTACCTTGCTTTTGTGCGGCATGAATTAACTTATGGGCATTATGCGAATTGCATACTGGCGTTTTCGCGAAATTGAATTGTATGCCTAGTGCTGAACCTTGTTCTGCAATTCTGTCTTGCATTCTTTCAACGTCATCAATCGACATGTTCTTGATTTCTGATAAATATTCGGATACTGATTTTCCGGGTATATGTTTGATTTCTGGATTTAATTCAAAGCTCCGCCATATTATTTCTACATCCTTCCCGTATGATAAACGTGATAAAGCAAGATCCAATTGTTTTTTACCCATGTAACAAAAGGGACACATAATATCAGACCAGATTTCAATTTTCATCCAACAAAGTTAGGAAATATGGTTTTGTGCGGAAGCGGACAAACGTTTGGGCGTACCTTTGCCGCGATGAATTTTCTTTCTGTAGATCAAGTTTCTAAAACCTGGCACGATAAACCCGTATTAAAAGAAGTTACTTTTGGCATACAGCAAGGCGAAAAGGTAGCCTTAGTTGCGGGTAATGGCCAAGGTAAATCCACATTGTTCAGCATAATCGTTGGAAAGGAGACCCCAGATGCAGGTAAGGCAATCATCCGGAAAGACATCAAATATTCATATTTATCTCAGGATACAGACGTCGATGACGAATTGACCGTGCTGGAAAATATACTTTTTGACGATCATGGAATCACCCGTGCCCTTAAAAATTATAACGAGGTTTTAGATGCACTAGAAAAGGATTCAGATAATCCAGAACTTCTGGAACGCTTGAATTTTTTGAGCGAAGAGATGACCTCCTTAGATGCTTGGGATTATGAAGCGAAGGTGAAACAGGTTTTATCTAAATTGAAAATCGACCGTTTCCATCAAAAAGCGGGAACCTTATCGGGTGGACAAAAAAAGCGTATTGCCTTAGCTAAGGTTATTTTATCGGGTGCCGATTTCTTATTGTTGGATGAGCCTACCAACCATTTGGATCTAGATATGATCGAGTGGTTGGAACAGTTTTTTGGCCCAACGGGAATTGACACTTTTGTTGATTACTCACGATCGATATTTTCTGGATCGTGTCTGCGATAGAATCATAGAAATTGACAATGGAGATCTACACCAATATCAAGGTAATTTCTCCTACTTCATAGAAACCAAAGCAGCGCGAGAAGCCCAATTGCAAAGTGAATTGGAAAAGGACCGTAATTTATATCGTAAGGAATTGGAATGGGTAAGGCGAATGCCTAAAGCTCGTGGAACCAAGAGCAAAAGTAGAACCGAAGCTTTTTCTCAATTAGAGGCTAAACTTAAGAGTCAACGAGCCAAATTGGAGGTGCGCATGGATGTGCGAACCGAACGTATGGGAACCAAAATTATGGAATTGCATAATGTGGCTAAGCGTTACGGGGAATTGTCTATTTTGGAAGGTTTTTCATATAACTTCAAGCGAGCTGAAAAGGTTGGAATCATTGGCCCGAATGGGGTTGGGAAATCTACGCTTTTGAATTTAATGATGGGTCTGGAAATGCCAGACACCGGTAAAATTGTAAAAGGAGAAACCTTAAATATTGGGTATTATTCTCAACAAGGTATTCAAGTAGATGAGTCGAAAAAAGTAATTGATGTAGTTCGAGATATTGCCGATTGGATTCCGCTTTCCAATGGAAATAAATTAACAGCGTCACATTTACTGTTGCAATTTGGTTTTAGCTACGACAAGCAACACGATTTTGTCGTAAAATTAAGTGGGGGTGAAAGGCGCAGATTGTATTTGTTAACCATATTAATGGCAGCTCCTAATTTCCTTATTCTTGATGAGCCCACGAACGATTTGGATATAGAAACCTTGGCTGTTTTAGAAGGTTTTTTACAATCTTACCAAGGTTGTTTGTTGGTGGTAAGTCACGATCGTTTTTTTATGGACCGTTTGGTTGAGCACTGTTTCATTTTCAAAGGTCAGGGTGATGTGCAAGATTTTCCAGGAAACTATAGCGATTATCGCCAATTTGAGGAATTGCAAGCCGATGAAAAACGGGAAAATGCAAAAAAACCAATTCAAGAAGTCATAGAAATTGCAGCTCCTCCAAAAGATGAGAGTGTAAATATCCGCAAAAAACGCAGTTTCAAAGAGCAATTTGAATTGGATACGATAGAAAAAGAACTTCCTGAACTACAGCAGAAAAAGGCTAGCTTAGAGCAAGAATTGTCGGTATTAGGCGATCAATACGATAAAATTGTAGAGGTCTCTCAACAATTGAAAGCGATTGCCGATCGTATTGATGAACTGGAGTTGCGCTGGCTTGAATTGAACGATTGATTCTTTTTAAGCCTAATAACTTCGAGTCTTAATTATTAGACTATGCCCATTTTGGGGTCTTTATTTTCAATTAAATTGTTTTTTTTTTGCCCCATGACTAAACACGCCTATGTATTTCCAGGACAAGGATCTCAATTTGTTGGGATGGGTAAAGATCTTTATGAAAGTTCAGAACAGGCAAAAGCACTTTTTGAGCGTGCCAATGAAATTTTAGGATTCAGAATTACGGATTTAATGTTCGATGGCACCGCAGAAGATTTAAAGCGAACCGATGTGACACAACCGGCGATATTCATTCACAGTGTAATTGCTGCTAAAGAAATGGCAGAATCTTTCAAGCCGGATATGGTTGCAGGACATAGCTTAGGAGAGTTTAGCGCTTTGGTAGCTGCAGGCGTTTTAAGTTTTGAAGATGGACTAAAATTGGTGCATCAACGTGCTTTGGCCATGCAGGCAGCATGTGAACTAGAACCAGGAACAATGGCGGCAGTTTTGGCCTTAGCAGATGATGTTGTAGAACGTGTTTGTGCCGAAACCGATGGTGTCGTAGTTGCAGCTAACTATAATTGCCCTGGTCAATTGGTGATTTCCGGAGCTGTTCCTGCAGTGGAAGCGGCTTGTGAAGGCATGAAAGCCGCAGGTGCTCGACGTGCATTGATTTTGCCCGTTGGTGGTGCTTTTCACTCTCCTTTAATGGAGCCAGCAAGAGAAAAATTAGCGGCGGCTATTGAAAATACGGCTTTTAATACACCTGCTTGTCCTGTTTATCAGAATGTTTCCGCTGAAGCACAAACAGATCCTTCTGAAATTAAAGCACAATTAATTGCACAATTAACAGCCCCGGTAAAATGGACGCAATCTGTTATGAATATGAGAAGAGATGGTGCTGATGAATTTACAGAAGTTGGCCCTGGAAAGGTATTACAAGGTTTGATTGCGAAGATCAATTAATCGCGACTGCGAATTAATTGGACGGTTCCATTGATTTCAGATGGTAACCGATTATTAAGGCTTTCCGTTATATCAATGAGATAAAAGTACGTACCTGAAGGTAAGTAGGCGCCTTCGTTATTTACTTGCCCATTCCAACAAAAGCTCCCAAGCTTATCCGACTGATATACCAAAACTCCCCATCGGTTGAATATGCGTATCTGACCTTTTTCACAATTATCAGAGAATCCGTAAATACGAAAACAATCGTTAAATCCGTCGTTATCGGGTGTGAATGTATTGGCTAAATTGAGATCCGGTGCTTTATCCGTAGAGTCGGTTATGTTTATTTGAACGGTATCAACACATCCGGTTATGGAATTGCTAAAAATTGCGGTAGTTGTATAATTTCCTTTTTGAAAAATATGGGAAATGGGGTTTGTGTTAAATTCCAAAGGGCTGCCATCTCCGAACTCCCAAATAATACTATCAAAGTATTTTCCATCGGCTTCAATGGAAGTTTCTTCTATACAAGGTTCCGTGCTATAACTTAGAGAAGCTTTGGGTGATAAAATCACTTTGATGGTTTGAATTTGAGTTGCGGAAACATTACAACTTTGAGTATCAATAACGGTTAAGCGGACTTTGTAAGTTCCGGTATCTTTGTAAATGTGAATGGGCGCAAATTGACTGCTTGTATCGCCATCTCCAAAATCCCATGAATATTCCGTGTTGTACTTGTTTACGGGTTGAAACTTACTTTCCTGTTTTAAACAGCGAGTTTGGGTTGTTGTAAACTCAGCATCAATTGAATATCCCAATCGGAAATCGAGTTTGAAACTGGCATTGCTGCATCGGATTGAAACATTGTTTTCAAAGGCGGCATTTGCGGTAGTAGGAAAATCGTTTAATCCAGGGGGTTGGTCGGGACAAGATGCACAAACAGATTGGTACACGATCCCGCGTTTATCAAATCGACTCGTGCCGCCATCAACATGGTCTCCACTTTCACTTCCCCCAAAATAAGAGGCGTACAATAATTTTTCGCCATTTCTGGATAGCGCTAGTAGGTAAAAATCATTACCATCGGTGGTTTTCTGATGGGCATCCGGAGTGATCTCTAAATCTTCGGTAGTTCCTACATTGCCCACTCCAATTTCCGATCCCCATCCGCTGAAGTAAATATTATAGCAATCGTCTACCATGAAAGCGGTTGGACTTAAATCGGGATTGCCCCTTTGGCTGTTTCCAAATGTGGTGATAAATTCTAATGAATCGAGGTTGTTATTGAACCGCCCAATCATTTGACCTGATTGATCCTGACCGTAACAATTTTGTGTTCGTTTTATGTCTCCGGTGGTTTGTCCGGTGAAATATACTTTCCCATCTGGATCGATATCAATGAAATAAATTTGGTCGTAGGCCACAGGCTCTGGAGCAATTCCCCAATTCCCCCATAGTGTACCGGCCATATAATTACCAGATAGCATGTCTAATTTCATTATAAAACCATCGATGGCTTGTTTGTAGACATTCGAATAGGGTTTATTACCTTCAATGGGGAAATCATCACTTGCCGTACCTCCGCCTATGAAAACATTTCCGCTATCGTCCAAACGGCAGGAATATGCGGCATCATCGTTAATACCGCCGAAATAGGACATCCATCTAATCTTCGAAAAATTTGGACTCGTTGAAAGAACCAAAGCATCGGTTTTTCCGTTGAGATTTTGTTGAAAGGCATTGGTGGATGTGGTGATGTTTTCAGATTGAGCGCACGTGGCAATGTACACGTTTCCATTTTTATCGGTGGTGATATCTCCACGATAATTATCGGCATAATTGAAGAGTAATTCCGAACGTCTGCCGCCGTTATTGGTTTGGAATCCATCGTTTAAGCTACCTCCTAAATAGGTGCTGCCCAGTAGCGCACTGCCCGTTGCATTGAATTTGGTGAGAACGATATCATATCCCCCGCCGATATTGAATTGAAAAGCAGAATCTTGGTGGATGGGATAATTATTTGAAACCGTACTCCCTAAAAGCAACAGGTCGCCTTGCAGATCGGTGGCCAAACTGTGAGGATATTCGTTATTGCTTCCTCCCAGATAAGTAGCATAAAGCAAAGAGCTGCCATCTGGACTGTATTTACTGATGCTGATATCGCAAGGCAGATAAACAGGCTCAGCCGCATTATTACTACCGCCGTAAACGGTTTGAAAGGCTCCGGTCGTAACGGGGTAATTTCGGCTAGAGGCATCTACAATTCCACCGGCATAAAGGCATCCTTGATTGTCATAGGTTGCAGTAAATCCAAAATTATCGGCTGTAGAACCACTATACGTGCTGAATACCAATATGGGATCTATAATTACGGTATCCTCGGGGTCGTAATTGCCAAGCCTCAACTTTATTGTATTAGGGCCTCTTTTTGTATAATGACAAGATATTGGTTTTGCTGGACGTTTTTTGAATCTCTTTTTCCGGTAAGCTACTGGTGGAGCAATAGAAAATTGAGCATTCTCTCCTGTTAGTTGGATTTTATTTTTGTTTAGATCTAATTTGTCCTGGCCTGAAAATCGCATTTGAATGTCTTCAGGATTTGATCCTGGATTCAAAACCCAGTCAAATTCTACTTGGCCATTTATGATATATACGTTCAGATCAATTTTGCGGTATAAATTTTTGAGGATTACGCGTTGGAATGGATAAACTTGGGGTCTCCATAAATCTGGATTATTTCCTAAATAGTAATTCAGGTAATAGGGTGCGGGATTTTCAAAAATTACGTCATCTGGTTTTAGTGCTTCATCAAAAATGATATCAAAAACTTGGGATCTAATATGAAACGCAGAATCACGATCTCGATAATGAAAGGATTGATGGATCAAAGGTTTGTCCTCTGGTTTTATCAATCTTATGCGCAGTCGATCTTCAGCAATATAAACCTGTCCTAATGGATGATGGAAAACAGCGAGTGGTTTACCCGATTGGATATGCTCAGGAACAGAAATTTGTCCAATATTGGGTTCGAAAAAACCATTTTGGGCCATTAAGGGACAACCGCCTAGCCAAAAGACAATTCCCCAAATTCGGTTTTTCCAAAATCCCATGACTAACAAATTTAATCAAAAAAAAGAAGAGCCACTTCTAAGGTGGCTCTCTACTATGCTAATGGTTTATGATTGTAAAGGATGTGACCAAAAACTAACGATACATAATGTTAAATTTGGATTTTCACCGATTATTTCAAACTTTCAATTTTAGTTTCTAAGGCAGCACTTAATAAGGCCGCAATATCTTCAGCACTTTGATTGAATTTCAAGGTTCCGGTGAAAAACATAGTTGCTGCATTTTGCGGTGATTTAAATTGCATATTTTGTGTGTGATTCAACGTTTCCAATACAAAATCAAGCGAAGCGTTATTGAACTTGATATATCCATTATGCACCTCAATTGGATTGGTTTGATGGTTCCATGCTACTAGATCGTTTTCTTGTACGATAACACCCTGATTTTGAGTTAAAATAGCTTCCTGAGACGCATTTTCAACCTTTACCTTACCGTGATTTACGAATACTTTCACGTTCGAGTTGGGGTAAGCATCAATATCAAAACCTGTTCCTAATACAGTAACGGTGGTAGTAGGTGTGGAAACGGTAAAAGGCGCATTTTCATTACGTGCCACTTCAAAACGTGCGTGTCCATGTAATTCTATGGTTCTTTTGGATTCGGTGAAACTGTAAGATATTTCGCTGTTTGCTGACAGCATAACGGCGCTTCCGTCAGGAAGAAAAACTTCACGTGCCTGTCCTTGTGTAGTAGTCTCGGTAACCTTGGCCAATTTTGTCGGTACTTCGGGTTGGAAATACATGTAACCCGACAGTAAAAATAGGGCTATAACCGCGGCATAACTCAATATACGACGGTACGTAATACTTAAAGTTGTTGTTTTGGTTCTGGTTGTTTGTTGTGCATTCAATTTGCTTTGAAATGCGTTCCAAGAGGCGTCGTTTTGTTCAACTTCGGAGGGGATATAGTTTTTAGCCAAATCCCAGATATCTGAAAAATCGTCTTGAGGAGTTGGTTTAGGATCTTGAGGATTCATAATTTTACTTGATTGCGTTCGATACAGAAGGTTCGAGCGACATTGCAGCAACTTGCTGCTGAATGATAGCTACGGTTGTTGAAAACTGTGGATTTTCTTGAAGCCACTTTTCCCATTGCGTGCGCTCATCGTTTTCCATTAAGCCGGCTGCGTATTTCGTAATTACGTTGGATTCCAGTTGTTCTTTCATGCCTTAAGGTTGTTAACACCTATTATGACACTCATTTTTGGAGTATCCCCCAAAAAAAATTAAAAAAAGTTTAAATTTCTTTTAAGATACACATTTTCAATTATTTCCACCACAGAAATCCCCTCGCTAATTGGAGTGTCTGGTTGCGAAATTCCTTCGAGTGTATCGATAACATTTTGAATCACATAATGATGATTCGAAGCGGAACCTTGGTATCCTGGATATAGATTTGGCTCGGGAGAAGGAGGTAATTCCGGTAATTGGTAGTTTCGAATATGACAGTATTGAATCTCATTCATATACTGCCCGGAAACTTCTATAGTTCCATTTTCCGCTATGATTTCTATGCTGCTTTTGAAGTTTTTATCGAATACAGAAGTTGTGTAATGAAAACTACCTTGTGCTAGTTGATCGTTTTGGAAATGGAATATGCCGCTATCTTCAAATTCGGTATTTTTTCTATGATTGTGATTGAAAAACACCTGATTCTCGACTTTTAAAGGTCCAAAAAGCCAAAATAGCAAGTCCACAAAATGGGAAAACTGTGTGTATAATGGGCCGCCATCTAGATCAAGTTTTCCATGCCAATTTTCAGGCTGATAGTAGCGGTCATCTCGATTCCAAGCACAATTAACATGAACGGAATAAATTTGTCCTAAAATGCAATCTTCAACAATGCTTTTTAACCATTGAGAAACAGGCGAGTAGCGATTTTGCATCACACAAAAAATATGTTTTTGTTGAGTGATGGCAATTTCCTGTAATTCTTTGGCGTGCTCAGTAAATAAAGTTATCGGCTTCTCAATTACAACATGCTTTTTATGTAGTAATGCCATTTTTGCCAATTCATAATGGCTTGCGTTTGGGGTACAAATATGAATTACTTCGGCGTTGGTATCTGTAAGGAAGGATTCAATATTTTTATGATTGGTGAAATCAGACGGAACCGTATCTGCGTTAATATCAAAAACACCTGTTAATAGAGCATTCGGATGCGCTTGGATTTCTTGGGAATGGCGTTTCCCGATTCTCCCAAATCCTACTATTCCAAAATGCCATTGCTTATTCATAACTATTCCAAGGGCAAAAATGCAAAACTTTTTACGTAGAATGGTTATTGTACTTGTAATGTTTTGAAATTCGGTCAATTTAGGCATATTTTGCAGTGGAAAATGAAGAAAGAAACGGTATTGGTAATTGGTTCCTGCGGTCAATTAGGAACAGAGTTGGTTGAAGCTTTACGCGGAATATATGGGGATGAAAATGTTATTGCTTCTGATATAAGAAAAGGTGAGAGTCCTGTTTTTGAATCGGGTCCCTTTGAACTTCTCGATATTTTAAATCTTGACCGTTGGAAAGAAATTCTTCATAAATACAAGCCAACGCATGTGTATCATTTAGCGGCTTTATTAAGCGCAACCGCTGAACAACAGCCGGAATTTGCATGGAAACTCAACATGCAAGGGTTATTTCATGTATTGGACGCCGCAAAAGAAGCGGGGTCTTCAATAAAACGTGTTTATTGGCCGAGTTCTATTGCGGCATTTGGTGTTAATACGCCTCGTTTTGACACGCCCCAATATGGTCCAATGGATCCATCCACAGTTTATGGAATTAGTAAATACGCCGGCGAGTTATACATCCAATATTATTACCAACGGTATGGAGTGGATACACGAAGTCTTAGATATCCGGGTTTAATTGGACACAAAAGTGATCCTGGTGGGGGTACTACGGATTACGCCGTAGCGATTTATCACGATGCTTTAAAGGATAAACATCACAACTGTTTCTTAAAAGAAGGAACAATTTTGCCTATGTTGTATATGCCCGATGCATTAAAAGCGACCTTAGATGTTATGCACGCCCCAGCGGATCAAATTAAAATGAGAATGAGTTATAATTTGGCGGGAATGAGTTTTGCCCCAGAAGAAATTGCCGGTAGTATAAAAAAACATATACCAGATTTCAATATTTCTTATACCCCAGATTATCGTCAAGCCATTGCTGATACTTGGCCTGCAGTAATTGACGATTCTATGGCTCGCGAACATTGGGGATGGAAACCCGATTTCGATCTTGATCGCATGACATCCGATATGCTCACAAACATTGCACCGAGGTATAAAATGTGATACTCAAATTGCAAAACACCCAATTTTGGGTAGTGAAAAATTAGATTTTTCAATTCACCTTTGCTTTGAGCGAGGAAAAGGTGAGTATAGTTAACAAAATATTCGCAATAGTGGTTTTCTGGAAGAGAAAACCAAGAACGAAGATTCCAAGTGAAATTCGTACGATGACTCAAAGTATGCACAGTTATGAGAAATCAGCTGCTGTGAAAGTTTATAAGTTTGCAAAGAAGCACTTTATAGAAACGGACGGTTTGATGAAGTTATTCAATACTGAATTGGATTACGAGAGGACGAAGTATCAAATCAGACATGATTTTCCCCACCAAGACGCCATTCGGAAATCAGATATCAGCGATGCGAAAAAGTTGAAATATGAAAAATTAAAACAAGATTTGGATCCTGATGTATACAGAAAATATAAGGCATTTAGATCACGACAAAAAAAGCGTTATATCAAAAAGAAATAAATATTGATAGGCATAAAAAAGAGGCTCAACTAAAACTTGAGCCTCTTTTTTTATCTCGTTCTTATTAAAATGGGGCGCTTTTTTTAACCGCTTTGCCAATCAAAGTAGTGGTTGTAGCTCTTTCGATGATTACTTCCACAAAATCTCCCTTTTGATAGTGCTCTTTTGGGAAAACCACCATATTGTTTCCATCGTTTCTACCTACCCAATCGTTTGCACTTTTTTTACTGTTCCCTTCGATTAAAACGGTGAAAGTTTTACCAATGCGATTCTGATTTTTCTTTTGGCTGATTTGATTTTGAACGCTAATGATTTCTTGTAATCTTCTTTTTTTAACATCCTCAGGGATGTCGTCAGAATATTTTTTTGCTGCTGGGGTGCCAGGTCGTTCAGAATACATGTACATGTAGCTGAAATCGAATTGCGACCATTCCATTAAGCTCAATGTGTCTTTATGCTCCTCTTCTGTTTCGGTGCAGAATCCCGCTATGATATCGCAAGAAATTCCACAATCGGGAATGATATTGCGAATCATTTCGATTTTACCCATGTACCATTCTCGGGAGTAGTTGCGACTCATCACTTCTAAAACACGACTGTTACCACTTTGAGCAGGAAGGTGAATGTAATTGCAAATATTTGGGTATTTTGCCATCGTAATTACAACCTTTTCCGTAATGTCGCGTGGATGACTGGTACTATAACGGATGCGCATTTGAGGCGCCGCAAGGGCTACTTGTTCAAGTAAATCGGCAAAATCTACCGAGCTTTCTTGTTCTTCAGGGCTGAGTTTTTTGTATTCTTTTTTCGGACCACCTCCAAACCATAAATAGCTATCTACGTTTTGGCCTAATAGCGTAATTTCTTTATATCCTTGATCTCTTAAAGCAACGGCTTCACGTATTATGCTTTGGGGGTCTCTACTTCTTTCGCGTCCTCGTGTAAAAGGCACCACACAGAAGCTGCACATGTTATCACAGCCACGCATGATGCTTATGAAGGCGGTAATTCCGTTTGAGTTTAATCGTACCGGATTTAAGTCGCCGTATGTTTCTTCTCTCGATAATAATACATTAATAGCTCTACCTCCATCGTCTACCTCGGCTACCAACTTGGGTAAGTCGCGATAGCTATCTGGACCCGCCACTACATCTACTAGTTTCTCTTCCTCCAATAATTTATCCTTCAGTCGCTCTGCCATACAACCCAGTACACCGATTATCAAATCTGAGTTTTTGCTTTTTGTTCCACGAAGGTGCTTGAGCCTCTCACGGATTCTTTGTTCCGCATTATCTCGAATGGCACATGTATTTAAAAATATTACATCGGCTTCATGTTCGTCTGCAGCTTGTGTAAAACCGTGTTCTCCCATGATGCTAGCGATGACCTCCGAATCTGAAAAATTCATGGCACAACCGTAGCTTTCTATGTGCAATTTGCGTGTTTTTATGGCGTCGACTGTAGCGGTATTCATTTGATATACAAAAATACGGTATATCTTGCTTTTTGGGAGAACTTTAATAAAACGGGGTGGCTGTGGAAGGATTTTTGTTAATTTGCACTGATTTATGTTAAAGCGCAGTTCGATAATTTTGGTTTGTTTTCTATTTCTTGGGAATTTATTGGCTCAGGAAAAGACTGAGGATAAAGGAGAGTTTAGCGGTAATTTATTGTTAAACTATCAGAAATATTTGCGCGATAATAGGATTGGAGCCAATACCCGTGTTTACAAAGAAAATACTGCGAGTGTTGATGCTTGGTTGTTCATGCAATACCGCAGAAATGGGTATAATTTTATCATGCGTTTTGATGGATTCAACAATTCACCACTACTGGATCCGCAAGATGCATACACGGATCACGGCATTGGTTTTTGGCAGGCTAGCAAGCAGTTGAATAATTTGAATATTACAGTAGGTTCGTTTTATGACCAATTTGGAACTGGGGCAATATTTAGAGCATACGAGCAGCGTCAATTGGGAATAGATTACTCCATACAAGGTATTCGTTTGATTTACGATATCAATCCAAATTGGAGAATCAAAGCATTTTCAGGAAATCAAAAAGGAAATAAAAATAGCGATACCCGCTTTGGGTACACGCCTCAAGTAATCAGCGGTATCAATTTAGATGGGACTACTGGAATTGGCAGCGGGTCTAAGTTTGGAACGCTTAACATTGGTGCGTCGGCGGTTAATAGGAATATCGATCGCAGTACCATGCAAGAATTGGTAGCTGTTTTAGAAACCTATGCCCGCAACGATCAATTTGCGCCAAAATATAATGTTTATGCCTTCAATGGTTATTTCAATTATAACGTGGGTAATTTTAGTATTGGTGGAGAGGCGAATTTCAAAACCCCAGAGGCCATAGTAAATATGGACAATAAATTGATCCTCAAAGGAGGTAAAGTGCTTTATGGAAGTATTGGCTGGGGCGATAGATATAAGTTTGGTTCTCGAACCCTTCCTAATGGTAAAAAACGCAAAAACACACTTTCGCTTGGTGTGAATCTACAAGTTCGACATGTGGATCATTTCCCTTTCCGAACTTCCCCAAGAGAAAACTTATTGAACGGCTTAATCAGTTATCTGCCATCTTTAACCAAACAGAATTCGTACAGGCTAATGGCTCGTTATAATGCGCCAGCTCAGGACCTAGGTGAGAATGGTATTCAAGGAGAATTTACGGCAAACATCAATAAAGGCACCCGAATTATTTTCAATACGAGTTACGTTCAATCACTAGCGCATAATGGTGTTTTAGATCCTAACAGTCAGGAAATGGTGGCGCAAAAATTATTTCAAGAATACAACGGACAGGTTGTACAAAATATTGGTAAGGATAAGTTAAAGTTGGGTTTACAAAGGGTGTTCTACAACCAAGCTGTTTACGAGCAAGAACCGGAATACGAGAACGTTGAAACATTTACGCCTTATATCGAGTGGTTGCACAAAATTGGCAATGATAAGAGTTTGAGAATTGAAGCTCAATATTTAAAAACCGACAAGGACCAAGGTAGTTTTGCCAATTTAATGATTGAATATTATTTCAATAAGGAATGGTCAATGAGCGTAGGTGATATGGTAAATTCAGAGCCTCACCGATACGAACGAATGAACATTGTGAATGATATCTTACATTATCCTATGGTTTTTGTAAGTTATAATCACAATAACAGCTTTTACACTTTATCTTATTTAAAGCAACAAGAAGGTGTGAATTGTTCTGGAGGAATCTGCCGCGTGGAACCTGCATTCAGCGGTATCCGCTTTACAGTTAGCAGTAATTTCTAACGGTTAAGCCTGTAATTTGGGTTCTAAGAAGTACTAGCCTAAAGACTGGGGATGGAAATCCGTCTGAATTGAGTTACTTATAAGTCCCAAATACGGGTTCGGCGTTCTTGAGAATACTTTTTTACATTGAGCCAAAAAGCGGCCACTAGATAAAAAATGATTGGAGAACCCAGCGTGAAAAAGCTTGCGTAAACAAAAGAGAGCCTTACGCTTTTGGCAGAAATGTTCATGGCTTCTCCCAATTGCGTACAAACCCCGAAGAATGACTTTTCTATTGCGTATTTAACTAAACTCATTTGTTACTCAAATATACCCTTTATTACTTGGATTCAAATGATATATAAGATTAACAACGTTTAAAAGGGTTTTGTTTGCGCTGGATTTATTTCAGAGCCCGATCTTGTAGAAACGGATACAACAATTCCTTGCTTGCAGGGGTGAATTGCCCTTGCTTTTCGTAAATAATGAGTTCCATTTCTTCGATCTGAGGATTTTTAGATTGCTCAAAATGAACTACCGATAAATAAGGTTGAGTATCTTTAAAGGCACGTATGGAATGGTATTTTTTTATGTTTAGATCATTTTGGCTAGGCTCTAACCAATTTTGCTGAATGGTATCTGCTTTTTCATAGGGAATGAGCATTGAAATTCTACCCTTAGGATTTAACCATTTTGATAGATGTACTAATAGCTCGGAGAGCAAATAATTCTCAGTATGTCGTGCGTTTCTTTTTACCGTTTCTTGTGAGGGAAGTTGGTTTGAGAAAAACGGAGGATTGCAAATAATTGCATCGAAGCTTTGCTCAGGCTCAAATTGCCACCAGTCGCTTTGTATTACCGACAATTGGTTATGAGTATCGTTCAATTGGATGTTTTGTCTCACCGTTTGAACCGATTCAGGATGTCGTTCCAATCCTAGTATTTGAGCCATTGGGTACTTTTGATGCATCATAAACATCAAAAGACCGCTACCACAGCCAACATCTAGGATGTTTTTGGGCTCATGGAATTGACTTAAGGCTCCAAAAATACAGGCGTCGGTGGTCACCGGTAAACTGACGTTTTCCTGAGTGATCATGAATTTTTTCAATTCAAAAGGGCGCCTTTTTTTCATCGGAATCTTTATGCTTTCACGAAGTCAATTTGAAATTCATTCGGATTGGAGAAAATCTTAAATGAATTTTTATTCATCAGCCACACGCTATTTACACGGTCTTTCGCAATATGTAAGTCGTGCGTGCAGACAATAAAAGTCGTGCCTTTTTCTTTGGCTCGGTTTTGGATGCGTGTCCAAAAATCTATTTTCGAGGGATAATCTAAAAACGCCGTGGGCTCATCTAATAAAACTACCTTAGTGTTTTGAAACAAACAACGGGCGAGCATTACTTTCTGTTTTTCGCCATCGCTTAGGTTATTGAATGTGACATTGGCTAAATGACCTACACCGCAGTAGTCCAGTTCATTATGGGCTTGTTGTTTTTCATCCTTCGAATAGGATTGAAAAAAGGAACTTAAGGGACTCGCCGTTAAGGTGATTTCTAATGGCGACATCAGTTCAATTTGTGGAGGGGTTGCAAGCATCAATGAAATAATGCCTTGCCTTTCAGAACCTTGAATATTAAGTAAGTCAACATTGTCAAAGGTTAAATTTCCTCCAAGAGGGGATGAAATACCTATCAGGGTTTTCAGAAATACGGATTTCCCTACACCATTTGGACCCGCAAGTAAGACGATTTCTCCGGGTTGGGTAGAAAATGAAATACCGCTGTGCAATACGTGTTTAACCTTGGTATTGAAATATCCAGTTTGCAGTTCTTGAGCTTTCAGCGACATTATTATTACAAAAATGGGATATTTGTGCGAGTATATGCGTGTTACACGAATTGAAAATATAGAAGAATTAAAAATCGTTCGTCATTTGGCGGAGCGAATTTGGAACGATCACTATGTAGAAATTATAGGGCAAGACCAGGTAGATTACATGCTGGGGCGTATGTACGATTTAGAATCACTTCGGCATCAAATGGCAGGTGGTGATGAATTTTATCTTCTTTATTTAGATGCATTACCCTTGGGTTTTTCTTCCATTCGGAAAAAGAAAGATGGTTCCTGGTTTATGAATAAATTATACGTTGAAACTACCGAACACAGAAAGGGAATGGGGGCTTATTTTTTTCAGGAATTGATTGCAATTAATGATATTCAAACAATTCGACTTCAAGTTAACCGTCAAAACTACAAAGCGATTAATTTCTATTTTAAAATGGGTTTTGTAATTGAGCGGGTGGCCGATTTTGATATCGGTGATGGCTATTTTATGAACGATTTTGTGATGATATGGCAATCATGATTGATTTTGATTGTTAAAAAAAGATCTTTTAGTAAAATCGGAATTTACGAGGTAACAGCGATGGATATTATGTTACGAATTTAAAAGGATAGTTTGCCTTTATTTTGAGCATCGATCCCAATTCTGGTTGTTGAAAATTAAAACTGTTGGAAGATGTGTTTGGGTGATTACAAAAGGGTTAATTTCATCGCACAAGAACGGAACCTTGTTGCTACCTTTGCGGCGTGTTAGCACTCAACGATTTTTCATTTGAATTTGCAGGTAGGTATTTATATAGAAATGCGCGTTGGCATATTAAGCCCAATGAAAAAATAGGATTGGTTGGCTTGAATGGTACAGGCAAGTCTACGCTTCTTCGACTTATTTCAGGAGAATACGAGTTGCGCGAAGGCATCATGTCCAAGACCAATAATTTGAAAATTGGTTTTTTAAATCAGGATTTATTAAGTGTTGAATATAAAGAGTCGGTGCGCGATGTGGTACTTTCAGGCCGAGAAGATTTGGTTAAACTGGATACCGATATCCAAAGGTTGTTGAAAGAAATTGAAACCGATTACGACGAGCGCCGTTTGAATCAATTGGGGGAAGCACAAGAACTATTTGGGCAATTGGGTGGATACGATTGGCAAGCGCAAGGGGAAAAGATTTTGGAAGGATTGGGCTTTCCTACCGAATGGTTAGGCAAACCATTAATGACTCTGAGTGGAGGTTGGCGCATGAGGGCAATTTTAGGTCGTTTGTTGTTAATGGCTCCTGATTTGTTGTTATTGGACGAACCAACCAACCACTTGGATTTGCCTACCATTGAATGGTTAGAAAACTACCTTAACGAATATCAAGGCACTTACGTAATTGTATCGCATGATAGATTTTTCTTAGATCGCACGGTAAATAGAATTGCAGAAGTGGCTCATCAACAAATTTTCCATTACAAAGGAAATTTCACTTCTTATTTAGAGGAAAAGGAAGAACGTGATGCCCTGATGCAGCGGCAGTTTGAAAATCAACAAGATTTCATCAAACAACAGATGAAATTTATTCAACGTTTCCGGGCTAAAGCGTCAAAAGCTTCCGCCGTTCAAAGTCGCGTAAAGCAACTTGATAAATTGGAACGTATAGAATTGAACGATAAGGAAACCCGAGAATTTGATATAAAGTTCAATATTCGCGTGAAACCGGGTAAAGTCGTGGCAGAACTGGAAAATCTCCACAAATCTTATGGGGAATTGCAAATTCTAAAAGGAGCGTCGGGTCAAATACTACGTGGAGATAAAATTGCCTTGATTGGAGCCAACGGTAAAGGAAAGTCAACCTTATTGCGGATGATAATGGGTACCGAACCCTATGAGGGTCAGGTTGAATTGGGCTGGAATGTGGAAGCCTCTTTCTTTGCCCAGCATCAGTTGGAAGCCTTGAATCTAAAAAACGATTTAATCAATGAAATCGGAACAGTAAGTACCGAATATACCGAGAAAGAGTTGCGTACCGTTTTAGGTTGTTTCTTGTTCACCGGAGATGAAGTTTTTAAGAAGGTAAAAGTATTATCTGGTGGAGAAAAATCGAGATTGGCATTGGCAAAGACTTTGATTACCCAATCCAACTTTTTATTACTCGATGAGCCTACGAATCACTTAGATATGTTCTCTTCTTCGGTTTTGGCGGAGTCCCTTTATGATTATGCGGGATCTTTATTATTTGTATCACACGATAGAACTTTTATCAGTCGCGTGGCGAATAAAATTTGGTGGATAGAAAATGGAATCATTCGAGAATATCCAGGTACCTATGATGAATATAACGAATGGATGAGTACTCGAGTCGTGGAGGCGCCAAGTTTAAAGCCTGATGTACGAAACGAGTCTGAAAAAGCAACTCAAAAGAATACGGAGACCCCTTCTAATAAAGGAGTGTCTAAAAATAAAATCCAAGAATGGGAGCGTCAAATGGAGAAAATCGAGTCTGAAATTAAGTTGTTAGATGAAGAAATTTCTCAAATTGAGCATAAAATGCAAGATCCCGATATCATCAGCGATTCCGATGCTCTTTTGGCATTAGTGGAAGATCACAGAATCAAACAATCTGCAAGGAGCGATCGCCAGACAGAGTTAGATTCTGTTATGGAGTTATGGGTTGAGGCACAGTAAGAGCCAATAAAAACCATAAAAAGCCGTTATATTTGGAAGTATGAAGGGGTTGTTTTGGGCAATTGTTGCAGGAATTTGGTTCATGCCGTTAGGTGCCACAACCGACAGTACATTGCGCTTTACGAATGCAATTTACGAAGGTGATATTCGTTCTATTGTGCTGAGAAATGCCAATAGCGGATTCAATTTCCCCATTATGATGCTGGGTTCCCAAGAGGCCGAATTGGAATTGAGTTTCGATCAATTACAAGCTGAACGTGATTATTACCAAGTTAGTCTGATACATTGTGATGCTTTATGGCGTAAATCGCCTTTAGTTAAAACCCAGTATTTGAATGGAATGGGCTTCCAAGAGGTAGATCAGGTGAGATTTTCGAATGGCACCTTAACGCCCTACGTGCACTACGAGGTTCGTTTACCAAACGGTGACATGAAACCCAAATTATCAGGCAATTATTTACTCGTTGTTTATAGAAATTATGACGAAACCGATATTGTATTTTCTCGCCGTGTGATGGTTTTAGGCTCTAAAGGAAATGTGCAAGTAGATATCAATCAAAGCAGCCAAGTTGAATTCAGACAATCGCAGCAACAAGTAAATTTTACTTTCAATAAAACGACTTCCAATTACTTTATGCCCAATCCCTATCGCGATATGACTTCGGTTGTCTTACAAAATGGAGATTGGAATACCGCCATTACTAACTTGAAACCCCAATTTATTAAAAATGAATCCTTCATTTATAATCAAATGTTAGGTTCTCAATTTTGGGGGAATAATGAATTTCGGTTTTTTGATATTAGAAGTTTACAAACGGCAGCAGCGGGAGTTAAAAAACGCGATAATATTGGAGGTCAAAAGCACGTTTGGTTGATTGCTGATAGAGCAAGAGAATTTGATGCATATGCCAATTGGAAAGACTATAACGGGCGGGTGTATTACGATAATCGCGATGTTCCCAGTTCGAGACCTGCCGAAAGTGATTATTGTTTTGTGCACTTTTCCTTGATTACAGAGCCCATTGATAAGGAAGTTTATGTATATGGCGAGATGAGTGATTGGCGCATTTTAGAGTCGCATAAGATGTATTACAACACAGAAAGTCGTCAATATGAAGCAGTAATTCCTTTGAAACAAGGATTTTATAACTACATGTTTGGAATTAAAAACAGCACGACCGATAGTTATTTAGACTTTTTGCCTTTTGAAGGGTCGCATTCCGTTACGGAGAACAATTACATCGTATTGATTTATCATCGCAATCCTGTTTTGCCTTACGATGAGTTAATTGGTTATGGTTTGAACAATTCTCAGCCCAATCGTTAATTAGCGTCTATTTTTCTAAGGGACCTTATTTCAAAGAATATACCCGCATTCCATCATAAGTGCCTCCTTTGGCAAAGGCCTTCATTGTTGTTGGAGTTTTAAACGATTCTTTGGGACTTTCATAAATAGCTATCAGGGAATCTTGTGGCCTCACTTCATGTGAAAGTAGCACTACGTGATCATAATCCGACCAGTTAAAATGTTGCGGATAAAAATCTATTCCGTAATCAAAGGTGTGGTGATTTCTTCCTCTGTGAGCATAATAAAACCCTATAGATTCTCCCAAAATTAAGGTCCGATTTTTCTTCGGGTTGGGAAGGTATTTGTGTAAGAAATCGTAAACGTAAACGGGGTTTCTGGATTTTGCTTGAATTAAGGCTGCGCTATGTCGACCCAAAAATGAAAAACTCAAGTTAACGAAGAGCAATAGGGCGATTCCCTTTATTGCGGGAGCCATAAAATTAACACGTTTACTTTGAATCAATAAAAGTATCCCGGAGATCCAAAAAATGGGTAAGTAACGATACTGTGGGGTGAGAACCGTGAAGATGATGAGTATTCCCAAAATCCATGAACCATAAATCCAATCATTGGGTTTGCGCCACATTTTTTGTTTTATGAAGAACCCGAAAATCATCAAAATCATACCGTAGAGGATAACAGGATTCAAAGCTTGTTCAAAATAATAAGGATAAAAACGATACCAAAGTGAATTCAGTAATGGATTATGTGGAAGTCGGTTTGCGTTAGTGTGTGATGTTGTGCATGAAAGCCCATTTGTTCGAATAGGGTATTCAAATTGAAGTTTAAACTTTTCAAGAATAAAAAGGGTGCCATTAATGTGAAGGCAGCAGATAATGCTTTTTTTATCGGTGTCAGCGAAATCCAGTCCTTTAAAAACCAAATAAATAGGAAGGGCCAAATGTAGACATGCGCCATTGCCAGGTATCCAATTAAAAGAGACTTAATCCACCATAATTTCCTTTTTGGACTCCAATAAAACAAAAGGAGTATTCCGAAAATTATGATAGGGCTCAACCCGCATACTTCGGGATAGTTCGAATACAGATTTGTCCAGAAAAGCAATTCCTACCCAAATACTAGCCCAGAAATCATTGAGTTGGGAATTTTTTCGAATGATGAAATAACCAAGTATTATGCTTCCCCAAGTAAGGAGGGCAAATGGCAGTCTAACCCAAAATATCTCTATGGGTACGATTCGCAAATAAGCGGATTGGAACCATTGAATTGCAGGTAGGTAAGAGGCAAAAATTACATCAGAGTTTGGATTTGGCCATAATTTGGATGTGTAGGTCCCGTTTTGAAGCTGTTGAATGGCGGGGTCTAAATTCAATACTTCATCGGTCCATGCAACCGGTAAGCTTTCTAAATTTACCAGTGAAAGTATTGCATAAGTAAAAATCAAGCAAAGAATGGCCGGATATGTGCTCAGGGCCTTTCGCATGAAATAGGTTATTGAAAATGCACCAAAACAGCGTTTTTATCTACCGCTTGTTGGGGCTTCACTTCGATTGACTTAACTACGGCATCAATAGGAGATTTGATGGCGTTTTCCATTTTCATTGCCTCCAAAATTAATAGGGTTTCGCCCTTTTTAATGGTGTCTCCAGGCTGCACTTTTACGTCTAACACCAAACCTGGCATAGGCGCTTTTACAAAATCAATTTTAGGTATTAATGCATCTTCTAGACCCATTGAGGCCAATATTTCATCTATGGGTTCCGAGATTTTTAAGGTGTGTTTTTGCCCTTGATGCAAAAGTGTAACTTCTTTAGTAGCTCTATCAATATTCAAACAGCGAAGCGTATGCACTTTATTTGGAGTAACGATCAATAGTGTTTCGTCGTCGCGCTGTACAATTTCGATTCCTTTTTCAGGATCGGAAACATGAATATTATTGTGTTCAACTAATTCGATACGGTGATTTTTGGAGCTAACTTTCATAATTACACGGTTCTATCGATAACAAAATTAACAAGATCGCGGAGATTTTCTTTGTATGGGGAATTGGATTGAATGGAATTTAATACTTCGAAAGGCTTCATCGCGCAGTTCGTTCATTTTTTTATAGGCATTTTTAATGCCGTCTTTTTCCTTAATGAACTCTACTATCTGCAATAATTTAACGTTATCGGCTGTTTTTGAATTCATAATGGAACGAACTTTTTTTCGTTCAGAATTGTCGGATGCGTTAAGCGCTAAGATAAGCGGAAGGGTTAATTTTTTATCTTTTATATCCAAACCAGCCGGTTTCCCAGACTTGTTCTCGCCAAAGTCAAAGAGGTCGTCACGAATTTGAAACGCAAGTCCGATGAGCTCACCGAAGCGTCTCATCTTTTCTATTTCCTCAGGTTGGTCGGTAGTAGTTCGTGCTCCAATTTGGCAGCAAGAGGCAATTAATGAAGCGGTTTTTTTACGGATAATTTCAAAATAAATCTCCTCGGTAGTTTTGAAGGTTCGGGCGTTTTCTAATTGTAACAACTCGCCTTCGCTCATATCCTCAACCGCTGCGCTTACGATTTCTAATAAATCAAAATCTTTATTTTTAACGCTAAGAAGCAGGCCTTTAGATAGTAAAAAATCACCTACGAGTACCGCAATTTTGTTTTTCCAAAGAGCGTTGATACTGAAAAAGCCTCTTCTTTCATAACTTTCATCAACCACATCGTCGTGAACCAAAGTAGCCGTATGGAGTAATTCAACCAAAGCAGCACCTCTGTAGGTGCGTTCTGAAATATCCCCAAAAAGGGCGGCACTGTATAAGACGAAAATAGGTCGAATTTGCTTCCCTTTGCGTTTTACGATATAGGTCATAATCGTATCGAGCAGGGGCACTTGGGTTTTCATGCTTTGACGAAATTCCTTCTCAAAGAATTTCAATTGGGCATCAATTGGTTTTTTTATCTGCTCGATAGAAGCACTCATTTTGGTAACGCGAAGGTACGTAATTTGAGTGAACGGATGGCCATGTAAAATGGGTATTGCATGGGTGATTTAGCGTAGTAACTCTTGATATCAAATGATGTTTTTATATGGAGTTGTAGGTTTGCAATTTATATTTGTTCAAGATGAAGTTGGTAAATGTTTCTTTAACCGTAGGGATGATACTATTATGGTTAGGTGGATGTAAGAGCAAAGAGAATTCTATAAGCTTAAATATGAATAACTTAGAAAAATTAAAAGCACAGTTAATACAACATTCCTATTCACAGGATAGTAGTGCAAAAACAGAGGCACTTTCGTTCCTAGAAAAGGTAGATCCTACTATTCAAGGATATTCTATGGATATGAATGCAATAAATGGACTTAAGGAAAAATTGCCTGCTATTTCTAATTTAGGCATTAAAATTTACGGAGGAAATTGGTGTTCGGATACGCATGAAGGCGTTCCCGCGTTACTGAAGGTTCTGGATAATATTGGGTTTGATCCGAAGCATATGGAGTATCATTATGTCAGCCGCGACAAATCACAAGTGGACGGAACTCCTGCGACCTTTAAAATCAATTCGGTCCCATGGGTCCTGATTTATAATGGTGATAAATTAATAGGTGAAATCGTTGAATTTCCTCGCACAACTTGGGAAGGCGATCTTTTGAAAATTCTGAATAATTGAGAGTTGAAACTATTTCGATAGCATTTTAAAACCTATCTGAAAACAAGAGGCACTTCCTGCTTATTGACCAAATCTGCATCCCAAAGACCTTTAAAATAGTTTAATGTAGGAAGTATATTTTGGCGAAAATTGCGGTATTTTACGTAAATAATTATTGCAATTATCGCCATAATGGCTTCCATTATAAGCGCCATTGGTGTTTGTAGGTTATACAGCGTTTCTGAGCTGTTATAACCATAGATTTGATAATATTCCTCGGGATACCTGAAGCCGTGTGGGGCTTGGCTGACATAAAACATCAAAAATCCTAAAAGGGTAAATAATGTTGTAACCAATAAAAAGTAAACACGCTGGTGTTTCCATGCACCGAGACGAATACGGATATACATTTCTTCTTCGGCTCCCAGAAACTGTCCGCGCACAAAATTGACACTATTTTGCTTTTTAGAAATGTGCTCAAGGCTGAAATCTATTGCGGATACTTCTCCATAAAACACAGAGGTGTTGTTGTGTGTTTTTTTAAAGTTTGCATCACTCAAGTAGGTGACTTCTTCTAGTTTTTCTTTTAAAACTTCGCGTCTGTAACTTGATTTTAGAAATGCGTATTGAAATGGATATGCGAACATGTAGGAATGCGTTATAGGATTATTTTTTCTTGGTAATATTGACGCATTTGAATAAGTTCTTCTATGAGTTTTGGATCTTCGAATACGGCGTTGCCCACATACGGCAATGTCAGCCCCGTTAATCCAAGTTTGTAATATATGTTCGGTAGTTTTGATACCGCCACCTACAAAAAGCAAGGTGTCTGTATTTTGTTTCACGGCACTGATGATATTAGAAGGAACAGGGCTTTGCGCACCACTACCTGCGTCTAAATACATGGCTTTCATACCGAGTAGTTCACCGGCCATGGCAGTTGCGGCCGTGATGTCAGGTTTGTCATCGGGCAAAGGAACCGTTCCACTCATATACAAGGCAGATGTGAGTTTGCCCGATTCAACCAACATATAACCTGTGGGAATGGTTTCAATCCCACTGCGTTTCACCCATGGTGCAGCGGCTACTTGCTTGCCAATTAAATATTCTGGATTACGTCCTGAAATGAGACTCATGAACAAAAGGGCATCGGCATTGTCTACCAATTGGATTTCATTACCAGGAAATAAAATAACATTCGGTGCACCTTCTTTTTTCAATAAAGCAACCGTATCTCGGGTATTCCCCTCAGAAACTAAAGATCCCCCTACTAAAAACCAAGTGATGTTATTTTGTAATGCGGTACTAATAATTGTTGGCGTACGTTCTCCCAGTTCGTCAGGGTCGATCAAAATAGCAATTTCTTTTTGACCGTTTTTTTGTAAATTCTTTAGCTGGGTGTATCGCATCGGGAACAGTTGTACAAAATAAGGAAAAAACTATGAAGAATGGCACTTTCACCTGTCTATTTTTTTTGAAATTACATACCAATGAAAATCAATATGTTGCGTGTAATATATTGATATTCAGTGATTTAGCAAGTTTCCACAGTCTAAACGCCTATGAACATTGGGTTTTTTAAAAATGTGTGGAAAACCTCATAGTGGCGTTTTCATTCACACATATAAATTTGTTAGCTCAACCAAATCACACAAGCAGAAGATTTCCCTAACCCAACAAAAAATAAATTCACAATGACCAAAAAAACTACACAAACAGATGCTGCCTTGACCCAAGGGTTACGTTTCGGCAGAATGAACACAAAAGCGAACGTATCGCCTTTTGATCAATTTGAATATGACTACCGTCAGTCGGTAATTAAAAAACCAGATGGTAGTGTTGTATTTGAAATGAACAATGTTGAAGTGCCTAAGGGTTGGAGCCAAGTTGCTACCGATATTTTAGCACAGAAATATTTCCGTAAAGCAGGGGTTCCACAGGCAGATGGGTCGTTGGGAAGTGAAACCTCAGTAAAACAAACGGTACATCGTTTAGCGGCTACATGGCGTCATTGGGGTGAAAAACACGGTTATTTTGCGAGTGCAGATGATGCTCAAGTATTTTATGAGGAAATAGTGTATTCATTATTGAATCAAGAGTCGGCTCCGAATAGCCCACAATGGTTCAATACAGGTTTACATCATGTATACGGTATCTCAGGAAAACCCCAGGGTCACTATTATGTTGATCCTGAAACTGAAAAATTGATGAAGAGTACTTCTGCTTACGAGCGTCCACAGCCACATGCTTGTTTTATTTTGTCGGTTGACGATGATTTGGTTAATGAGGGTGGTATTATGGATTTATGGGTTCGTGAAGCACGTATCTTTAAGTATGGTTCTGGAGTTGGAACGAATTTTTCTAAAATTCGTGGCGCGGGTGAAAAACTAAGCGGTGGTGGAACTTCAAGTGGATTAATGAGTTTCTTGCGTATTGGTGACCGTGCTGCGGGCGCTATCAAGAGCGGAGGAACTACACGTCGTGCGGCTAAAATGGTTTGTTTAGACTTAGATCATCCTGAGGCCATGGAGTTTATCAAATGGAAAAAAGAAGAAGAAAAGAAAGTGGCTGCCCTAATCGATGGCGGATATCCAAGTGATTACGAAGGCGAAGCTTACAATACCGTTTCTGGTCAAAATAGTAACAACTCAGTACGTATCCCTAATTTGTTTTTCGAAAAACTTGAGAAAGGTGCGGATTGGGAATTCAAAGCACGTTCGACAGGTGAAACCATGAAATCTATGCCCGCTCAGCAGGTTTGGGATGAGATTGGTGATGCTGCTTGGGCTTGTGCGGATCCGGGAGTACAATACGATGATACCATCAACGAATGGCATACCTGTCCAGAAGGCGGCCGTATCAATGCATCAAATCCTTGTTCTGAATACATGTTCTTGGACAACACGGCTTGTAACTTAGCATCATTGAACTTGCGTAAATTCTTCCATGAGGAAGATTGTACTTTCAACGTTGAAAAGTTAGAATTTGCTTCACGTTTATGGACTACTGTATTGGAAATTAGCGTTTTGATGGCGCAATTCCCATCAAAAGAAGTAGCTCAATTGAGCTACGATTATCGTACACTAGGTTTGGGTTACGCCAACTTGGGTTCAGTATTGATGAGTGCGGGTATCCCTTACGATAGTAAAGAAGCTACTGCGATTGCAGGTGCTGTTACCGCTATTCTTGACTGGTACGGCTTATGCAACGAGTGCGGAAATGGCGGCTACAAAAGGCACATTCCGTATGTACGAAAAGAACAAAAAGCATATGATGCGCGTAATTCGCAATCATCGTTATGCAGCCTATAATACTCCATTGGCATTTGAAGGATTGAGTGTGGCTCCCGTTTGTATCGACGAGAAATTCTGCCCTGATTACTTATTGAAATCAGCTTGTGGTGCTTGGGATAAAGCCGTACAATTGGGTGAGCAATACGGGTTCCGTAACGCGCAAACCACTGTAATTGCACCAACAGGAACCATCGGTTTGTTGATGGATTGTGATACAACCGGTATCGAGCCTGATTTTGCATTGGTTAAATACAAGAAATTATCAGGTGGCGGATATTTCAAAATTGTAAATCAAACTGTTCCTTTAGCACTTAAGAACTTAGGATACGGAGAGCAAGAAATTCAAGATATTGTTAATTATGCCAAAGGTCACCAAACTTTTGTAGGTGCGCCTTTCATCAATCACGATAGTTTGAAGGTAAAAGGATTCAACAATATGGATCTCAAGAAGCTTGAAGAGGCAGCACCAATGGCATTTGAAATTGGTTTTGTATTCAACAAGTATACGCTAGGCGAAGATTGTATGGAGCGTTGTGGCATTTCTGCTGACGTCTACAACTCTGCTGATTTTGATATGTTAGCTGGAGTTAGGATTTACTTCCTCTCAAGTTGAAGCAGCTAACGATTTCGTAGTTGGAACCATGACCGTTGAAGGAGCTCCTCATTTGAAAGACGAGCATTTGCCAGTATTTGATTGCGCAAACCGTTGTGGTAATAAGGGCGAGCGTTTGTTGCATGCATTCTCACACATTCGCATGATGGCAGCAGCTCAACCATTTATTTCTGGTGCGATTAGTAAAACGATCAACTTGCCAAATGAGGCATCTGTAGATGATATCAAGAGTTGTTACGATTTGAGTTGGAGATTGGGTCTTAAAGCTAATGCTCTATATCGTGATGGATGTAAGTTGAGTCAGCCTCTAAGCAACAAATCTGAAAAGAAAGAAAAGTCAGATAAAGCAGAAGCTGCAGCAAACGCTGCAATTGCAGCCGAAGGAACGAGCACCATTCGCATCGCGGAAGAATTGACACCTGAGGTTGTTTTAGAAGCAGCGAAGCATATTTTGAACCAAAGCACCGATACGAAGTTCAAACGCCAACTTTCCAATATTGTTGAGAAGAAACGACTACCAAACCGTCGTAATGGATTCACTCAAAAGGGTCGCGTTGGCGGACAAACCATATTTGTAAGAACCGGTGAATACGATGACGGAACACTAGGTGAAATCTTCATCGACATGCACAAAGAAGGTGCGAGTTTCCGTTCATTGATGAACTGTTTCTCTATCGCGGTATCTGTAGGATTGCAATATGGTGTTCCTTTGGAAGAGTTTGTCGATAAATTTGCCTTTACTCGTTTCGAGCCAAGTGGTATGGTAGAAGGACATCCAAATGTTAAGAATGCCACTTCAATTGTAGACTATATCTTCAGATTGTTAGGATTTGAATACTTACATAGAGACGATTTGGTTCAGGTTAAGCCTTCTGATTTGCCAGGTCAAGCGCCTAAAACAGAGGCTCCTGTAATTAGCGAATTCAAACCTGCATTTGATCCTGTTATGCCGGTTTCACTAGATGAGCAACGTGTAAGAAAAGCAGAAGCTGCTGGTGTTAAAGACATGCAAGATCATCTTCGTGATGTGCAAAGCGATGCGCCTGCTTGTAACGTATGTGGACATATTACCGTTCGTAGCGGTACTTGTTACAAGTGTTTGAATTGCGGCAATAGCCTAGGTTGTAGCTAAGATTTAATACATTAAATAGAAGAGAGGCTGTGTTATTCTACGCAGCCTCTTTTTTATTGGGGCAATTCCCATGGATTTCATTAACATAAAGCGGAAGTTTTGAAGTAATTTTGTCGTACAATTATGGCTTTTGAAAAGGTAACAAGGGAAGAAAATTACAGCGAATGGTACAATCAATTGGTTTATAAGGCAGACCTTGCAGAACACAGTGCGGTAAAAGGTTGTATGGTAATCAAGCCACACGGTTATGCGATTTGGGAAAATATGCAACGTGTATTGGACCAAATGTTTAAAGATACTGGACATTCCAATGCTTATTTCCCGCTTTTCGTTCCAAAATCACTTTTCGAAAAAGAAGAAAAAAATGCTGAAGGTTTTGCCAAAGAATGTGCCGTTGTTACACATTACAGATTAAAGGCTGACCCCAATAAACCCGGAGCCTTAATGGCAGATCCCGATTCCAAATTGACAGAAGAGTTGGTAGTGCGTCCAACATCTGAAGCCATTATATGGAATACATATAAGAATTGGATACAGAGCTACCGTGATTTACCCATATTGATCAACCAATGGGCCAATGTTGTGCGTTGGGAAATGCGTACGCGTTTATTTTTACGTACAGCGGAATTCCTATGGCAGGAAGGTCATACGGCGCACGCAACAAAGGAGGAGGCATTAACCGAAACCAAACAAATGTTGGATGTTTATGCCACTTTTGCTGAGGAATATATGGCTATTCCAGTTATCAAGGGAGTTAAAACAGAGAACGAACGTTTCGCAGGTGCCGTTGAAACCTATTGCATTGAAGGAATGATGCAAGATGGTAAGGCCTTGCAAATGGGAACGAGTCATTTCTTAGGTCAAAATTTTGCAAAAGCATTTGATGTTACATTCCAAAATAAAGAGGGAAAAATAGAATCGGTTTGGGCCACAAGTTGGGGTGTGTCAACCCGATTGATGGGAGCTTTGATCATGGTCCATAGCGATGATGAAGGATTGGTTATTCCACCTAAATTAGCCCCCATTCATGTGGTTTTAGTGCCAATTTACAGAAAGGACGAAGAGCGCGATGCGGTTATTTCAAAGATGGATGAAATAGCGGCATCTTTAAAGGCAGTAGGATTGAAGGTAAAAGTTGACGACAGAGATACCCACAAGCCAGGATATAAGTTTGCTGAATGGGAGCAAAAAGGAATTCCGGTTCGTTTGGCTTTAGGGCCAAGAGATTTGGCTCAAAACAGCATCGAGTTGGCAAGAAGGGATTTAAAAACCAAAGAGGTTGTGAGCATGGATGGGTTGGAAACCCGCATAAAAGAAATGTTAGATGAAATCCAATCTTCTTTATATAACAAGGCAAAAACGTTCTTAAATCAGCGTACCTATACTGTAGATACTTGGGATGAGTTCATCGATGTTTTAGAAAATAAGCAGGGATTTGCCTATGCTCATTGGGATGGAACAGGGGAAACGGAAACTAAAATAAAAGAAATGACCAAAGCCACAATACGCTGTATACCTCTAGAAAATGAAGAAGAATCAGGTAGTTGTATTCTAACGGGTGCGCCAAGTACGCAACGGGTATTATTCGCTAAGTCTTATTAATATAACCACTCAACTTTTGGTTCTGGTCTAACTGCTTGGGTGCGTTTTAGATCAATACCGCCTATGAAAAAATATCCGCAATGGATCTCATCGGGCGATAGCTTGAGATTCTCTCTCATTTGTGGTGAGTCGATTTCATTTCCTGTTGTCCAATAAGCTCCGAAATTTTCTTCTTGAGAAATACTTAAATACATATTCTGAACAGCGGCTCCAAGGCATGCATATTCTTCCCATAATGGAACTTTTTGTGAAGGTTGAAGGACAATGGCAATAACATGGGATAGTTTATCCGGAAAAGATTGCATTTTTTGAATTTTTTCCTGTTTGGGATCGGGGTTGCGTTCTGAATAACTCTGAACTATTTGGGTTGAGAATAGTTCTAAATTTTCTGGGCCATAAACTACGAATCTAAAAGGCAAGGTGAGTTTATGTGAGGGTGCCCAAACAGCTGCATTAAGTAAATTATGGATTAAGGAGTCGCTGGCTTTTTGGCCATTAAATTCCTTCAGAAAGTGACTCCGGCGCTCTTGAATTATTTTCAGCATCTTTTCGTTTTTTACGTTGAATGTAAATATTCACAAAAATAGCGCATAAAATAATGAGGGTTCCTAAATAGAATTTGAGGTTCAACTCTTGGTTTTCTTGAAAAACCAAAATTCCTAAAATAATGCCATAAACGGGTTCCAAATTGATGGTTAAATTTGATGTAAATGCACTGAGCTGATTCAAGGCAATTGTGGCAAGGTAAAAGGTTAGATTGGTACAAGCTACGGCTAGTAATAAGAGCCAAACTAAATCAATGGACCCATTTTGCAAATTGTTAATATCAAATAATTCCGGTTTAAATGAAGGTAGGGCAGTGGCCTGGTCTGGAAAAAAGATGAGCACTACAATACTTAGCATTACACCGCCAGAAAGCATCTCTATGCTGCTAATGCTTAATGGGTGTGCATCTTGTATGTATTTTTTATTTAAGGTGCTAAAAAGAGCGGCTAAGGCGGCGCTAATTATTCCGATACCGATAGCCCAAGGGTATGACAATTGAGGATTGGTGGTTTCCGGTAATGAGAAACTGATAAGAGCAACACCAAGTACCACAATTAAACCTGAGGTTATTTCTTGTTTTTGGAAAGGTTTTTTTGTGAGGAGGGGTTCAAAAATTGACGTAAAAAATGATGCAGAACCTAAACATGCCAGGGTGATTGATACGGAATTTCCCAATTTTATACTTCCGTAAAATGTAAGCCAATGGCCGGCTACAATAATGCCAATTAACCAAAGTCGAATTAAAGTTTGTTTGGGAGTATTACTTACTAACTTCCAAACCTGAGGAATGCAAAAATAAACGGCTGCCGTGATTAGCATTCGGTGCCAAACCAATTGTAGGGATCCATAGGATATTAATTTCCCTAGAATGGCCGTAAAACCCCATAAAAAAACGGAAATGTGAATGTAAAGATGCGCGCGTAAATAGGAGATGTTTTTCACGAGTAGGGTTCCTATAAAAAATCAAGGCCGCGCAAAGTGCACGGCCAGGATGTTTGGTATGTAAAAGCGCGTAACAGTTGGCGTTACCCGT
>CALSSY010000019.1 GCA_943789135.1 uncultured Bacteroidia bacterium
TTTCTTACCACAGAATGTGGCCTTTGATTTAATAGACCATTTTGAAAAAGTAACAGACAAGGATGCTGCAGTAATGACAAGAAGAATTCCTCGAGAAGAGGGAATTTTTGTGGGAAATAGTGCGGGTTCTGCTATGGCTGGATTAATTCAGATGAAGTCAATGTTTAAAGAAGGCGATTTGGTGGTGGTAATATTCCACGATCACGGTACTCGTTATCTGGGCAAAATGTTCAATGAAGAATGGATGCAGGATAGAGGGTTTCTTCCTAAAGAACCTCTAAGACAGCATTGGATTTAATTCAAAATCATAAAAATAAACCTTTGGTAAGTGTTTTAGAAAATGAATCTTGCCAAGCCGTATTTGAAAAGATGCAGAAATATGGGATTTCTCAAATACCCGTAAGTTCGGAAAATGGTGACTTCATCGGCAGCGTAGAAGAGAATGTATTATATCGGAAATTAATGTCTCAAGGTTGTAGTTTAGAATCATCTGTAAAGGAAGTAATGAGCGAACCTTACCCGATTGTTGGTTTTGCCGAATCCATTGAAAACATCAGTAAGCGAATAAATGAAAAAAACAGTGCTTGCTTGGTCATGGATATGGGGGGGAACTGGCATATTATAACCAAACAAGATATCATTCAGGCGATTTCAATGGATGCTTAATTTAATAAAATCACTTTTACAAAAACTCAAATTCAACAACGTGGCAATTGTAATAAAAACACCTCAACAAATCGAAGGAATCCGAAAGAGTGCTCAACTAGCAGCAAAAACCTTGAAGTATATCGAACCATTTGTGAAGCCAGGAGTTAAAACGAAAGAACTGGATGCATTGATTGAAGCATTTGTCCGTGAGAATGGGGCTTTGCCGGCAACAAAAGGGTATCGTGGATTTAAACATGCCTCTTGTATTTCTCCGAATGATGTGGTTTGTCATGGTGTTCCGAATGAAACGGTATTGAAAACAGGCGATATCGTTAACATTGATGTAACTACTATTTTAAATGGGTTCTTTGGCGATACATGTAAAATGTATTACGTAGGAGAACCTTCAGAATATGCAAAAAAGCTCGTAGAAACAACCAAAGAATGCTTGAAATTGGGTATGCAAGAATGCAAACCTGGGGTTCATTTAGGAAATGTGGGTGCCGCAATAGCCGAACATGCACATAAAAATGGATACAGTGTCGTTTTTGAATTTTGTGGTCACGGTGTGGGTTTGAAGTTTCATGAAGAACCCGATGTGCAACACATTGCAGAAAGAGGAACAGGTCCAATTCTAAAGCCGGGTATGATTTTTACGATTGAACCCATGATTAACGCGGGAAAAGCTCGATGCAAAATAGATCGTAAAGATGGATGGACCGCAAGAACCATCGATTCGAAGTTGAGCGCGCAATTTGAACATACCATATTGATTACTGAAACGGGTTATGAAGCTTTAACCGATGTTTATGGGGATTTCTAAAATGAAAATTACTACAATTCATTCCGGAAATTTCAAACTTGATGGTGGTGCTATGTTTGGCGTCGTTCCTAAACAATTATGGCACAATTTAAATCCAGCAGATGATAAAAACCTCTGCAATTGGGCTATGCGTTGTTTATTAATTCAGAGTGAAAATCGGAATATCCTAATTGATACAGGTATCGGAAATAAGCAGAGTGAAAAGTTTTTTTCTCATTATCATTTGAATGGCGATTACTCACTTGATGTTTCTTTGAATAATGCAGGATTAACACCCCAAGATATTACGGACGTTATTTTGACTCATTTGCATTTTGATCATTGCGGTGGGGCAGTTAAGGAAGTTGATGGGGAGTTGGTTCCTTATTTTGAAAATGCCCAATATTATGTAACTCAAGAGCAGTGGGATTCTGCGATGAATCCCAATCCTAGAGAAAAAGCGTCTTTCTTAAAGGAAAATTTTGAACCATTAGCCAAGCATAACAAAGTACAATTTGTGCGGCAAGGCGATAAAATTGCAGGTGTAATTGATATACACGTTTTTTATGGCCATACAAACGGAATGATATGTCCATTAATAAATCTTCCGGATGGTAAGAAATTGTTCTATGCAGCGGATTTGTTCCCTTCAAGTGCCCATTTAAAGCCTCATTTTGTAATGGCTTATGATATCGCACCTCTTAAAACAATGGAAGAACGCTCAAAAATCAATGAATTGGGCAGCCAAGAATCATGGTGGTATTTCTACGAGCATGATTTAAAAGTTGAGATTTCACAGATTGCTTTGAATGAAAAAGGACAACCTGAAGTGCTTAATCCAACTTTATTATCTGAAGTATTTATCTAAATCCATTTCTTCGCCCGTTGCATTCTGATATATTGTTTGAATGTTACGGATGGATTCCCCTTGTTCTTGTTGGTTTTTAGCCTGTTTTAGCATCGCTGCTTTGTACCATAATTGGGTATTGGTATTATCTCTTAATGATTGATAACATTGTGTTCCAATCCCATAAATGCGTTCATCAAATGGATTGAAAGGGATAGCTTTTTGTATGGTTTCTATTGCGGCATAATACTCTTTTGCGTACAACTGGGCTTGTCCTTTCATTATATATCCGTCGGGATCTTTTGGTCTTGATTTGATGTAGCTATCCATAGTCGCAATGGCTTCTTTGGTTCGGTTGTTTCGCATATGGATTTGATAGGTTAAGAAAAGTGTTCTGCTGTTCTCTTTGTATACATGTGTAGACTGTTTAGCATAAAATAATGCGCTGTCGTCGTTGTTCTTATTGGCATAAGCATTTGCAAGATAGAACCACACTTCTGATGAAATACTGTCGATTTCGCTGTAGGATTTTAATAGCGCAATCGCCTTATCGTTATCGTTTTCTTTTATTAGAGCTTGTATTCCCGAATAATCCAGAATACTTGGCCTTTTTACGACACAACCAACTGCTTTTCCATCAACTGTCGGAGCATAAACAGTTCCGACAGGAGGGTAGTAGCCATTTTGAAGTCGATGTTGGTCCATATACGCATTGTAGAAAACGGAATAATCCCAAGATTTTTCGCTGCGATCGTCAAAGCGAGTGAATCCAACTTTAGCATTCGAATGATTTCGTAAGTAGTACTTCACTTGGTCCATTCCGTAAGAAACGATCTTGTATTCTTTATCGGGATTTTTCGATAAAACCTCTTCTGCAAGGTATTCCGAACTTGGTTTTAAACTAGCCAAGTAATAGTCGAGCTCATAATTTCCATAGGCTCCTTCGATACCACCAACGATTTCATTGAAATACATATAGCTTAGATTCTGATTCTTCAGTACAAAACCAATTGGTAATATAGCCGGTAAAATGGCGAGAGCAGGACCTAAAGTATTTGGATTAGGCATCCATTTCGAAATTTTATAGAAACCCAAAGTTCCAAGCAATATAAATCCTGGAAGCGTAAATAGTATATGCCTTAAACCTCCATAAACGGAACTGCCTTGAAAGTATATGTAGAAAATTGGGAAAACAGCTGCAAATAAAATCAAGAACTCCTCATTGGTGAAGGATTTACGCTTCAAGGTGGTACTCACAAACCAAAGCGCTATCCCAAGAATAATACCAATGGGCAAGGTAATTAGAATGTATTTGGATAAATAGTAGGAAGGCAAGTTATCCGAGTCGTACAATACACCATCGAATAATTGTCTTAAACTTACTTGAAAATCAGTGAACGCGCTTAAAGCTTTTATTGGATTGTCAATTGGTGAATCCCAACCATAAGGCCAAACATAAATCCCGATTAAATAAGCGATCAAACTGGCACCAACAAAGGTTGAAACCCATTTAGTTATGCCTTTCCACTGCAGGCCAATGAAATTTGAAAAACCTATTTTCTCAATGAATTTCAGCCCCATGTATACGCCAGTCACACCTACAAACAACAATCCACCAATACGAATGCTTATTCCCAAACCAATTCCAAAAACCAGTCCAACCATATCCCAAGTCCTGAAATGAGGGAAATTGCGATATACCTTCATCGCGTAATACAAACTCATTATATATCCCAAGGCAAATGGAATGTCTTTGGGATTATTGAGCGCTTCTCCAAAGATTCTTGGAGTGAAGTAAACAAGGATAAATGCTACACTAGCCCAAAGCCAATTACCGTTGGTAAGTCGTCTGGCGACAAGTGCAGTAAACATAAAGATTAGCCAACCAAATATTGCATTCCAAAAATGTCGGAATTCCATGTAGTTTTCAATATTGAGCCAATGTATTAGAAGCGAATTAAAGGTGTCAAAACTCGAGCCGTATAAATGCATTAGCTTATCCGGATCTTCTAATGTCGCAATATCGGCGCCCATTTCTGGGTATGCTCTGGCTATGGTATTCATTTTTTGACCTTTCAATGCCAAAGTATCAATTGGCATTCCCATACCGATTTTGTTGAGGTGGTAATTGGCAATTACTCTTCCGTACTCGTGTTGAATAAATTCGTCACCTGAAATACCTGCCTTTTGACTTGTAATGGTAACATGAATTAGGCCTAGCACTGCTATGCATATAAACAACCATTTAGACCAATGAGCATTATTCCCGAAATTGTAGTCGCGAAATCTCTCAATCCCCCTTTTTCGAATATTCAGGAAATTGATTTTCTTGTCAATTTTCTTGGTACCGAAATGATATTCAAGTGGTACTAAATCTTTGATTAACAAATATTGCAAATCAGATACACTGTTGCAGATGGTTTGGTTTTCTGCCAACAGTTTTACAGACGCTTTGTTTATTAAAATTACATGCGCATTCTCTTTCGCTTCATCCGTTCCTGAAATCATTCTTTTCCAAAAGGAATCTTGCTTGAATTCACTGATTGCCTGCGCGCTTGGGATGTTTGATTCTGTATTTAGGCTAATTCCATTAGGAAGTCTAAAGTCTTTAGATTGATCCACAACGGCAAAATAATCGCAATCTGAATCGATAGCTTCAGAAAGTGATTGCGTATTCAAGGAGCCAAATTGATGGATGGTGTTGGTATTGGTGCTTGGATTTCCAAAATTAAAAAGTCCCCATTTCACAATAGAACTTGCTGCTTGGGAGTTTGAATTTGACTTTTTAGGATTATTTTTCATGGCATACAAACATAAAATAAAATCATTTGGGATTTGTGATGACTCGATTTTTTATAGAAACTTTTTACAAGTAATTGAGGCTGAATTTTTAGCCATGTAGGAAATACAAAAGTTTTAAATTAATTTTGCCGCCCATTAAAGGAGGAATTTTTACATTGACAAACGAATCTAACGAAATTCAAAACCCAGAAAACCAAGAAAACATGGTTTCCCCAAAGGAAGCGGCGAAAGCCACATCTGCAGCGGTAGCGCACGATGATTTCGATTGGGATGCAGACGAGGCAGGATTTGAGAGCTATTCTGCTACTGACAGAAAGCAATTGGAGGAGCAGTACACGCAAACCTTCAATCCTGTTGAAGAAAAACAAGTTGTTAAAGGTCACGTTGTGGCTATTAATGACAAAGACGTTGTGATTAACATCGGCTTTAAAAGCGATGGTATGGTATCACGCCAAGAATTCCGCGACATGCCCGACCTAAAAGTGGGTGATGAAGTGGAAGTTTTTGTTGACATCGCTGAAGACCGTTTAGGTCAATTGGTGTTAAGTCGCCGTAAAGCACTTCAAGAAACTGCTTGGGATAAAATCGTGGAAGCACATGAAAACGACACGATTGTTAAAGGTTATGTTCGTTCAAGAACTAAAGGTGGTTTGGTAGTTGATGTATTCAACATCGATACTTTCTTGCCTGGTTCACAAATTGATACAAAACCAGTACGTGACTACGATCAATACGTAGGAAAAAATATGGATTTCAAGATTGTGAAAATTAATGACGTTTACAAAAATGTTGTTGTATCTCACAAAGCCTTGATTGAAGATGATATCGAAGCTCAGAAATCTGAAATTCTTTCTAGATTAGAAAAAGGACAAGTACTTGAAGGGGTTGTTAAAAACATGACCAGCTTCGGTGTATTTGTTGATTTAGGTGGAATCGATGGATTGTTGCACATTACCGATATTTCTTGGGGTCGTATCAACCACCCAGAAGAGGTGTTAAAGTTAGACGATCGCATCAACGTTGTAATTTTGGATTACGATGATACCAAAAAGCGCATTTCTTTAGGATTGAAGCAATTGTCTTCACATCCTTGGGATGAATTAGATCCATCAATTGCAGAAGGTTCTAAAATTTCTGGTAAAGTTGTAAGTGTTGCCGATTATGGTGCATTTATCGAAATTAAACCTGGTGTAGAAGGATTGGTTCACGTATCGGAGATGAGCTGGAGCTCACACTTACGTAATCCATCTGAATACCTAACAGTAGGACAAGATATCGAAGCATTGGTATTGTCTTTGGATCGTGAAGAGCACAAAATGAGTCTTGGTATCAAGCAATTGACACAAGATCCATGGGTTGAAATTACTTCACGTTACCCAGTTGGAAGTAAGCATACAGGTATCGTTAAAAACTTGACCTCATACGGTTTATTCCTTGAATTAGAAGAAGGAATTGACGGTTTGGTGCACGTTTCTGACTTGAGCTGGAATAAGAAAATCAAACATCCTAGCGAGTTTGTGAAGAAAGGTGAAAACTTAGAGGTTGTGGTGTTAGAAGTAGATTCTGATAACCGTCGTTTAAGTTTAGGCCACAAACAGTTGGAAGAGAATCCATGGGATACTTTCGAAACTATCTTCACGTTGAACTCTCTTCATGAAGGTACTGTAATTGGTATCAACGATAAAGGTGCAACCATTCAATTGCAATATGGTGTTGAAGCATTTGCCCCTTCACGTCACATCAAGAAGGAAGACAACATACCTATGAAGGAAGATGAAGTATTCCAATTTGAAGTAATTGAATTCTCAAAAGATTCTAAGCGTATTATTGTTTCTCACACTAACATTTGGAAAGGTGCCGAGCGTGCAAAGAACGACCAAGACGATAAAGGTCGCGAAAAAGCACGTAAGAATACTTCTAAGAATGTGAAGAAGTTGAACCAGAACGCTGAGAAAACTACTTTGGGAGAATTGGATGCATTGACCGAATTGCGTGCGCAATTTGAGAAGGCAGAAAACAAAAAAGCCCCTAAAGTAGAGAAGGTGGAAAAAGCTGAGGCTCCTGCTGTTGAATCTAAAGGTATTTCAGAACTTAAGGATTTAACAGGTGTAGGTCCTGCAATGGTGAAGCGTATGGCTGAGCTAAACGTAAACAGTGTTGCAGATTTATTAGCAATAACCCCTGAAAAAGCAGCTGAACTTGCTGAGCAAGATTCTAAAATTTCTGCTGAGCAATGGACCAAATGGATCCAAGAAGCTAAAGGGTAATCTTTATCACAATAAATTAAAAAGGCCCCAATTTGGGGCCTTTTTTTTGTAATTAACACATATTAGTTGCCTACTTTTGCATTCACCTTTGGAAAGGTTTGATTCCATTAAGAATCGACTATGAATATTCTTGAATCTCAACTGACGGCCGCATTTATTATAAGTCTATTGCATGGTCTTATTCCAAGTCATTGGTTGCCCTTAATTGCATTAAGTAAACAACAGAGATGGACTGGATTACAGTTGTTTCGATATAGTTTATTTGCAGCATCTTCGCATGTAGTAGGAACCATAATTATTGGGTTAATCATTTTCTACACAGCGCATTTGAGTTTTATTGGTTCAATAACCGATAAAGAGACTCTCGAAGGATTAAGACATTTACCTTTCGATATTCCTTTTGAAAAATTGGCTGCGATTATCCTGCTAATTTTAGGATTGGTATTTCTGTATCGCCACTATACACACAAACACTTTCATTGGAAACCAGAAAAACACGTTAAATGGATTTTTGGAAGTATTTTATTGGCGATGTTTTTATCGCCTTGTATGGAAATTGAGGGTTATTTTTTCGCAATTGCTCCTTTAGGTTGGTCTGCCTTTATATGGTTGTCTTTGGTATATACGTTTACAACCATAACCAGTATATTGCTCGGGGTTTGGATTTTCAATAAGGGAATGAATAAATTTAATTCTCACAAATTAGAGCATAATGCCGGAATCATTACGAGTGTTCTGATTATAGTTTCCGCGGTTTTTATGTGGTTTGGATAAAAAATCAGAACATTAATTCCGATTGACCTTTTTATCCCCTAAATAATTATCAATTACATGATGTAGGAAATAGAGTAGTGGTAATAGAATTATTGCCATAGCTAATTTGTACAGGTAGTTTATGGTTCCAACTTGCAATACCCATTTTAGCGAATAATTTCCCCCTAAATAAAATGCAACAACTAATACCACGTAACTATCAATAAATTGACTAACTACCGTGCTCCCGGTTGCACGAAGCCAAATAAAACGATTTTGTGATTTCTTTTTTATTTGAGCAAATACAAAGGCATCTATTATTTGTCCTATTAAGAAAGCTACCAAAGAACCAAGAATGATCATTAGCCCCTGACCGAATACACTATTGAATGCATTTGTCATGCTTTTAATTCCTAAATTTTGTGCCGAGAATTGCCAAAAGTCCGCTCCTTCTAGTCCCATTGCTGCGCGCACCATTACAAAGGAATACACCAACATGAGAACCGCTATATAAGAAAGTTTTCTTACTCCTTTTGGTCCGAAATATTCATTTATAATATCGGTGAGTATAAAAACAAACGGCCATAGTAATACCCCAGCAGTCATATCCATATTATAGGAATCACCCCATATTTTTAAATTCAAAGGGGCAATGCCGATGGTTTTTTCAAGTGAAAATATCTTGGCTCCAATAAACTCTGCTACAATAGCGTTGGTGAGAAAGAAGAAACCAAGAATTAGAAATAGATTATTACGGCGGTGGCTGAATTTAACGTTCACGGGTCAAAGCTAGTTGATTTTGGACATCCAATAAAATGTGTATAACGAGATTGGCGAAAGCACACACGACCAATTAGTTTTACATGGTTAAAAGAAAAGACAAAAATGAAGGCATTTGGTTTGTGGATAGCACTACTTTTTTTAAGTCAACCCTTTACTCTTGAGGCCCAAAGTGAATCTGAACGTTATGAACTGGGATTGATGGCGTTAAAAGAGGGAAAATATACAGATGCGAAAAAAGTATTCTATCAGTTACGCTCTCAGTATCCACAAAATTCTCAATATTGGTATTTATCTGGAATGTCAAAAATCCAATTGAAGGACTATAGTTCTGCTTTAGTAGATTTGAATAAGGCCATTTCAATCAACCCGGAATTACAAGATGCCTATTTGTTCCGTCATTTGGCCAATAAAGAAACTCGAAATTTTCAATTTGCATTAGCAGATATTGGGAAATACATAGAATACGAACCCAATGATACGGCTGCACGTTGGTCGCGCTATCAACTTGCAATGTACATGAAAGAATACGAAGAAGCGGTTCAGGACGGTAGTTGGCTAATAAATAATAAACTAGGAGGCGATTCGTTGCTGGAATCGCAAATTACCTTGCTAGAAGAATCCGGCAATTACAGAAATGCGATAGATTTACTTTCTCAAATAATAAAAAGGGATGCTGATAACCCAAATTGGTATAGAAAGCGGGCTTTTTTGTATTTCGCAGCTGCGAATCATCAACGTTCTCTTAACGATATTGAGCGATTTTTAATTACGGACCCAAAAAACATTAGCGCCTTGAAGCTAAGATTTGATAATCATTTTTATTTAAGGAACCTTCCCACTTGCGAGAAGTATGTAGTGGAGTTAATAGATTTGGAACCTAAAAATGGCACTTTTCATGGGGACTATGGTCATGTATTACTTCAAAAAGGTGATTGGGAAAGAGCGGAAAAGTCATTTGAAAAAGCCATAAAATTAAAATCCGATGCATTGGGATATATTTATTTGGGACGAGGAATTGCTCGATTCAATAAAGGCGATAAGGTAAATGCCTGCTCAGACTGGGAACGTGCTTTGATTCTTGGAGAAATGGTAGCACGGAATTATTTAATTAAATATTGCAATCGATAAATATGACGGCCTTACTGATTTCATGCTTATCTATTTTTAGTTTTTCATTGGAAAGCATTCCAATGGAAGATACGGTTGTTTCATTTGAGAATAACGTAGAATGTGTTGCTTTAAATGAGGGCGCTAAATCCTGTATATTGCCGATTAGCAATAATTCGCAAAACAACTGGCTTCTTTACCAACCTGAAATAGCTTTTTGGGTAAATGACATTCAATTAAGTGCAGATTCCTTTTTAGTTGTGGATCAAGGAAGTAGAGCAGTAGTGGATATAGTGCATAAAGATGTGGTTAGAGACATAGAACTAGGAGGGAATTTAAAATGTTTGGGTCAGTTGTATAAAGGAATTTGTTTTGATAATCCAGATTCGCATATAAAATTTGTCAGAGGAAGACGCTCATTTTTCGATTACGGACAAATTGGGCCTCATTTAATAGAGGGAATGCGCATTTTCGAAAGCCTGGGAGTAAATCCAATTTACGCTCAACTATTGTTATTGATTGAAAGCCCAAATAATCCTAATGCCATAAGCACTGCAGGAGCTCGAGGACATTTTCAATTGATGCCTTCTGTGGCACGTAAATACGGATTGAAAGTAAACCGATATAAAGACGAAAGGATAAATTTCGATCGCTCTGCAATGGCCGCAGCCAAGTTGTTTAAATATTATTGCATACCATCTGCTAAGAGAACATGCGAAGCCCTAGATCTCGAAATAGATGAAGAAAGTCTATGGTTCCAATTATTGGCTCTTCACGTATATAATGCAGGTGGTGGAAATGTTAAAAAAGCGGCTTTGACACATAAAGGAGTGCGAGATGGAAATGAATTGATCACCTTGCTTTGGCATACAAAAGTTGGAGCATTTGGCAATAGTAGTCAGAACTATTCTCAGCTTTGTTTGGCCAGTTATTTGGCATATAAAGATTTTCTGAAAACCAATTCAGCAACTTTTGTCGTGTTGAACGCCGAAAATGACCTTCAATGAGTCAAAACACGGTGGATTGTACATAAAAAATGACACTATAATTAACAATAGATCAAATCGTATAATATTAATCTCTTGTAATACATTCAGATAGGCTCCTTGTTTAGAGCCGTTTTAAATTGGAAATCATGTGTACAATTTATTTTAATCGGATGGGCATGGGTGGTATATTTGCGGTGCGATAGACGATTTCGTAAGCTAGATATGAACATTAATCGATTTAAAATTTGGGCAGTCGTGGCAAGTTTTGCTATCACAGCCCCAATTTTCGCTGAGGGCGCCCCGAACGCAGAGGAAGGCAAAAAGTTATATGATGCCAATAACTGTGGTAGCTGTCACGCGTTAGACAAGAAACTCGTAGGTCCTGCGCTTCGCGGGGTACACGAAAGACGATCCGAAGAGTGGTTGATCAGTTGGATTCGCAACAACAAAAAATTCCGTGAGAGCGGTGATGCAGATGCGATTAAACTATACAACGACTATGGTGGGGCTGCAATGAATATATTTGAAAATCTAACACCTGCACAGGTTTTAGATATTGTCGAATATATCAAAACTGCTCCTGCGCCTGCAGCGCCTAAAACCGACGGTCCTGCAATTGCATCGGATGCACCAGTCTCAGATCCGTCAACCAAATACATTCTCTTAATATTGGTTGCTGTATTTGCAATCGTATTGATTGTTTTGGCTCGTGTTCGTAATACGCTAAAACGTATTGCAGCAGAAGCCAATCCAGATGAATACCCAGAGTTGTCGGCAAAAGGTAATTTTATCCAAAGGAATCTTCCTTCGTCTCTTGCAAAAATGAATCCAACTGTATTGGGTTTGATCGTAACTACCTTGATCGCATTGCCTTTGGGTTATTACGGATATCGTTTTGCAATCACGGAGGTTGGTGTTCAAAAAGGATATGCACCAACACAACCAATTGCATTTTCACACAAATTACACGCTGGTGAGTTGGAAATTGATTGTAAATATTGCCACTCAACGGTTGAAACTTCTAAAAGTGCTTCAATTCCTGCGCTTAATACGTGTATGAATTGTCATAAAGGAGTTCAATTAACAGATAAATACAACGGAGAGATTTCGCCAGAAATCAAGAAAATATACGCCGCTTTGGATTATAATCCAGAAGAGCTTCCTGGGAAGCAATTTGGAAACAATCCATCACCAATTCGTTGGGTGCGCATACACAACCTACCTGATCATGCTTATTTTAATCACTCACAGCACGTGGTAGTTGGTAAATTGCAGTGTCAATCATGTCACGGTCCAATTGAGAAAATGGAGAAAGTTCAGCAATGGAGCAGCCTTCAAATGGGATGGTGTATCGATTGTCACCGTAACACCGGTATTGATGTTGCCAACAATAACTATTATGCAGCGTTGCATGATAAAGCTCAGAAGGATCTTAAAGAAAATCAAAATCACAGCCAGTACTTCGGACCTGATGGTAAGGTAAAAATTACCCCAGCTATGAACGGTGGATTGGAATGTGCTAAATGTCATTATTAAAAACAGCTAACATGTCGAATAATATAAAGTATTGGAAAGGAGAGGAGGAGTTAAATCGCGACCCACAGTTTTTGGCTGACCAAAAACGTGAATTCGGAGAGGCACTCCCCTTAGAGCAGGCTCTATCCGATGAAGGATTTGAATTGAACTCGAATCGTCGTGACTTTCTAAAGTATTTCGGTTTTAGTGTAACTGCAGTTGCATTAGCATCTTGTTACAAAACCAATGTGCGTCATGCCGTACCATATTTGGTAAAACCTGAAGAAGTAACTCCAGGTGTAGCTAACTATTACCGTTCAACTTGTGGAGGCTGTTCTGTAGGTTGTGGTGTAGAGGTTAAAGTTCGTGAAGGACGACCAATTAAATTGGATGGTAGTCGTGATTCTGTAATTTCAAAAGGCGGACTTTGCGCAACTGGACAAGCAAGTATCTTGTCGTTGTATGACACAGAGCGTTTGGCTCATCCTTTGATGAAAAATCAAGAGGTGGAAGATTGGTCTACAGTAGACGGTGAAATCAAATCGAAATTAGCGGTAATGAAAGCTACTGGTAAGAAGGTAGTTTTATTAAGCAATAGTATTAATAGCCCTTCAACATTGCGCGCAATTGCTTCTTTTAAGGAAGCATATTCAAATGTGGAACACATCAGTTACGATGCAGTTTCATACAGCGGAATGTTGGATGCAAATGAAAAAGATTTCGGTAAAAGAGCAGTTCCACATTATCGTTTTGATAATGCTAAGGCGATTGTTTCTTTTGGAGCTGATTTTTTAGGAACTTGGATTTCTCCTGTTGAATTTCAGGCTGATTACGCTAAGCATCGCCGTCCAGATGTGGAAGGTGGGATGAGTGTTCATATCCAATTTGAAAGTACCTTGTCAATGACAGGTACTAACGCAGATCATAGATTCCCTATGCAAGCGTCAAAGGAATTGGCTTATGTAGGTACTTTGTACAATTATTTAGCGAAAGCTAAGGGTTTGGCCCAAATTCCGGTTCCAAATAACGCAGAATTAGCAGGTAACTCTATAGAGAAAGCGGCCAATTTACTCTTGAAAAATGCAGGAAAATCATTGGTGATTTCTGGAAGTAATAATCCGGAAGTTCAGCAAGTAATAAATGCATTAAACATGTTGTTAGAAAGTTACAATTCAACCATTGATATGGTGAATCATTCTAACCAGTTTAATGGAAGCGATGCGGCTGTTCAAGGTGCATTTGAAGGACTTTCAAAAGGTTCTATAGCGGGTGTGATTTTCTACGGTACGAATCCAGTATTTAATCATAATAAAGAATGGGCTGCAGCTATCGCTAAAGCTAAATTATCCATAAGCTTTGCTTCAACTAAAGACGAAACAGCAGCAGTTTGCCAATATGTAGCTCCGGATAATCATTTCTTAGAAAGTTGGTCAGATGCAGAGCCTGTAAAAGGTGTAATTCACTTTACACAGCCTACAATTGCTCCAGTTTTCAATACACGACAAGCTCAAGAGTCTTTGTTAAATTGGGCAGGTGCTCTACCATCAACTGAGAACGACCCATTAGCTAACAAGGGTATATTAACACAAAAAACAGACGCTTCTTCATATTACCTATTCGTAAGGAATTACTGGGAAGGTATTTTAGGTGCAGCTGGATTCCAGAAAGCTCTAGAATTAGGTGTTGCCGAGAATTCAAAAAATGAAGGTGATGGTTTCCTACACTGGAAATGTAGCGTCATTGGCAAGTTCAATTAACAAATCCGCTCAATCTGCTGGTGTAGATTTAGTCCTCTATCAAGCTGTAGGAATGAGAGACGGTTCACAAGGAAACAATCCTTGGTTATTTGAATTACCAGATCCAGTAAGTAAAGTTTGTTGGGATAACTATGTAGCTCTGCCTAAGTCAATAGCAGTAAAATTAGGTATCGATAAAGATGCTACTGTAAATATTGAGGCAAACGGTGTGAAATATGAGAATGTACCAGCATTTGTTCAGCCTGGTCAAGCCAATAATACCGTTTCAATGGCGGTAGGATTCGGACATACACACGCTGGAAAAGTTGGTGGTAGCTTGGAAAAAGGATTTGCATCAATTGGTGTGAATGCTTATCCATTCATGAATACTACACGCGATGTTGTCATCGGTGATGTTAAGATCACTAAGGGATCTGAGAAATATGTACTTGCCCAAACTCAAACGCATCACAGCATTGAGGGTCGTGATTTAGTGCGTGAGAGTACTTTCACTTCTTGGAAGAAAAATCCGAATGCGGGTAACGAGAAATCTGCACCTCATATTTATACCATTTGGGAAAAGGCTGAATACCGCAAAGACGGTTCTCCTAATCACTTATGGGGAATGGCTATCGATTTAAACGCTTGTACCGGTTGTGGTTCATGTATTGTAAGTTGTTCAATTGAAAACAACGTTCCAGTTGTAGGTCGTGATGAAATTACGATTGCGTCGTGAAATGCATTGGATTCGTATCGATAGATACTATTCATTTGTTAGTGAAAAAGAATCAATGACTCGTGAAAACGATATCGCAGATGCAGATTCAACCGACAAAGGAGAATATAAGCATTGGGAAAATGTGAGCGTGATACACCAACCGATGATGTGTCAACATTGTGCTCAAGCCCCTTGTGAAACGGTTTGTCCTGTATTGGCAACCTCTCACTCTTCTGAAGGTTTGAACCAAATGACATACAACCGTTGTATCGGTACTAAATATTGCGGAAATAACTGTCCTTATAAAGTTCGTCGATTCAACTGGTTCCGTTACAACGATAACGATAAGTTTGATTTCCATTTCAACAACCCATTGGGTAAAATGGTTATCAACCCAGACGTAACCGTTCGTACGCGTGGTGTTATGGAAAAATGCTCGTTCTGTGTACAACGTATACAAGAGGCGAAGTTGAAAGTGAAGCGCGAGGGTGGCAACATGAAAAATGTACAAGTAGAAACTGCTTGTCAACGTGCGTGTCCTTCTAACGCTATCGTTTTCGGTGATCTTCATAATCCTGATAGCGACATCAGCAAATTACACAGAAATGAGCGTGCATTCAGCGTACTAGATGAATTGAACGTTCAATCTTCTGTTAAATACATGACCAAAATTCGTAATACTGAAACTATTTAACCCCACAAGGAATGATACACGATTCATTAATTAGAGAAAGATTGGTAACTGGCGATAAAACCGCCGCTGACGTTACCAGAGACATTTCTCGTCCCATTTTGAACCAGCCATCCAGTGCATGGAAAATTGGATTTACGTTATCGTTAATCTTTTTAGGCATCTTTGGAGTGAGCTTGTTCTGGACCGTTTGGACGGGAATAGGTGTATGGAATATCAATAAATCTGTAATGTGGGGTTGGGATATCACCAACTTCGTATTCTGGGTGGGTATTGGTCACGCAGGAACTTTGATTTCTGCTGTACTTTTACTTTTCCGCCAAAAATGGCGTATGAGTATCAACCGCTCTGCTGAGGCAATGACAATTTTCGCGGTTGTTTGTGCGGCTATGTTCCCTGTATTCCACATGGGACGTGTTTGGGTAGGATATTGGGCTTTGCCTTTACCTAACGCATTCGGTAGTCTTTGGGTGAACTTTAACTCTCCGTTGTTGTGGGACGTATTTGCGATTTCGACATATTTCAGTGTATCCTTATTATTCTGGTACATTGGTATGATTCCTGATATTGCCACTATCCGCGATAAAGTGAAGACTAAGACAGCTAAATTTTGGTATAATTTCTTCTCAATGGGTTGGACGGGTAGCACGCGTTCATGGGCTCGTTATGAGTTGGTATCGTTAATCTTAGCAGGTATTAGTACACCGCTTGTATTATCGGTACACACCATTGTATCCGCTGACTTTGCAACTTCGGTAATTCCTGGTTGGCATACAACGATTTTCCCTCCCTATTTCGTTGCTGGAGCTATCTTCTCCGGTTTCGGTATGGTTGCAACATTGCTTGTTGTGGCTCGTAAAGTAATGAATTATGAAAATTACATTACAATCGGTCACTTAGAAGCGATGACTAAAATCATAATGGTAACCGGTACATTGGTTGGTATTGCATATTTGACAGAATTCTTCATTGCATGGTATTCAGTAGTGGAGTATGAGCAATATGCGTTCATTAACCGTGCAACTGGACCTTACTGGTGGGCATATTGGAGTATGATGAGTTGTAACTTGATTGCACCTCAGGTATTCTGGTTCAAATGGGCTCGTACAACACCTTGGTTCATTTTCATCATGAGTATTGTAGTAAACGTGGGTATGTGGTTCGAGCGTTTCGTTATCATCGTAACCTCATTGCACCGTGATTATTTGCCAAGTAGTTGGGTTATGTACTCGGGTTCATTGACAGAAGTAGGTTTATTCTTAGGTACATTTGGTATCTTCTTTACATGCTTCTTCTTGTTCGCGAAGTTCTTACCTGTAATTAATATGTCTGAAGTTAAAACCATCCTTCGCAATCGCGAATAATATTTAAGATTATGGGATTAGTAGATAAAAATCTTAGTTTAAGAAACAGAAATAAAATGCTCATCGGTGTATGGGAAGACGAAGATGCTCTTTTGTCTGCCACACAAGCCGTTGTAGATAAAGGTGTGCACATTCACGATGTCTTTACACCATACCCGGTTCACGGATTAGATCGCATCATCGGAGTGAAACGTAGCCGTTTGGCGCGTATCGCTTTCTTCTGCGGTTTAACAGGGCTTTCATTAATGTTCACCATGATTTGGTACATGTATGTAAAGGATTGGCCCGTGAATGTGGGTAATAAGCCAGTGCGTTTTTCGCCTTCGTGGATTCCTGTAATGTTTGAAGGTACAATCTTATGTACTGCGTTTGGTATGGGTATCTTTTTCTTCTTGAGAAATCGTATGTTGCATGGTATCAAAAATGATCTTTTAGACGAACGTCAGACGGACGACCGTATGATCATGACGATAGAAACATGTGAAGGAATGGATGAAAAAGGTTTGATTGATTTGATGAAAGAAAAGGGTGCTGTAGAAACCCGTGAGTTCCACCAAGGTGTTCAAACCGTAATTTAAAATTAAGCAATGACGAATAAACTTAATATCGTATGGGCTTCCCTCGCCGTACTTATTGCATCCTCTGGTTGCGTGAGTCGCGGTAATGACCCCGGATGGGAATACGCCCCTGACATGTATTATTCCAAAGGATATGAGCCTTACAATCAGGCAGATTCTTTCACATTGAATCCCCACGGCATGAGCATGCGTGAGCCAGTTTCTGGATCAATTGCATTGGGTAAATCTGCACACATATATCCGTTACCAAATTCAGGTGAAGGTTATGAAGCGGCTGCAACTCAGATAACTGCCCCAAATGGTATTGATCAAGTTGATACCCGCGGTAAATACTTGTACAATATTTATTGTGCTGCTTGTCATGGTGCTGAAGGTAAAAACGACGGAAAAGTTTTCCAACGTGTTTCTACCCTAAAACCTGCTTGGAAAGGGTATTCTGACGAATACATCAAAACACTTGAAGAAGGTAAAATTTACCATACTCTAACCTACGGTAAAAACAACATGGGTAGCCATGCATCTGTTTTAGAACCTACCGATCGTTGGAGAGTTGTAAAATATGTTAAACTATTAAGCGGTGCTGCTGCTAGTGGAGTAACTACCACGGATAGCGCTTCAGTTGTCGCTAATAATATGTCAAACTAATTCCTAAGAAATAGATATATGGGACACGGACATCACATTGAAATAAAACAAGAAACGTTTTCGATGCCTTCCAAAGCGAAGAGCTTTACCATGATTCTTATGATCTTGGGATTGGTTCTTACCGGAATTGGCATAGCAACGATTGACAAAACAGGTGCGGGTCATGATGCGCATCAAACAAATACCGAACATTCTGCAACCGAATCTCATGAAGGTCATGAGGCTCACGAAGGAGGACATGAGGCACATGCTGAATCAGAGCACGAATCTGGACATTCTGCCGATGCTGCTCATGAAGAGCATTCAAATGTAGATAATGAGGCCTTTGGTCCTCGTATTGAGTATCATGCACAGGAAAAGCCTTGGACTACTAAGATCTGGTCTAATTTACTCGTTGCGGGATACTATTTTACCATGATTTCTTTATGTGCTTTATTCTGGTATGCTATTCAGTATGCAGCAAATGCAGGTTGGTCGGTAACAATCAAAAGAGTACCAGAGGCTATGCTTACCTTTATACCGATTGCATTTGTGGTTGTATTAATCGCATTGATATTTGGAAAAGATAACATTTACCACTGGGCACATTACGAACATATGGGCTTAAAACCCGGTGATACGGGGTATGATAAAGTATTGGACGGTAAGTCGGGTTTTTTGAATACCAAAATGCTTTTCATTTTCCCAACTGTTTTAATCATTTGGTGGTACTTCCTAGGCAATAAATTACGCAGCCTATCTATTCAAGAAGATAATGGACCTAAGGGCGATACATCTTTCTTTAAGAAATCCATTCGCTTTAGTGCTGCATTTTTGGTTACGTTTGGATTTTTAATCTCAATTTTGGCTTGGTTATTCATGATGAGCGTAGACGCACACTGGTATTCAACCATTTTTGGAGTTTATAATTTCGCAACACATTGGGTAAGTAGCATTGCATTTATTGCTGTATTTGTTATTTATTTGAAGTCTCAAGGTCATTTAGGATTGGTAAACAAAGAGCATCAACACGACTTAGGTAAGTTTATGTTTGCCTTTACTGTGTTCTGGGCCTACATTTGGTTATTCCAATACCTTTTGATTTGGTACGCACATATTCCAGAAGAAATGATGTACTACCAAATTCGATATGAAAATTACAAACCATTCTTCTTGGGTAATTTCATCCTGAATTTTGCGGTTCCTTTCTTGTTCTTATTGATGAGAAGTGCAAAAAGAAGCAATTGGGTATTCCCAGCGATTGCATCGGTTATGATCATTGGTCACTATTTTGACGTGTGGTTCATGGTTATGCCAGGTGTATTCGGGCCGGGTGCACACATTGGATTGCTGGATATTGGAGTATTCTTATTCTTCTTAGGTCTTTTCGTATATTGGACATTGAACCAATTGCAAAAGAGAGGATTGGTTGCTATGAACCACCCATTCTTGGAAGAGTCTGTTTACCACGATACGGGAGTATAATATTTAATATTACCATATAAGAAAGGCCAACTCAAAGAGTTGGCCTTTCTTTATTATTTCTCGATTGGCTATTTACTACTAATACTTTGGATTGCTTTATTTAAAGCGATTACATCTTCTATTGAATTGCTTAATTGAGGTGTGATTCGAACCCCCTTGATTACTGGGTGATTTATGGCTACACTAAAAATATTGAATTCATCTTTCAATTTTAATGCAAGGTTTTCAGGTGATAGTCCCTTTATTGAAAAGGTGCTGATAGCACCTTGCCAAGGATTGTTTTGAATCGGATGTTGGAACTCAATGTTCCTGGATTTAGTGTGGTCTATAACCTCGATTTTCTTTAAGGATATGTTAAACCCAGTTTTTTGTGATAAACTATTTAAACCGGATTGATTTCCTTGCCAAATATATTTAAGATATAACAAGCGATTCAAACGGTTTTCTAAGCCAATTTTTTGATTGAATTCAATGGCTTTGCTCAAGCTCATAATGCTCTGTATTGGACGTGTTCCGTGATGTTCGAATTTCCTAATGTCGTTGATTGATTTTGAATCATCACCCATTAAAGGCCAAATTTTGGGTATCCAGGATTGTCTTATATATAAACAACCCAATCCCAAAGGTGCGCCCGTCCATTTGTGTAAACTACTACCAATTATATCCGCATTAATATCACCGATTGTATCGGGTAAATGCGATAAGGCATGTGCCGCATCAACAACGATACAAATTTTGGCACTGGATTCTCTAATTTTAGAAATAAGTCGATGTATTGGTATGCCCATTCCATTTAAATTAATAGGGTGGGTAAGAAGTACCATCTTCGTTTGTTTGGAAATTTTTGAAGTATATGCGTTAATAATCGCCTCTTCCCAATTAGCCATATCGATTATAGGAAGATTTGCTACTTTTAATTTAATATTCCAACGTCTTTCGCACTGTTTAAAAGCTTCAACCATAGAACCGTAATCTTGATTCCCTATCAAAACTTCATCGCCATTTTCCCACGGGAAGCCCATGATGGCGGTATTCAAACTCTCGGTTGTATTTCGTGTGAAGGCCAATTCATTTTCATCACATTTTTGGTACAGAGCGAATATTTTTCTTGTTTCTTCGATGCGCGTTTCTTGTTCTGTCCGCATGAATACACTGTGTTTCGAATTGATTTCATTTTCGATTTCTTGATGAAAATTCAGAACGGGTAAGGCTTGATGACTGAAATATCCATTTTCTAAATTAATGATATTAGGGTTAGTTGGATAATATTTTTGAATTTCTCTCCAAACAGAATCATCGCTTGGATTTATCCTTTTCTGTGAATAATCCCATTCAATTTCTTTTGAATCTTGAATATTTGGAATTTTCGCCAAGGAAATGCCAGTAATTCCCCCAACACCAAGAGTAAAACCTGTTTTTTTGATAAATGAGCGTCTATCCATTTTAAATTATAATTACAAGATACATAGATTTTTCTGGTTTAATAAACCATAAGTAAGAACCGCGTACTTCCGTAAAATTCAGTAATTTTGCGCCCAATGGAAATCTCTGCAAAATACAATCCCTCAGAAATTGAGAATAAATGGTATGAATACTGGTTGAAGGAAGGTTTTTTCAAATCTACACCTGATGGCCGTGAGCCATATACCGTTGTGATTCCTCCGCCAAACGTTACTGGGGTATTGCATATGGGGCACATGTTGAATAATACCATTCAAGATGTGTTGGTACGTAAAGCGCGTATGGAAGGGAAGAATGCATGTTGGGTTCCAGGCACCGATCATGCTAGTATTGCTACGGAGGCTAAAGTGGTTAATCTCTTAAAATCTAAGGGAATTGATAAGTCAAATATCTCGAGAGATGAATTTCTAACCCATGCATGGGAATGGAAGGAAAAATACGGTGGAATTATACTTGAACAATTAAAGAAATTGGGGGCAAGTTGCGATTGGGATAGAACCCGATTCACAATGGAACCAAAACTCAGTGATGCTGTAAGAGATGTATTTGTGGATCTTTACGAAAAGGGATTGATTTATCGAGGAACTCGAATGGTCAATTGGGATCCTCAAGGAAAAACAACCCTTTCAGATGAGGAAGTGATTTTCAAGGAAGTAAAGGATTCACTTTATTATATAAAGTATGTTGGGGTTGATTTTGAAGGTTATTTGGAAGTAGCCACAGCTCGACCCGAAACGATCGCGGGTGACGTTGCTATTTGCGTGAATCCGAATGATGAAAGATATGCGCATTTAATTGGAAAGAAAGTAAACGTGCCCTTAATTAATCGCGAGGTGACGATAATTGAAGATTCCTATATTGACATTGAATTCGGTACTGGCGTTTTAAAGGTAACGCCCGCTCATGATATACACGATTATGAAATAGGCTTAAAAAACAATCTTCAAGTAATAGATACGCTTAATGAAGATGGAACCATTTCTGAGGCCGGTCAATTGTTTGTTGGAATGGATCGATTTGAGGCTCGTAAAGAATGGGTAAAAGCCTTAACTGAAGCCGATTTATTAATTAAAGTAGAAGATTATACGCACAACGTAGGATGCAGTGAAAGAACCGATGCAGTTGTCGAGCCCAGAATCAGTACGCAGTGGTTTTTAAACATGAAGGAATTTATGAAGAAAAACCCTCAGGTACTAGATGCGGTAATGAACGATGAAATAAAGTTCTTCCCTGAGAAGTTAAAGAATACCTATAAACATTGGATTGAGAATATTCGTGATTGGAATATTTCTAGACAATTATGGTGGGGACACAGAATACCTGCTTTTTATGCTCCAGATGGATCGTTTGTTGTTGCGAAAAATGCCGAAGAAGCCGTTTTGAAGTTTGGCGAAAAAAACAAATCTATAACTATCGAGGAACTCCAACAGGATGAGGACGTATTAGATACATGGTTCAGCAGTTGGTTATGGCCAATTTCGGTATTTGACGGTTTTGAATCCGAAGAAGAGGTTTCTTATTATTATCCAACGAATGATTTGGTTACCGCTCCTGAAATTATGTTCTTCTGGGTGGCTAGAATGATCATGGCTGGATATGAATACCGCGGTGAAATGCCATTTAAGAATGTGTATTATACCGGTATTGTTCGTGATAAATTAAGGCGGAAAATGTCTAAAAGTTTGGGTAATAGTCCAGATCCACTAGATTTAATAGCATCGCATGGAGCGGATTCGGTTCGTTTAGGTATGTTGCTTTGTGCTCCAGCTGGAAATGATATCTTGTTTGATGAGTCGCAAATAGAACAAGGCAGAAACTTCTGTAATAAAATTTGGAATGCGTTTCGTTTAATAAAGTCCTGGGAATCCGATGCTGTTGCTCTCAGAGAATATGAATCTGAAACAATTAATTGGTTCTCCTTGCGAATGTCTTCAGTAATTTCCGAGAATGAAGCCCATTTCAAAGAATTTAGATTGTCAAATGCATTGATGAATCTTTACAAATTAATTTGGGACGATTTTTGTAGTACCTATTTGGAAGGTGTTAAACCTGCTTATGGCTCAAAAATCTCTGCCGATGCATTGAGCGCTTCTCAAGAATTCATGGACGCTTTAATGAAAGCGATACATCCCTTTATGCCGTTTATTTCGGAGGAAATACATCAAGAATTAGGGATTGACCAGACCGCCTGCGTAGTTTCTAAATACCCCGATTTTGTTAAATCGCACAATAGCGATTTAGAATTGGTTTTACAGCTATTACAGAAATTCGAGGTATCCGAGCACAACATCAATTATCTCCAAAAATTGAATTTAAGGTATGGCTCAGAAATGCTTTGCCCGAAATTGATACCTATAAAAGCATGATAGGGAAATTAGCCAATGTGGCTTGGCAATCTGGTGAAACAGGCGAAGGCAATTTCGTTATGATTCCGTTGAAAAATATGGAGATGTGGGTCGAGTTAGAGATTGAAATTAACAAGGAAGAAGAAATTGCTAAGATTGATAAAGAAATAGCTCATCTTGAAGGGTTTTTGACAGGAATCATGAAGAAGCTCGGTAATGAAAAATTCATGAGCAATGCAAAGCCTGATGTTATTGAACGAGAGATGCAAAAGAAAGCCGATGCAGAAAGTAAAATTCAAAACCTCCTGCATCAGAAAAAACAGCTTTCCTAACCTGAAATTATTTTCTGGTGATTAGATTCTTGTTGTGGTAATGACCAACGGCATTGCCCAGGTTTTTACCGTACTCCATTCCTTCGCGGAAATGGATTCCACCGTATATTCTGCTCATACATGCTTCATCGCTGGCTTCTCTGAAATTTTTGAATGTTCTAGCTCCTAGACCGAATTCAAATTCTGCAGAATCTGTAAAGGAGTATTCCCCAAACATATCGGTAAGGACCGTAGCTGCGGCTGAAGAAACCACACTATGTGCTGACGGGTATTCAGGGAAAGATGGCGTTTCTATTAACGGTAACCAAGAAGAGTCAATATGACGTTGGATCACGGTTACAGGACGAATATATTCATAGGTGTATTTTGCATCCCATACAGCAATGAATCCATCGAACATTACCGATGAAATACGTAACATCCCCTCAGCGGATTGGAATAAGTCGTACTTTTTTTCGCGAGCAACGGTTGAGAACATGGAAAGCCAATGTCCAGCGGGTGAAACTTTTAATACTTTAATAGTGGCATGTCCATAGTGAAAGGTACTACTTGGATTGTCATCCCAATATCTAGCGGTTAGTAATTTTTGTGAATCCGTATGAATTACCGTTTCGTAAATTTCTCTCATCAGTTCGTTGAATTTTGGATTTTTCCCCAGATTATAGGGAGTGGGAACGGGCAAACTATCAAAAAACTGATGAGAAGATTTGATATAGGATGGACGTACTTTTCTCCATTGTGGTTCTATAGCTTGCATATACTCTTTAGGTGTTGGTTTCCAAAATTCGTCAGAAGCCTTTGTAGTATATAAATCCGTGCCTCTGATTTGTGCAAATGTATCACCGCTGGCCCAAAGTAGAATATTCTTGCTCACGGTATCGCCCCAAGCGATACTTTGGTTGAAAATTTGATTCGATAACGTCTTCTTATAGAAATTAAGTTTACGATTTTGAAAAGCGAGAATGGAATCTTCTTTATAAACAAGGTCTAAAGCGGTTTGGGTATAAGCGCGCAATGCAGCTAGGTCTAAACAAATACCAAGCGAGGTGTCTATCTGACTTATTTGGTTGAAATCATTGAATTGCCCAACGGTAGATACCAATTCAGTATTGAAAGGCCTCACGGCTTCGTAGGCAGCCACTGTCGAGTAAAAATATCGTCTAGAAGCAACAGGAGGGGTAACACCATCAAGCACAACTGCGTTTTGAATAGCCAAATTACATTCAGAGAGAATGTCATTATTAATGATGATTTTGGCTTTATCACTTGAGGGGGAACAACCTGAAGCAAATAATATAACTATAGATCCTAATAGGGGTAAGGTGAATTTCATAGTATTCAAAGATAAAAAAAGAAAAGCCGCTATGTGTTAACATAGCGGCGAAATATCATAATTTAGAAATAATCTTATTTGTCTTCTAAGATTATTCCAGATTCGTTCTTATAAGGACTAGCTATCTTCACGTATTCCTTTAGGCGCTTAATGTTCTGAACACGTACGGTGGCTTTTGAACGGTTTTTAGCTTCTTTTCTTTTTAATCTAGTTACTGCCATGGCTCAATTATTTCTGCAAATATAACACAATCCATTTTTTTTCAAAAAGAAATATCTAGATTTTCCCAAGTTTCTTTTCCTAGAAGTCGGAATGAAAGCGACTTGATATTATCATCGACAATTACCCGTTTTGAATTACTGCTCATATAGCCAGATCCTTGATTAATAACCAATTTGCGTTTTGCTCCATTCTTAAGTGTTGCAATAGCTTCAATCACGTTGTTTTTGACGGCGATGGATTTTGATTTGTTGGATTTCAATTTGAAGGTTTTTACAAAATCGTTGTTTTGGGTACTTATCACATATACATTGTCACCATTTTGTGTAACGATCATGCCCCTTCCATCTCCAGGCAAGTGCAATCCCGACTCGATGCCATTTAAATATTTAAAACCAGCACCTCCTTGATTCAATAATACTCCACCACTTAATGCATCGTCAGGCCCATGTTGATCACGGGTGTATTTGTTATTTCCGTTGAATACAACATCCAAATAGCCATCATGATTAACGTCTAAGCTTTGCATCCCGTAAATGGGTCCCAATTGAGTTTCAAAGGGCAAGGGTTGAATATTAAAAACACCGCCGTTATTTACCAATAATAGATGTTGAAACTCATTGGCAAACATTTGATTGTCATTTAATTTATCACCAAATATATCCTCCATGGTTTGGTTCATAAAAGAGGAATACGTTGTATATTTTTTGCCCATGTATTTGGGAACTACTTGAGCCATTTCATCTAAGGAATAAAGAGGGTAGCGTTGACCACCCTTGGTATAACTCATGAAGAAATCCGTTCTTCCATTTCCATCGATATCGGTCCAATAAACATGAACGGGTTCGTTTTGAGACGCTCTAATAAAACTGTTGTTGCCTTTATTTGATATAATATAATCCATATCACCATCGTTGTCCATGTCAAGTGGACAGATGCTGTTGAACCAACCTGAACGGTCGAATGTTTTGGTTTCTTTCGATACAAATTCAAATTTCCCACCCGTATTTTTCATGAATATTATAGGTGTGTATTCCCCGACTAACATCAAGTCAGGTTTGTTATCGTTATTATAATCGGTAAAAATTGCCTCGCAAATCAATCCAGGCATAAACAGGGCAGGGGCATCGCTTTCGGTGGCGTCAATAAATTTCCCACCCTCGTTTTTTAATAGGTAGCTTCTTACTTGGATATTGGGGTAGTTTCCGGGCAGTATCCTGCCTGCAACAAATAAATCCAGGTCGCCATCTTGATCGTAGTCTGCCGATGAAATGCTATTGCAGCTGCCAATTACATTAGGGAGTCTGTTGGTTTCGTCTTTGAATACCCCAGATCCATTATTAATATACAATCGGTGTGTGATAAGAATTATTGGGCCATGATAACTCAGAGCCGCCAACCGCAATGTAAAGGTCTAAATCTCCATCTTGATCTATATCAAAAAAATGGGAAGCGGTAATATCAACTTTGATTTCTCTCCATGATTGAGATGGGCCTAACTTATATCCACCGGTTGGAGTTCCCAAAAACAAACTCGATTTTCCCGAACCATCACCAATAAACACATCTTCAATACCATCGCCATTTACATCACCAGCGCTTATTCCAGGACCTTGCATTGTGTAACGGTGAGGTAATAAAGGTTCTCTTTTGTAATCTGGAGTTTCTAAATCTGTATGTTTGAACTTCAGGCCGTCATTAACAGGTTCGAAATAAAGTTCGGTTTTGGTGCTCTTGATTTTATTTTTGAACTCTGGATTGTAAGCCAGAGATTCGATTTTAATGGTTTGCGTTCTGTTTATTTCCTCCACTGAGATTTTTGCAAGTTCACCGGTTAATTTTTGTAAGTAAATTTCGGGTAACTCTTTAGATTGACCAAGACCAATATGGAAAATCGGATCTGAAGAACTTAAATATCCTCGATTACTGAAGTTTTGAAACAATCTAAAGCTTCCATCCTCATTTTTAACCCATAATTTAATTCCTTCAATAGTCTTATTTGTCTCAGAAACTAATTTGATATTGACAAATTTGTTGGCATTTCCGTTGTTTTTGTATATCAGTGCTTCCTCGCCTTGATTACAAACCACCAAGTCGATATTTCCATCGCCATCTAAATCTCCCAATGCTGCACCTGTGCTTAACGTGGATTCATCCAATCCCCAATCTGCAGCTTTATTAATCATCCCTTTTGAAGTTCCCTCGAAAAGATAATTTTGGAGTTTTTCAAAGGGAAGCATTTTTAGAACGTCTTCATGATTGATTTTGCCGTTTTTTGTTTGTTGCTTTCTATTTTGAAATAAGACAAAATCCAAGTCCGTAACATCTCGGTAATAACCGTTACTTACAAACAAATCTTGCTTGGTATCGTTGTTAAAATCACAAAATAGGGCAGACCAACTCCAGTCAGTTCGAGCAACATCGTATAAAAACCCTAAATCAGAAAAGGTACCATTCCCTTGGTTTACATTTAATGTGTTGTGCATGTATTGCGGACCATAACCGTGCAATGTGCTCACTCTAACATAGTCGTAGTCCTTAGCACCCATTAATCTCATATATCGATCTGTTTTCTCAGGCAGCATATCTAACGTGATAAAATCGAGTTTTCCATCGTTATTGATGTCTGCGGCATCCGATCCCATAGAATTTATACTGCTGTGTTTTAATCGTGAATAGCATTCATCTTTGAAGGTACCATCCCCTTGATTGATGTAGAAATAATCGGGTATGTGGTAGTCATTACACACGTATAAATCTATGTAGCCATCGTCATTGAAATCACCAGGCGTAACGCTTAGGCAATATCCACCAGCCTTCATGCCCGCTTTTTCTGTTATTTCTTGGTATTTATCGCCAAGATTTTCGTAGAATCTCTGTGCGGAATTATCGGTCATTTTGAAAGTCTTACTGAAATCAATATTGATATCAGAAAAGTATTCAAGTGCATGATTTCCCACATATAAATCCAAATCGCCATCGTTGTCAAAATCAAAGAAACCAGCACAAGAGGTATTGCCCGCGTCGTCGATACCCCATTCTTTTCCAGACTCTTTAAAGGTGCTGTTTTTTTGATTGATGTATAATAGATTTCTCTTTTTGTCTTTTTCTTTAGAAGGGCCCACTGGCACAAATGTAAATATCTAACCAACCGTCGTTGTTCACATCTACCATACTCACGCCTGTCATCCAATTTGAAGTTTCAATTCCAGCTTTAGATGTGATATCTTCAAATTTGAAACCGCCCTTGTTTAAATAAAGCTTTGAGGGCGTTGCATTCCCTGAGAAAAACAGGTCGTTTAATCCATCGTTGTTAATGTCACCTATTCCAACACCGGAACCGTTAAAGAGATAATGGTAGGTGAATTGATTTAAGGAATCGCTTTCCGGCACATTGTTTACAAAATCTACTCCCGAAATTTCGGAATCAATTTTTTCAAATAATGTTGAGTTCAACTCGCCATCATTATTGCTTTTATCGCAATTTGAAAATAGAATTGAAGTTAGTGATACGATTGCAAAAAGGTTAATCCGATTTAAAAGAGATTTCATTTTAGTTACGTCTGCTTGGTCGTATCTCAAAAATACGAATAATAATAGATGTAAAGCCCCAGAGAGAACTTCCCCCAAAAGATATTAGGGGGAGTGGTATCCCAATTACCGGGACCAGTCCTATTGTCATTCCAATATTGATGAGCCAGTGGAAAAAGAAGATACTGGCTGCACCGCTGTAGCCCAATAATTCGGCCGTATGTGTCGGACTGTCGTCTCCGCAATTAGTACAAGCCGTATCACTAAGGATAGGTAAATAAGCGCTAAAAAATACCAATACTCCTAAAAACCCCCATTCTTCGCCAATGGTACAAAAAATGAAATCCGTATGTTGTTCCGGAACAAAGCCCATTTTTGTCTGCGATCCGTTTAGAAAGCCTCGGCCGTTCCATTGGCCTGCTCCTATCGCGATTTTTGACTGGTCCAGGTTGTAGCCCATTCCTCGAGGATCGGCCTTTAAGCCCAAGTACAATTTCGATTCGATCTTTCTGATATTCTTTGAAGAGTTTGTCGTAGGTCCTAGCCCACAACCGTGCTGAAGGCCAAACTAATGGCGACAACTACTCCTGATTGCCCAGTAGATATTTGCTTTACGCCTCTAGGTAAGAAGTAAAATAGCGCGGCGGATAAGCCGGATAATGCCTAGTGAGGATGCCGTACAGCCAGTATATGCGGATATCTCGTAAGCTGTTGAAATAGATCGATGCAACGGCCAGATATACCCAGCCAGACTGCGAACTTAACAAGATGTATCCTGGCATGCCCTCCCGGTATAAAACCAAATAAAACGAAAGGAAAACCAAGGCTGTTCCCGTATCGTTTTGTGCTAAAACAACGACTCAGGGGCAAAGTGATATAATTCCCACTGAGATTGAAATGTTTTTCCAGACCCTTGAAGCGCATTCCATATCCCCCAAGGAATTTCCCTAAGTGCCATTGCCGTTGCTAATTTGGCAAACTCTGAGGGCTGTATGCCTATTCCCCCAAAGCCAAACCACGATTTCGCTCCAGCCACTTCTCGCCCTAAGAACAACACCGATATGTTCAATAATATAACAAGTCCATAGACGTAATACGATAGATAATTTATGAATACAACATTCGTGTAGGATACCACCGTTATTGATGAGCATTGCCCCGCCGATCCACACTAGTTGTTTGAGCGCAGTGGCCGAGGGCTGAAAGCCTTCTTGATTCACGTCAGTAGTTACGGAATAGATATTCAACCATCCTATCAACAGCAGTAATCCATAGAGCACTACGGCTATCCAGTCCAATCGTCCCTTCTCTATTTTGTTGACTTTGGTATCTCATTGTGGTTCCAGATACGCTGTTTTTGATCCGTTCCAGCAAAGGTAGGGTACTCGTGTGGTTGTATCGGGGTAATAGATATTTCTCTATCACCAAGTTGCTAATTGGTGCGGCATACGTTGATCCGAATCCTGCGTTTTCTACAATTACCGCCACCGCTATTTTAGGATTGTATCTCGGGGCGAAGGATATAAATAATGAGTGGTCTTTTCCGTGTGGATTCTGTGCCGTACCTGTTTTCCCGCATATGTCGATACCCGGTATTCCCTGTGCCATTTCCGGTTCCACCGGGCTGCATAACCTTGCTCATGCCTTCAATCACGGTTTCAAAATGCTTAGGATTGATGGTAGTGCGGTTCGGATTTGTGTGAACTTTCTTAGCCATGAAGTATCATGATATCCCTCAATCTTGTATAGACTTAACGAGGTGTGGCGTGTAAAATAATACCCCCGATTGGCAATGATGGCAGCTACATTGGCTAGTTGTAGTGGTGTTAGTAGTATTTCCCCTTGTCCGATACCCAATGAGACAACTTTCTGAGAACTGCGCCATTTCTTTACCGTGTCGTTTGGCTAGTCCTCTCAACCGTGGGAATATTGCCCTTTGGCTTCTCCCGAATAAATCTATTCCCGTCGGATTTCCCAATCCAAAGCTTCGCCAGTGTTTTTCCAAGTACCCGATACCCCTCGTGTGCGTTGCCATATTTTGGATGATCTATGATTTGCCGGAAAAGGTCGCAGTAATAAGCGTTGCAAGAGATTTGGATTGATCCTTCCACGTCCAATGGGCCTGGGATGTCCATGGCAACCAATTACGATCCTTCCCATGTGGTATCCGCCGGCACATCCCTTTGCGCGAAGAGGGCACGATGATTATGCCTTCTTGCAAGTCCGATTAACGCCAATACTGTTTTTACCGTACTACCAGGAGGATATACACCCTTTTACGGCTCGGTTGTACAACGGCTTTTTGGGATCTATGAGCATTTTCCGGAAGGCACCGGTTACGTTCTTTTCCTACCAAGTTCATTTGGATCGAAATCAGGTTTGTTCACAAAAACCAGATACTTCGCCTGTTTTGGGCTCAATGGCGACGATACTTCCGCGCTTTCCTTGAAAGAGCAGTTCTGCATAGCGCTGGAGATTTAACATCTATAGTGCTGATAACATCGGGTCCAGAAATTGCAGGAGATTTTGAAAGGAGTCGTTATTCACTTCTCCTCGTTCTTGGTAAGTTCGATCTTGCCAAACGGTTTTTAACGCCTTTAACCCCTCGGAATAAAGTTTCATAATATTTTTCTATTCCCGTTATGCCCACTAAGTCTCCTGGTTGATAATACGGGTCTTCTTTTAATAGAGATTCACTAGCCTCACCCAAATATCCCAAAGCGTGCGCACCTCCTTGTATATTGTAATTTCTATCTGTTCTAGGCTCTACATAAAACCCACGTAGTCTGTATAAATTCTCCCTCAAAAGGGTGTATTGCTTTTCAGATAAATTCGAGTAAAACAGAGCTGATCGATCGTATGCATTGTTTTTACGACGTTTTCGTGATTTTATCCAAGTTTCTAAAAGCAGTTTCTCGTAAAAGGCGGAATCAATCTGCAGTACGTTGCATATAAAGTCTCTGTTTGCACTATCAATATCTCTTGGAAAAGCAAATAAATCGTACATCACAAAATTCTTTGCAATGATGTTTTTGTTTCTATCGTATATAACCGATCGAGATGGATAAAGAGTGATCTTATTTAGGGCATTATTAATGGCCTTTAATTCATAATGATTCCCAGAAAGTTGTAAACTACCAACTCTAATGAGATAAATCAGGTAAAACAGAATGAAAATCCCAACGAAAACTTTAGATCGATTTTTATTGAGGTCTTGCATTACTGATTGAATACATTCTTATACAACAATATTAAGAGTAAGGATCCAATGGAAGAAATGATGGTGCTTAAAATAATGTCGAATAGATAGTTGAAGCTAAAAAAATCCAAACTGAAAAATGTAAAATGATGTATGGCTATCAAGGACATGCTGTAGTATAAATAGGTTAACCAACCTTTGCTGTTTATATCAAGGTAGGATTCACCTTGTAGTTGCAATGATTCAAAATCAATAAATCGATGTTCAATATGATATTTGAAAAAATACCATTAGTACACAGCTGGGCGGGCATGCGTTCCAAATGAGCCCGATAAACAGATCAATTAATGTACCAAATGCAAAATGCGGTGAACAAATAGGCCGAATCGATCAAAATTCATCGGTAAAATAAGGAACAAAACCAGGTATGGCATAGGATGTAGCCAAAATCCCAAATCAACTTGTTGAAGAATAAAGGGCTTGTAAAAATGCTACAGCCCAATGCAATGCCCACTATTTTTTAATATTTGAATCACGGTTTCAATATTCGAATTTAGTGAATCTACTTCCTTTAAGGAATTGTTTTTTCACACAGTAGACATAATGCAAAACGGCTAAAAATCCGTGGCAAAAAGAGATTTTGATTTTTTGATATTGTTTGTTGCAACGCTTTTTTTTTTGCCTCTACAACTCGTGCAACTGGTATACCTGGAGGGAAGATGTTGGGAATAATTACTACTTAGTAACCCATTGTCCTTTTTTTACGTCCTCTGTTCGATTTACTTCCTTCAAATATCCATATCGCGAATCGCTACCTTCCCATTTAATAACACCTTGCCTTAGATTTAAATCGGGGGATATAAGGGGGTCAGTTCAAAATTTGAGTTCAAGACGGACATCACACGGGCGTAATGCGAAGAGGTTGTAATTTACAACTCCGGCAACACCTGATGGGACTCAAAACGGCCATTCCATTTTTCTATTCCATCGGCTTCTCCTTGGTTGATGTAAAAGTAGTTATCGCGTTTGTTTGTGGTATTTCGAATTACTTCGGCAGGGAAATAAGTGTAAATCTGTTGTTTTTATGGTTGTAGTCGAGGTATCGATAAAGGTAGAGTCGAACGTCTGAAAATGCGGCAAAATAATTCTGTTGAAGCTGTTGTCTTAGATGCGCATTTTTCTTCTTTCAGATAAACATTTTCTTCCTTAAGGGATAAGTATTCTGTGAAATCCGTCCGAGTTTGATCCACGGCTCTAAAAAAAAGAGACACTTTGATTGAAAATAAAAGGAGTGTTGATAGAGTTTGATAACGAAGTACCAAGTTTAATGAGATCAGAAATAGTAAAAATCGCCGTCAGGGGATAGGCATTGTTTCCGAATCCATCGAATAATTACCCACATGACAATTCAGACTTAGGCGGTCCATCAAGAACTTGAATTTACCAATGTTTTTAAGGGCAGTGCCAGTACCACGAACAACAGCGCGCAATGGGTCCTTCAGCAATATTTACTCTTAATTTTGTCTTGGCAGAAATTCTTTTGTCCAATCCTCTCAATAATGCACCTCCACCTGTAAGCCATATTCCCATTGGTTAGGATATCGGCGCTTAGTTCTGGCGGGGATTGCTCGAGGGCTCTAAGAATGGCTTCCTCTACCTTCATGATGCTTTTATCTAAACAACGTGCTATTTCAGGATAAACCAAACATGGATTACTCTTTGGGATGCCCGTCATCAAATCTCTACCATGTACGGCATAATCCTCTGGTGGGTTTTCAAGTTCTTGCAAAGCACTTCCAATTGAGATTTTTATTTTTTTCTGCAGTTCGTTCACCAATTAATAGATTGTGTTCCCCGTCCTCATGTATTCAACGATTATCCAAATTGAACTCATCACCTGCAACGCGAAATAGATTTCATCACATACGATTCCCTCCTAGAGCAATAATGGCAAATTTCCGTTGTTCCACCTCCAATATCGATAATCATATTACCTTGGGGTTGTGTAACGTCAATACCTATACCCACAGCAGCCCGCCATTGGCTCATGAATCAAGTAATACTTCCTTTGCTCCGGATCGTTTCTGCACTATCTTTTTACCGCACGTTTTTTCAACTTCGGTAATTCCAGAGGGAATACAAAATAACCATTTTCAACTGTGGAACTTATCCATTGTTTGTCTTTGGTTCATCATTTTTAATCATGGCCACGTATCATGTTGCTCCGCAGCCTGGGAAATCAGCGATAACACCATCCTTTAAAGGTCTTATGGTTCGTAATACCTTCATTTTCTTTTACCATACATCTGCATGGCTTCTCGTCCAATTGCAATTACATTCCCAGTGTTTCTTTCCAAAGCAATTAATTGAAGGTTCGTCTACTACGACTTTCTCTTTGTGTATGATCAGGGTATTGGCCCGTGCCTAAATCAATGGCCAATTCTTGTGTTAAAAAAAGCTAAAAATTCCCATGGGTGTTTAACAACTTGCAAAAATAAAGCAAAAAACTCCGGTTTTCTAGTGATAAATTAACAGGCTTTTTTTAAAAATTCTTTCCAAGCGATAAAAGCAATCGCGGGTGCAGTTTTTGAGTGCGCCAATTCGACCTTCAGCGTATTCAATTCTGATAGGATAGTTTCCAATATGTTAACCTGAGCACCAAAGCCCTATGCCGCTTACCCAAGGATTTTGACGCGTACTAGCGGTTAGGGTATAGTTTGGGGTGTTTTTTATGGTTTTTGTGTTGTAGGGGTTGCTGTAATGGCCGGGAGGACTCACCGTAGAATGCAAGCCCACCATCAAAAAAGGGCGTATACGACCATGCTTTTTCCAAAAAATTCGTTTCTTTCAAGGGAATTCGGGAAAAAGGCCCGTAGCAAAGGCAAGCCAAAAATCCCGTTTTGATGTGTAATAGACTATTGCCTATTCGAATTCCGACAGGAAGTCCGCGAATATCAAAGCCCCCTTGTAGAAATTGAAGCTGATATTCTCTCAAGCTATTTATAGAGAAAATTATTATTCGCAGAACTCGAAATCCAGCCCTCACTTCCGCCTAGCATATAGCTAATATTTTGCTTGCTAAATGAAATAAATGGCAGAAAAGATTTGCTTTTCCAATTGAAGATTGAAATTTGACCATTCACATGGTAATTTCCGTTAAATGAGAATGTGGGGTATTTTTTGAGTTCTCACTTAAAATGGCACCAGTAATAAATTTGCTATGTAATTGATAGTTTTGTTTTATGTGTTTTTGTTATTTAAATTATTGGAAGAAAGTATTAATTCCAATGGGGTATTTTGAAGTAAGTTTTTTCTGTGAAGTAGATAAGGATACCTTTTTCTTTTGAAATTGTTTAGTGAGATGATTTGACTGTTTAATACAAAAATCCCAGTTGAGAAATTGGAGCTCAAAATAGGATGTACTATCTGAAACTTGAAAGATGTATTGCGATTGCGATAACTTGTTCCATTAGTTTGAGAGAATTGTCTTAAGCGATAATTCAATTCGCTGTTAAAGTTGACATTGTTGTTGCTGCGATATTTTATGTTTTTACTTGAATGCCTATTCTTCGGCGATTGATATTGCTGTAAAGATTCAGATCTAATCTGTGCTTATGAACAATATCCATTATTGTAATGCTGTAGAAAAAAAGTCAATGGGGGAATTATATTGTTCAATGGGATTTACCAATCCGTCATAGGGGAGCTTTGAAATCTGAATTCCAAAGTTGAAACTGGGCTCCTGTGGATGTAGAACCAAGGATTAAATCCAGAGCTTTGCCAAGGTTTGTTTCCGTTAGAAGGCTTTCGAATTAGAAATTTGGAGAATTCTTTTTCGTTTAAACGGTGATGTGAATTTTTGCTTCAGAATATATTTTTCCTTTGAATAATCGTGTCATTTTTTTTTAGAAATGGAGTCGAAGCTCAAAATAGTTTTTTATAAAAAGTGGTCCTCTCGCAAATACAGGTGCTGAAAACTCAATAATATTAACATTCCATCTATTTTTAGCGATAAAAAAACTCTATGAATCGATCGGATTTTTAATATTCTTTGTTGTTGATAGGACAATCCTTTTTGTCGGAGTTTTGATTGTATTTGCTTTAGGATTACTTAAATCCATGTTATAAATAGCATCTTCCATAGCTGTGTTTTTAAACAAAGCTGAATTTCTTTGCGCTTTGCACAATCAGATTTTTTCAATGCCCCATTCTGTTCTACCGTGTATGATTGCGTATATTTTTTTTTCTTCAAGTGTATTATTTCTAATATTTAACTGGTAAATACCTGATTCATATTGGTTTTTTGATTCTTCTTATTTTAGTAATAAAGAAACAAATTGGAATCTGAACCTAAAACCACTTCATCAATTTTATTTGCCGTTGCTATCCAATAAATATTCATTGGTTATGCATTTCTTTTGGATTGAATAATACAGAAGCTCTGTTTTTTCCCGGACTTTCTTTTAAAAGAGTAAGGTTATCATTATTGGATTGAACTATTCGATATTGTGATGCTGGTGCTAGTTGTATGTTTGTGTTCTTAAATTGCAAATTCCAAGTTTTGTGATATCCAACATGAATCCAATCCCTTGTTTCTTCGTTGTAAGACCAACTATATTTCTTAAAAGTTGGAAATGGATGGGGCGTAACTCATGGGTTGTTTTTTTTAATTATTTCTCGGGTTTCCTGAAACTTATTTTCCCATAAATAATGCTCGATACTAAAAGGGCTGGAAAGGCTGACTATTGCAGACTCTGATTTATTGTTGAAATTGAATTTAGCTATTCGTGATTCGTGTTTTTTTAGATCAATGAAAAAAATCACCTGCTATTGCCAATTGTTGGATTGTTTTTTATTCAATTCATCAAATCGTGCATTTAGCCATTTTCGAAAACTCAGGCCAAAATGGTATTCAAATAAATTTTCAAAATTATCCGGCATACTTGACGAGCATCCAGAATACGCTGTTTAGGTTTTTTTTCCTTTTTCCTTTTCGAAGAAAATACCAAAGAAACTTTGCCGAAAAGAGCTTCATTTTCCGGTTTCTATAAAATTCAAATTTCTGAATGCAGAGGTGTTTTATTTTTTGCTTTAAACTGCAGAAAATCCTCGCGACTTAACTCCCCCAGAGAAATGTTCAATAAAGCCTTTAATTAGCCATTGCGGTGTTTTTTTGATTTTTCACAGATTCGAATCTATTTCTGTACGTAAATCCCAACAGGAATTCATTTCAAAAATTGTTTTGCAATGCCTCGCCGAATTTGATATTCAATGTCAATATCATTCCCCCGTTAATAAAAACGCATTGATAAACGGTTCCTTCAATTAAATCTTCTGTGATAGGGGTTGTCGTAATAACCCAGTTTTATTTTGGTTTTTTACGATATTCATCATACTCGTTGAAGCTTTTAAACGCAATCAAATGCATCCGATCACTTGTTTTATAGATCAGGTTTCGTTCTAATTCGTTAAGTACTGATTCTGAAATTTCGAAAGCAGATTTTGATGATAGGTGTTTTGTCATTAAAAATCAGAAGGCAACAACCATTCTATTCTACCTTTGGTATATGATTTGTAGTGTGAAAATTGAAAATCTTTGGCCAACAGTGTGGCAGGTCATAAGGGAAATTACGCTATACAGAAAGAGTTTTATCAGTCCCCATTCGCCACATATTCCAAATATAAGTATAACTTTATATTTACTTTGTTTTGATTCCCTAAATGAGGCATGTTGATGCAAAAGATTGTACTTTCGCGTTATGAGTAAGGCTAATTATTATATTGAACTTGAAGATAAATTTGGGCGCCCATAACTACCATCCATTACCCGTAGTAATAGCCCAAAGGAAGTGGTGTTCACGTTTGGGACGTTGATAACAAACAATACTTAGATTTTCTATCTTGCGTATTCAGGCCGTTAACCAAGGCCATTGCCATCCCCAAATTATAAAAGCATTGCAATGACCAATCTAAGGTTTTTGACTCTTACGAGTAGAGCTTTCCATAATAACATATTAGGAGAATTTGAAAAATTCATCACAAACATGTTCGGTTATGATCGTGTTTTGCCTATGAATACAGGTGTAGAAGGCGGGGAAACGGCTATAAAATTAGCGCGTAAATGGGGTTATGAAGTGAAAGGAATTCCTGAAAATCAAGCTCATGTATTATTTGCCGAAGGTAACTTTTGGGGAAGAACCATAGCAGCTGTAAGTACATCAGACGACGAAGATAGTTATGGTAATTTTGGTCCATTTGTCCCCAATTTTTCAAATATACCTTACAACGACATTTCAGCCTTAGAGGACGCTTTAAAAAGAATCCCAATGTTTGTGCTTTTATGGTTGAACCAATTCAAGGAGAGGCTGGGGTTGTAGTTCCAGACGATGGCTATCTCAAAACCGTTAGAGATTTGTGCACCCAGTATAATGTATTGTTTATTGCCGACGAAGTGCAAACAGGTATTGCCCGAACCGGAAAGTTGACATGTTGTGAACACGAAGGGGTTAAGCCAGACTTGTTGATTTTAGGCAAAGCTTTAGGAGGTGGGTGTATTCCCCGTGAGTTGTGTTTTGGGTAATGACGAAGTTATGCTGACCATTAAACCAGGTCAACATGGAAGTACTTTTGGCGGAAATCCATTGGCATGTGCGGTGGCTATGGCTGCATTGAATGTGGTGAAAGATGAGCATTTGTCAGAGAATGCAGAAAGATTAGGCGTTATTTTTAGAAAAAGAATGGAAAATATGAACTTGCCGATGGTTTCACTTGTTCGAGGTAAGGGGCTTTTAAACGCCATAAAAATTGAACCTTTTGGAAATGGAATCAAAGCATGGGATGTTTGTATCAAAATGCGAGACAATGGGTTACTGGCTAAACAAACCCATGAACATATAATAAGATTTCGCACCACCTCTTGTTATTAGCGAAGAGCAAATTCATCAAGCATGCGATATTATTGAAAATTCCTTGAAAGAATTAATGTAAAAATCGAAATTTATTGTATTTTTGCATTCCTTTCAGCTCGGGTGGCGGAATAGGTAGACGCGCAGGACTTAAAATCCTGTTCACAGTAATGTGAGTACGGGTTCGATTCCCGTCCCGAGCACAATGCGCCGACAAACATTTTTGTATTTCTGTGTCGCGCTCTTCCTTGTTAATTGTAACCAAAACTTTCCTGAAGGAGCGCTGATTATAAGCGAAACTGACACTTCGTACAACGAAGATATCTTAAGCGTTACCAAGAAGATTCAAAAAAATCCCTCTTTGGCAGAGAATTATTATCTGCGAGCTAATGCATTTTATTTTCAAAAGGAATATAACCTCGCCATTCAAGATTTTACGACGTCGCTACAACTTGAGCCCAAAAATCCCCTGTATCGATATCGTCTAGCTGAATCTTATTTGGAAAAGGATTCTGCCAATTATGAAGAAGCCTCAAAACAACTCAAGACAGCGATTCAAATTAAACCAGATTATGCAGAAGCGCAATATTTGTATGCTAAATTATTGTTAGCCAGACAGCAATACGATCAGAGTGACCTCATATTGAAAACAACTCACACAAAATCCAGATTTTGCTACAAAAGCCCAACTTTTGAGAGTTGTTGCTTATAAAGAACAGAGAGATACCTTAAAGGCATTGGCTATATTGGATAAAATCCTTATCGAAGATCCGAATAATTACGACGCAACAATGCAAAAAGCAATGTTTTTTGATGTCTTCCGACTTAGAACTTGCATCTCAATACGTTGACAAAGCCTTAGTAATTGATGAATTTAGTGCGGAAGCCTTGTACGCAAAGGCCTATATTCTCCAACAAAAAGAAAAGTTTGCGGATGCTGAAATTTTATACAATCGTGTAATTAAAATTAACCCAGCTCATGTTTTTGCTCATTACAATTTAGCGGTTATACAAGCCCTTTTTTGATAATCACGATGCGGTTATTGACTTGTGTGGTAAAATACTGGATTTAGAAACGGAAAACTATTAAAGCGCATACACTACGGGGTTATGCCTTTGAGCAAAAAGGCAATAAAAAAGCCGCTAGAATGGATTATCAAGCGGCTCTTAATATCAAGCCTGATTACGAACAGGCCTTGAAGTATTTGAGAAATCTTATTTAGTAGCTCTTAATTCAAGTTTCTCAATAACCCATTCACCCGTGCGGTTTTCCCACTCACGTTCTAATACAATAGATGAATTGGTCTTGGATTTTATGGTAAAATCAAAGCTTAAGAAATTCACGATATCTCCTGTAGCTGAAGGCATACTCCAACTAGATTCGTAAGAATCGGGCTCACCATCGTAGCATTTTACTCCTTTGGTTAAAACGTCGCAAACATCATTCGCTTTAAATACGAAACACCTCATCTTTCAGACACTCATCCATAGCATCAACGGTTTGATTGTTCATCGTCTGAGAATATGAATACAATCCCCAAGGTTGAATCATAAAAACCTCTTTGTTGTTTTTTCCTGAAATGTCAACCTTGTTCACATTGTCTGGATCATCCTTTTCACATGACGTTAAGAAAAATACGCCAGCGGCCCATCAAAAACCATTTGTTCAATTTCATGTGGCGAAAATAAGAGAAATGGGCCTTAATAAAGACCTTAAAGAATAAAAATTACATTTCTGTTAAATCTTGAATGACCTCTGAAGCCATTCTAAGTCCAAATAAAGCGGGCATGTATGAAATTGTTCCATAGAATGATTTCTTGTAATTACTGCCGTCAGTAAGTTTCATGCTATCACGTAAAAGTTCCCCGTGATTGAAAACTACTTTAAACCCTTTTCTGATATTGTGTCTTTTTAATCTTTTACGAATGGTTCGAGCAAAAGGACAATTATACGATTTTGAGATATCGGCAACCTTAACCGTTGAGGCATCCAGTTTGCCACCAGCACCCATAGAACTGATAAATCGTTGATTCGTATCATAACAGGTCTTAATTAAATAAATCTTCGGGGAAACGGAATCAATACAATCCATGACATAATCAAAAGACTCATCCTTGATCAGGTTAATATTGTCCTCAGGTTGTTGAAATTTATCAATTACACGAAGTTCCAAATCGGGGTTGATATCTAAGAATCGACTTGCCATAACGGCAGCTTTTGATTGGCCTATGGTGCTGTTTAACGCGGGGAGTTGCCGATTCTTGTTGGTTGGGTCAACGGTGTCGCCATCTATAATGGTCATTTTACCAATACCGGCTCTGCAAATAAACTCAGCAGCAAAGCTACCTACACCTCCTAGTCCCACAATTAGACACATTGGATGTTGCAGAGTTTTTCCGAGTTGTTGCTTTCCCAATGAGGAGTTCGGTTCGTTCCAGCCAATCGAGATTCATTCTGGCAAAAATAAGGTCATATACTTCTAATTCGATAGTCCAAAAATTCCGTTGTTTGCACGTATCATTCGGTAGTCATGATTGCGGATTCTCTATTGTTTTCGTGGTGGTAATTCCTAGTTATCTCGGTGCTAGCAACAGCCCAGCATACTAACCGGCCTCGTCAGTTTTCATCCTTAGCAGTTGGGCTTCCAATCCTAAGGCTGGAGCGAATTCCTTGCAGCTTATGAGTCAATCATTCGACTGAAAAGAGTTCACTATTCTACCAAACTTGGGAGAATAAAATCGGTCGTATGTCGGGAGGTTTTTTGGGTTCATTTGAAGCATTGGTTCCCCAGAACTTTCTGAGGAATAAGCTCATACAATTCAATGATCAATTTCGGGTATATACAGCGCGTTTTTACGATAGAAATTAGATCCACAGAATCGATCTTTGGCCCTTATTGAGTATGCCATGAAGTGGTCTTTTGTAGAGGCTGCACGACGTCGCTTTAATTCGCCTAGACCGCTTAGATGATAAGGCTTTGCAACAAAGTCGAATGTAGCAAGCTGGCTCAGTCCCTTAATTTCTCCGGCTATCAAAGGAAAGAATGGGGTAGTGATGGGGATTGTTGACGTATTGGCTTCCAAACTACCCATCCCACTTTTTTCAATGAGGATGGTACTGTTTACCGTGTAAAACGCTTTTGGCAGCAGAAATACACAGAACCAACTGGGTCCTGCGCCTTATGAGTTACGGAATTCTAAAAAATAGCGAAGAAGGAAATTTTAGCAGCCGTTGACGCGGATGGCTCTCATGGCACACATGTGGCGGGTATCGCCGCTGGATCTGGCTTCAAATCCCCTGATTTGAAATATGCCGGTGTTGCTCCCGATTGCGATTTGGTGTTTGTTGGCATTAAATATCAGAAGCGATATCTCTTGGGGGAAGTGCTCTTAGGCGATTATTTGGTTGCGAATGACGGCAATTACTAGATGGTTTTGATTATGTATTTAGATATGCCGATTCATTAAATAAGCCTGCCGTTTGTAATTTGTCATGGGGGATGCACACCGGCCCTCATGATGGCACCTCCTTGTTTGATATTGCACTCGAAGATATAATAAATACCCCCAATCCAAATTCTCAAAAAGCTACGGGTCGTGCATTGGTAGGCGCTAATGGAAATAGTGCTCAACACGAAATGCATATAAAATTGGAATTAAATGGGGATTCTGCAGCCACTTTGGCGATGGACCGAAGTAGAAATAATTTCAAGACCGAAAATGTCTATTGCGATTTTTGGTCTGAACTTAATAGTAATCTTCAATTTCAAATCGTTTTAATCGATTCTCAAGATAATGTATTGATTGAAACTCCTTATTGGGATTTTTCCAAAGACACTTTGATTTCCGGTAAGCTGGTAAATAATAAGGATACTTTTGAGGTTTTATTGTCATGGGACTCGAGCTTATCCCTACAATGGAAAATCGAATTTTCTGATGATGCTCGAAGCCAATTCAAACAAAAGATTTATCAAAATTAATTTTAGAGGAAAAGGAGAGGTGCATGGATGGAATTCAGGAAGAACCTATGAATGGACGGCTGGAACATTTCGTAATTACATTAGAAAGTATAAACCGTCGCATTGGGTTAACGGAGATGCTGTTAGTACACTTATTGAAAATGGCGGCACATCAAAAGCAATTTTATCTGTAGGTTCCTATAATAATCGCGTTAATTGGTTGAATTTTGAAGGCAAATTCCAATCCGATAGTGCTATTGACGAAGGTCAGATTTCGGGTTTTTCATCTTGGGGGCCGGCCTTAGATGGTCGATTGAATCCAGATGTAGCCGCTCCAGGTCAATTTATTGCCAATGCCTATCATAAAGATGCTGTTCCGGGTTGGTTAAGTCCGTATATAGTGCACAAAGATCAATGGAATAACGATGATGTATATTGGGTATTATTGAGTGGTACATCCATGGCTTCGCCTCATGCTGCAGGAATCGTAGCCTTGATGCTTCAAGCCTCAGAAGGTCAATTATCAGCATCGGATATGTATGAAATTATCCGGAGTACCTCACAAAAAGACGCCTACACCGGAAATCAAGACAATTTTCAATACGGTACCGGAAAAATTGATGCTTACAAGGCCATTATAGCCTCTGTTAATGCTATGAGAAATGATAAAATAGAAGTCAAAAGGCCTATTTTAATTGTACAGGAAAATAGATTATGTTTGGTTGGGATGGAAGCGTCTAATTCTGAAATTTATTTTCAAATTTTTGATGCATCAGGTAGGGAAGTGTTTAGTAAGAAAACAAGAAATAAATATATCCCCACTGATACAATAAGCACCGGTGTTTATTTTGTGCGTTATGGCCTTAGCGGAAACTCGTTTTCTCAGACAGTCTTCTTAGATAATAATCGTTGATTTATTATTTTAAAGCGACATTACTTTTGAGCTAAATAGCTTTCTACGTGTCTTTCTTTTTTTTCCGTGTAAATATCATCAATTGTTACCATTATTCCTGTTTCTTCAACGCCGCCAAAATAGTCGTTAATACTAGTGCCGAAGGTTTTCATTGTAGGGCTGAGGCTCATGTAACTATTGAATAATGGAGGAATGTTTTCTCCCAATTCTCTAACAAGTTTTGAAAGATGATTATAGGCCTGTTTATAAGGCAACGTTGATATTTCGTTTTTGAATTTTTCGTTTAATTCGGGTCGAACGATAGGATGAATGGGCTTTACCAATTCTTCTTTATCTGGAAAGAAAATTTGCATAAAGTCCAAGATTAAATTTCGAGCTTCTTTGTTGAAATCTGAATACATGGTAATCTTCCCAAAAAAATATTTCATATCGGGATTGTCAACAATCAAAGCCCCCAAACCATCCCAGAGATTGTCTAGGGAAAATATCCCTGCTCGGCTTCCTTGAGACGGTTGATAATCAGGCTGTACGAAGCTTCTGCCTAATTCAATGGTATAGGGGAAATAGTCTTGTTTAATCTTGTCTGAAAAATCTAATATTTCCGTAGTCGATAAATCATAATCTCCATTTTCTTTACGCGCATCTTTACAGAAAATGAACCGATATCCTCCAACAATTGCTTTGTCAGTAGGATTCCAAACAATCAATTGTTGATAGCCGTTTTCCCTCGTGTCAAACTCATCTTGGTCAGAAGCTTTTCCAGTTCCGCCTCCAGCTTCACGAAAGGAAACCTCTCGCAAACGACCAACTTCATTCATTAGGTTGGGTTTTTCGCAACCTCGGAAAATATAGATTTCGTTATCAGCCTTGTTGGTTTTTCGAACAAAAATATCCCTACTTAATTCAGATATTAATATATCTCGAGAAACAGGATCCATCAACCGATCTGTCATAGTGGTGCAAATTAATTAATTGTTAGGAGATTGTCGCTTCCGTATTCTCTTTTAATGCATAAACGAGTTCCCGTATTTTTGCGGCTACCTCAATTGGTTTATTCCGATAAAGCTTTTCTGGCTCAATTGGATTTCCAAATGTCATTGTGATGGTTTTTCCTTTTTGTTTGAACATTTCATCGGGCAATGTGAACATTTCGAGATTCGCTTTGACACCTAAAATCTTCCTGATCTTTGATATTATGTAAAAACGTTTTGTGTTTTCGCCATCAATAAACGTTGGAATGATGCAAAGTTTATGTTCCTTGGCTTTTTGTATAACACTTTTTTGCCAAGGTAAATCTTGAACAATACCATCAATTTTTCGAGAAACAAATCCCGACGGGAAAATAATTATTGCTTTGCCCGATGCATATGCTTCACTAATTAATGCCAAGCTTTTTCTATCGGTTGAGCCAACCCGGTTCACGGGTAAGAACGAATCCTTAAGTGGGGTGATGTTCATGAGGATGTCGTTGGCCAAAAAAAGAAAGTCAGACCTTCGTTTTGCTACCTCTGCCATCAACGCCATACCGTCAACACCCCCTAAGGGATGGTTGGCAGCAATTATGCAGCCTCCTTTTTCAGGAATTCGGTCTAAAAATCTTGACTTTAATGTTACCTGATTGATTCTGAATACCGTATTGATGAATTCTGGGCCAACCTGGCCCTTTCCTTCATTCAATATATAGTTGATTTCATCTTGATGGATGAATTTCTCAACCCAATTTAAGATAAAATTGGGCAGGCGTTTTAGTAGTTTGGGATTTTTATTTCCGAGTATTTTTCGGATATCAATCTTTAAAGCTTCAGTCATTTAAAATGGCTTTCTTGGTTGCGTCCAATATTTCAAATGCACGTTTACTATCGGATGACTCTGCATAAACCCGCAATACAGGCTCGGTGCCTGATGGTCGAATCATAACCCAAGATCCATTCGAAAGGTGGAATTTGAAACCATCAATATCTTCCGTGCGTTCAATTTTGTATTCGCCAAAGGAATCATAACTGTTTTTCTGGCAATTTTCTATGATGGATAACTTCAACTCATTGTTTATGTGAAGGTCGTAGCGTTCGACTGCAAATGCGCCAACCTTGGCATAAACATCATCAATTAATTGAGATATGCTTTTTCCGGTTTTAGCCGCGTATTCCATCAATACCAAACCCATCCATATGCCATCGCGTTCTGGAATATGACCTTTGATTGCAATTCCTCCGCTTTCTTCAGCACCTATAAGCACATCGTCGGTTACCATGTGTTCACAGATATATTTGAAACCAATTTTGGTGGTAATGGTTTCTAAACCTTTGATTTCACAAAGCTTTGATATTTTATCTGAAACGGAAAAGCTCTTTACTACTTTGCCTGAATAACCTTTGAAATCTACCAAATATTCAATCAATAATAGTATAAGATGATGGGAGTCTACAAATCTCCCTTTTTCATCAAAAAATCCAATACGATCAGCATCTCCGTCGGTTGCCAAGCCAAATTTGTACGCTTCGGATGTTGGAATTAATTCAGAGATTTCGGGCAGATTTTTCAAAATAGGTTCTGGAGCTCGTCCTTCAAATCCAGGGTTATTTCCACCATGTAAAACTCGTGCATCACTAAACAAGGCTGGAATGACGTTTCTTCCTGCGCCATACATGGCATCGTATACCAAATTCTTGCCGACAGATGTCAGAACTTCCATATCGAAAGAATTCTTGCAATGGTCCAAATACATATTTTCAAAATCGGCGTAGGTAATGCGGCCGTTTGATACAAAGTGATCGAAACTATATTCCGGAATGATAGCAAGGTCTGGGATTAAATTCTCGATTTCCTCAACCGTAGAAGGTGTTGCAGGGCCGCCATAAGCCGCTTTGATTTTAAATCCGTTGTAGGAAGGAGGATTGTGGGATGCTGTTATTATGATGCCCATTCCAACATTCAACTTGTTAGCCGCTAAGGATATCATCGGAGTTGAAACAAAGTTTCTAGCCATTACAACATCGATATCATGGGCGGCAAATATGGTAGCAGCTTCATTAGCAAACATCGAACCTGCGAATCTGCAATCGTGACCCAATACAATCTTTTTAGGTAAATTACTGCTATTTAGCCATTCTGCGCTGGCATAGGCTACGCGTCTCACGTTTTCCGTTGTAAAATGTTCGGCTATTATATCTCTCCAGCCGTCAGTTCCAAATTTTATCTTATACATAATTTATTCAAATGCGTTTATTCCTGTTATTTCCATCCCTAGAATTAGAAGATGTATATCATGTGTGCCTTCATAGGTGATTACCGATTCTAAATTGGCCATGTGTCTCATGATAGAATAATCTCCAGATATTCCATTACCGCCTAATATTTGTCGACACTCACGTGCAACATTCAGAGCAATTTCTACATTGTTGCGTTTTGCCATTGATATTTGAGCTGGCGTGGCTTTGCCCTCATTCATTAATACCCCCAATCTCCAGGCCATAAGTTGGGCTTTGGTTATTTCTGTAAGTGCTTCGCTAAGTTTCTTCTGTTGCAATTGAAAAGATGCAATTGGTTTGCCAAATTGCAAGCGTTCTAAGGCATATTTCTTTGCCGTTTCAAAGCAGTCCATCGCAGCGCCTATAACACCCCAGCAAATTCCGTAACGTGCAGAGTTCAGACAAGAAAGTGGGCCTTTTAATCCAATAACCCCGGGCAAGATATTGGTTTTCGGGATGCGGACATCATTAAATACCAATTCGCCCGTAGCACTTGCCCTTAGGCTCCATTTGTTTTGGATTTCTGGAGTTGTGAAGCCTTCCATTCCGCGTTCTACGATCACCCCTTGAACCTTGCCCTCAGGATTTTTTGCCCAAACAATTGCAATATCTGCTAGGGGTGCATTGCTAATCCAAGTTTTCGAACCATTCAATACGATAAAGTCACCATCCTCAGTAAAGTGGGTTTGCATGCCATTCGGATTGCTTCCATGGTCCGGTTCTGTTAAGCCAAAAGCACCTAAATACGTGCCGTTTGCTAATTTTGGTAAGAATTTCTGCTTTTGTTCTTCAGATCCGTATAAATGGATAGGGTGCATTACCAAAGAGCCTTGAACACTGGCTGTGCTTCGTATGCCGCTGTCTCCACGTTCAATTTCTTGCATCATCAATCCATACGTCAAATAATCCGCATCGGATCCACCGTATTTTGTTGGAACATGTGGCCCAAAAACGCCCAAATTGCCCATTTCTGGAAGTAATTCCTTGGGGAAATAAGATTCCTGAGCACAATCATTGATAATTGGCGATACGCGATTCTTAACCCAAGTTCTAACAGAATCTCTTATTTGAAGGTGTTCTTCGGTTAACAAATCGTCAATCGAATAGAAATCGCAACCTGTGAAAGTATCGCGATTTAAATTAGATTGCCATAATTGCTCTAACTTTGAACGTTCCATGCCTTACAAAAGTAATAAAGTGATTGTGTTCTGCATTAATTTTTAATAAACAGTATGTTAATCCTAGTAAGTGTTCAAAAATCCCACCTATTTCTTCCAATAGGATGGTATAACGACGAAATTAGAATAAAAACCGAGGTTTTTATAGATGTTGATGTACAATATGAATCCATTGGGGTGAATGACGAACTTGAAAATACCATCGATTACGCAGAAATACATAGATTATTGAAGGCTCTATCTGTAAATTCCTACAAGCTTTTAGAATCTTTTGGAGAAGATTTTTTGAGACAATCAAAAGAGAAATTCGCCCATTTGAATTTGAAATTCATTAAAATTCGAATTCAAAAACCTCAAATTCTCGAATCGGGGAGTGATTGTGAGAGTCAGTTTATAGAGATGAAAGTGGAATTTTAATTCTTCCGTCGAATAAGTCTGTATTTAATGTGATCAATGCTTTTTATGCTTATCCAAATTCTTTAATTTTGAGTGTTATGCGTTTGCGCCTCATTCATTTGTTGGTTTTTTGCTCTTTTCTAAGAATTTCAGCGCAAAATCAAGCGGTTACAGGTTGGGTTTTTGATGAACTTACATTGGAAAACATTTCCTCAGCCGTAATCATTGACAAGGCAACCAATTTATATACGGAAAGCAATTCAGAGGGCTATTACCAATTGTTAACTCGAAATGGTAAACGAGAATTGTGGTATGCTGCGCCAGGATATAAAGCGCATAGGGTAGAGGTAGATGTTCAAGGAGTTGTACTAAATAATGTATTTCTCAAGCCTGTTGATTTTGACGAACCGGATTCTTCGGCAGAATTAGCGGCATTATTTACGAGTAAAACCTCCTTTTATAAGGTTCTTCCTAGGCAAGTGTTGCAGTATAAATCCCTTTTTGGGATTTCTGATCCTTTAAAAATATTTCAGTTTCTACCAGGGGTTAATGGTGGTATCGAAGGACTTTCTTCCACCTATGTGAGAGGGAGTAATTCAGATCAGAATCTTATGCTTATGAATGGCCTACCGCTATATGGGAACGGTCATATCTGGGGTTTGCTGTCGAATTACAATCCCGATGTAATTCATAGCGCGGAACTATACAGAGGCGTATCTCCTGCAAGATATGGTAATCGCGCAGGCGGAGGTGTAGTCGATATAACCACGAAAGGAGGGAATGCTGAAAAATGGAAAGGTTCTATTAATATGGACCTTGCCACTGTAGGCATTGCTTTAGACGGTCCATTAGACGATCAAGGAAAATTAACTGCCGCATTAGGCTATCGTCGTTCGTATTTAGACTTGCTATTAACTTCAATGGCGCCTGAACTCAATGAATCTCTTATTGGCAATATTCACGACATTAACCTAAAAGTTAATTACAAAAAGAGCAAGGAAGAGCATTGGAACCTATGGGTATATAACGGCAGAGATAAATACGGTCTGAATTTCCAATCAAACATTACCGATTCCCTTGGTCGTTCGGTTGATCTTGATATAGGTTTGGGTTGGCGTTGGCAAAACACACTCATGGGTGTGAATTATTTTAGAGAAATTAATAAAAGGCATTTTATGCATGCGTCCATCGGAATTTCGACGATATAAGTATGTCAAGTTTGAAAACTTTGGACTATCCACTTTTAATAACGGTGTCAATCAAACGGGTGAACTGAAATTTGAAGAGAACAATAGCATAACGGACTTTAATGGAACTGCAGATTTCGAGTATTTATATGGTCGTAAATCTAAATTAAGGTATGGCACACATTGGGTAACTCATAACATGAAACCTGGTGAGTTGGTTTACCAAGAGCTTTTTGATGGTGCCGTTGAAACAAACAATACTTACGGTACCGCTAATAATCAGTTTCCTTCGGAATGGTCAACTTATGGAGAATTGGATTTTCATTCGGATAATTATCTCAGCATCAATATAGGAGCACGATTATGGACCTATTTTGGTAAGGATAATACCTTTATGCGTATAGAGCCCAGAATAACATTAAATCAAAGATTACAAGGGAATAAAAGATTTCAACTCGGTTTGTCCATGAATAATCAAGGTATTCATCAGTTGTCAAGCGTTACCGGGATTTTACCTCAAGATGTATGGTTTCCCACTAGTGGTAATATGAAACCCCAACAAACGACTCAATTTTCTGCAGCATACATTCAACCTCTAAATGATGGTTTTGAATTTTCAGTTGAAGGTTTTTACAAATATTTCACAGGATTGATGTATATACAGGAAAGTCGTGATGAAAAACTGTCTAGAGATTATTGGGAGCAGATGATTTCTCAAGGAACAGGAAACGCGAGCGGTATTGAGTTCTTATTGTCCAAAAAATCCGGCAGATTGAACATGATTGCATCGTATACCTACAGTAAAACCACCCGTTTATTTGAAGATATCAACGGAGGTGTTGCCTATCCTTTCAGATGGGATAGGCCTCATAAACTTGCTATCCAAATGGTATTTCAACCCACAACTACCATTAGTTTTAATTTAAATGCCGTATTGATGTCAGGGAATCCAGTAACCGTTCCAACAGGAAGGTATTTTACCGTTGATAATCGATTGGTTTACGATTTTTCACAAATAAACAACTATCGTTTGCCTACTTATCAAAGGGTTGATGTTGGCTTTACTAAAGAGATCAAACCTGAAGAGCATTTTGAAACACGAGAATTTTACGGGATTCACATTTACAATTTAATGGGTGTTAGCAATCCTGTTAATGCCGAGTTTCAATTCAATAGCAATAACGAGTTAAAATTAATAGGAACATCCTATTTTACATTTGTTCCATCCGCTTTTTACCGAATAGAATTTTGAGAAAGTTATTTTTTATAGGTGCTGTATTTTGCCTTTTTTCTTGCGAGCAAGAGCTGCCCACAGAGGGGCTGGACTTTAGAGAAAAAATGGTTGTAAACCTTTTGGCAAATAACGATGAAGTATTAAAAATACACGTAGGAAAGTCATTGTCCTTAGTGGATTCAAGTGCCGAATTAAAGATTGAAGATGCGAAGGTGACCATTACCGATGAAAATGCAAATTCTCAAGAACTGCAATACACATTTTTATACGGTGGTAAATACATCTCAGATTTTGTACCACAACCCAATAGGTTTTACCGTTTAACCGTATCGCATCCTAAATATCCAACTGCAACATCTTCATTTAGCATTCCAAGTGCATTCAAATCAACTCAGGCCAAATGGGAAGATAATACGGGTACCGATTCAACAGGCTTTCCAACCGGTACCATTTCATTCACTATCAATGACGATGCAAATTCCCGTAATTTTTATGAAATAGCCTTGTTTAGATTTGAGGATTTAGGGCCTGCATGGGAGGTGATGCCCGTTATACCAGAAAACCCTGAAATCGCGGCAGATCCAATTTTTAATCCTGAAGGAGCTTTGATATTAGAGGATGCAGGATTTAACGGACAAAGGAAATTATTGAAATTTTCAACTCCATTTGGAAGTAATTTTGGAACACCTTATAAATATTTGGTCGTAGTAAAAAGTTTAAGTCCAGAATATTTTAAGTACTTCAAATCAATTGAGGATTATTCACTGGAAGGTGGTTTGTTTTCAGATCCAAGTGCGGTTTATAACAATATCACAGGTGGTGTTGGAATTTGTGCCGGAGCTTCTGTAAGCAAAGACACAATTCGCTAAATCTTTTAAAATAACAAGTCAATAGAATAATCTATATGTCTAAAGAATCGGAAATCCGAATAAAAAACGCCAATCAACATAACCTAAAAGGCATAAATGTTACGATACCACAAAATTCATTTACCGTTGTTACAGGTGTTTCTGGTTCAGGAAAGTCATCATTGATTTTTGATACCTTATTTGCGGAGGGGCAGAGACGGTATGTAGAGAGCTTAAGCGCATATGCGCGTCAATTCATGGGTAGAATGAAAAAGCCCGCTGTGGATACTATTGATGGTCTTTGTCCGGCCATTGCGATTGAGCAAAAGGTTAATACGCAAAATCCCCGAAGTACTGTAGCAACTTCAACGGAAATATACGATTATTTGAAATTGTTGTTTGCGCGTATCGGGCATACTATTTCGCCAATTTCTGGTAATGAGGTAAACCGAGATTCCGTCACCGATGTTTTCAATGCATGTTTAAAATTGCCCGAAGCTCATATGCTTTTGGTTATGTACCCATTAAAAAAATATTGATAAGTCAAGTTTAGAGGTTTTATTGTCGAAAGGCTTTAATCGTGTTTTTGTGGGAGGTGCAATGATGAAAATTGAGGAGGCCATGGAAAATTCCATGCCGATCTCCGAAAGCGATTTTGTCATAGTAGATAGATTGAAGTCCGATCCAGAATCGGATGAATATAAAAACCGACTTTATGATAGCATCGAAACGGCTTTTTGGGAAGGCGAAGGAGATTGCACGATATATGACTTCAGCGACAAAAAATCTCACTCTTTTAATAACAGGTTTGAGTTGGATGGAATTGAATTTGAAATACCAAGTAAAGATTTTCTTAGCTTCAATAATCCTTATGGCGCTTGTAAAAAATGCGAAGGTTTTGGTTCCGTTTTGGGAATAGATGAAAATTTGGTCATTCCAGACCCTTCCTTAAGTATATACGAGGGTTGTGTGGCACCTTGGAAAGGCGAAATAATGAGTGATTGGAAAAAACATTTCATTCAAAAAGCTTCAAAAATCGAATTTCCTATACATAGACCCTACAGCGAATTAACCAAAGCAGAGAAAAAGTTAATATGGGAGGGGAGAAAAGATATTTTAGGAATAAATGACTTTTTCAAGCACCTAGAAGACAATAATTATAAGATTCAATACAGAGTTTTGGCCGCCCGATATAGGGGTAAGACCCGTTTGCCCTGAATGCAAAGGAACTCGATTGAGATTGGACGCATCTTATGTGAAACTTTTGCACGTGGGCAAGAGCCAATTGCCTCAACATACAAGTATCCAAGATGTATTGTTAATGAGCGTGGAACAAGCACATCATTACTTTTCAAATTTGAAATTAAATGCCGTTGATGAAGAAATTGCAAAAAGAATTTTAGATGAAATTACCCGCAGACTGCACTATCTTGAGAATGTAGGTCTCGGATACTTAAATCTGAATCGTTTAAGTAATTCATTAAGTGGAGGTGAAAGTCAACGTATTAATTTAGCCACAAATTTAGGTTCCAACCTAACGGGATCTATGTACATCTTGGACGAACCTAGTATTGGATTGCA
>CALSSY010000020.1 GCA_943789135.1 uncultured Bacteroidia bacterium
CCATCAGTGGCCAAGAATACATCGCCTTCAACTTTAATTTCATCGCCGTTTTTATCTTCGAAAGTTGCACAATTGTTATCCAAATCCATATGGGTGCATTTATGATTAAAATACATATGGATGTTGGGGTATGCATCGGCAAGCTGAAGCAATCTAATATTCAATTCTCCTCTAGATACAGAATATATCGCTTGGTCATCACGACCGTATGCTTGGTATTGCAAAGCACCTTCGGAACTGTGCATGATTCTCCCGAACATTGGAATTGAAATTTTCAAAATATCATCCACCAAACCTACTTTATTTAGGGCAGTGATACCGCGAGTAGAAAGTGCTAGATTGATACTTCTTCCGCCGACATAATTTCCTTGTCTCATATCGTCACGTCTTTCGTACAAATGGACTTCGTAACCACGTTTAGCTAAGTAAATCGACATCAAACTTCCAGCGAGCCCGCCTCCTACCAAAATCATTTTTTCTGCCATACTTACAAAGTTATGGTTTCCTTGAAAATTAATATCATTTTTGCCAAGTATCAATGCGCTTATTCCGGACTCCTATATGGTTACATCGAGTTTTTCCTAATTATTCTTGGAAAATAGCAACTCAAGAGAGGGTAATCTATCTAAGTTTCGACGATGGGCCTGACCCTGAAGTGACCCCATTTGTTTTAAAATGTCTTTCTGATTACAATGCAAAAGCGACTTTTTTCTGCGTTGGAGAAAACCTTGAAAAAAACATAGAATTGTCGGAAAATATAAAAAGGGAAGGGCATCAAATTGGCAATCACACATACCATCACCTAAAAGGGTGGAACACCGTTACCAAAAGTTATGTGGATGACGTCCGTTTATGTCAGGAAAGAATTGGACCAATTGGCAAATCTCCTTTATTTAGACCTCCATACGGAAGGATAAAAAAATCACAAGGTCGTAAACTTTTGGAATTGGGCTACCATTGTGTCATGTGGGATATTTTAACTTATGACTATGACAAACGACTTGATATTGATCATGCATTACGCCGAATTACTGCCTTATCACGTAAGGGCAGTATTGTGGTTTTTCATGACAGCCAAAAGGCAAAAAAACAATTGCAGCAATTATTACCTTCCTATTTAGAAGAAATGACTCTCAAAGGGTTTCGATTTGAATTGATTCCAGTTTCACATCAACAATGACTTATTTTCTAATAATCCCCCTACTCTATATATCCATTCAAATTTGGCAACTTACTGTATTATATCGATATCAATCTGAAGAAACTAAATTGTACATTGAGGAAGAACTACCCACAGTAAGTATTTGGATCGCATGCAGAAATGAAGAGTCAAATTTAGCCGCCTGTTTGGATTCTATATTGAATCTTTCCTACCCCCAAAATAAAATCCAAATACTAATCGGAAACGATCAAAGTACCGATAGAACCGGAGATATTGCTCATAACTATGCTTCTGCACATTCAAATATCCAAGTAATAGATGTTCAAGACAACGATTCTGGCTTAAAAGCAAAAGCACGTGTAATGGCACAACTCGATTCACATGCAATTGGCGAATATTATTTAATTACCGATGCAGATGTCCGAGTTCGACCAAATTGGATCCAAGGCTTATTGAGTAATATGGATCCCCAAATGGGAGTTTGTAGTGGCACTACCATGGTTAGGGCATCGGGAACTGACGGTTGGCTTCAAGAAATTGATTGGGCCTATTTTATGGGTTTATTGAATGTGATCTCTTATTCTGGGGTTCCTGCAACGGCTGTTGGAAATAACATGATCATTCGCAAGGACGCCTATTGGCAAACAGGGGGATACAGTAAAATCAAGTTTTCAATAACGGAAGATTATAAATTATACAGCGAAGTATGTTCCAAAGGATGGCTATGGAACAATATAATGAACCAAGATGTATTGGCATTTTCTGAAAAAACAGAAGGCTTTGGCAATCTATTACATCAAAGAAAACGCTGGTTGTCGGGAGGCAAAGAACTGCCCTGGTACTGGTGGATACTCTTTGGGATTTACGGTGGATTTTATTTCGTCATTCCCATTTTGTCGCTTTATTTTTTAATGCAACATCAATTCACGCCACTCTCCTATCTTGGATTGATTTGGGGCGTAAAATTCATATTACAATCATTGCAAATCAATCAGATTTATAATTTGGTAAATGAAAAAACGCCCCAATTGGGACGTCTTCTCATTTATGAAATTTACTTGTTTGTTGTTACAACGTTTACAGCGACATTCTTCATTCTTCCCATTAAAACGCAATGGAAAAGTCGATCTTATAAAGTTTGATCAAATTCAGAAACCTTATGATACTCCATTAAACGTTCGCGCCAAGCACCGTGTCCCGTTTTAATATGGGCATTTAAATCACTCATTATACTATAGATACCAAAATAGGTTCTGTTGACATATAGGGCATGTTTACTTCCTCTCGGCTGAGTAGGTCTTCTAACCTCGGGGATCTGATAAATCTCCTCACCCATTGCATAAATCTCATCCAAAAATGAATCGGTAAAATGAAAGGTTTCGGATCTAAATGGACGGGAAAGCAATGTAGTCATTTTCAAAAATGCCTTTGTTAGCTGGGTCTCGACTTCCTTGGAATCTCCAGGAAATATAATTTCAATAGATCGAAGTAGGTTTTCAATTAAAGGTTTATCCGCTTGAACCTCTTCTATGAGTAAAGGAAAATAACTTAAATAAAAATCTTCAGGTACTACTTTAACACAACCAAAATCAATCACACCTACTTTTCCATCTTCATCGAACAAGAAATTACCCGGATGTGGGTCGGCATGTATGGCTTTCTTTTCATGCAATTGAAATTCATAAAAGTCCCATAAAGCTTGTGCAACACTATTTTTTTCTTCTTGACTCGGATTGGTGTCCAGATATTCCTTCAAATGTCGGCCACGAATATAATCCATAACCAATATCTTGTTATTGCTATATTCGGGGTAATATTTTGGAAAGTACACATCTTTTAAATGTGAGCACGCCTCTGAAATTTCCATTCCATTTAACAATTCAAGATCGTATTGCGTTTCTTCTAATAGTTTCTCTTCTACTTCCTCAAAATATTTTTTCATTTCCTTTTCGGATAAGCCAAACATGGCATTTGCCACGGGTTTGACCAAACGCAAATCGCTCTTAATGGAATCCGAAACCCCGGGATATTGTATTTTTATAGCAAACTCTTTATTCCCTTTACGAGCAAGGTGTACCTGTCCGATACTAGCCGCTGCTAAGGATTTTGCATCAAAAAAATCAAAATCTTCGGTAGGATATCGGCCTGTCGCCGATTTATACGTTTTAATTACCAAAGGACCCGACATTGGCGGCGCCGAATATTGAGACATGGCAAATTTATCCGTGTAGGCACGAGGTAATAGATTTTTTATCCATACTCAACATCTGAGCTACTTTTAGTGCACTACCCTTCAGATTACTCAAAGAATCGTAAATGTCTTTCGCATTATCCTCGTGCAATCCTTCACGATCATCCGATCCGGTAATGCTCTTTTTTGCGTAATATTTGATATAATTCGTGCCTATTTTGGCTCCAGTTCCAACTAATTTAGCCGCTCGACCAATCTTTGAACTGGTAATGTTATTTTGAGAATCCATTTATTTCTGAGCCAATAAAAACTTACCCAAATCAATTGCTTTCTTCAAGGTTTGGTTTCCCATCAACTCAAATGATAGTGTGAATACTTTTTCTATACAGGCATCTGTTTTTTCAAACCCTTTACTGCGGTCGTTTAGCCAAAAATGAAATACAAACAACACATTAGCGAACAATGCATTTTGATTTATTTTCCCAGTGGCTTTATCTACAGGTGCAATTCCGGTTTCCATTTGATCCAAATTTAACGTATCAAGATAGTCCAAAAACCGGTGGCGAAATTCTTTTAGTCCTTTGATACTATCAGTTGGATTACTCCAGCTCTTGTAAACCACCAGAAAATAACTTCTTTGCTTTTTCAGTTGTTCAACAAAGGCGTATAATGCTGAAAGTAATTTATCTGTTGAAGTCGCTTCTTGATAAAACGATTGATCCTCTAATGCGGATACGGTAATCGCCCACATATCTGCTAAAATGGCTTCCTTGACGGCTTCAAGATCAGAAAATTCATCGTAAAAATCTGATTCTGTAATGTTCAATTCCTCACAAAAACGAAACACGCTTTGTGGTTCTTTTTCTTGGGTATTAACCACTTTTATATAGTGGTTGAGGATTTCTGTTCTCATTTGTATAGAATTAACACATTATTATGCGAAAAGTTTAGGGAATTTGACAAAGTGTTTTTACTTTGTAATATAAAGTATGCAAAGCATTCAAGATGATTATAATACCCAACGTTCTCCTTTGACTATTGCAGAGTATGGACGGACGGTGCAAGAGTATGTGACACATATTCAAAGCTTACCAGAAAAGGAAGAGCGTACTCAAATGGGTGCATCAATTGGTAAATATAATGGCAACACTTAATCCCCAAATTAAGTTACAAGCTGATTACCAATCGGTTCTATGGGGCCATATCCATCAAATTAGCGGTTACACCTTGGATGTAGACTCACCATATCCACTTCCTACGGAAGATAAAAAGACCGAAAAGCCCGAGCGTATTCATTATTCCGATACAGGGATTCGCTTTCGTTTTTATGGGAGAAATTTACAAAACATGATTGAAAAGGCGACCCAAATTGAAGATGAGAACCTGCGTCAAGATTTGGTCAATTTAATTGCTTCATTCATGTTCAATAGTTGTAAAATCTGGAATGATGAAAACCTCACCAACGAGGTCATTGCAGAACACCTATCAATCCTATCAAAAGGAAAGTTGAAATTGTCGGGTGATGAAATTACCGTCACAGCCGATGCTAGCAGTCATTTCACTCCAAAACGAAATTTCAGCAATTCCAACAATCGCAATAATTTCAACCGTAAAAACAACAACAAAAATAATTTCAACAAAAACAAACGGCACCGCCGTTTTTAAGCTCAATCATGTCATATTTTGAAATCGAAGGCGGTCATTCGCTTAAAGGAGAAATTACCCCGCAAGGTGCCAAAAACGAAGCTTTACAAATACTCTGTGCTGTTCTTCTGACTGCTGAACCTATACGTATCAGCAATATCCCCGAAATTAGAGATGTATTAAAGTTGATCGACTTACTTAAGAATTTGGGTGTTAAAGTCAATCGGATAGAAAAAGGAAATTATGAATTCCAAGCAAACAACGTTGATTTAGACTTCTTAGATTCCCCTGAATTCAAAGTACAAGGAGCTGCACTGAGAGGTTCGATTATGATTGTCGGTCCCCTATTGGCAAGATTTGGGAAAGGATACATCCCAAGTCCTGGAGGAGATAAAATCGGCCGTCGTCGTTTGGATACACACTTTGAAGGATTCATCAAGCTAGGTGCGAAGTTTGAATATTTAGCAGATCAAAGTTTTTATCGCGTACATGCAGAATCCCTATATGGCACCTTTATGCATTTGGATGAAGCCTCGGTTACAGGAACCGCAAATATTTTGATGGCTGCTGTTTTAGCAAAAGGAGAAACGACCATATACAATGCGGCCTGTGAACCTTATTTGCAACAATTGTGCAATATGCTTGTTTCAATGGGCGCAAACATTACCGGTATTGGCAGTAATAAACTGATCATTCAAGGAGTAAACACATTAAAAGGATGCGAGCATAGATGCTTGCCCGATATGATTGAGATTGGTTCATTCATCGGTATGGCTGCCATAACACAAAGTGAAATTACCTTAAAAAATTGCCGAATCGACCAGCTAGGAATAATTCCCCGGACCTTTGAAAGGTTAGGCATTAAAATGGAATTCCGTGGTGATGATATTTATATACCCCAAAACGATCATTACGAAATTGATAGTTTCATTGATGGTTCTATTTTAACGGTATCGGATCAAATTTGGCCTGGATTCACACCGGATTTAATCTCTATTGCACTGGTTACCGCCACTCAAGCAAGAGGAACGGTTTTAATCCATCAAAAAATGTTTGAAAGCCGTTTGTTCTTCGTTGACAATTTGATTGATATGGGCGCGCAGATAATACTATGCGATCCCCATCGAGCAACCGTTATTGGTTTAGACCGTAAAACTAGATTGAAAGGTATTACCATGTCTTCTCCAGATATTCGAGCGGGTGTAGCCTTGCTGATTGCCGCTATGAGTGCTAAAGGAAAGAGCATTATTAAGAACATCGAACAAATTGATCGTGGTTACGAAAAAATCGAAGAGCGCTTGAATCCATTGGGTGCCAAAATCACTCGATTTGAATAAAAGAGGCTATTTAATTAGCGTGGTTATCCCCATGTAAAAAGTCATTCCCGAATAGGGAGCAACTTGGAATATATTAGCCATATTATCACTTCCGATGAATAAGGGGCCGGTTCGAAGATGAGCACCAAAGCTCCAGCGATTGAAATTATTGCGATACCGCAAAGGAAGGGCAAATTCAAACCATTTATGTTCGAACCTGGGAACAACAGCGAGACTGTTTGTTTGAGAGAATTCCCATTTATTACCCAATAATAAAGCTTGTTGCCAATGTGCCGCAACAAAAACGCCTTTTAACACCTTAATATCCGCTTGTAACTGTAAGGTTGAAGGTAATTCTATTCTTGTGATCTGGTTATTGCTTTCAAGAATACCCTGATCCTTGGCATTGGATATTACATAATCCAATATCCCTTTTGTTCCCTCAGTAGCAGCTTGAATAAATTGTAGGTTATTTAAAGCCAAATTGAATGGTGCTGTAGTCGTATTGATAATATAACCTTTATTTTGATTGCGGTAACCTACACTACCAATATCTAAAATGGCCGCGCCAAACTTAAACCTGTAATCCTTAAATCCTTCGCGAGCATTCATTTCAGTCGACATATTGGAACCTATTTCCATACTAATACCAATATCCATTCCGAACCCAAGGCCTTTGATATTACTCAAACTTGGCAGGCTACCGGCAATTACCCCACTTAAAAGTTGACCAAGTAAATTATTATCTGTGTAAGCTATTTCCATGTAACCATCCGACATTTGAATGGTATCCATACCAATTGCCTTGAATCGCATAGCTGTGTTTTGCACATTCACAGACCCTAAACCTAAAATACCCTTTAATGTGGTACCAAAGCCCAATTTAAAGGTACTATTATTTACCAAACGATATCCCAATATTGCGGATATCTCTTGGTAACTGTTAGCTCTGGCGCTTAAGTTAAGCGAACTAAGCTCAAGCGGATTAACTAATTTTTGAGAATCTAACCACTGTCGAGCAAACTGCCATAATCCGACAGAAGTATTACTAATATCAATTTGCGACCTGGTTCGGGTTGCAGTTCCCCAAACAAATCTACCATATTGATTAACATAGGCGGGTCCCCTAAACTCTGAATTTAAATTTAAATTAATGAGACTTTTATTTGGATCCGTAGTCACCCAATTTTGATCCCATTTCAAATCCCCATTTTGGTCTTTATATTGTGCATCCACATTCCCGTTCATCAAATCCCATAACGAGAAGGGTGCGTCTAATTTTAAATAGTCATTAGAAAATTCAAAGCCAAATCCTCCAATATTTGCGCTACGTTTATGGGTCATTAATGTAACAGATGCAGGGTTGGTATATATGCCATTTACCCCTGAATAATTGCTATTTTGAAGTGCAGAAAACGACTGCGCTTTCAATGAGTTGCACGTAAAGCTCAGAATAAACACAAAAAACACTACCGAACGCATGGGCAAATTTATTCTAATTTTCATTAAACCCTTTATTATTAAACCCACATTTAGCATTACGTTCTCATTATTAGCGTAAAAAAAAGGCCTGCTAAAAAGCAGGCCTTTGTATTATTGAAACAATATTGATTAACGTACGATGAATTTAGCTGTTTGCTTACCCACAGTACTGTTAACGTTAACTACATACATACCTGGAGCTAACGAAAGTGTAGAAATTTGCACTTCATTAATTCCACGATTCATGAAATCGTGATTTTGAGATGCAACCACACGACCATTGATATCCATTACTTCAACAGCTACAGCAGCGTTATCATTCAATTCAAAGTTAACAACAACATTTTGTCCTTGGTTACTTGGATTTGGGAATACCTTTAAGTCGGCAACACCATTTTTCAATGCTTCAATTGAAGCATTCTCTGTGGTGATATCAATCCAATAACCTAGCATAGTCGAGGTTGTGTAAATACTAGTTGGGTAGTATGACTGCCAACCGTTTGAAGTTCTAACACCGTTTCTTAAAACTGATGGAGTCCAGAATGTGTTATTGTAGCGGTATGGCGTTTCGCTAACAACCGCAACATTTTCCCAATAGTGTGCACGAACACCATATCCATTGATATTACTGCGATGTGTAGGCTCAGACCAATTCATAAAGGTATCGTTTAAGTTGGGCTTTAACATGTTTTTAAACACCAAACTAAAACCAACAACATTCGCATTCACTTGAGCCGCATTCGTGCTCAATGAACGGAAATTGGGAGGAATTACACCTGTTAAACGACTGTAAAGTGAACCTGCAAAACGATCAACCGAATCACCATCACCTGTGCGGAACAAAATGGTATCTGTTGCCAATGCTGAAGTATTTAAAAGAGTAGATGCTTTGTAAGTAGTTGGGTTTGGATAACCAAATAGATTCAAACCGCCAGTAACACCTGCAAATCCTAAACCTTGGAAGTTAAAATATTGCACATACAACGTATCCACGATTTCAACATTCATGGTATCAAAACGTGCTACCATAACGGTGTCTTGCATTACCGAGTCACGGAATTTAATCGTTTGCATAGAGTCCGCGTTACGCACATAAAATTGCACCCAACGGATTGTGTCAACTGTGTAAGGATTAAAACGGGTTAAAGTAGGTTGACCTGTTATTTGATAACTAGAATCCTTAGGATCGAAAACAGAACCCATGGTGTGAATGTAACCACGACCTGTAGTACCGTCTGTATAAACTGTTAGTGCATTGGTATCTTCTGTTAGCCAACGAACATATGTAGATGCCTCACCAATCATTTGGGTTTCACCATAAGAAGTCACAAAATTGTATTGACCAGATAAGGTTTCGGCTCTTTTGCTGGTTACAAAGTCACCCTGGCTTGTGTGTATGCGCTGTATAGGCAGGATACCACCAATTTTAGTGTCTTGAGGATGAATTCGCTCAATTTGAGGTGCTTGTGCAAACGCCGTAATAGCACTTACCAACACCAATCCAGTTAAAAGTAATTTCTTCATTCCAATAATGTTAAGTTTTTATTTGATTTTCAAATATAATGCTTCAGTTAAGATTTTATGTAAAAACCAATGAAGCTTTATTAAGATTTTCTTTAATTGTGTTGCAAATTTTACAATTTAAATGTCTCCTTCAATGGGTCGGATGATAATTTCTTCCATTACAGTGGTTTCATTTATATCCCAAGCGGTTAAAATACAACGTGCCACATCATCAGCGCGCATGAATCTAGATTCCGGTAAATCAACACCTGCCCAAGAATCGGTAAGGGTTGCACCTGGCAACACCGCGCTCACGCGAATACCTAATGGGATCCCTTCTCGTCGTAAACTTTTTGAAAACCCTAATAAAGCATGTTTCGTAACGGCGTATCCACCACCTGCTTCATATGCCAAAATACTTGCGATACTGCACATATTAAATACATGAGATCGGTCTTGTTTTTTTAGTTTAGACCATAGACCTCGCGTCACATAATAGGCAGAAAAGAAATTTGTTTGCATTTGCATTTCCATTTGCCCTGCAGGTTCATCCATAAGTGTACCAGGAAGAAAAACACCTGCATTATTAACGAGCACATCAATTTCCAGATTTAATTCTTTCGCTTGACGAACGAAATCTGTGCATCCATTTTCGGTTGACAAATCAGCGGGAATTTTCCATACTTGGTTCGAATGCTTCGATTCTAAACGATTGGAAACATGTGATAATAATTCGGCATTTCTTGCCGTTAAAATCAGATCAAACCCTTTTGCAGCAAATGCATCAGCAATCGACTCTCCGATGCCTCTACTCGCTCCTGTAATTACAGCAATTTTTTTATTATCCATTCATCGAAACCAAGAACTCTGTATTGTCTTGGGTATGTTGCATGTTTTTCAAGAAGGTATTCATCGCTTCCTCCGAATTCATATCCGCAAGATAGTTTCTCAATACCCACATACGTTGTAAGGTTACTTTGTCAACAAGTAAATCTTCCCGACGTGTACTTGAGGCGGTTATGTCAATAGCTGGGAATATACGTCGATTCGACAATTTCCGATCCAATTGCAATTCCATATTACCGGTTCCTTTGAATTCTTCGAAAATAACTTCGTCCATTTTGGAACCTGTATCGGTAAGGGCCGTTGCAATGATCGTCAAGTGAACCTCCGTTTTCAATATTTCGAGCCGCTCCGAAGAAGCGCTTAGGTTTATGCAACGCATTGGCGTCCACACCACCTGATAGTATTTTACCCGACGCTGGCTGAACGGTATTGAAGGCTCTTGCCAAACGGGTAATGGAGTCCAAGAGTATTACAACATCATGACCGCATTCCACCAATCTTTTAGCCTTTTCTAAGACCATGTTGGTTAGTTTAACATGCTTGTCTGCGGGCTCATCAAATGTACTAGCCACCACTTCTGCTCTTACGTGACGAGCCATATCTGTAACTTCCTCAGGGCGTTCGTCAATAAGCAATATCATCATGTAAACTTCCGGATGATTTTTAGCAATGGCATTTGCGATACCCTGCAATAACCATGTTTTTCCTGTTTTAGGCTGTGCAACTATCAAACCACGCTGACCTTTACCTATTGGAGATACCAAATCAATAATACGATTAGAGTATTGTTTAGGATCGTCGCATAAATTCAATTTCTCGTTAGGAAATAAAGGGGTTAAATGTTCGAAAGCAACCCTATCTCTTACTGCTTCTGGTGATTTACCGTTAACAGATTCTATTTTAACCAAACAAAAATACTTTTCATTGTCTTTGGGAGGACGAATTGTTCCTTTGATGGTATCACCAATTTTCAGACCATTTTGTTTGATCATGAAACCTGGAACATATACATCGTCAGGTGAAGCTTGATAATTGTAATCAGGCGAACGCAAAAATCCGTATCCATCAGGCACTGTTTCCAAAACACCCTGAGTCGTGACAACGCCTTCCATTTCGGTTAAAACATGCAATAGTTCTCTACGACGTTTTTCCTCCTCTGTTTCAGGTTTAGGCTCTCTATTGGGTTTAGGATTTTCAACACCTTCTTTACTTTCTCTTTTTTCATGAGATTTTTGAGGTGCCTCAGAGTGGGAATTGTTTTCGCTACTGTTATCCTCTTTTCGGGCTTCTTTGATGGTTTCAGCTCTGTTTTCCCGTTGGTTTTCAGACTCTTTATTTCGGTCGTTTCTTTGTTTAGAAACGGGCTGACGATCTTTAAAACTTCTTTTTTCACGAGGCCTTTCAGCCGTAACCAAAGAATTAGCATCAGCAGTGGCATTCATGGAATTTTTTAAATCCAATTCACCAGGTGTGGCACTTAATTCATTTGTGGCTTCCATGTTTTTAGGCGCCGCTTCTTTAGCGGTAGTGACTACCTCTTTTACAACGCGTTTACGTTTGCGTTTTGATTCTTCTGCATTTAACGTTGCATTATTTTCAGGAATCGATTCCGAATTGGTTTCGGATTGGATATCGTTCGTAGGTTCAGCTTTTGCCATACCGTTTAAAACTTCTATCAAATCGGCTTTCTTAAGTTTACTTGCGCCATCAATGGCCAATGTCTCCGCTAAAGTCCGCAGCTCTGCCACGCTCATCTTTGCAAAATCAGGTGATTTTGTCATACAAATACTATAGTGTAAGGGGGATTAAATTCAATCTAAATAAGTTTTGTGAAATTAACCGATTCTGAATACTGCGAATCCGTTGTTGCAATAATACGCACAAAATCTACACAAATGCAAATTGAAATAATTATTTCATTGATGACCAATTAACTGCATGTGTTAATTGCATAAATAATATCAATCGTATTGTTCAAAATGGTACTGACGTCTGTTGAATCCCATTGATTTTAAATTTCTACGGGTTTCAACCAACATGTCTTTCCAACCACAAACATAAATTTGTGCATCATCCACTTTCTCAAGAATCTTTGTGTAAACCGGATGTACATAGCCGTAATGCGCAAAAGATTGCTCTTGTCGACTCAGAACCGGGTGATAATGAAAGTTTTCATTTTGTTGCGCTAATTGTTTCCAGTCCTCATGGTACAAAATATCCTCGGCCAAACGATTTCCAAAAATCAAATAAACCGAAGCCCCATTTATTTTTAACGCTTCATTTATCATGCTTCTGAAAGGAGCAACCCCTGTTCCCGTGCAAATAAAAACATAAGGAATGTTATTGCCTGTAGGTTGAAACACAAAGCTACCTTGTGGCTCACTTCCAACAATCCAAAAATCAACATGCTGCTCAAACAGCCATGGTGTAAATACGCCCGCTGGATTCAAAGAGATGCACAATTCTATTGTTTGCATATTCGGCTCAACACTTGAAATTGAATAACTACGTTGAACAACCCCTTGTTCCTTTAAATTCGATTGTAAAACGACAAACTGACCTGGGGAAAACGCACATTGAAATGGCATTTCTGCTTGGAGTATGAACCGCCGCACATTGAGTGCTTCTTGAATGATTTTTACAATGCGATACTCCATTGCGCAAAGATACAATTTCAAAGCCTCGAGATGCTTTATTTTTGTTTAACTTCGCTGTAAATGTCGTACACAATTTATGTATGGATCGGATTAGGTGGTGCTTTGGGCAGTATATTAAGAGGTCTATTGAACCGACTTCTACCCTTTCAAATCAATTCATTTTCTTGGAGTACATTTATAGTCAACATGATAGGCTGCGTGTTCATTGGATATTTTTGGACAAAGTTGGATGACGAAACCCAAAAAGCATTTTGGATTACAGGATTGCTTGGTGGACTAACCACATTCTCTGGTTTAGGATTGGAACTAACACGTTATCTAAACGAAAAAAACTACAATTTAGCCGTGATATACGGCCTCACATCTATTTTAACGGGTATCTTACTGGTATGGTTCGGACAAAAACTAGCCTCTTTCTTTTAATTTTAAGCTTAAGCTTTTACGGACAGTTATTGGGTAACCGGATTCTAATCCCTATGGATGAAGATCAAAAAAACCATTTAAAAGCTTATGGAGTGGCATTTTGGCTAATAGAAAAGCAACAGAAGGAAGTATTGTGGCTTTTGAACTATCAAGGAGGTAGTTTCATGTCAGAGTATTCAAGTAAACTCGAAACGGAATGCAAAACAAGAGGGGTTACTTTCAAGGTAATTTCCGAAAACCAAGCGGCTCAGATTGAATCAGAAATTGCTGATCCAGCCGTTAATATGAATATGGTGAAACTCCTTAATGCACCTAAAATAGCTGTATACTCACCTAAAACGAAGCAACCTTGGGACGATGCAGTAACCATGGTTCTCACTTATGCAGAAATACCCTATACCGTTATTTTCGACGATGAAGTTTTAAACGGGAAACTACCCGAATACGATTGGTTGCATTTGCATCATGAAGATTTCACAGGACAATACGGTAAATTCTGGGCTTCTTTTGCCACGGCGCCTTGGTACCAGGAACAAGTTAATGAAACTGAGGCTATGGCCAGAAAACACGGATTCAAATCTGCAAGAGAACTCAAAAAAGCGGTTGTACTAAAAATACAAGATTTCTGTATGGGTGGCGGTTTCTTATTTGCGATGTGTAGCGCAACAGACACCTATGATATTGCTCTTGCCGCTCAAAATACAGATATCTGTGAACGTATGTTTGACGGTGATGGTATCAGTCCTAGTGCCCAACAAGACTTAGATTACAAACCCTGTTTCGCTTTCAAGAACTTCACTTTAGAGCGAAGCCCATATGTCTATGAATTCAGTGATATCGATGTTGATCCCATGAAAAGAAACGTTACAGAAGAAACAGATCTGTTCACCCTTTTTGATTATTCGGCCAAATGGGATTTAATTCCGGCAATTTTGTGTCAGAATCATACCCGAACCATCAGAGGCTTTATGGGTCAAACCACTGCTTTTCGCAAGGATTTGATTAAAAGTGATGTATTGGTAATGGGGGAAAATGCGCTATTAAACGAAGCGCGATATATACACGGAGAAATGGGCAAAGGCACATTCACCTTTTATGGGGGCCACGATCCCGAAGATTACCAGCACCATGTAGGTGAACCTCCTACAGATTTAAATTTACATCCGAACAGTCCAGGTTTTCGATTGATATTGAATAATATCTTATTCCCTTCAGCCCAAAAAAGCAAACAAAAGACCTGATGAATTCTCGTTTGCGTAGATCTTTTTGGTATCGACAGATACCATTCCTGTTGCTTTTCATTTTAGCAATTGGTGTTCGATTCATACAAATCGAAAATCGGCCATGGGATTCAGATGAATTAGGAGCCTTATTCCGTGCTGAAAATGCATTGGATTTTAATTCCCATTTAGAAAATGGAGTTGCAATCGATGGTCACCCTGCTTTAGTACAAACATTTCTATGGACGAATTCTCAAACTTGGAAGTTAAACCCCACTCAACTAAAATACCTATGGGCTTTCACAAGCCTACTTTCCATTGTGTTATTTTACGGATTTTATTGGAGTAGATTTGGCCGCAAATCAGCCTTTTTTGTGGCATCAGGGCTTTGTTTACTCTGGTGGCCTGTTTCCTTAAGCATCTGGGTTCGACCCTATACGATTGCGCTGTTTTGGATGGGATTATTGGCAGTGAGTAGCGAAAAGCAATTCAAACAAAAAAACACTGCAACTCTTTGGATCGTATTGATGGCCATTTCAATGGCCTTATTGGCTTATTCCCATTATATGGCTGCATTAACCGGTAGTATTTTTTTACTGAGTGAATGGGTTCAAAAGAAAATCACCATTCGTTATCTCATTTTGGTGGGCGTTCTAACTTCATTGCTATATGTTCCTCATATAGGTTTATTTTTAACTCAATTGAATGAGGGTGGACTTACTTGGTTGGGTAAGCCCTCTTTTACTTTTATTTGGGATCAAATTTTCTATGTTCTGAATCAATCTAATCTGGTTGCATTTTGGTTGGTCATCATGCTTTTTGCGGGAGGATTCACCTTATACAAAAAGGGTTTCCCAAAAAAATTATGGATGAAATCCATTTCACTTTTAGGTATTTGGATAGGTGTTTTTTTGATTTCTTTTGCCTATTCCCATCTTCAAAAACCCGTACTACAACACAATGCTTTGTATTTTGCTTTGCCTTTTTTATTGGGTGGAATTTCTGTAGTTTTTCTAAAAATCCCTGTTCCTCTACTTCGATTTCTGAATTTTATTTGGGTTTCCATTTTGTTTTTCAGCCTAACCAATGAGAAAAGTCATTTTGGAACGTCAATGGAGGATCGCTATAAAACACCTTTGAAGATCATTTCTGAATTTGAAAAACAGACCCACAACAATTATCCGTGTTTCATTGATGGACCATCAGATCTAATGCGTTTTCATTTGAAAACATCACCAATTAATAATCCCATTCTTCTCGAGGATACAAACTCAATACATCTTTACGGGAAGTTAAATCAAATAGATTCGAATCATTCCTTGGATACTGTTTGGATTGCTTTGAATTCAGGAAGCGATGTGAATTTACAAACCTACTTTTGGTCCCGATTTCGCCCAATCCCGGTATTAAATTCAAAGCGAAAAAGAAACTTCATAACCGGTGGTGAATTTTACTGCGCAGAATATTCCGACTCTTCACTACTTTTTACAACTCGTTACATAGAACGACAAGCAGATGCAAATGAGTTGTTATTTATCGACTTCAATGAAATTGAATCTAAGCTAGGGAAAATCAACACGAATGACTTTTTAGTAATATCGGTTTATGACGGTTTTGATTGTAACGAAGTTTTTAGAAATTTCGATTTGGTGAGTGCCCTATTCCAAGAAGGTTTTAATAAAGCGCTGAATCAGATAGATTATAGATTCACAGCAAACAGTCAAATTTCAAATCGGCATAATGGTTGGTTAAATCATACCATCAAATTAGCAGACATACCAAGTTGGAATCAAAATAGTAGATTAAGAATTAGCTATGAATATCGGGGTGAAGATTCTAATTTCATCCGAAAGAATATCCAATTCAGAATTCGAAAAATTGAAGGAAATCCGAATATGTACGAGCGAGTAACCACTCAGTTCTTAAAATTCTAGATTATTCGGTTACAATAGTAAAAACCCGTGAAAGATTGAATCCCAAACGTATACCAGCGTTATTCCATTCATTCTGGGTATTCGCAATGAATTGTGTTTCATTCAGACCTGCACTATTTGTCAATTGAAACTGGAACACGTGCCCACCTGTTTCAACATCCATACCCATTGACAGGCTATTAATCACGTTACCTTTTGAGGTTAAAATGGGAATATATTCAAAGTTCAACGAGGTTCTCGCTGAAATTTTATTTCTGAATGCGATTCCCAAGGCCCAAAGGTTTTGAAGTTCACTACCCGGAATTGTCCAACTTGAATTTTTAGCATTTGCAATAAACGTAGGACTAATTTGAAGTGAAAAATCTTCTGAGAACTTTCTGCCAAGAATTGCTTGAAACACGTAGGAAGTTCTCTGATTGGCATCGGGCACATCCGCCAATGGTGTTTCAGGGTTTATCAACGCATATTGGGTACCAGCCAATATCAGTAAACTAATTGGTCTTGAATTATCGGTATTTTGATGCATCAATCGATATTTTAAAAATGCATCTGCATTTTTCAATCCGTGTACATTACTCCTACCAAGTGAAATCATTAAATTATGGGTTATGCCATATTCCAACCCAAATCGGACACTTGCTTGATCCAAGCCAAAAGCTTCAAGCGGACCGGCATTTACCGCTCCAAATCTGTGCATCATCTTAAAATCTAATACACCATAGTCGGTTAATTCTAAACTTTGAAGATTGATAACCTTCGTGGTTTTGAAGGCATAGTTAACCTTTTCGACAGTTTGAGGTTCATCACCCAACAAATCAAGATCATCCTCTTGTGCTTTGGCATTTGAAACACTTAAGAATAACAATAAGGAAGCTATGAATGAAAATTTCAAATTCAAACGATTCGGAATCATTTCCTTTATAATTTCAACGTATATTTCCATTCTTTTTACCATCGTCTTATTAAGTTAAAGCCCAAACAGAAATCTCCCAACTGGGTTGAACTAGGCTCATCGGTAAGAAAATACGCCTCATTTAAACTTCGCGCATTGGTTAAATTGATTTGAAACACATGTTTAGGTGTGTAATACTCAAATCCAAAACCGAGTGTAGGATGCTTTTTAGGTTTAACGGGAGTTATTCCATTCACTATAACACTGGCTTCAGCAGTTATTGAAAATTTCGGAATGATTTGTTGTCTAATATAGCCTGAAAGAACAGGCATATCATTGGAATAATTATGTTGACTTACCAAATTCGCATGAACCAAACTGGGAGAAACCGACAATAAAAGTCCTTTATTGGGTTGCCATGAAGCAATTAACTGATGCGTGTAGAACATTCGGTGTGACATAAAAAAGGGATACAAATTCCAATCGTATTGGGGTCTTCCGTCAATTGCCATATCGGCCAAATAAGTAAGGTTAAACTTGGACTCAGCCTTACCGATGAACCTCCATTTAAAATAAGCGTTATATGTTTTTCTAAAAGAACTTCTACCAATACCGGCGGTAAGGCGATCGGCAAGTCCATAATCGACACCAATACGCATACTGTTGAAATTGTCCAACCCATAAAGGTTATAAGCTCCGGTATTAAATTCTCCAAATCGATGTTGAATAGCCAATTCAAAACTACCCTTTGGCAATGTGGCCGCAGTATGTCCGGTAATCAACCGTAAAGATTGAGCTTGCGCAGCGATTTGCGTTAAAGGTTTATCAACTACCGTTGGTATTTCCTTGAATTCTGAGGAATTAATTCCCAAGGCAATGTTTGAATCCAACTGAATCGAATCGGTGGTTTGATTGCTTTGCCCACCAGAATTTATCTTTTGCGTATTAGGCGTAAAGAAACTGTAAATACCGACTAAAAAGGAAACTATAGAATTGATTGCGTTCATCGTTTCATCCCTTGATTGATCCAAGCCTCCAAACTCTCAATTTTACATGCATCCCATTTTTGACCGCCTTTGGGCATAGGGCTTGCCGTTGTATGCTTTATAGATCCAATAAGGGTACTTTTTGATGATTGCACATATTGAATCAAACTGTTGTAGTCATAAATTGCCACATTACCGCTCGGTGCTGAAGCGGTATGGCAACCATAGCATTGTTGTTCTAGAATGGTTTTTATCCGAGAATAACTCACATTTGAAGTATCACAAGTTACCTCACCGTACAATTCATCTTGCTTGTCATAATAACAACCAGTAGGGAAAAGAACAAACCCAACCATCAAAAAACCCAAAAGGGTTTTTAATTTACTAATCTTCAGGTGCTCCATTGTTAATCCATTTCTGAAATTGTTCAATTTCACAAGCCGAAAGTCCATTTCCCGTCGGAGGCATTTTTTGATATCCGTTGGTTCCTTTCAAGGAATTCATTAATGCTCCGGAAAGTGCTGTTTGTTTTATGTTAGAATAACCACCGAGGTCAAGCCCCCCATTGGCATTTGGATATTGATGACATCCAATGCATTGTTTAACAATGATCGGTGAAATAGCGCCACTGTAGGTGAAAACAGCCGTATCACAATCTGAAGAACAATTCATTCCGTTCTTTGCTCCGTCAGCAATCCATGTTTTTATAATGGATTTCTCCATAGACGTTAATTCGCGTTTGGGAGGCATCTCCCCACTTTGAATAACTTCCCAAATTTCCGATTCCCTTGGGTCACCCGCAACAATCCCTTTTCCTTTATCGCTACCCGTAATGGTGCCATAATTTGTAAGTACATAACCGTCTGCACCCGTTCCAGCATCATGACATCCACCCATCGCGCAATTCGACACAAAAATGGGCAAAACGTCTCGTTCAAAACAAAGTTCATCGGCATTCACATCTGGTAAAACTTCATTCTTGCACGATACTTGAGTAAGAAGAAAGACTGTTACAAATGCAAGGCCTAATGTTAATTTTAATCTAACCATACAACACTATACCAAGTTTAGAAAAAACAAGTTCCTGTAGTCACGAAAATATTGGAATTATTTTGACAATAACAATGCATTCACTTTGATATCAATGTTCTGCGATATTTTAGCTGTTAAATTTGAAGGGACCCCAATTTGATAATCACTAAGAATTATGGTAAAATTCGCTTTCAACACAACGCCATCGGGGGTATTTTGTATGGTGCCGACTATTTCAGATTCCTTATCAACTCCATGGATGTTTAGGGTGCCTTTAACCGTCACGGGCTGCTCTTTGCTGGAAATTTTAAAATCTTCCGGACTAATTATGCTTCCTTTAAAACTAGCATTAGGGAATTTTGACGATTCCATGTAATTCTCTTGGAAATGCGTTTGCATCAACTTTTTCTCAAAAATGAATGCATTAATTGGCACTCTGAATTGTAATTTCTTAAGGGAATAAGCCGCAGTAACTTGATTGTTAACCGCTTCAAACGATTCAAAATCAGTTTTACTGATGAAACTTACTTCTCCAGTTGAAGTTTTGAATACTTGGGCAAATGATTGACCGATTGCAAAGATCAAGGCCATTACTAGAACGATTGTGTATTTTTTCATAATAGATATTTTTTGATTTAATTTTTATTAATTATCGAACAACGATTGAAGGAAATGGTGGTTTCAGATAACAAATCATCCGGATCTTCAGGTTTGGCAATTCCATTACACACGCAAAGCAAATCGATTTCAGTTGAGGGCTTCAAATCCAAAACTTCATTACTCAATGAGGCATCAAATGCCGCTGTGATTATTGTGTTTTCACTACCTGAATTTACAAAAATCGTACTTCCAGACTCATTTGAAGTTGTGGATTCTACCATAGCATGAAATTGGATTTTTTTACCAACGTGATTTGCGTTGAATACACTATCTATCTCTGAGTTACCTTTATCAACCAATTCGTTAATAGTATTGTATTTAATATCAGGCTCACCGCTAGTAACCAATTCTGTTGGGTTTTGATACATGTAAATTCCAATTATTAAGCCCAATATAATAATGCCCAGTAAAATCGTTAAAATTCGTTTCATGCGGAGTTGTTTAATTAGATTTGTGATTATGGCGAATGTACAATTCCTTTTAAAAACGAACACTCTTTTTCGACTTATCCCCCATAAATCAGTTCTATTTATTCTCGCATTTTTTATAAAATCCCTCCTACTATCTCAAAATCAAATCATTACCATTCACAAAGCCAAAAAAATATATGTTTGTGATACGGCGTGGACAACTGCCGAGGTCATTGCCACACAAGGCGATCGTATTGTATTTACCGGTACGCTAGATTCGGCGAAGAAATTATATCCAACTGCTAAAATCAAGAAGCATCGTGGTTATATGTATCCAGGTTTTATTGATGCTCATTGTCACTTTTTGGCTCATTGTCGTGGTACAAAAGAATTGAATTTATGGGGTATCCAAGATTTGAGTAAAATCCAAAAGGCCATTAAAAAATTCACCAGAAAAAACAAGAAACGCGAATGGATTGTCGGACGTGGCTGGGATCAGAACACCTTTAAAAATAAAACTTTCCCTACATGGAAAGACTTGGAAAAGTTCAGCGACAAGCCCGTATTATTAAGTCGAATTGATGGCCATGCTATATGGCTCAATCGCATTGCTTTAGAAACTTTAAATCTCAATTACGATACCCTAATAAACGGCGGTGAAATAATCAAGTTAAGTGATGGAAGTCCGAGTGGAATTTTTGTTGATTTGGCAGCAGATTGGATCCAACAATACATCCCTAAATTAGATGAGAAAACGCTTGTTAAAGCGATAAAATGCGAGGCGAAAAAATGTCACAAATTAGGCCTAACCACATTGGATGAAGCTGGATTGGAATTTGAAGAATTGGGCTTTTATGACCGACTTCATAAGAACGGAACACTCAAAATGCGGATTTATGCCATGTTACTTGCCAACCCCGAAAACTTGGTTCATTTAGTCAAACGAGACCTTCCATGGTCTTGGAATTTACATGTTCCAGCGGTGAAAATCTTTTTGGATGGTGCCTTAGGTTCTCGAGGTGCCTTATTAAAAAACGATTATTGCGATAGGCACGGACATCATGGTTTACAATTAATGAAACGAAGTGAATTCAGCGGCACACTGTCTTTATTGTACAAATTAAATTATCAAGCATGTGTGCATGCTATAGGTGATAGTGCCAATGCTATAGTTGCTCAGGAATTTGCACGTTATTTAGAGCCTGGTTTTGATGCCCGTTGGCGAATTGAACACGCCCAAATAATGGATCCTAAAGATCAAAAACTAATTTCTGGCAGGAGTATAATACCTAGCGTACAACCCACACACGCTACCTCTGATGCTCCTTGGGCTTTTAATCGCCTATGCTCTGATTCCAGTCAAAAAAGAGGATTGAAATTTTACGAACCTCGCACCGGAGCTTATGCATATAAAGACTTGTTAAATCAAGCAAATTGCATCGCTTTGGGTACGGATTTCCCTGTAGAAAACATGAACCCATTTGCCACATTTTATTCGGCCGTATTTCGTAAGGATTTAAACGGAAATTTAGATGTTCCCTTTATTGAAAATCAAAGCCTGAGCAGAAAAGAAGCATTATGGGGGATGACCTATTGGGCCGCATTTGCCAATAAAGAAGAGTCTTACAAAGGTTCGCTTGAAAAAGGCAAATTAGCCGATTTCATCATTATTAATAAAGATCTGTTACAAGCAGAAGAAAAGGAAATTAAACGTGCCAAAGTTAAGAAAACGTACATTGGCGCAGAACGCGTACGTTAACTGATTAAAATTATGGTTTTTATGTCTATTAAAACACATCTTTGTTCTATGCATTTATTCAAAATAGCACCCATAGTTGGGATACTTTTTTTACATTCTTGTGGACCAGATACTGAAAGTGTTAAAGTTGAAAAGCGAGATTGGGTTGAATCGATATATGCAAGTTCTAAAGTCCAATCGGCAAACCAATATGCCCAATACCCAGAAGTCGCTGGCCGTTTGGTTCGATACCACGTTCAAGAAGGTGATACGGTGAAGGCAGGTCAATTAATTGCCGAACTTGATGGTGTAGATTTGGGAACTCGCTTAAAAATCGCCCAAGCTCAAGAAGCGCAAATAGCTGCATCCCGCTTAAAAATCAGAGAATTAGAACTTCAAATTACATCTTCTGAATTTCTTTATAAGAAAGATTCTATCGATTATTTCCGTCAAAAGAGACTCTATGAATCACGTGGAGTAGGAAGTTTATCAGCTTTGGAAACACGACAACTAAAATTCAAACAGAGTACAGGACAATTAATGGGATTAAAAACCCGATTGAAGGCTCTTAAAGAAGAAATTAATGCCCAATCGAAACAATCGTCGCAAAACGTAGAACTTGCAAAAAGCCAACTTAGGTCTTATCAAATTTATGCCTATCAGTCAGGTCGCATTTACGAGATGAGCACAAACGCAGGAGAATTAGTAAGCCCCCAGAGGCCAATTGCTTTAATAGGTGATGTCAATAAATTTTTAGTAGAAATGGAAATCGATGAACGCGATATTTCAAGAATTAAAATTGGCCAAGAAGTAGTTGTAAAACTCGATGCATATCCAAATACCATTCGTGCTGAAATTTCACGGATTTCACCGAATTTGGATCCTGGCACCCAAACGTTTCATGCGGAAGCCGTATTTATCGGAGAACACGACCCTTTATATCCTGGATTAACTGCTGAATCAAATATCATTCTCAAGACGAGAAAAGAAACGCTAGTAATTCCTGTGGAAGCTCTTACAAGCGACAGTACGATTAATACAACTACTGGTGAAAAAACAATAAAAATCGGCTTACGCAATACACAATATATTGAAGTATTATCAGGGATTGATGAGAATACGGAAATCTTAATTCCCAATGAAAAATAACCCTCTGTTATTTCGTATTGCCAAAACTCACGTAGTTGCTCGAAAAAAACAATCGGCCATTGCCGCTTTGGGAGTTACTTTTGGAATAGGTACGTTTATCACCTTGATGAGTTTCATGACGGGCTTAAATGGTTTATTAGATGGCTTGATACTAAACCGCACCCCGCATATTAGAATCTACAATGAAGTGAAGCCTTCCGAATTACAAGCAGTGATGTTAGATTCTTTATATGGAAATGCATCAACCCTTCATACAATACATTCAATTAAACCAAAGAAAACTGCATCTAATATCCGAAATAACCGGGGTATCATCAATGAATTATCAGATGATTCGCGCGTAAAAGGAATTACCCCTCAAGTATCTGCCCGTGTTTTTTACCAATCGGGATCTGTGTTATTAAACGGAAACCTCATCGGTATTAACCCATTGGAAGAGGATAGATTATTTCAATTTCACCAATATATTATTGGTGGCAAGCCCAGCGATTTGGCATCTAACAGTAGGGGTGTCATTTTAGGGGCAGGTGTTGCCAACAAACTTTCACTTAAAATTGGCGACAATGTATCTATGCGAAATTCAAAAGGGAAACTCGTTCGTTTGAAAATTGTAGCACTTTTTCAAAGCGGACTTGCAGAAGTAGATAACCTTCAGAGCTATACAAACATTAAAACGGCACAATTGGTAGCAGGAGAAAACACAGGTTATGTTACTGATATCCATATCAAATTGCACGACATTGAGAACGCGGCGGAAATGAGCGAAGAAATCTCCAAGCACTTTGATGTAAGTAGCATTGATATAAAAAAGGCCAATGCGCAATTTGAAACGGGTACTAAGATTCGAAATTTAATTACTTATGCCGTTTCAATTACACTATTATTGGTTGCGGGTTTTGGCATTTACAACATACTTAATATGCTCATTTACGAAAAAATGAATGACATTGCCATTTTGAAAGCTACCGGATTTTCCTCTGGAGATGTTCAAAAAGTATTCATTTATCAAGCTCTTATAATTGGGTTAATTGGCGGTATGCTTGGTTTGATCATTGGCTTTTTACTGTCTTATGGCATCAGTAAAAGTCCGTTTGAAACAGCAGCTCTTCCAACTGTAAAAACCTTCCCGGTTAATTTTAACACTTGGTACTACATTGGGGGAGCCTTTTTTGCACTAATTACTACCTTTTTTGCTGGATTTTTACCTGCAAAAAAAGCCAGTAAAATTGATCCCGTAGAAATATTGAGAGGACAGTGATATGTTAAAAGTTCAAGGAGTAAGCAAATTCTTTCACGATCCCGTTGAGGTACAAATTCTCAAAGAAATTTCCTTTGAAATGAAATCGGGAGAATTTGCCTCTATTATGGGAAAATCGGGTTGTGGCAAAAGCACCTTATTGTACATTCTAAGCACCATGGATTCACAATATTCGGGCGATGTTTGGCTTGGTGATTCTCATTTTGGATCCTTAAATGCCGATGAATTAGCAGAGCTGCGCAATGAATATATTGGATTTGTATTTCAATTTCACTATTTGTTACCCGAGTTTACTGTCTTACAAAACGTTATGATGCCGGCATTAAAACTAGGAAAAATGAGTAAATCTGAAATTGAATACGAGGCAATGGAAAAACTCCGCTTATTAGGAATTGAAGACCAAGCCTTAAAAATGGCTACTCGTATTTCAGGCGGTCAAAAACAACGCGTTGCAATTGCTAGAGCCTTAATTAACAGACCAAGTATTATAATGGGTGACGAACCTACCGGTAATTTAGATTCAAAAAATGCGGAAATGGTTTTCGATATTTTTAAAGAGTTGAGTCAAGAATTTGGTACCTCTTTATTGATCGTAACCCACGATGAAGATTTTGCAAGAAAAACCGATCGCGTAATCGTAATGGCGGATGGAGAAATAATTTCGCAATAGTAAATAAAGTTTGCGGAAGGTCGAAAAAAATGGTATTTTTGCAATCCTCTAAAACAACAAGGTCGGATGGCCGAGCGGCTAGGCACAGGTCTGCAAAACCTCTTACACCGGTTCGAATCCGGTTCCGACCTCGAATAAAAAACACCCTTTTTCAAGGGTGTTTTTTATTTATACAAATTCAACCTTATAGTTGTATTGATTTTCAACTAATGGCTTATCTAGAAATATATTATTTTACCAGAAAATTGCCGCAATGAATATTCCAGCAGTATCGGCTAATAAATCGGCCCACTCCGCTTCTCTCCCCCAATTCAAATAAAATTGGGTGACCTCAACAAATGCTCCAGTTCCTATCATTACAACAATTCCCCAAAGTCGCTCTTTCTTATCCCCGCGCCTATTAAAAAATTTACTCATACCTAAGTCGTTTCTGGATAAATAAAAATTCGAATAGAGACCGTACCAAATACCCCAGAAAACAAAATGCGCCAACTTATCAATTGGCAAGCCTTCCAACCAGAAAGGCAGTGTTAGAATATCGACAGATTTTTTTGGTCTTAGGGTCAAGTATAAAATCAAAAATCCCCACGTTAACGCGGGGATTAATGGATAATTCTTTTTTATAATTTTAAAAAGAGAGGACATCGGAATTAGGCACCAACCATTCCGCGGTATTCCTCTGCACTCATTAGGCCATCGATTTGAGTAGCGTCGCTTAATTTTACACGAACCATCCAACCGTTACCATATGGGTCGCTGTTTACGGTTTCCGGCGCATTCTCAAGATCTGCATTTACCTCTAAGATTTCACCTGAAACAGGCATATACAATTCACTTACGGTTTTTACCGCCTCTACAGAACCGAATACCTCTTCAGCATCTAGGGTTTCACCTTCGCTGCTGATATCAACGAATACGATATCACCCAATTCACCTTGTGCAAACTCGGTAATTCCAATTTTAGCCTCATCTCCTTCTACCAAAATCCATTCGTGATCTTTGGTGTACTTTAAATTCTCAGGAAAGTTCATATTTTTTCTTTTTAATGTTTCTTTTTATTCCAAATGATGGAAAGTAATGTAGTTAATTTTTGATTCAAATCGTTTCTTGAAACAATGAAATCTAAAAAGCCATGTTCCAATAAAAACTCGCTACTTTGGAAACCTTTTGGAAGATCCTTTCCAATTGTTTCACGTATTACACGAGGTCCGGCAAATCCAATCAATGCTTCAGGTTCTGCAATATTAAAATCTCCTAGCATCGCATAGGAGGCCGTAACACCGCCAGTAGTAGGATTGGTCATTAGGGAAATGTATGGAATTTTAGCCTTACTCAAAAGAGCTAACTTAGCCGAAGTTTTGGCCATTTGCATAAGCGAAAAAGCCGCTTCCATCATTCTTGCACCACCCGATTTTGAAATCATCAAAAACGGCGTATGTGTTGCGATACAATGATCGATCATACGTGCTATTTTTTCTCCTACGACACTGCCCATAGATCCACCAATAAAGGCAAAATCCATACACGCCACCCCCAGAGGAATGCCATTTATTTTACCGTGAGCCGTTCTAACTGCATCGGTTAAACCGGTTTTGTTTTGAGCCACCTTTATGCGATCCACATAAGGCGCACTGTCCGTAAATTTCAGTGGATCTCCTGAGCTCATCCCTGCATTAATCTCCGTATATTTCCCATTGTCAAACAACAATTCAAAATATGCCTCTGAGCCAATGCGATCGTGATAATTGCAACTAGGACAAACGTATAAGTTATCAATCCATTCTTTAGAAGGATGCACTTCTTTACATCGTTTGCACTTTTCCCACAAACCATCTGGTGTGGGTTTTTTATCCTTAGTTTTGGTTAGGATTCCAGAGAGCGTGCGGACATACCACTTCGAGCCCGAAGTGTTCATATCCTCATATTCCTCGAATCCGTGGTCTACCGTTGACATGATATCAAATTAAGCAATGGTTACTGAAGAATCCAAATAAACGTCTTGAACCGAGTTCAATAACTGAATTCCTTCGTTCATTGGTTTTTGGAAAGCTTTACGGCCTAAAATCAGACCTGAACCACCAGCGCGTTTGTTAACAACCGCTGTTGTTACTGCTTCTTCGATATCTCCTTGACCTTTACTTTCACCACCAGAGTTGATTAAACCTGCACGTCCCATATAGCAGTTAGCCACCTGGTAACGGGTTAAATCAATTGGGTGATCGGTTGTTAATTCAGAATACACTTTAGGATGTGTTTTTCCGTGTTTAGTTGCATTATATCCACCATTATTGGTAGGTAATTTCTGCTTGATTATATCCGCCTGAATGGTAACACCCAAATGATTGGCTTGTGAAGTTAAATCCGCAGCTGTGTGGTAATCGACACCATCAACTTTGAACCCATTGTTACGAGTATAGCACCATAAAATAGTAGCCATTCCCAATTCATGAGCCTCTTCAAATGCTTGAGCGACTTCGATAATTTGGCGATTGCTGTCTTCGCTTCCAAAATAAATAGTGGCTCCAACCGCGGCTGCACCTAAATTCCAAGCTTCACGTACACTACCGAACATGATTTGTTCGTATGTATTGGGATACGACAAGAATTCATTGTGGTTTATTTTAACTACAAAAGGAATCTTGTGGGCATATTTACGAGAGTTCATTGCAAGCACTCCATATGTAGATGCAACTGCATTACAACCCCCTTCAATAGCTAATTTAATGATATTTTCAGGATCGAAGTATATTGGATTTGGCGCAAAAGAAGACCCTGCGCTGTGCTCAATACCCTGATCAACTGGAAGAATACTCAAATATCCGGTATTTGCCAAACGACCGTTTCCATATAAAGATTGCAACGAACGTAATACTTGTGTATTGCGGTTTGTTTGTGCAAAAACACGATCTACAAAATCTCCACCAGGAGTATGTATATGTTCTTTAGGGATGGTCGAGCAGGTGTGACCTAATAAATAGGAAGCATCTTTTCCTAATAATTGTTCGATGTTTGATTGAGCCATGAGAAATTCCTTATAAAACGTTTAATTTTGGACAAAAATAACCATTTTTCCCTATGATTGAGATTCTAGAAGTGCGCAAGGGTGCACAAATGTTAGATATTTTCGAAATACGACGTCAAGTATTCGTAATAGAACAAGGTGTAAACCCAGAAGAAGAGTATGACGAGTTCGAAGATTCTTGCACCCATTTCCTCGCTAAATATACGGGGATAGCCGCAGGCACTTGCCGAATAAGACAAACCCAAAACGGAATTAAACTTGAACGTTTTGCAGTTTTAAAAGCATATCGAGAAAAAAGTATTGGCGCTGCATTGGTGGAAAAATGTTTAGAAAAAATCGGCGCGGTCGATACGCTAATTTACTTACATGCTCAATTGCATGCGGTTCCATTTTATAAAAAGCTAGGCTTTGAAACGATTGGACCTCAATTTGAAGAAGCTGGAATTCAACACTTCAAAATGCACTACAAGCCTAACGCATAAGTTGGTTATAGAAACTTAAAAGTGCTTCCATATTCTTTACCGCACTATGTTGTTTTAAACAATATTGATGCGCATTTTTTGCCATTTGTATGGCCTTTTTACGGTTATTTAGTAAATCATTTAAAGCTTCCGCAAACTGTTCTGCATCATTAGCGATTGCTATACAATCGTCTTGCTTAGAAATAGGTAAACCTTGAACGGCTATATCCGTTGCAACACAAGGAACACCTAGAGACATGGCTTCTATAATCTTCATACGAATGCCACTTCCAGCAAGTAGTGGAATTATTGATATTCCGTAGTTCCGCATGAATTCTTGAGCATTGGGGACTTCACCATGATTATGGACACCGGTTTGAAAAAACAAATTTTCATGTTTGCTAATACCTTTACCTGCTACATGAAAGCTCAAATTGGGATGTGCCGATTTAACTTTGGGCCAAACTTTACTCAAAAACCATTGGATACCTTGAACATTTGCATCCCATTCCATTGAACCAATATGAAAAATTGATTCTGGTTGTATTTTGATGTCCACCTTTAAAGGTGTTTTAACACTCGGCAAAAACATATGTACTCTTGGCGTTTTGAATTTTTCAAAAAACGCACAATCGTTTTGTGAAATTCCCACAACCGCATCAACAGATTCAATTAATGACTCTTCCTCTTTTTTTAGTCTTTTTGATTGAATTCGGAGATAGGCTCTTTTCAACCAATTGGATTCATTTTGGGCCAAACGCGACCAAATTTCATGTTCGACGTTATGGGCTCTGTACACAAGGGGCAATCCATTATTTTGATGATCCTTTAAAGAGGACGTATATATTTCACCCCAAAATGAAATAGACTTTGCAAAAATTGGAAAGGAATACAATCCCTCGATTTGAATCAAGTCAAAATTTCTTTCTTCTATTAGGGCCGACAAATAAACCGATGCTTCTTCGTTGAAATAGCGCTCTAAAAAATAGCTCCCCTTAGAAAACAAATTTTTAAATGCATCCCATGGGCGTATTTCCGCATTTAAATCAAAGGGAATTACTTCACAAAAGGATATATTTTCTTCAATTGAAGATTTCGGAACATGGTGTTTTCTAGTATTGTAACTGAAATAGGTAACGGTATTTCCAGCTAAACTTAGCGACTCCAGCATTCTATACGTAGCCAATGCTCCACCATCGTGTAAAGGCCAAGGAATTCTATTTCCAACCACTAAAATATTCATGCCTTTGAAACGGTTTCTTTATTCAATGAAATTTTCTTTCTCCGAGGCTCCCATAAATTCCGATCTGAAAGGGCCTTTCTTGTAATAAAAATGGCAACACTCAAAAGCAAGGCTGAACTCATCCACATCCCCAACCAAACAGGCACAATCAATCCCTTACCCATCTTTTCTCCCGTTAGGTTTAATGCATAAAAGAGCACAAACAGCAACACACTAATAACCAAAGGAAGTCCAATTCCTCCTTTCTTAATTATGGCACCTAATGGGGCAGAAATTAAAAACAAGATCATCAGCAAGAAGGAAAACGCAAACTTTTTATGCCACTCACTTTTGTACAATGCTACGTCTTTCCATTCGTAATCTTGTGAAGATGCATATCCGTCTAAAGTACCTTTTATTCCTTTTGCAGTTGAAAGTGCTAGATTCCGCATATTCGCGCGTTTACTTGAATCAAAGTTGTTATATATTTGGGTATCAGAGAGACGTGTATAGTTGTCTGCAGGTCGAACTCTAGAATTTACACCAGGGAACAATCCAGGATAATGTATCAGTCGGCTTAAATATCTTTCATTGTCTGCGTAATGCTTCTCCATGCGTAAATGAAAGGTGTCTATTTCCAATTGTAATTGTTTGAGATTCAGCAATCGATAATCGGTAGCAAGATGTTCCCGATTGGCAAAATTGAAATCAAGACTAGACAAGTCGACTACCATTTGCTGCTTTTCGAAATACATTTTATTGAATGGCAGTGTTTTACGATAATTTTCCACAGATGTCATCTCCTCATATCGAACGCCATTGAATAATGTAAAGTTTAACGTTCGTTTATCCGCAGAAAGCTTCATTGTTCCATCTTTTGCTCGGATAACATTCAATCTTTTACTATCGTCTTTTTTATATTCATAAATGAGAACATCGTGTACCGTTTCATCGTCCTCTTCTTTACTGCCCACTGAAATTGCAACACCATCAATTTGTTGGTAAAACTGCCCTGGTTCGATATTAAACGCGGGTTTCTTGGAGCGCACCTCCATAAGCATCGCTTTACCTTCTAAGTTGGCTTTAGGAATCACGTAATTCAAAAACAAAAAGTTCATTACGACCAAACCACACATGAATAGGAAAACCGGTCTAAGAATTCTAATTAATGAAATTCCATTGGCTTTCATGGAAACCAATTCAAAGCTTTCTGAAAGATTTCCAAAAGTCATAAGACCCGCAACCATTACAGTCATGGGTAATGCCATTGGAACAAGATCCGCCAATGAAAGTCCGATTAATTTCAGAAGTACAAGAGTAGGAATGCCTTTACCGACTAATTCATCGATGTATTTCCAAAGGAATTGCATCAAAAACAAGAACAAACTCAACAAAAACGTCACGGCAAAAAGCCTGACATACATGCGAAGTATGAGCACATCGATGCGTTTCACGATACAAAGGTACGCGAAAATACACGAAGCCTATCCTCGATCTTAAGGGGCAATAAAGACAAAATCAGAAGGAATTATACCGGAATAAAAGCTATTCTTAATGGAGTCGGCTTTGGCGTTCATAACCACCACCCTTCCTTTGCTTATATAATCAATGGCGTCAGAGACGTAAATATCGCCATTTTGTGGATTTACAGAAAGACCATAACCTTCTGTATAGGGAATTACGGTATGTATAGCAACTGAAGGGTTTTTTAAATCCCTACATTCAAGTTGTCCTGAAATCAAAATCCATAAAGAGTCTCCAGATACCGTTTTGCACATCCGATTGAGGTTATTGCCTTTGGGGAAGTCAATCCGATTCTCAAGCTTAAAATTTGAATTGAACTTTAATAAACTGGATGAGTCACCATCGCTAACCCCTACCCATAATCTATTTTCAGCATCAATCTCTAGTAATTGACATCCTCTTTGGCACTGGAATCTTTCGATTGATTCGTCTTCTGGATTTAATGTCCACAGGTACCCATCATACACAGCAGCAACAATTTTGTCGTTATAAACGGCAATGTTTTCCGTCCAACCGGATCTCTGACCATTGGGATTTTCTAGAACCTTGAAGGTTGTAATTTCTAAGGTTTGAGTATCAAGCTGTGTGATGGCGTTACTCTCCAAATCCGTGACATACAATTTGCCTTTATAGCCAATGGCATAACGAGGAGATTTACTAATATTTATTTTATGTTTGATTTTGAATGATTTGGGATCTAATCCTATTAAAAGTCCGCTGTTATTTATTACCAACCAAAATGTATTCCCATATATAATTCCTGATTGCAATACATCGCCTAGAGGCCGGTTATTGACAATCTCAAACACATTGGACTGGAGTTTATTCGAATCGGGCATATAAACATCCAACTGAGCGTTATTCCACATGAAATTCCCTTCACACAATACGGCTACATGTGCAGATTCGGAGGGTGTAAAATCATTATCGGGCTTCTCAGGTTCCTTTATACAGGAAACCATCCCAACAATAAGAACTAAAAAACACAGGTGAATTGATTTCATTCTAGTTTTGTTTCAAAATCTTTCCTGTTGCAATTGTTCCATCCTTCATTATGGCACTAACAAAGTAACATCCAGATGGATACCATGAAATATCTATTGGAAATAGTGCGGGAGGCGCATCCATTAATGCCCCGTGATAATCGCAAATAGTTAGGGATTCAATATTTGCAGAATTTGCAAAATTAATTTGATCCGTTGCTGGATTCGGAAAGATTGATAACTGTTGTTTCTTTGACTTCTCCAACCCATTCAATAAGGTAATCTCAATATTATCTAAAGCAAAATACAAGGGCGTATTGATTCCAAAATCGCCCACGTCTGAACTGCTCAATGTGAAATGGATTGAGTCAACCATTTGATTCGTCATTGGAACCCACTGCCAAGAATCCAGAATGAAATTCTTGGAGTTATCTTCACTACGAAAATCGGCTAATACTACTTGAGTTTCTCCCACTAAAGTTTGATTTGCATAGGAACGTATATCCAGCACAAAACTATCCTTATCTTCGGCTAAGAACTTTTTGGCAAAATTATCCCCTAATGCCATGCTATTGTAGGCAAAGGTGGTATTGGAGATGTAAAATCCAACAATTTGTTGTTGATTGGGATCTGGATTCAACAAATATGTATTTTGTGATCCTATTGCGTATATCTCCCCATTCTCTTCCGCGCCTTTTCCGGGTTTTGATGCATATAAATGCTTCCCATAATCACTAGGCTCTAGGGTATTATAACTTTTCCTTGAGAATGCCCACATGTTCTTCCAGTACCCGCCAAAAGCCGTATCCCAACCAATATCCATGCTTAGTTTTACAGAATTCGGTGCTTCATATTGGGTTTTTCCGTTGGAGCCGTTCCAAACTTCTTCGTTTGAAATTTCCGATTTGAGTTCTTCAAATCCGATAAATTCCAAAACTGTTGTTTGGGCATTTAGCCTAGTTAAGCTAGATATTCCAAAAAACAAAAGGCTAACCGCAAGCATTGTTTTATTCATAATTCTTTTATTTAGAGTTGTATATTCAGTTGTGTAAAAAAGTATCTAGGAGGCATAGGACGACCTGGCATATTCTGATAGGAAACATTTGTTAAGTTTTCTGTACCTATTTTGATAAAATTGATTTTAGATTTAGAGAATGCAGAAAATGAATAACGAAGTTCCATCGAAATCAAAGCATATAATGGCATCACTTCGGAGTTATCTGTCGCCGTAAATCTATTTCCAACAATTTGCCATTGCACACCAGCTCCCCAATTTTTTCTATTCCAATTCACATTTGCCGTGCTCATAACATCGGGGACAAAAATTTGCTGCAAAAAATTGGCACTTTCTATGGACTTAACGGCTGAGTTCACCCACTCTAAGCTTTCTTTAAATTCAATCTGACTGTGACCTAACACCAAAGTCAAATTACTTTGGAATTGAATACCGGTATATCTACCAAAAAATAGATTTTGAGCTGACCATAAGGCCCCTTGTGGCAGCCAAATAATAGGGTTGTTTAATTCCCTGTAGAAAGGTGTTAATTCAATATTAAATGATTGATTATTGCGTAATTTTCTTGTCCATTGCAAGCCAATTTCTGTACCCCACCCATGTTCAGGAACCAAACTATTTCTTTGGCTCACTCGCCAATATAAATCGTTGAGCGTAGGTCGACGAAAACTACGATTCAAATCTGTTTTAATAACAAAATTAGAACCAATAGACGTTTGTGTGCTAATTCCACCTGTAAGAATACGCTCATTCCATTCATATCGTGAATTAATCAAATAGTCCGTCTTTTTAATTACACCCTTCCAGGCTGTAAAGAATGCAGGTAGATGTCGTATTTGCGTTTTTTCGTAGAAACCCGATGAACCAGATTGTAATTGAAAATCAAAGCCATAAAACAACTTCCCTGAGGTGAATTGATGAAAAGCTTCGGATTGAAAGAACAACATATTAGCAACCGAGGTATCGCTTATACCTTGATAATCGGTGTATACCAACCTATCAGAGGTAACACCGATTTTCTGAGAAAAATGAGACCTTTTTAAATTGCAATCGTATTGCAACAAGTTTCGATACTGCAAGTCGGATTGAGTACCCAAAGCCTTATCCGAGCCAAATAAAAAACCGAGACCTCTTTCTACGAGGCCAATTTCTGATATTAGTTTGACCTGATGCTGCTTGTTTGAAAGTGCCCCCACTACCCTCATATTTTGGCTTTCAAGCTCACTATTAAACGAACTACGATTTTTTTGTGAAATGGGATCAAAAAATGAGAATCCATTTGAATTATTCATCCAAGAACTTGAAAAATCAAAATAGGCATGCTCCCAGCCGCGACTCAGTCGCAGTCCCGTTTGATAATTGCCCAAAGTATTTGTGTTGAAATTGGTAATTATTTTCAGATCCGAATTGAAATTCAGATTATTTCTGAGCATAACCGTGCCACCTACACTTCCTGAACCGTACATGGCTGAGTTCCCGCCTTCAATCACAACCAATTCGTCCACGCCAAAGGTAGAAACGCCATTAAAGTCCATCATCCCTAACATTGGATGATTGATGGGCAGACCGTTCCATAAGACTTGAGTTTGAGTTGCGTCTGCACCGCGCTTAGAAATTGTAGCAGAACCAGAAACTCCATATTCTTTTATAAATTGCGCGGCATCTTGCATGTTTTGCGAAAGCAACTCCGGTGTTTTCCCAGTAATCAATCTAATTTCACGCCTTCCTACGGTAGCAAACTCACTCCTATCCACATGAATATGGACCGTATCAACCGCAGGAACGGGAGTTAAAGGCTCCCAATTGGCAGAATCACCAAATGAAGCCAAACAGGCGGCGATATGTATAACATGCAACAGCATAAGCATATACAATCGGAAATAAATAGCATGGAGAGCTCAGACATATTCCATCTGATAAATCATACTACCTCGCTTTTATTCCCGAAAGCGGATTGTTCATTGAGATCGGCAGGTCTTCTGACTTCCTCACTTTAGGCGCCTTCCCGTTTACACAGTGGCATAAAGGCCTAAAGCAAATCTCTTTAAGAAAGAGATGAGGTTACAGCTGCGGGTACAGTATCGGATTCACACCGAATTCCCTTTTCATTTCATTATCATCTTGCCCGATGACAATGAAAACCAAAACTCGATACAAACATACACCGCTTTGTTTATTTCTTTACGGGTATCTTTTCCACACTTTTTATCGAAGCAATTTCGGATATATCGATAGTTTGTCCACAGAAACACCCAAGCTTGATTACCTTTGCTTTTATGCTTAATCGATGTTTATTACTGATCGGGGTCTCCTTTTTTGGTCTTGCTCAAGCACAAGACAACCGCAGATTCGACCTCGCTAAATGTATCGATGTAGCCTTGGAAAACAACATTGATGTTTTATTAAGCCAAATCAGCAAAGACCAAAGTGAATTAGATTACAAACAATCTTTATGGAATTTAGGACCAGAAGTGAGTTTTTCAGGCGGACAGTTTTACCAAAGCGGAAGAAGCATTGACCGATTTACCAATCAATTTGTGCAGGAAACAGTTGGCAACTCCTCTGTTCAAGTTTCCAGTAGTTGGGTCGTATACGCCGGAGGTAGTTTACGTAAATCTGTAACAAGATCTAGGAAACAGGTCAAAGCAAGCGAACTCGATTATAAGCAGTCAAAACAAAATATTGCACTTTCAGTAGCCCTGGCATATTTGCAATGCCTACAAGCAAACGAACAAAAAAAAGCGAATGTATCAAATGTTGAAGCCCTGCAACAAGAGCAAAAACGAATCGAAAAACTGGTTGCGATGGGCAGTATTAATGAAGGGGTTCTTCTTTCTTCCAACGCGCAGTTGTCTCAGGCTCGTGCAACAAAAGTTCAGTCAGAAATGCAACATCAATCGGCTTTATTGAATTTGAAAAATTTATTAAGGCTCCCCGTTGAACTTGATTTTGATATCGAATACAGCTTCACCCCAGCTCCGGAGTACACCCAATACCCAGCTAGTTTAAACGAATTGATTGATAGTGCACTTTATAACCGAGCAGATTACAAATCGGCATTGTTAAAAAAAGAAGCGGCCGCAATTTCTGTAGGCATTTCTAAAGCACAGTTATTACCTACAATATCCATTGGGGGTAACCTAAGTTCAATTTATTCAGATAAAGCTTTACGCGTGACAGGTTTTCAGATTTCAGGCTCCCAACCAATTGGGATAGTTCAAGGAACAAATGAAATTGTGGAAGCACCTATTTTTGACTATCAAACACAAACCATCGCCTTTAATCAGCAGATGCTTGATAATTTTGGACAGAGTTTTGGTGCAAACTTATCCGTGCCCATATTAGGAAAATTAAGAGGCCAAAATGGTTTCAGATCGGCCAAACTCGCCTACATTCAACAAGATCTTAGTGCACAACGAATTCGACAAAATGCCATATTAGAAGTTACTAACGCCTATCAAAATTTCAAAAATGCAGCCATGCAGTACCAAGCACAACGTGAAAATCACGAAGCGCAAAAGCGCAACTTGGAATTTGTTCAAAAACGATTTGAAAATGGTCAAGCAACTTACTTTGAACTTCAACTGGCTAAAAACCAAGAATTAATGGCTTATCAAAACTATTTAAGTAACAAATACGAAGCCGCTCTTCGAAATTTAATTCTCGATGTTATGTATCGAGGCAACTTACAATTGATCAAGTCATAAAAAATCAAACCAAAAAATGAAGAAAAAACATATCATTATCATAAGTGTCACCGTTGTGGTGATTTTGGTAATTCTAGCGTCAATATTTAAGGGTGGCAAGAAAGAGGTCGATGTTGTGACCCAGAAAGTAGAGCGACGAGATATAACTGAAATTGTTACGGTTACAGGAAAAATACAACCTAAGAGCGAGGTAAAAATCAGCCCAGATGTTAGTGGCGAAATAACCGAAATGTTCGTTGAGGAAGGGGATTCGGTAAAGAAAGGTCAATTATTATTAACCATCAATCCTGAAATTTATGTGACTACAGTTAATCAGTTGATTGCAAACTTGAATAATGCCAAAGCTAGTTTGGCCTCAGCAGAAGCTCAAGAAATACGTGCAAAGAACAACTTGAAATTAGGCAAAGATTTGTTTCATCGACAAGAACAATTATTCAAGGATAAGGTAATTAGCCTTCAAGAATTTGAAAATGCCAAAATGCAATACCAACAGCAACAAACTGAAGTTGTTGTAGCTGAAAAAACAAAAATGTCATCGGTTTTTAATGTAAAAAGTTTAGAAGCACGATTGGAAGAAGGTCAGAAAACATTGGGCCGAACACGAATTACAGCTCCTCAAAGTGGGATTGTAACCCAATTAAACAGTGAAAAAGGCGAACGTGTTGTAGGAACCGCTCAGATGGCGGGCACAGAAATCATGCGCATTAGCAATTTAAACGTAATGGAAGTTGAAGTACAGATCAATGAAAACGATATTGTGAGGGTACATTTAAACGACGACGCCGACATTCGAGTAGACGCCTACCCAGAGCGCATATTTAAAGGAACTGTGACGGAAATCGCCAATTCGGCTAAATTCAACGTGGCACAGAATATCAACGAACAAGTAACCAACTATACGGTAAAAGTATTAATCGATGCGGGAAGCTATGCCGATCTCATTAGTAAAAGCCGTCCACAACCCTTCCTTCCTGGGATGACTGCTTCAGCAGACATTAAAACGGAAATTCGTAAAAACGTTTTATCCATTCCTATCGCTTCGGTAACATCAAGAAATCCCAAAACCACTGAGACAACTTCAAGTTTTGGTAAAACATGGGTATTTCTCTACAATTCTGGTAAAGCCAAGGCGGTGGAAGTTAAGACCGGCATTCAAGATATTGATTATTTCGAATTGCTAGAAGGCCAAAAGAAGGTGATGAAATCATTACAGAGCCGGGAATGGCCATTGCGAAAACCTTGATAGACGGAAGCAAAGTAAAAAAGTGATTGCAGAAGGATGAGATCATAAACCAACTGCAAGCTCAAATCATTGAATAGAATGGACTCATAATTGGGTCCATTTTTATTTCAATCAATAATTCATGTTTTAAGCGTTCTTGTGGGAAGCTGACTACCCCCCGAAATATTTGGAATTTTTCTTTTTAGATTCCTTCTCTTTTTTGTGATATTGTTTCAGGAAAAAATAAACCGCCGTAAACACAATAACCGATATAATTATTTCGTAGATAAATACTTCGCCCTTAAATGCATTCAACGATGCTTGGGTACTGTCGGAATTCATGGTACAAAATAACGATAAAAACAGAAGAATTCGGGCAATTTATGCGTAAATTGCGATATATGTCAAGCAAGAGTTATATCGAATCAAACCAACAACGTTTTTTAGATGAATTATTCCAATTGTTACGCATTCCAAGTATCAGTGCTGATTCAGCTTATGCTGATGACGTTCGGAAGTGTGCAGAAACCGTTGCTGATTTTCTTAAGCAAAGCAGGTGCTGATAATGTAGTACTTGAAGAAACTGCAGGTTACCCCATCGTGTACGGTGAAAAAATAATCGATTCCAAGCTTCCAACCGTTCTGGTATATGGCCATTACGATGTGCAACCTAGCGTTCCAAATGAGTTATGGCATACACCTCCATTTGAACCAACCGTAAAAGACGGGAAAATTTATGCTCGTGGTGCTTGCGACGATAAAGGTCAAATGTTTATGCATGTCAAGGCATTTGAAACAATGATGCAAACTCAAGAATTGGCATGTAATATTAAATTCATGATCGAAGGAGAAGAGGAAGTTGGAAGCAATAACCTTGGAACTTATTGCAAGGCTAATAAGGAAAAGTTAAAAGCCGATGTGATCCTTATTTCTGATACTTCAATGTTAGCAAATGACCTACCAAGTATAGACGTTGGATTGCGTGGACTTAGTTACGTAGAAGTTGAAGTTACAGGACCCAATATCGATTTGCATAGTGGTGTTTACGGTGGTGCCGTTGGCAATCCAATTAATGTGCTTTGCGACATGATTGCTAAAATGAAAGACGACAAACAACATATTACCATCCCAGGATTTTACGATGACGTGGTAGTTGTTTCTGAAGCAGATCGCGCTGCCATGGCTAAAACCCCATTTGATTTAGATGCGTACAAATCACATTTAGATATTGAAGATGTAATGGGTGAAGAAGGTTATTCGACTATCGAACGCACCGGTATCCGTCCAACATTAGATGTAAATGGAATTTGGGGTGGATATACGGGTGAGGGGGCAAAAACCGTTTTGCCTTCAAAAGCATACGCTAAAATATCCATGCGATTGGTGCCCAATCCAGTCTTCCGATAAAATCACCAAAATTTTTACCGAATACTTCGAATTCTATTGCTCCAAAAGGTGTTACGCGTTAAGGTTACTCCCTCACCACGGTGGTGAGCCCGTGTGTAACCCCAACGGATAGCGTATACCATTCAAAGCTGCCGCGGCCGCGATGAAAGACACTTTTGGCAAAGACCCTATCCCAACACGCGGAGGAGGGAGTATCCCTATTGTTGCCTTATTTGAAAAGGAATTGGAGACAAAAACGGTTTTGATGGGCTTTGGCTTGGACAGCGATGCCATCCACTCTCCTAATGAGCATTACGGTGTATTTCAACTATTTCCGAGGGATTGAAACCATTCCAAGATTCTTCCACCATTTTGCTGAAATGAATAAATAATTTATGGCGCTGCTCGACGGTGAAGTTTACGAGGCATATCGGCACGAATTACTCAACAAGTACCGTTTGCTGCTGCAGAACGTCTGAGTGGCAAGGTTTCTAAAGATAAAATAAAATCGGTTAGAGAAGCCTTCGATTATGCGGCTCGTGCTCATGAGGGTACTTTACGTAAAAGCGGTGAACCTTATATTTTTCACCCTTTGGCGGTGGCACAAATTGCCGCCGCTGAATTGGGTTTAGGTGCAACCTCCGTTATTTGTGCCTTACTTCATGATGTGGTTGAGGATACCGAAATTACCCTTGACGATATCGAAAGAAAATTTGGTGAAAAAGTCGCTAATATTATTGGCGGACTTACTAAAATATCCGTTGTATTTGAAACCGTTGATAGCGACGCGAGTATTCAAGCAGAAAATTTCAAGAAAATGTTACTTACCCTCGGGGAAGACTTGAGGGTTATACTGATAAAATTGTGCGATCGATTGCATAATATGCGCACATTGGGTTCTGTTCCAGAAAAAACAAAGCTCAAAATCGCATCTGAAACCATGTTCATTTACGCGCCATTAGCCCATAGATTGGGATTAAACGCGGTAAAAATAGAAATGGAAGATTTGGCCTTGAAATACACCGATCCCGTGGTATATCGAACGATTTCCGATAAAATCAGCGAAACCAAGCAATCCAGACAACGCTATATACGCGAATTCATAGAACCGTTAAACGATGAATTGGAAAAATCTGGTCTTAAAATATCCGAGATAAAAGGAAGACCCAAAAGTATTTTCAGTATCCATCGCAAAATGCTCACACAAGGGATCTCATTTGAAGAAGTTTATGACGCATTTGCTATTCGAATTATTTTAGATACAGAAATTCAACAGGAGAAATCCGATTGTTGGCGGGTTTATAGTATCATTACAGACCGTTACAGGCCACATCAAGGAAGATTGCGGGATTGGCTAAGCAGACCAAAAAATAACGGCTACTCCGCCTTACACACGACCGTACTTGGTCCTAAAGGACGGTGGGTAGAAATTCAAATTCGATCTAAGCGCATGGATGATATTGCCGAACGTGGTTTAGCCGCACATTGGCGTTATAAAGCTCAAAAAGGTGAAAATAGCATTACCCCGCAAGATGATGCCTTCGAAAATTGGTTGAATGCCGTAAAGGAAACCTTGGAGAATAACGATTTAACGGCAATGGATCTGGTAAATGAATTTAAATATTCATTACTGGGGGAAGAAATCTATGTTTTCACTCCGAAAGGAGAGGTGAAATCTATGCCTGTTGGTTCGGTGGCATTAGATTTTGGTTTTGCTATACATACTGAGGTAGGTTTAACTACGATTGGTGCAAAAGTAAATAACAAATTGGTCCCGATCGGTCACGAATTGAAGAATGGCGATATTGTTGAAATATTAACCACTCAGAAATATAGAGCTGATGCAAAATGGCTCGAAATAGTTAGAACCGGTAGAGCCCGAACTAAGATTCGGGAATTTTTACGTGATGAAAAGACAAAATTAGCGGGTCGCGGAAGAACAATCATGGAGCGAATGTTCCAAAAACACGATGTAGAATTTACGGATAAGAAAATTCAACTACTTCACAAACATTATAAATACCCTACAGCAAGTGAATTTTTCCACGGCGTTGCAACCAGTAAAATTCGCATGACCAAAGAGGTGCTTTTTGATATTTTAGATACCAAATCTTCCAATACGGATCCACAACCTAGAAAAGAAAGAAAGAAAAGTACAGGTCAAATTATTTTCGGAGAAGATTATGAAATGCCGTACTCCTTGGCAAAATGTTGCAATCCTTTGCCTGGTGAACCCATTTTTGGATTTATCACAGTAGGAGACGGAGCTCGTATACATAGGACTACTTGTCCAAATGCCTCGAAATTAATGAGTCAATACGGTTATCGAATTATTCCTGCAAGTTGGCAGGACGGCTATAACAATTCATTTGAGGCCCATATCTCTGTTAGAGGTATCGACGATGTTGGTATTGTTAGTCGGATCACAGATATCATCTCAAAAGATTTACAAGTAAACATGAGAAGTATAAACATTCGCGCTAACGCGGATGGAACTTTTGGTGGAGAAATAGAAATAATGGTTAACAATTCCGAAGACTTAAAGGAATTGGTATCTAGAATTAAAGGTACCCATAAATATATTGAGGTTGAGCGAATAGAATCACTCAACCTCAATTAAATAGTAGAATTAATAGAATTAAGCGCCTTCTAATGCCGCTACACACCCCCTACGATTTCAGAAATCTCACGAGTAATAGCTGCTTGTCTAGCTTGGTTATAGGCCAAACGCAATGCACCTAATAATTCACCCGCGTTTTCCGTTGCTTTATCCATTGCAACCATTCGAGCACCATGCTCAGATGCTAAAGAATCTAACATCGCACGATAAACTTGGGTTTTCAATGATCTTGGGATTAAATCTTCAAGAATCACAACCTTTGAAGGTTCAAATAAATAATCACCAGAACTGGACTTATTATCAGACTTTTCAGCAGAAATAGGCAATACGGACTCATTGGTTAAGATTTGCGTTGCGGCGTTCTTGAATTGATTGAAAACTACTTCAATTTTATCCATCTCACCAGCCTTAAACCTTTGTATCAACGTTTCAGTAAAGTTAAACGCTTTTTCAGCATTCAAATCCAACAACAAATTTTGATATTCTGTATTGATTTTGTAACCCAAACGCTTTAACGTTTCACCGGCTTTTTTACCAATACATATAATTTCAACAGCGTCCTTTTTTACTAATTCTTTGTAATCATTTTCCAATAAGTGACGTGTACGCTTAGCCACATTCGCATTGAATGCACCGCATAAACCTCTATCACTCGAAATAACTACCAAACAAACCTTCCGAACTTCACGCTGCTCAAAATAAACTGCCAAGCGATCGTCATCTACACTTTCCTGTAAATTTGACATAATCCCTTGAAGTTTCAAAGCATAGGGACGCATACGCACTATGGCGTCACTCGCTTTTCTCAATTTGGTAGCACTTACCAATTTCATTGCTTTGGTAATCTGCTGCGTACTGATAGTAGACGAAATGCGGGCGCGTATTTCCTTTTGATTTGACATTGTTTATTAATTAGGCCGTGTAATTCTTAGAAATCTCTTCGCCTGCTGCTTCAAGTACGCTTGTTACGCTATCGTCAATTTTACCAGACTTCAAGGTGTTCAAAACGTCTTTATGCTTTTGCTCAAGATAAGTAACTAAAGCTTCTTCAAACTCACGAACTTTATTTACTGGAACATTTCTAAGTTTGTTCTTTGTACCTAGATAGATCATTGCAATCTGGTTCTCAACTGTTTGAGGAGAGAACTGCGCTTGCTTTAACATCTCTACGTTACGTGCACCTTTTTCCAATACATTTTTGGTAGCTGCATCTAAATCAGAACCGAACTTCGCAAATGCTTCTAATTCACGATATTGTGCTTGATCTAATTTCAAGGTACCTGCCACTTTCTTCATTGATTTGATCTGTGCATTACCTCCTACACGAGATACCGAAATACCCACGTTGATAGCAGGACGCACGCCTGAGTTAAACAAGTTAGACTCTAGGAAGATCTGTCCGTCAGTAATCGAAATTACGTTAGTCGGAATATATGCAGATACGTCACCTGCTTGCGTTTCAATAATAGGAAGGGCTGTTAACGATCCACCCCCTTTAACTTTTCCAGCCAAAGATGGAGGTAAATCATTCATTTTAGAGGTAATCTCATCGTTAGAGTTCAACTTACAGGCACGTTCCAAAATACGGCTGTGAAGATAGAAAACGTCACCAGGATATGCCTCACGTCCTGGAGGACGACGCAACAACAAAGATACCTCACGGTATGCTACCGCTTGCTTTGACAAATCGTCATAAACAACCAACGCAGGAAGACCTAAATCACGGAAATATTCCCCGATCGCGCATCCAGACATTGGAGAGAAGAATTGTATTGGTGCCGGAGCCGATGCTGGAGCCGAAACTACAACTGTATAAGCCATAGCGCCATTCTCTTCTAACGATTTAACTACTTGCTTAACCGTAGACTCTTTTTGTCCACAAGCAACGTAGATACAATATACAGGGTTACCTGCTTCAAAAAATTCTTTTTGATTTATAATGGTATCAATAGCAATAGCCGTTTTTCCTGTTTGACGGTCACCGATGATCAACTCACGCTGTCCACGACCGATTGGAATCATAGCATCGATTGCTTTAATACCTGTTTGAAGAGGCTCAGTTACAGGCTCACGGAACAATACCCCAGGCGCTTTACGCTCAAGTGGCATTTCGTAAAGATCGCCTTCTATTGGACCCTTACCATCGATAGGTTCGCCCAAAGCGTTAACTACACGACCTAACATTCCATGACCCACCTTTAAACTGGCGATTTTGTTTGTGCGTTTAACTTTATCACCCTCTTTGATATCGGTACTGCTACCCATCAAAACCGCACCCACGTTATCTTCTTCAAGATTCAATACAACAGCGCGTACGCCATTTTCGAACTCTACAAGTTCACCACTTTGAACTCCGAAAAGTCCGTAAATACGGGCAATACCGTCTCCAACTTGTAGTACGGTACCAACCTCTTCTAAACTAGCAGCACTGCTGAAACCAGCGATCTGGTCTTTCAATATGCTGGATACTTCGTCTGGCCTAATATGTGACATGATTTTTATGCGATTTGAAGTTCTTTTTTAATTTTTTTCAGTTGCGTTAAAACGGTGTTATCAAAAATATGACCGTTAAACTCTATGGTAATTCCTCCCATTATGGCAGGATCAATTTTAGTTGTGATTTTTACGGAGTTCGCATTTGTTTGTTTCTTAACAAATGATTCAATTTCCGAAATAGTAGTAGCATCTAATTCAACAGCACTTTCAACTTCTACCAAAACTATCTTTTGAAAATCGTTGTACATTTTCATGAAGCTAAATCCCATAGCAGGTATGAACGATTCACGCTTTTTATCAACCATCAATGCGTAAATACCTTTGGTTAGATCATGTTGTTTACCAAAAATCTTATCCAAAGCTGCTTTTTTAGCCGCCATTTTGTACATCGGACTTTGTATAAACAACATAAAGTCCCTACTCTCATTAGACAAGGAAATAAGTTCTTCTACATTATCTTTCACCACTTCCAACAGGCCTTCTTCTTGAGCTTTGTCAAAAAGTGCTTTGGAATAACGGGCAGCGATACGTTGTTCAGACATAACTTATGCTTGAGCTTTTTGAGTTAATTCGTTTAAATGATGAGAAATCAATTTCTGTTGTGCTTCATTATTCGACAGAGATTCTGCCAATAACTTTTCTGCTATTTGAACTGAGAAAGAAGCAATCTCTTTCTTCAACTCATCCATAGCAGCTGACTTTTGCTTGTTGATTTCGTCACTTGCGCGCGCCATCACCTTCTTTGCTTCCTCTTCGGCAGAAGATTTAGCGTCACCCACAATTTTCTCTTTCATTTCGCGAGCCTCTTTTAACATAGCGTCGCGTTCTTGACGGGCCTGAGCGAGTAATTGCTCGTTCTCACCTTGTAATTTAGCCATCTCATTACGAGCTTGCTCAGCTTGTGATAGAGATTGGTTGATACTGTCTTCACGGTCTTTGATGGAGCCTAAAATCGGTCCCCATGCAAATTTCTTCAGAATGAATAAAAGGATGCTGAAAGTCACCAACATCCAAAATACCAAACCTATAGCAGGAGTTACTAATTGCATTTTTTCGTTTTTAAAAACGGGGGCCTGTTAAGGGCCCCCGGTAGGATCTTACAAGAAAAGAATCAACAAACAAACAACGATTGCAAAGAATACAGCACCCTCTATAAGAGCAGCTGCCACAATCATATTTGCACGGATGTCACCTGTAGATTCAGGCTGACGCGCAATTGATTCCATAGCACTACCACCGATTTTACCGATACCCATACCGGCACCAATAGCGGCTAATCCTGCGCCGATAGCGGCACCCATTTTGCTGTAAGCAGCGGCTAAATCCGTTGCTTGAAGTAGCGTGTTCATTAAACTCATAGTTGTTTTGATTTATGTGTTAGATTTAGTTTATTTTTTAATGATGATGTTCTTCTACAGCCATTCCAATGTAAATGGAAGACAATAAGGTGAATACAAATGCTTGAAGGAAAGCCACAAGCAATTCCAATACACTCATAAATAAGGTAAAGGCTACACTTAATGGACTAACTGCATAGCCCAATCCAGCGTTCATATTTCCGAAAATGAAAATCAAACTGAAGAATCCTAAAATGATAATGTGTCCAGCCGTAATGTTCGCGAACAAACGCAACATCAATACGAAAGGCTTTAACACAACCCCTAAAATTTCAATTGGGATGATGATTACATACATCCAAACTGGAACGTCGGGCATAAAGATATGTTTCCAATAGTATTTGTTACCACTAATCGTTACCGTAATAAACACGACTAGGGCTAAAACCATCGTTACCGATATGTTTCCTGTTACGTTAGCACCTCCTGGAAACACAGGGATAAGACCGAATAAATTCAAGGTGAAAATGAAAAAGAAGATACTTAACAACAAAGACATGTAATTATCTGCTTTCTTTCCGATTGTTGGTCTTGCAATGTCATCGCGCAAAAACAAAATCAATGGCTCAATCAGGTTATAGATGCCCTTAGGTGCTTTTCCTGTATTGGCCGCGTAATGACGCGCCATTTTAATTACCAATACGATTAAGAAAATTGACCCGATGAATAACGCCAAAACGTTTTTAGTAATACTTAAGTCGTAAATTACATCTGTCTTTGTTTCATCTTCCCAAGTCACAACGCCCTCGTGATTCAATTTGAAACCATTATATGGAGAATGTCCGTGATGGAAATTACTTGAAGAGAAAACAGATAAACCTTCGGAAGTGTACAGAATAACAGGAAGTGGAATTGAAACCGAATGATCGCCTTCTCCCCATAAATGCCAATCGTGCGCATCTGCGATGTGCTCCATGATCATTTTACCTGGTTCAAACCCTTTTGCAGCCTCATGCGATCCGGCATGTTCATGGGTTGATGCTTCATGAGACTCTGCATCATGATGCTCAACATCTTCTGAATTTGTATTGGACGAGTGATTATCGTTTGCAATACCCACATTGTTGAAAAACAGCGTTAAAAAGAGGGCAAAGACAAATTTTCCAAACCTCACTCCTACACTAGTACATTGATTTTCAGTCGATTGCATTTTCATTGGGCTTTTCCGAATCGGGTCGCAAGTTAGTACGCATTTCTAAAATATCAAAGAAAAGAAAGAAAATAAAAGTGAGTCCAAAAATGACCACAAACGACATTTCCAAGGGCTTCATATTAAACAGACTTATAACCAAAAAGATAAGTACCAAGAATAAGCGCAGCATAGATCCAATCATCAATCTTCTTATCTTCTGATTTTCCGTAATATTTTGGTCGTGGTGGGTAAAATAACGAACCAATGAAAACAATGCACCCAGATAAACGACACCTGCATATGAAATTGCCGGTAAATCCAGCTTCATGTACACATCAGCTATTGCCGCACTCAAGGAAATAATTGTTGTTATAACAGCTGATTTGATTAAATAAAGCTTCATTTCTTTTGTTTTAATGATTGAAAAACACGGAATAAAGACAACGCAATTCCACCTAGTATTCCTATTAGGGTAAAAACAGGAAACTTTAAATTGGTTTTAGCATCAATAAATCGTCCGAGAAAAGTTCCCACCAAAATGGTTACAATCATTTGAAAGGCCATTCCGGTGTAGGATAAAAAACTACGATTCTGATTGGTCTGATTTTGTTTCACCGTGCTTTTTAAATGTTGGGTTAAAATCCTTCCCCATTGCACAAGTACCGTTAAACACACCACCCTGTTCAATGATAATCTGTCTAGTTTGAATATCTCCAATAACCGTTGAAGTTCCATGCAATACAGTGGTTTCGTCTGCGGTTATATTACCCTGAACAGTCCCTGAAATACTCACATTAACAGCCGAAATATCCCCCAGAACACTACCGGTTTCACCGATAACGAGCTTCTGCCCTACTTCCATATTGCCTTTAACAGTACCATCAATACGTATATCTCCATTACATTGGATATTTCCCGTAATAACGGTTCCAGAACCTATAAGATTCAACAAAGCTTGAGGAGCCATGGAACTTTTGCTTTTTGATTTTCCGCTTCCTAACATGTGAGGTTGTTTTTTAACGAGTGCAAATATAATTATAACAGCTTAGATATCTGCACAAAGTCGTAAATTTCAAACGCCTAATTACTGCATACGAACTGAAGTAGAATCGTAGGGCTTTTCATTTTCAGAAAGCAAATCGTTCAAAACCGTTGACTTTTGATTTCGAATTTCAATTTCTTTTTTCAGATCGCTTAATTCTTGATTCAACCAAATTAATTCTTGCTTATCGCTACTACTTAAGCCATTCGGCAATACGTTTCTCAAGGGTGTGTATGCATACAAGAAATACGATATCAACGCAACTAACAAAAACAATGCACTGAAAATACTCATTGTGTTAAGTAAATTTATCTTTACTGAGGCAATTTCTGCGAAAGATTCATCGTTCATTAAAACGAGACGGTGTTTGTTCCGAAGTTTAGAGATAATTTTGCTGCGATTTGGCTTCATGTAAGAAATCGATTTACGAATTGGCAAATATTTCTCCAAAAATACCGTTTTTTACCACATAAATCTATGAGATTTGCGTTTATCAGAGCGCTGCGCCGTACATATACCATATTGAGCATCCTGATGGTGCTTTTTGTTTCATCTTGTGGAAACGAATCCTCATGGACCTATAAAGCTTGGCACAATACCCTCGCCCATTACAATATCTACTTCAACGGAGAACAAAAATGGTTAGAAACATACCAAGCCGTTAGAGAAGCCTACAAAGATGATTTCCGAAAACCTATTAATCTTTTTAATTATGGGACACTCGAATCGCTTCAGGGCAATTTAGGCGCTATGGATGAAGTGGTAAAAAAAGCAAGTACCATGATTGACAAGCATCCCAAAAGCAAATGGGTTGATGATGCTTATTTACTTACAGGTAAAGCTTACCTATTTAAAGGCGATGCCACAGCGGCAGTTAATATTTTTGATTTTGTTTCTAACCAATACAAAGACCCTGAAATTTTATTTCAGTCCAAACTTTGGACCGTTCGAGCTTTACTCGCACAAGGGAAGACCATTGATGCGGAAGCAATGGCTTCGAATATTCTTAAAAATCCCAAACTCCCAAAAGAACAATTACATATTGCACAATACACATTAGGGGCTATCTACCATCAACAAAAGAAATACCAACAATCCGCCGAATTACTTCAAAAGGCCTTGCCTAGACTTACCGATCGAATGGACTGTTATCGAACATATTTTGCTTTAGGACAGGCTTATCAAAATACGGGAGACTATGCAAAAGCGGAAAAGGCATATGCCAAGGTCCCAAGATTCAATCCACCTTATGATATAACATTCAACGCCCAAATTGAACAAGTGAGTATTTTGTCTGCGCAACAACGAGATTTTGCCAAAGCCAACAAGATTCTTAATCGCATGCTCAAAGATGATAAAAACCTCGATTACAAAGGTCAAATCTATTATCGTATGGCATTGAATGAACTGGATGCTGGAGATATTCCTAAAGCTTTGGAAATATTAAAAATATCGGTTCAAGAATCAGCAACAGATAAAAATCAAAAGACAAGTTCTTACTTGAAAATTGGAGATATTCAATATCAACAAAAGGACTACTTACAAGCAGGTATATATTACGATTCAGCCAACCGCGTATTGGATGCAACTCATCCAGATTTTGAAAAAATATTAGCTAAAAATCAAATCGTAACCGATTTATTGGTGCACCTAGTGCGCATTAGCCAAAATGATTCTTTAATTAGATTGGTGCGAGATGAAGACTTTTTAAAAGAAAAGATAAAAATCGCTAAAAAGAAAGAAAAGGATGACTTAGATCGTGCAAAAGCATTAGCAGAGCAATCTAAAAACAGACCAACACCGAATTTCCCTTCAAATCCAGGAATGCCCATGAATCCCAATTTGGGTGGAGGTGGAACAGGTAGTTCATTCCCCTTTTACAACGTAATAACGCGTAAAAATGGATTTGCAGAATTCAAAAGGAATTTCGGAGATAGGCCTAATGTTGATTTTTGGAAATATGCAAGCAAAATGCAGAACCCAAATAACAACAATCCAAACGACCCAATACAAGACAACCCCGATAAGCAGGACTCTGCAAAGACGGAAGCCTTAAATGATAAATTAAAAGACATAGCTAAAGAAGATCGTAAGTACTACGAGAATTTGCCTTTTGATGAATCCGAACAAGAAAAACTCTTACAAGAAATCGAAATATCCTTATTCGAATCAGCAGGCATTTATGCGGGCAAGTTAAACGAAAATGAAACGGCTCAAAATCAATACATGAAACTGATCAATCGGTTTTATAACTCTGCCTATTTACCTCAGACTTATTACGAATTGATTAAAATCCATCGTCTTGAAAACCAACCCTCTGTCGCTCGGCTATACACAGATACCTTAAAGTCAAAATTTCCTGAGAGTATTTATGTGAAAATGCTCGAAAACCCAGATGCCATCAACAGCATTAAAAATCCCGAAGCAGAAAGCAACAAAATCATCCAAAATGCTTATGATTCTATGTTGCGTGAATTCCAAAATAAGAATTACCAACGGGCTATTGAAATAAAACTCAACACCGATAAATCGTATTCCGGAAATTCCCTTCAACCGAGGTTTGATTTTGTCTATGGACTTTGCTTACTAAAACAGGATTCTATAAAAGGAACTGAGATTTTCAAACAAATTAGCTTGGATTATCCCAATACAGACGTGAGTCAACGGGCAAAAAGTATTTTAACTTCACTTGAAAAACGGAATATCGCTCAACTCCCCGATTCTGTGAAGAATTCATTAAACCAGAGCAATTCATTTAAATTGCCCAATGCAGATGTTTTATTAGATGCCATAATTCTTATTCCGAAATCGGCAAATGTGAATATGACCAAGGCTCTTTTAAGCGATTTGAATAAAAATGAGTTTTCATTTGATAACTTAGTAATGGGAAGGCATATCCCTATCAAAGATTATTATGTGCTTATTGTAGAGAATTTCACTTCTGCCGATAAAACAAGGTTTTACGCACGTTATCTTTCGCAGAAGACAGATTTATTTAACAGTAGGGGTATTTTCAAATACGAGACACTCACTATTTCAAATGAGAACCTCCAATTATTGGTAAAATCAGAAGACATTGAGGGTTATATCAACTGGCATAAATCCTCTTATACAGATTTAGATTGATACAAACGGAAGGCGCAATTGAACGTACAAAATTGCGATTGTCCGAATTTTGTTCTTTTACGCCGTTATATAGGGACTTCTAATTTTTGAGAAAAGAATTTACCCTTATATTTGAAATGTAAACCGCTATTCATGAAGTTTTATCCGAAGCTCTGGCTTTCTTTTTTCGGTGCCATTTTATTGGCTTTTTTGTTCTTTTTCGGAGTTTCCCTTGGGTTGCTTGGCGACATGCCAGAAATTGAAGATTTAGAAAATCCAAAGAATGCGTTAAGTTCCGAGATTATAGGTAGCGACGGAGTTGTGATTGGTAAATTCTTTCTGGAAAATCGAACCAATGTCAGCTTCGATGAAATCAGTCCATATGCCATTAACGCCCTTATAGCAACTGAAGACATTCGCTTTTACGAACATTCAGGAATTGATTTTAGAGGAACCGTGCGTGCTTTTGCGAGTTTAGGAAGTGATGGCGGTGCTAGTACCATCACGCAACAATTATCGAAAAATCTCTTCAGCAGGTTTGAACGTCCAAGAGGTAAATTTGGGCGCCTTCTTCAGAAACTTAAGGAATGGGTTATTGCCGTTGAACTTGAAAAACGGTATACAAAAAAGGAAATAATTGTCATGTACTTGAATACGGTTCCATTTTCAGGAATCTCATTCGGCATTGACGCAGCTTCTAAAGAATTCTTCAATAAACGCCCACTTGAATTGGATGTAAACGAGGCCGCTACCTTAATAGGTATGCTCAAAGCCAATTGGAAATACAACCCAAAATACAATACCGAAAATTCTCAATCACGAAGAAATGTCGTGCTTTCTCAAATGTCTAAATACGATTATTTAAGCAAAGACTCTTTCGAACTCCTTAAAAAAATACCAATTACCTTAAGATACCGTTCTGCCTCTAGTTTGGGTATGGCGCCGTATTTTAAAACACACCTAGGAAATCAATTGAAAAATTGGTGTAAAGATCATGGCTACAATTTATATCGCAGTGGTTTAAAAATATACACCACAATTGATTCTAAAATGCAGGAAGCCGCTGAAGCTGCAGTTTCAAAACACATGAGTGAATTTCAGCCAAAGTTTGTAAAAGCGTGGGGGAAAGACAAGCCTTGGAGATATATATCCAATAGGGCTGTTATACCTAATCATATTGAAGATGCCTTGAGAAAAACGTCACGATACATCAATATCAAAAACGAATTGGGCTACAATCATGAACGGATCATCCAAGAGTTAAAAAAACCTGTAAAAATGAGTATTTTCACTTGGCAGGGAGATAAAGACACCTTGATGAGTCCCTACGATAGCATGTCGTACATCAAGAAAATATTACATGCTGGTTTTATCGCTGTGGACCCTAGTAACGGTTATGTTAAAGCTTGGGTAGGTGGTATCAATCACCAACATTTCAAATACGATCACGTCAACCGCCGTGCAAAACGACAGGTGGGATCTACGTTTAAGCCTCTGATCTACGCCACTGCAATAGACATCAATAAATTCACGCCTTGTACCGAATTCCCAAGAGAGCGAACCGTTTTCATTTCGGGAGGTAAAGAATGGTCACCAAAAAACTTCGATGGAAAAGAAGGTGGTATATGGCCTATTTGGAAAGGTTTGGCATTATCCGATAATTTGATCACGGCACAAATCATGAAATCCTTAGGCGAAAATGGCCCTGATTTGGTTGTTCAATTTGCAGAACGAGTTGGAATCGATAAGGACCAAGTTCCTCGCGTTCCATCTATCAGCTTGGGCACCGTAGAATTATCGCCCTTTCGAAATGGCTTCCGCCTACAGTGCTTTCGTCAATAAAGGCTTGTGGGTTGAGCCTACCTACATAACGCGTATCGAAGACAAAGATGGCAACGTTATTGAAGAATTTGAAACACCCTAAACACGATCAGGTTTTGGATGCCGAAAAAGCCTATACCATGCTCCAGTTGTTAAAGCGGGTGGTGGACCGCGGAACGGCATTTGGAATGAAAGGTCGTTACGAAATCGAAGGCGATATCGGAGGAAAAACCGGAACCACTCAAGGAGCGGCTGACGGTTGGTTTATGGGCGTCACCAACGACTTAGTCTGTGCCACTTGGGTTGGCGCCGATGACCCTACTGTGCGCGTGCGTTACTCCAGTATGGGTCAGGGCAGTAAAATGGCCATGCCCATATTCGGCGAGTTCATGAAGACCCTTCAACACGACAAACGTATCAATTACATAGCGAAACCCTTTGAAGCTCCGGAGGGCATGGACGTATCTGCCCTCTCTTTGATTGTGCAAGCGACAAAACAAACCCAAGGCACAAATTGGCGGCGATTTGAACGTCAGCGGTTTGGGCGACTAATTTTTTAATCTAAGCAATTGCAGATGTGCTTGCTAATTGTATTATTTTTGCAGTCCTTTTAATAAGAAATCATTTATGAAACCCGAAATACATCCAGGAAGTTACCGCAAAGTGGTATTTAAAGACATGAGTTGCGACTTTGCTTTTTTGACCCAAAGTTGTGTTGATACCAAGGAAACCATCCAGTGGGAAGATGGCAATGAATATCCCTTATACAAATTGGAGATTTCTTCTGCTTCTCACCCATTCTATACCGGTAAGCAGAACCTTATCGACACCGCTGGTCGTATCGATAAATTCCGCAAGCGTTACGCGAAAGAAGTAATTATTTAAGAATCATTCATATTCATAAAAGAGGTGCTTGCTTGAGTTCAAGCACCCTTTTTTCATTTTCCGGCTTTTTTCTATCGCTAATAATTGCACGGCCGCTACTGCAGTTACCTAAGATAAATTAGTCCTAAATTCGCATTATGCTTATACGCTTTTTCGAGGACCCGAACGACACCAGGATCTTTTCCCCCTAACCTGCTACCCGACCCGCTGCTGCGTTGCGCGATTGGAATCGTTACGTATTGCTGAAAAATGGATGCTTTGCGATTGGGTGCGACTTCTATAGTTGCTTTTCAAACACGACGATTATCTTGCAACAACGCTTCCCCGATTTGGAGGCCGACCATTGAATATCAACGGGCATTTACTTCCTCGTGCTGAATCAACTTCATACGGCCATATCGAGAATTTACCCGACAGACGCCAGTTCTCATTTCAGCTGCAGAGGATATTATGCTTGGTCTAGTAAAGGAAATGGATCGCAAGAGATTCAGTTTGGCACGGTAACCCATTTACTAATACACCCGTCCGTTTCCATATTTTCAAACACAACGGCGCGTGAAATCAAAATCGATTTCGAGCTGACTTACGGCAAACCGCACACAGCGCACCTGCTCTCCAAAACCAATACTGCTTATTGGCGATCATCGCTATTTTCCTTGAAGAAGGTGCCCAAGTTGAATGTTGTATCTTCAATGCTCCGGCGAGGGCCTATTTATATTGGCAAAAACGCTCAAATTATGGAAGGCAGTATCGTTCGTGGTCCTTTCGCAATGGGTGAAGGATCCAATATAAAAATGGGCAGTAAGATTTACAGCGAGACACTACCCTGGGCCCCTATTGCAATGTTGGTGGTGAAGTCAACAATGTGGTTTTCCAGGCTTATCAGCAACAAAGGGCACGATGGTTTTCTTGGGAATCGCGGTGCTGGGTGAATGGTGCAATATTGGAGCGGACACCAATGCCTCTAATTTGAAAAACACCTACGACGACGTGAAAGTGTGGAATTATGCCAGCAATCGCTTCGACAAGAGCGGGGAGCAATTCTGCGGCTTGATAATGGGCGATCACATGCCAAATGCGGGATTAACACGATGTTTAATACAGGCACCGTGGTTGGTGTAGGTGCCAATATCTTCGGTTCTGGCTTTCCCACGTCAGTTTGTTCCCGACTTTTCTTGGGGAGGCGCCTCCGGTTTTGCAACGCATAAGCTTCCTACAGATGGAGAAAGACCGCCCAGCTCATGATGCAGCGCAGAAAACGCAATTACGACGCAGGAGGAACAGGATCCATTATTCGAGCTCCGTCTTTGATCAAAGCCAGCAATATCGCAGTTGGGAGCGAGAATGCTGAAGCCTAATTAGAACCTTCGCACTAAAGATCGATCAATTCGATTTGGTTGCGCTGCAATACTCAAGAGGTCGCGTTGCTCCATTTTCTTCTACAAGTCTTGAGATTCGACCTCTCTGGAGGTGTTTAAATCATTGGCGACACTTTGGTGGGACACATGCAACACCTGTTGGACTTCGCTTTTTGGATTCTTTCTCGTTTCAGGTAAGAACTCCAATCTTTCATCCATTCCGCGAAACGCTATACTGTCTAAAACCTCCAATACTTCTTCAAATCGATTTCTGTACGTGTTTATTACGAACTCTTGCCAGCTGCGGTATTCCCGTACCCACTGGTTCACCTTTTGCCATTGGGATCATCAGTACCTCGGAATCTTCCACGGCCACTCCCATGACCTGACTTTGCTCTTGATGGCGCAAGCACGACATCGACATGGCACACGCTTGGCCACTCTGCAAATAGTACAGAGAAAAACTCTCCCCCTTCCTCGCCTTCGCTGATAAATTTTTATGGCACCGCGCAGCACGACCATTGCAGAGGTCAAGTGCTGGCCCGTTCTCACCATACACGTCTCCCGCTTGAACCTCCTTGACCTCAGCGAAATTCGCTAATCTGTTCTAAGCAATTCCGATTCGATATCGGGAAACTTCAAACTGCAAATGCTCTGGGGCAATTTTCATAGTAAGCGAATATCGCGTTTTTTTGACAATGCTTAAATTTAATTCCGCCACCTTCATTTAAATTGAAACCCGTCACGCACAAATTATAGGCCTAGTTTATTCCATTCATAAATGACTAATTATATTCGCGGACCTAAACAGAATTTCTCCAGTTTCACCAACTGTAATGTTAACAATATTGCGATGTATAATGTGTAGACTTTGTTACCAGTGATCAAAAACTTTTACTATGACTATTCAATGCGATTTATCGTTCTATTCCTATTCGTAGTATTACCTCGTTGCTTGCAAGAAAAACGATGTCAACTTCGACAAATTCAATAATACAAAAATAAAGCCTGAAGTTCTCACGCCATTAGCCAATGCGCAGAATTGTCGCCGGAGATTTGCTGAAACAGGACAGCGTTATTCAATACGACCCTGACGGTTTAATCCGACTCACATTCATACAAGATTCTGTATTTGTTATGGATGCGCAGGAAATTCTAAAAGATGTTTCTTTAGGGAAAAGTTCTTCCTAAGTTCAGATTGGAGCGCTTATCGTTGCGGGAACTGAAGAAAATTCAAGTGTGAGTTTGAACGACTTGATGGCAGGAGCCACCCAAGAAGAGCGTGATTTTTTAAATTTTATAGACGGTAAAAAGACACTTTCCCTGCAATAAGCAGTCAACAAAGCCGGAGATTGACGGCGTTAGCTGAATCTACCGACTATGAATATCTTAAAATTTCAAATGGACATTTGGTCTTTACCGTTCGTAATGGATTTCCAACCAATTTAAGCGATTTACAAGATTGGCATATATGACAGCGTTCAATCAAGCCAATCCCATATTATTAGGAACCGCAAAATTCAATAATATTCTTCCCAATGAATTTGCTACAGACAGTATAAATATAGGAAATCGTATCTTGAGCAATGCGCTTGGGTACGCCGTTCCCATTGCTGATATTGCCAAAAGCACCGATTCGGTTCTGATCAACTTGAACGATAAAATTGATATTACGATTACCTATTCAAATTTAACCTGTATTGGAGGTAAGGCCATCTTGCCCGCGCAGCAGATTCCTGCCGAACTATTGAGCATCGACCTTTCCGATCCGAATGTAGACGCACAGTTGCGAAATATCGAATTCGCAAGTGCCGTATTGCCCATCAAAACAGACTTCTACCATCAATACTACGGTT
>CALSSY010000021.1 GCA_943789135.1 uncultured Bacteroidia bacterium
CAGGCATAGATAAGGTTAATATATAATTCTCGCCATGATCGTAATAACCTTTATTCTTGCCTGCATCTGAATCTAAAAAATCACCATTACAGATGCGAAATTTACCATTTTGCATATTCAATATAGACTGCGACTTCAAATAGCTTTGAAATTGAAGCAACAACAGAATTAAAAAAAGCAATTTGGCCTTTTGCATAATCAGGGCTTAATAATATTGACAAAGGGTGTAGTTATGATATTGCTCTTATTTCCAGCTCGATCTTTAATATACACCTCAAAATTAGTGCGCTCATTAGGCAAAGAACTTAACACAAACAATGTTTTCAATTTAATATTGAGCTGACCTTGAATACGAACATTCGAGTTCAGAGGAGCCAATGGCTTTAAATGGTATCGGTCAAAGTCTTTCAATCTTGAGTCTTTAACGTAGATATCCAATGAATCTGCATCTGGGCTACCCAAATCTCCATCACCATCAACATAATTTATGGCAATTTCAAGCTCTTCCTTGAATGAAATAACTTCTTGCTTAGACAAGGAGACAAATGTAATTTGAGGCTTGGGGTCTCCGATTTGAGTTATCTCGTCAGAACATGCAAAAAGTAAAAGTATCGATATGTAAACTAATTTCTTCAACGTATGAACCTAATTGCTGCGTACTTTTTCAGAAAAAACATAGATGTTTCAGAAGGAACAGATATTGAATCGCCTTGATCTGTTAAATAAAAACGCATCCAAACCACGTCGTTCTCCTTCCAATTGAGCGCATCAAAGGAGAAGCCATAGGAATACGGAACGCTCTCGCCAAATAATCCGGGCTTTATTTCAGGCGACATATTCCCAACGGTTATTAGATTGTTCAAATCAAATGAATCTAGATTCGCGCTTAAGCCCACTTTTAAATCGGTCAATTCATTTAACTTGTCTTCTTTATCAAACAAGGAAAGCTGCACCGTTATTAAACCATTTGAAGTTATTGCTGAAATAGGCTCGTAAACACCCACACGCTTCAATTGCGCACCACCTTGGTAAATATCAATTCCTTTTATAACCGGCGGGTAATTCGCACTTTTAGGCAAATTACCATACATATCTGCAGCACCTGCATCTATCCAGGCTTTTATCCTTTGGAAGTAATCATCCTTATGAATGGGGTAGTCAGAGTTAGGCTCCAATCCTAAAGGCATAATACCTGAGTTGCCATTCAAATCTTCCTTCAATCTGTACAACAACATACTATTATTGGCATCGCCAGGCTTTACACGGAACTCAAAACCACCATCTATTCGCGTTTTAGTAGCCTTGATATTTACCAAGCCGTAATAGGAACTTTCAACAGTTCTAAAGTCTGGTTCAAAATTCCCGTCGTGACAACCGGAGTTTGCACAGGTAGGCAAAAACATATCTTTGTGCAAGGAGAAAATATTTATTGGATCCCAATTTGTGGTATCCAAAACCACCGATGTATCTGAATTGCTGTTTTCAAAAGGATTCTTACCCAAATCTGGTGGCTCCTTCACACAATATGATAGCAAAGTAATTATTGAGGTAATTATTATTATCTTGTTGAATACGTTCATATTCGCATAAATTGTGAAGTAGCAAGAGGGTCAATATACGAGGAAGACTTTACTTCATCGTATATACCAAATATATCTGCGATCGTAGGAACAATATCCGTTAATCGACCCGTCGGATTGGATTCATTGCCTACCTTCATCTTGGGAACATTCTTTCCAACCATAACACTCCAAACCCTCAAGGCATTCCAATCGGAATGATCATATGCAAACCAATCATTCTCATCGATAATTGGATTTGGATTTTGATTTCTTCCACATTCTGGCGCTATGATAAAAATGGTATTATCAGCCATTTCGGGAATGTTGTTTTTTACATATTCATGCAACCAACCTACAATATGATCAGCTCTGTGCAACGACCTCAAATAACCCGTAAAATTAGAATGACAACCATCAACTTGCGACATATTCAATGCCATCATACGCGGTTTGAATTCTTTCATAACTTCCGCCGCATAGGTTGCAGTAATGGCATCTGAACCGCCCGCATTAGGAGGAGAGGGGATTTGGCCCAACTGCTGTTTTACAAACGTATTCCGTATAAATTCCTTTATTTTAGTTTTTTCCCAATCGGAATTAACGATTGAATTCTGTAAGCTTTTTTCTAAATCAAAACTTTGATCTAAAAAGGACTTCATATCATACATAGGCCGTAACTCTTGCTGGGTATAAGCTTTTCCGTTTGATAAAATCGCCTTGCCTTGCGACCCGAATGTTACTGGGGGAATAAATAGATTCGCCCCATATTGCAAGCCGTAATCCAATACGTCTGAACTATTCAATAACGGTGTAGAATTTCCAATTCCATTTCCAAGAAACCAACACTCAGAAGCACTAAACCCTCGATGTTTTCTTAAATATTCAAAAATTGTAGGATTTCGTGGTCGAACTTTCAATCCTTGAGTAGTAGCTGTTGATCCAGTAAGCAAGGTGTTCAATCCAACATAATGCCCGGCACTTTGGGCTCTAACTTCAGGAAAGAAAAGCCCTTCTTTGGACAATGGGGAAGAAACCATCATGGGTATTGGATCTGTTCCCTTAACTTCCCCTGGCACATCTAAACCGTAAACAACCTTTTTATTTGGGGGAGCACCATCAAATAAATTTGGCATGATATTACCCGCAGCGCCAGAAACACCTTGAGAATCTTCTAAGTATCTACCTAAAACACTCTCTTGCTGCCTTACACCTCCAGCAAACATTATCAGTACCACGTGTGATGCCTTCTCAGTTCCCGTCTTAGCAAATAGCCGACCCGAGGGTAGGATATAGGGTGACAACACACCACCGCCAACTAAAAGACTCGTTTTCTTAATGAACTCTTTCCTCTTCATTTTATTAGAAATTAATAAAACCCATATTCATCACTCGCCGCAAAAGCGGTGTATACCATTTCAACTGTTGCCTCTGAATTTTCTTCAATGTATTTCTTAAAAAAATAAATTTCAGATTGATTTGGCTGCCTTAACATGAAACGTTTGTAAGTTTCTATTATAAATGCCTCTGTATTATTGCGCATATAGTCGTTAGAAGGAATATTCAATCCTGGAAGATTGAAATAATTACTTAGCAACATTTCCTTAGCGGCGGATTGATCGCCTATACTATAGAGTACATTTTGGGTTTGATAAAGAATTGAAGGAGAAATTGGACTTTGAAACAAATTCGTATACAAAATAGAAATATACTCTGCTTCATTTTTAGGCTTTATCTTCTGCGCTTTTGAATCGTAAACATCTACCGAATTTACACCGTATGAAACTTCAACCTTACGTTTACATGAACACGTACAAATAATTATATAACAAATAAATATGTATTTAAAATTGCGCATAATCATCTCGAATTAAAATTTTACGTTGTACTTCTTCAATATCATAACTCGTGTTATAAACCAAAAGCAACTTATATAAAAAAGCAGGTTCAATTTCATTTCTCAAATACTGAAAATACCACCATCGAATTTGGGATTCAAAAAAAGCATCTGATTCAACCAAAGCATTTATAAATTCCTGTTTGTTTTGGGCTACTTGATTGAAAACCACCTTCGGCTCATTTTTCTCCACTATAGCATAAGCCGCATCAAACTCCTCTTTATTGGGCCACCTTCCTAAAACATCATCAAATGCGGCATTAATAAAATTGAAGGTGCCCATATTGATTACATCATAGATGCCATTATTCATGAGGTATCCACATAATTCCGGATACCCATCAGCATTGTTTCGATAGGCATATTTCCAATTAAGGATATTTTCGTACTTTTTAGCTTCAAATTCCATTTGTTTAACTCGAACAGAATCTCCGTTTAAGCGAGCTATTTCTTTTGCAAATTTTATGTTGCCCAATTTTTGCGAAACCTCTGGATCGGCTGCCCCTTCAATAAATCTATACTTCATCAAATCATACATCCTCTGGATATAGGCATGCCTATAGGAAGAATCGCCAACTCTGTAATTGGTGTCATTTTGAATTTCAAACACAAGTGAATCACGCGTATCAATGCTCAAGTTGTTATCTTTCAATCTCTTACTCGCAAATAAACGCTCTGAATCCGTAGGCTCTCTTCCCATCAGATCAATATAGAGCCGGTTTATATAATTTTCAATTTTAAGCATGGAAACCCCCTTGTAATTAGGTGCTTGATTTCCTTCAACCTGTATGAATTCATTAGATTCACAAGAAGCAAGTACAAGAAAAGCAAGCACAAATAAGAGTGTTAAGTTTCTCATAAGTAGTCAAATATAACCAAAACTATACATTTCTTGCATCGCTTCCATATTTAAAAAGTATCTTAATCCGTATATTCGTATGTAAATATTGCTATGGCATTTTATTACAAACTAGGTCGAATCCCTCGTAAACGTCACACTCAATTTCGAAAAGATGACGGCAGCTTATTTTCTGAAGAATTAATCTCTACCGAAGGCTTTAACAGCTTGTATTCTTTGGTTTATCATGCCCATCCGCCGACGTTGGTTAAAGAGATTGGAGATCCAATTGATGTAACTCCGAAGGTGGCGGAAGCTAAAAACATGAAAAGCAGAAGCTTTGTAACTTTTAAAACTCCTCCTGCTGATGATTATCTCGAAAGCAGAACGGCGTTATTGGTTAATAGCGATGTCCAAATTGGTGTAGCTGCACCTAAGAATTCAATGGTTGATTACTTTTTCAAGAATGCCGATTCTGATGAAGTGTTATTCATTCACGAGGGGAGTGGCAAGCTTAAGACCATTTATGGAGAGATCTCATTTGAATATGGAGATTACCTCGTAATACCTAGAGGCTGTATATATCAATTGCATTTTAACGATAATACTAATAGAATATTAGTGATTGAATCACCAACTCCAATTTATCCACCGAAACGATATCAAAACAGCTTTGGTCAATTGTTGGAGCACTCTCCATATTGCGAACGCGACATTAAACTTCCGGAAAACCTTAAAACCCATGACGAGTTGGGCGATTTCAAGGTGATGATAAAAAAACAAAATCTCATTTACCCTTATACATATGCATCTCATCCTTTTGATGCAATAGGATGGGACGGATATTGTTATCCGTACGGGTTTTCAATTCATGATTTCGAGCCTATTACTGGCAGATTGCATATGCCCCCACCAATTCATCAAACTTTTGAGGGAAGAAATTTCGTGATATGCAGCTTTGTGCCACGTATGTACGACTATCATCCTGACTCAATTCCCGCGCCTTACAACCATTCAAATGTAGATAGCGATGAAATCCTGTATTACGTTGATGGCGATTTCATGAGTAGAAAACACGTCGAAAGAGGTATGATAACATTACACCCTAAAGGAATTCCTCATGGTCCACATCCAGGAACGGTAGAAAAAAGTATTGGCGCGAAAGAAACCAAAGAACTCGCCGTAATGATTGATCCTTTCTATCCTTTACAGCTTACAGAAGCGGCATTACAAATTGAAGATCCGGATTATTATAAAAGCTGGGTTCAATAAAACATCAAACAGAATGAATAAATTTATCGAGAAACAAATATTTGCAAGCATAATAATTCTTGGGGTATTCTTAACATCCTCCCCAATATATTCGCAACACGTCGATTTAAATCCTCATGATCAATTCCTGCAAAGAAAAATTGTTCGTAAGGATTATAACAAAACTTTCAAAAGAGCAGAAAAATTCTTAACCAAGGATATTCGGAAATTTCGTAGAAATGGAACATTTCAAAAGGAAATTACGCCCTTAGAATGGTGGAAACAGGAGTATTTAATGACCATGGATCCGCAGGTTGGAAGGCCAACTCCTGAATTTTTATTGCCCACTTTCAGATCCTTAAATCAAAAACCCATTAAAAACAGAGCTACTCCAGGAACTAAAAATCAACCCTGGAAATCACGGGGGCCTAATGATATATCCGGTCGTACAAGAGCCCTTTGCTGGGATTTAGCCGATTCTAAACAATTGCGTGTTTTTGCTGGAGGAGTAACCGGCGGACTTTGGGTCAATGACGATATCAGCGACGCTCAAAGTAAATGGAGACAAATTGGAGGTTTGTGGTCTAACCTTAACGTTACCTGCATTGCACAAGATCCAAATGATTTCGATGTGATTTATGTAGGAACAGGAGAGGGGTTTGGTACTACCGCATCCAGTTCAAGAGGCTATGGAATCTTCAAAACCACCGATGGAGGTAAAACTTGGACGCATCTCAGCACTACGGATGAATTTTATTATGTAAATGATATTGTTGTTCGCAGCGAATCTGGCAAAAGTGTTGTATACGCAGCCGTAGATATTCTTTATTATCAAGGACAGTGGCATGCGAGTAATACGGCGGCAGGTTTACAAAGAAGTACGGATGGCGGAAGCACATTTACCAATGTAAGCCCCAATATTCCATCACAATCCCATAAATTCATTGTTTCTGACATCGAAATTGGAGCCGACAACCGACTTTGGTTTGGAACGAGAAAAAATATGTACTCTAGCGCTAGCGATCAAGGTGGTGGAAGAGTAATGTATTCTGATGATGGGACCACATTAACTGAATCCTATAAAAATACAGGTGCTTTAAAGGGCAGGGTTGAATTGGCTTGTGCTCCTAGTTCCGCTGATACGCTTTATGCAGTTATTGAATCCGGTGGGGTAGCACATGCCGTAGTTAGAAGTTTCAATAAAGGTACAAATTGGTCAACATTTACCGAGCCAAGTGATGCCGACAATGGAATCCCCAATACTGATTTTACACGTAATCAGGCCTGGTACGATTTAATTATCGCTGTAAACCCTGTAGATGCATCAGAACTGGTTATTGGGGGTATTGACTTCTTTATGAGTCAACAAGCGGGTAATAATTGGAAACAAATTTCAAAATGGTCTAATAACCCAGGTTTAGACCAATTATCTTGTTCATACGTTCATGCCGACATGCATGCAGCAGTATATAGCTCAGATGGAAAACGCTTGATGGTAGGAACAGATGGGGGTGTTTTTTATGCTTCAAACATCCGGAATAACCCATGGAATAGCAGTTCGGCATTTGTAGAAAGAAACAACCATTATGTAGTGACTCAGTATTACGCTGGTAGTATTTCCCAAATTAGTCCAGACTTCATGCTAGGTGGGGCACAAGACAATGGCACGAGCTACACACAAGATACAGGTTTCAACAAAAAATACACCCTATTTGGAGGTGACGGTGGATATTGTTTCATTCATCCCAAATCGGATGATGCGGTTTTGTTTTCCTATGTCAAAAATAATTTTTACTCCTATGTAAACGGCCAATTATACTATTTAGCCCAAGATAATAACACAGGATCGTTTATCAATCCAGCAGGTTTTGACTTTGTCAATGAGAACTTATTCAGCCAAAAAGGCAAGGGAACTCTATATAGAAACAGCCTAACAGGGAATACAAGCACATTGGAAACTATAACCTACGCATCTGGAGCCAATCATTCAGCGACTGCGTTTGAAGTCATTGAGCGAGCTAGTAACAAAGCGCGTTTGTATTTGGGCACTTCTAATGGTAAGGTGTTCTACAGCGACAACCCCGAGGCATCAGCCCCCACATTTACGGAACTCGGCTCTGTGAACTCAGGCAATATCAGCGCCATTCATACCCTAATTGGTTCTGAAGACACACTTTTTGTAATTTTAACCAACTACGGCATTAATAATGTTTACCTCAGCACAGATGGGGGTAGTAATTGGAAGGCCATAGATGGCGACCTCCCTAATATGCCGGTTTGGGATATTGTAGCCAATCCGTTCAATCGCAAAGAAGCGATTATTGCTACGGAATTAGGCATTTTCCAATGTACCGATGTATATGCGACTAGTCCAACTTGGACTCCAATACAAGAGGGAATGGGCGCAGTAAAAACAATGATGCTAGATTATAACGTTAAAGATGGGGTAATTATGGCGGCAACACACGGTCGAGGATTTTTCACAAGTGATGCATGGACAAAGTTAGATCCTGTGGCGTATTTTAGTTTAAAGGACAGTGTAATTTGTGAGAGCCAATCGCTTGAATTAATTGATTCTTCGTTGAATACGGAAAACACCAGAAAGTGGAATATTTCACCGGCGAGTTTCAAATTCACAAACGGCTCGGATAGTTCATCTAAGACTGCAAAGGTCCAATTTGATAAAGCTGGAGAATATACCATCGAGTTGATTGTTACCAATGCGGGTATGGAGTCTAAATTAACTCGAAAAATCACGGTCAATCCCCAATATCTCAATAATTTAACTCTTAACCCTTCAAATACATCCTATTGCGAGAACGAAGACTTGACACTGACGGCTAATATTTTGGATATAAATACGCAAGGGCTTGCTAATGCTGCACTACAGTGGTTTAGAAACGGGGCTGAAATATCGGCCAATTTAAACAAAATGACGCTTTTAATAAAAGCGCCGTTAATCAATAAGGATGAATATGAAATTAAATTTACAGCAGATTATGCATGTTTAACACCAAAATCTGCGTCTTCAACGTATACATTGAACACTTCTGCAAATTCAACATTAAACATCACGCGAGTTTGGGATACATTGTTCAGTAATTATAATGGTTCAGGCACGGTGGAATGGTACAGAAACGGATTTAAAATTGGCACCGGTACAAGATATAAACTTATAGATAATGGTGAGTTTTATGCGCGTGTAGTTAATGGCAATTGTAATGGATCAAAATCCAATATTATTCAATACCAAAGTTTAGGTTCTGATAATTTGAAAAATAGAATTCAAATTGGACCGAATCCAAATTCGGGATTGTTATCTATACAAACGAATTGGTTAAAACCGTCAAAGGCAAAAATCATTTCTCTGAACGGGGAAATTATTTCTGATGGCATTATTATTTTACCAGGGATTGAGAATAAGATAGAAATGGATTATCCGGATGGAATATATTTCGTTGAGATTGTTAATGAATTAGGGCAATCAGTCATTGAGAAAATCGTTTTATCTCATTAATCAGAAGTTTCATAATTTACATTATGTAAAATAGAAATTTTAAAACGTACAAGGGGCGCTATAATTGCGCCCCTTTTTTAATATCATTGAATATTAACAAATCGATACCGCCATATGTGGTTATTCGGTTATCTAAAATTCCATTAATCCTATCCCGCCAATATGGCTATTCCAAATAAAATAAAACCAAAGGATGATATTTCAACCCCGGCTATTTTCATTGAATGTCCGTTGAGCTACAATTCAATTGATGAATTTCTCACACAATCCTTTCCTTTAGATAATAAAATAAGGTTTTTAAATAATCGCCTAACTTTAGCCTGTCTGGTCTATCCTTCAAAGTTTTGCAACCTCCTCAATTTTATCCTCATTTACACCAATAAATAATTATTACTCCATTTTTGAAAAAACCGCTAACCATCATATTTACAGAATTCATTCCAACTGGTTATGCACCTAAACCTTAAATAAAAAAAAAGACCGCCTTTTCAGACGGTCTTCCTCGATTAAAACAAATACGAATTAAAATCTCAAATATGCTCTAGCACCATTGCCAGAGATCGTTTTTTCATCTACAGGCATTCCATTTACAATTATATAAAGAGTCGCTTCTCCATCTCCTTTAATTGTAACGCTAAGACTTAACATATCGGTTTTATCAATACACTCAAATTCTTTTTCCCAATCGCCATTTTGATCGTAAATAGTTGAATTTGTATTTCTTGAGTTTTGGTAACTGATTTGCATCTTGGTTGCATCACCTACTACACGATACGTGAATTTATCTCCAATACCGAAATCATAACCATTTAAAGAACGCACGCGATCTCTTTGCTCTGCTGCACACGCGTCATCACCTAACTCTAAACAACAAGTTCTAATCGCGTTTGAGATATTGGTTAATTCTTCTTTGGTGTATTTGGCATTCTCTGCAGCATATTCCAAATACGACTTCGCGGTTTTAAACGTTTCTGTCTTTTTTGATTCTAGCTTGGCTTTTTCAGTCGCATCACTGGCTTTAGCAATTTGTTCGTACAATTCTTTGGTTTCGTACTTCATAAGAGCAACGCCCAAGTTCCAGTTTGCATCGTAACTGTATTCATCAAGCTCACGAGATTTCTGATAATCAGCAGTTGCTTCGGTATATTCTCCGGCTCTTTCATGCAAATAACCTCTAATCCAATAATTCTTAGAATTTGGAACGGCTTTAATCTGCTCATCCACTTCTGACATTAACTGGTCCTGGCGATCAATGGCTAGATAATAATTAACCAAAACATTAAAAATGTCGTTATTATAATCGGACTTTACCAAAGCCTTTTTGATTACATCTCTAGACCCCAAAGTATCGCCTTTTTCCAATAAAATACGAGAATAACTCTCTACCACAAATGGAATGGGCATTTCATTTGTGATTAAATAGTCTAGAGTTGACATTCTTTTGGAAACATCTGAGTTATTCAAGGCATAGTATGCAATGCGCTCAACGAAATAAGGTCTGTCAATCTTTTGACCTTTCAAATCATTAATCATTGCTGTATCCAAACGCTCGTATAGCTTAAGCAAATAATCAAAGTAAACCAACATGGTATCGTTCAATTTTGCTTTTACGTCACCTTTTGCATCCATTAGTTTATCACTTATGGATTGCGTTTCATTGAATGTAGCCGCAAAACAATTTCCTAATGTAAAACGAGCGTCATCTTCATCAGAACTTGACTTTTTCTCATTAGAGTTGTAGTAGTTCATGATAGATTTAGCCGATTCCAAACCTGCCTGGTGTTTGATCTTTGACAACATTGGATTTCCACGTTTATCGAAAATATTGTGATAAACCCGAGCACGAACCAACCACATTCTTGGATAGGTAGCTGTTTTGGGATGCTCTTTTGCCTTTTCAATTTCCTCATGTGCAATGATTAAATCTTCAGGTCCTCCCCCCTCAAGTGCATACTCCGCAGAATTAACTGCTCGTTTTTGCGCAAAGCTTGCACCTGCCATTACAACAGACACGAACAACAATGCTGATTTTTTTAAATTGTAGAAGTTCATTTTGTTATGTGTGTTACTTATACTTTCTATTTAATCTTCTGTTGGCGTTTCAGTTTCGGTATCATCGGATAGTGGCGTACTGCCTTCATTCGGAGTTTCTGGATTTTCAGATCCATTTTCCGCTGAAATTTCGCCGTTTTCTAAATCAACTTCTTCCTCATCCTCTTCTCTTGGCGTTTTTGCAATACTCGCTATGGCATCGTTACCTTTGATATTTATCAAACGAACTCCTTGGGTTGCTCGACCCATGACGCGCAAGGTATCAATAGCCATACGGATTGTCATTCCACTTCGGTTGATAATCATCAATCCATCGTTGTCATTCACACCCATAATCGCTACCAAATAACCGGTTTTCTCGGTAACTGAAATTGTTTTAACTCCCTTACCTCCTCTACCTGTGATGCGATAGTCTTCTATGTCAGAACGTTTACCGTAACCTTTTTCGCTTACAACAAGAATATTGGTTTTCTCTTCATTATCATGTGCACAAACCATGCCAATCACTTCATCTTCCTCACTTTCAAGTGTAACACCTCTAACTCCTGCTGCGGTTCTGCCCATAGGTCGAACTTTTGACTCATGGAAACGTATTGCTTTTCCAAGTCGCTTGGCGATAACAATGTCTGAATTACCATCTGTAACAGCAGCTTGTAATAATTCATCTCCATCACGAACGGTAATGGCGTTAATACCATTGGTTCTAGGACGGCTGTAGGCTTCGATTGATGTCTTTTTGATGATACCTCGCTTGGTTACCATCACAATGAAATTATTTTCTAAATATTCTGGATCTTTTAAGTTCTGAATATTCAAATATGCTTTAATGGTATCGTCAGAAGGGATATTGATAAGATTCTGAATCGGTCTTCCTTTTGTCGCTTTGGCGCCTTCTGGTATTTCATAAACCTTCAACCAGAAACAACGACCTTGTTCCGTAAACAATAGTAAGTAGTTGTGCGTACTTGCTACGAAAAGGTGTTCAACAAAATCTTCATCTCGATGAGCAACGCCTCTCAATCCGCGACCTCCCCTATTTTGTTCTTTATATTCCGTTAAGGCCGTGCGCTTGATATAACCCTTGTGAGAAATGGTAATTACCACTTCTTCATTTGGAATCAAATCTTCAATATTGATTTCCTCAGCATTATATTCAATGCGCGTTCTGCGGTCGTCTCCGTGTTTCTCAGCCATCTCAGATGTTTCATCCTTGATGATCGACATTCTAAGATCTTCGTTATTTAAGATATTCTCATAAAATTCAATCTCCTTCATAACAGCATTGTACTCCTCACGGATTTTGTCAATTTCAAGACCCGTAAGACGTTGCAATCTCATGTCAAGGATAGCTTTTGACTGAATTTCACTCAAACCAAATTGCGACATTAACCCTTCACGAGCCTCATCAGGAGTGCGGCTCTTACGAATTAGAGCAATAACGGCATCTAAATTATCTAAAGCAATAATCAATCCTTCTAAGATGTGAATGCGCTTTCTTGCTTCTCTTAATAGGTATTGAGTCCTACGTACAATTATTTCATGTCTGTGATCTACGAAATGGCGAATCATATCCTTTAGATTCAACATTTCCGGCTTGCCTTTTACCAAAGCAATGTTGTTCACGGAGAATGAACTTTGAAGTGGAGTAAACTTATATAATTGATTCAAAACAACGTTAGGAATCGCATCTCTTTTTAATTCAAAAACGATACGCATACCTTGACGACCGCTTTCATCCCGAACTGCCGATATACCATCAATTATTTTTTCATGAATCAAATCAACTGCTTTTACGATGATTTGTGGCGGTGAAACTTGGTAAGGAACCTCAGTAACCACAATCATTTCTTTTCCTGTCTTGGTTACTTCAATCTCAGCTTTTCCGCGCATTACCACCCTTCCACGTCCCGTTTCATAGGCATCTTTAATACCTTCTACGCCATAAATCGTTGCACCTGTCGGAAAATCTGGACCTTTAACAGCTTCCATTAGTTCGGAAATCGTTATGTCGCGATTATCGATATACATATTAACAGCCGCGCATACTTCTCTTAAATTATGTGGCGCCATATTGGTAGCCATACCTACGGCGATACCCGAAGCACCATTTACCAATAAATTCGGAATTTTACTTGGCAAAACAGTGGGCTCTTGCAGGCTTTCGTCAAAGTTTGGCCTGAAATCAACAGTTTCTTTGTCGATATCGGTCATCATTTCTTCGGCGATTTTTCGCATTCTGGCTTCCGTATAACGCATAGCTGCTGGCGGATCACCATCGATACTACCAAAGTTTCCTTGGCCATCCACGAAAGGATATCTTACGCTCCAACTTTGAGCCAAACGAACCATTGCATCGTAAACGGAAGAGTCACCGTGTGGGTGATACTTACCCAAAACCTCTCCCACGATACGTGCTGACTTTTTATAAGGTCGATTTGAAGCAAGTCCCAAATCTACCATTCCATATAAAACCCTGCGGTGTACAGGCTTCAATCCATCTCTCACATCGGGCAATGCTCTCGACACAATTACCGACATCGAATAATCGATGTAGGCTGTTTTCATTTCATCTTCGATGTTAATTGGAATGATTCTTTCGTTGAATTCTTCTGGTAATTCGTTATTCTCTTCCATAGGTAAAAATCAATTACCCGCAATATACAACCAAGGCCTTTATTGATCTTGTGTTTAGGCTAATTATTGCCCACATTTTTTAGACAATTTCCCACAAAAAATGACCGTAAGTTTTATGCGTTCAAAAAGGGTTGAAATCATTCATTTTCAATGTATCTATTTGAGTTATTATTCTGATAATGAATCGACAAAAAAAGGCCGCCTTTTCTAAAGGCGGCCTTTGTAAATTAACTATGTTAAAACTAAATTATTTCCAGTTCTTAATGTGCTTTGTTTTTCCGGATTTTAAGTACTTAAACTTACCCGATCCATCCTTTTCTAAAATCTGGATTTTACCTAACCCCAACTCACTCAATCTGTCTTTTAACAACAACATATCACCAGAAACAACAACCACCATCTTGCTCAAATCAATATTTTTCTTGGCCAAAGCATTCAATTCCTCTTTGGTGATGTTCTTTAAGATTTGAGATTGCTGTTGTGCATAATCTTTCGGCAATTCTCTATTCAAGATATTAGATATATACCCTGCCTTTTGCATTAAACTTTCATAATCCAATGCTTCGGAAGCGAGCAACGCTTTTTTGGTAAAATCAAACTCTTCATCTGTTAAGCCGTTTTCTTTGAAATCTTTTAGCATCCATAGAATTTCGTTTATGGCGCTATCCGTGGCTTCCGCCTTAACCCCGGCTGATATGGTGTAATAATCCGGGCAAATCCTTGTAGTTGGCACTAAACCCACCTCTGATGCCATACGTCCATCCCTTATCCTCACGAATTTTCAAGTTCAAGCCGGCTGTTGAAATTACCACCCTAATAGCGAAATTCATTATACGTTGTTCTTGTAAAAGTCTCCCTTGATAATCGTAAGGCCCACTGCGGAATCCAATTATTATATCGCTCTGCTCGGCATCTACATACTCTACTCCAAAAGCCTGGGACGTATTGAAATCCTCAGCCATTTCGATGGCTTCTCCAATTTCAGGTGCTTCATCGTTGCCATTAATCGGCCAGGTTTCCAAGAAAGTTCATGCGATTGTAGTCATTTCAAGCGTCGGATAAGCGCATCCTACCACTGATGGCTCTCGCCATTGAAGGGTGGAAGTACTTTGTCGTAGTAGCTTTTCACATCGGAAATTTCAACTTTGGCATACTCGTCTGCGCCAACGAATTTACCCAAAGGAGATTCATTAAATTTCAACCGATTCCAAACATTCGAAAGTCCTTGAGAACGATTATTCAATCCTGATCGTGCACTTTCAATAACTCGATTCTTTCCTTTTTTGAATTCTTTTTCATCCCAACGTGGCTCAAACATCATTTCCTTAGCCAAACTAATAGCTGCGTCTAACTTATCTTTCTCGCAAGAAACATAAACCGACATTCCTGTTTTATTGGCGTTGAAAGAAATTGAAGCTCCCAAACTCTCCATTTCATTTTCAAGTTGTTCTGGTGTTTTGTTTTTGGTTCCGTTACCCATTGCAAGGGCCAACATTTCTGCCGTTCCCCAAGGAATATCTTTACCATTTTCAAACAAACGACCGCCTTCAATATTGATGAGCGCTAATACGCGAGAGGTTTCGTCGAAACGAGTTCCAATTAAGCGAATCCCATTATTTAATTTGGTCTCAAATGCATTAGGAATCGAAACGGCTTTAGGCGAGGATGGTGTAGGACGAATGCTTCGATCGAAATTATCTTTAACTACCCTCTCCTCTATTCCTTTGTACTCTAATTCCATGGCTGCACTACCAGCATAATCCGCATTCGGGTTATAAGCTTTGATACTTTTCGGCTTTTTCGCCTTTTGGAACCTTCAAAGGTTGCACGTTTATAGCCGATGAATTTTTTCCTTTGATGTACTTTCTGTAAACGTTCATGATGTCCTCACGCGTTACATTTCTGTAGCGATTTACATCATCTGGAAGATTGTACATTTTATTCGAATCGTTTTTTAAATCCAGATACCAGAAATTACTCAAGTAATTGGCTTTAGAAGATGCCAATTCAAAACGATTTGAATAAGAAGATAAGATATTATTTTTGGCACGAACCAAATCTTCATCACTAAAATTCTTGTACTCAAATGAATCTATCAGCCTTTCAATCGATCTCTTAATTTGTACATATCAGACCAGGGATATCCCACGATAGTGAAAGAAATCTCTCCCGCTAATTCATGATTTATCGCACTTAGGGGATTATTACTTGCTTGTACCTGAAGCGCTAATTCATTATCGACAAAACTCTTGTATAAAGGTGAACTTTGTGTACTTCCCATTAAATAGGTAAGCATATCTAAAGCCGCTTCATCTTCATGAAACGTAGGAACACCCACGTAGGTAATGTATGTCAAAGGCAAATAAGCATTAGGATCAGAAACCGACTTTACCTTGTCTTCTTTTAATACAACGGGTCTGATTCTTTTTTTCTTAACCGATTTACCTGGAGGAATTCCGCCGAAATATTTTTGGGTCCATTTAACTACATCTTCCGTATTTACATCTCCAGTAACAATGATTGCGGCATTATTAGGTCCGTACCAACGCAAAAAGAAATTGTGCAAATCGCTGCTATCTGCTCTGTCCAAATCATCCACAAAACCGATAGTTGACCAGCTGTAAGGATGATCTGAAGGATATAGCTCTTGATCCTTTACTTCCATTAAGAACCCATAAGGAGCGTCGTAACGCTCGTCTTTTTCATTCTTTACTGTAGCGCGTTGATTCTCGAATTTCTTTTGGGTAAAACCTTCAAGGAAGAAACCCATTCTGTCCGCTTCCATCCACAATGCTGTTTCCGTAAAATTACTAGGAAAGGTTTCAATATATACGGTTCTATCGCGGGTTGTATTTCCATTAACATCACCACCGTATTCTTTAATGATTTTGAAATGTTCTTCATCGGCAACATGCTTGGAGCCTTGGAACAACATATGTTCGAAAAAGTGTGCGAATCCAGATTTTCCTGGAGTTTCACGCGCTGATCCTACATGATAGGTAACATTTATATGAGCAACAGGGTCTGAATGATCCTCTGAAACAATTAACGTTAAACCGTTGTTAAGAACAAATTTCGAATAAGGTATTGTTAATGTACCCGGCTTCGGGTCTACCTTTTCGATCAATGTCGCCTGCGCAAATATGCTTGCTACAGAAAAGAACGACATTACGCTCAATAGGGATTTTTTCATAAAGCAACAAAAATACACAAATCGCAATCAATCACATTCAAAACTTAGGACAATCCACTTAACTTTGGGGATAAAATATCATTTTTTCAGTTAAAATATAATTCTCAACAAACAAAATAGCTCAATGCTATGTCTATATAATGTTTATGAATGCAAAACACGTAAAAGCAATACTTTTTTCAATTGGAATCTTAGGAATTTCAACATACCAAATCCATGGTAATTCCTCAGGAGCATCTTCACCTAAAACAGGAGCTCCAGGGGAAACAACCTGTACATCTTGTCATTTCCGGTAATTCGCTTGTCACTTCAGGCACACAACATGCCAGAATCCAATTGAAAGGTAGTTTTAGTGGTGGTGGTTATATACCCGACTCAACCTATACCCTTACCCTTAGTTATGCGGAATCAGGAAAATCAACTTTTGGATTTCAACTAACAGCGCTTTCTAATGGAAACGCTGCGGGAACATTCACATCCTCTACAAGAACGGGTACGTTCTCTTCAACTGTAAACGGTAAAACACGATATTACATCGAGCATAATTCTACGGGATCTTCGGGAATCAGTAAAGACTCGACGGCTTGGACCTTTCAATGGAAAGCTCCAAGTAGCAATGTTGGCAACATCACGTTTTATGCCGCATTAAACGCCACTAATAACAATGGATCGAGCAGTGGAGATGTCATCTACAACAAAACTTTCCAATTAAGCCCTTCTAGCCTATTGCCCGTTGCCACTGCCAAGTTAAAATCAACCTTGAATTGTGCTGGAAAATCTGCAGAATTTGAAGCAGGTGGAACGAACAATACTTCCGGGTATTCTTGGAGTTTCCCAACAGGGAGTTCCTACTGTTTCTAGTAATCAAAATCCTAAAATCAACTTTTTAAACGCCGGCAAACATATAGCGATACTATCGGTTTCTAATAACAAAGGAATTTCCCAAAAAGATACCTTATCCTTCACAATATTAGACGCGAGCAATTAAGCCAAGTTTAAATATTAAAACTCCCACGGTAAATATTATGCCTAGGTGATACAATCAAGTTCAATATTGGGACCACTCAGAAACATACCTACGCCTGGAGTAATGGAGTTACCGGTAGAAACAATCCAGTGGACACCTCAGGATATGTGGGTGTAACCGCATTAAGAGATAATGGTTGTAGCGTTAAATCCGATAGTGTTTTGGTAGTGGGGATTCCTAAACCCGATTTCAAAGTAAGTTATGGATTAACCAATGATAGTGTTTGTGTAAATGAAAGTTTACTTGTATTGCTTCAGAATAGGAAATTTGCAGATTCTTATTCTATTGTTTCCAGTGCTGGCCCCTATTTTAGGGATTCATTCTTGATTTATCCTATTTAAAAAGGGAAACAACACCTTTAAATACTGGGCAAAAAGTAAAATTGGATGTTTTTCCGGTCCATCTGAAACGACAACTTTTATTGGGATTGACACACCTCAGGCACCGGTAATATCTGTGATTTCAAGATTAAGTGATAAGATTTTATTTGGTTGGAATGCCGTTGATTTTGCGAACACATACGAATATTCCACAGACTTTGGAACCAATTGGAAAAAATCGGATAGCGGATTGACCATTACAAAGCAATGGATCAATCTTGATTCGGCGACCCAACAAGTTGATTTTTGGTTACGCGCAGAGACAGGAAACTACTGTGGTTATTCCCAAATTGGGAAAACGCAGGCAAAAGGAGCAGGTTTGTAACGAACCCAATTGGAGCCTCTCCTTAAAGGATACCGTAATTTGCAAGGATAGTTCAACACAAATCAACATTAAAGGCCTTAATACAATAACGTCTTATTCGTTGCTAGTTAACGGTGTACAATTCTATGATTCTGTTTACACAACAAATTCAGTAGTTACCAATTCTTTCAAAATGCAGCTTCTTGATTCACAGCAATTATTATGTGGCTATTTTGAAAAGACTATTGTTGTAGTTGTCGATTCAACTCAGATTATCGAGCATAACTTTTTGCCATCAAATAAAATTCTTATTTGCGGCAGCGATCAACAAACCACAATTCCACTGATCATAAAGAACTACTCTTCCAATTACACCTATAAATTGAACAATGGAAATAAAGATGTCAATTTGGACTCTATCAATTCCATAACTCCTGAAATAGGCTATAATAATTGGACATTATATGGTAACTCCCAATATGGTTGCCCGGTACAAAAAGATTCCATATTACTGTACGCCGATAAAATAGCCGATGCAGGATTTACTGCGGAATGGGTAATGGATTTTGAATATAAATTCGTTTCAAACACTTCGGATACGGACAATTACATACACATATGGTTTGATAGTACCTCTCTTACCCAATTGAATTCTTTAAATACCGCTACAATTTTGGTAGATTATAAGGAATTAGGTGAAGGGGATGTAAAAATCAACCACCAGATGATCTCAAAGAATAGGGATACCCTATTTAACTTAAATGAATGTATTTATGAATCCATTCAAAACGAAACGATTAGAAATCTTGATAACTCCAGAATTGATAAAAAGAAAACGCCTTTGTTGATTCCTAATCCAGTTAAGGGTTTATCTGAATTGCGATGCGCCAATTGCATACCATCAGACAAATTCAGTATTTACGCAATAAATGGCAAATTGTACGGTACCTTTACCATCGAGGAGATGAAAACCATACGCTTATCCAATGGATTATACGTATTCATTCATAACGGAGAAAATTCGCAAACCATTCAGAAAATCCAAATAGAAAACTAAGTATTTAAAGTTTCTCTACTAGATAATGCCCTGTGATACTCTCAGGGCATTTTTTTATACCCTCTCGCACGCCTTGATAAACAAGATTTCCGCCTTTATCGCCGGCTTCAGGACCTAAATCTATGATCCAATCGGCACATTTCACGACATCCAGATTGGTGTTCAATACATACAATACTATTTCCCTTTTTAATCAAGGCATTAAAAGAGTTAAGCAATTTTTGAATGTCATAGAAGTGCAATCCCGTTGTGGGTTCATCGAATATAAACATAACCCCGCCTTCTTTAAAAGGGTGATGCCTTACTCAGGTAAAATGCCAATTTAAACACGTTGTGCTTCGCCTCCGCTTAGTGTATTACTACCTTGACCCAATTTTACGTAACCCAATCCAACATCTTGCAATGGTTTCAATTTTTCAGCAATTGACTTTTCGTCTTCAAAAAACGTAATTGCCTCATCAACGGTCATTTCGAGCACATCAAATATGCTTTTTTGTTTGTGTTGCGCTTCTAAAACTTCTTTCTTAAATCGCTTCCCGTTACAAACTTCACATGGCAATTTAATATCCGCCATGAACTGCATCTCAATTACCGTTTCTCCTTCTCCCTGACAATTATCGCATCGCCCCCCCATCTACATTGAATGAAAAATGAGAAGGCTTATATCCCATGCGTTTTGACACATTTGTTTTGGAGTAAAGTTCACGAATATCATCATAAGCCTTTATGTAAGTTACGGGATTACTCCTTGAACTTTTCCCAATTGGGTTCTGATCTACAAATTCTACCGATTTCAATAAATGCAAATCACCTTTTAAACTGCGATAAGCTCCGGGTAGTTGAGATGTAAATTGACCAAAATACCTAGATAACGCAGGAAATAACACTTGCTTGATTAAAGTAGTTTTTCCTGAACCAGAAACTCCTGTAACACAGGTTAACGACTCCAATGGGATCTGGATGCTTACATTTTTTAGATTGTGTGCCGAAGCACCTTCTAATTGAATGAAGTTCGAGGTTTGTCGTTGACTTTCTGGTACAATTTTCTCTTTATTTGTTAAAAAAGCAGCTGTTAAACTTGAATCATCGCGTAATAACGATTTAAAATCACCTGCAAAAACCAACTCCCCTCCTAAACTTCCAGCCTTAGGACCAATATCAATAATATATTCAGATTGACGCATGATTTCTTCATCATGTTCAACCACAATAACGGTATTCCCTTCGTTTTGTAAGTTCTTTAATACATCTATAAGTCTGTCTGTATCGCGACTGTGCAATCCAATACTAGGTTCGTCCAAGATGTACATAGATCCCGTTAGGTTGGAACCTAAATTTGTAGCTAAATTAATACGTTGACTTTCACCTCCACTTAATGAATTACTTAAACGATTCAGATTTAAATATCCGAGACCTACATTCTCAAGATAGTGCAGTCTGCGGGTAATTTCATCTAAAATTCTTTTTGAAATTTCTTCATCAACGGCATTTAATTTCAAATTTGAAAAGTAATGATGTGCTTGTTCCACGCTCATTAACAATACATCTTGGATACTTGTATGTTGAGGCAATTCGCTCTTGCCCACGTGCAAAAGTTTCACATAAGATGCGTCCAATCTCAATCGAGTTCCTTTGCATTCAGGGCAAACGGGTCTTACCCCTATATCGGGCGGCCAAAACTCTGTATTGAATTTTATAATTATTGTCTTCTAGGTGCTTGAAAAAGTCATTTATTCCTAAAATATCTTTTCTCCCCTCCCATATTAACTTTTTCTCTGCTTTGGTTAATTCGCTGTAGGGTCTATGTATAGGAAATTCGATTTTTGAAGCTTTTTGAATGAAATGTTTTTTCCAGTCACTCATTATTTCGCCTTTCCAAGGTGCCACACAACCCTCGTATATACTTAACGAAGGGTCTGGAATGACCAAATTTTCATCTATTCCCAAAACGGAACCAAAACCTTCGCATTTTTTACAAGCGCCATAAGGATTATTGAAGCTAAGAAAATCTTTACTTGGTATTTCAAATTCAATTCCATCCAACTCAAACCTGTTATTAAAAGAGTGAGATTTTTTGTCGCTGAAGTCATATATCGTGCAATCTCCTTCGCCTTCCCAAAAAGCCGTTTCGATGCTATCATAAAGTCGGTTTTTATATTCATCCGATTCTGGATCGGATTTCAATCTATCTACTATAACAAAATCGCTTTCGGAGATCGACATGGAATTTTCCATGGCCTCCTCAATTTTCATCATTGCACCTCCCACAAAAACACGATTAAAGCCTTTCGACAATAAAACCTCTAAACTTGACTTATCAATATTTTTTTAATGGGTACATAACCAAAAGCATATGAGCTTCGGGCAATTTTAAACATGCATTGAAAACATCGGTGACGGAATCTCGGTTTACCTCATTACCAGAAATTGGCGAAATAGTATGCCCGATACGCGCAAACAACAATTTCAAATAATCGTATATTTCCGTTGAAGTTGCTACAGTACTTCGGGGATTTTGCGTATTAACCTTTTGCTCAATCGCAATGGCCGGACAAAGACCATCAATAGTATCCACAGCGGGCTTTTTCATTCTACCCATGAATTGACGCGCATATGCGCTTAAGCTCTCTACATACCGTCTCTGCCCCTCCGCAAATAAGGTATCAAAAATCAATGATGACTTTCCTGAACCAGAAACACCTGTAACAACGGTAAATGAATTTTGTGGTATCGTAACATTTATGCCTTTTAGGTTATGTTGATTGGCGTTTTTTATTCGGATTTCCGATTCTTTAGACATATAGATTATTCTATTGACTTGTTATTTTAAAAGATTTAGCGAATTGTGTCTTTGCTTACAGAAGCTCCG
>CALSSY010000022.1 GCA_943789135.1 uncultured Bacteroidia bacterium
GAAAGCCCTTGCAGATGCCGATCATTTGGATGCCATAATAACCGCTCCATTGGACAAATCTACCGTTGCGGCCCACGAAAAAGATTTTACCGGGCATACGGGATTCATAGCCGAACATTTTGGGGTGAAGAATTTCGCCATGTTCTTAGTTTCGGACGAATTGAAAATGGGATTGGCAACCGAACACGTTCCCGTTGCTCAAATTTCTCAAAAAATAAGCACCGATTTAATTTTGAATAAGCTCGAGGTGATGTACAATTCACTTCGCGAAGATTTGAATATTATCAAGCCTCGAATAGCGGTTTTGGGTTTAAATCCGCATGCCGGCGATAGCGGTCTATTAGGTAAGGAAGAATTGGAAATTATCAAACCAGCGGTTGACAAAGCCTTTGAACAAGGGAAATTGGTTTACGGACCTTATGCTGCTGATAGTTTCTTTGGAAGCGGACAACATCGTCCATTTGATGCCGTACTAGCTATGTATCACGATCAAGGCTTGATACCCTTTAAATCAATGGCATTTTACGATGGTGTGAATTTTACAGCGGGCTTGCCCATAATCCGAACAAGTCCTGACCATGGAACTGCGTATGATTTAGCCGGAAAAGGAACAGCAGAAACCGTAAGCATGCGTAATGCCATTTACGATGCTATTCACTTTGTAAAAAATCGTTGGCAATTTGCGGAAGATTTCCAAAATCCATTGCCCTACACCGAATTCAGAAGGGAACGTTTCCGTATCGATTTCTAATCTTTTTCTAGGAATTCAAAAATCACCCGTAGCACCTCTGGATCTAGGGTAGTTTCTATTGTTCCATACTCGCTAATATCACCGGTTTTTGCTCGTTGAAATACGTGATTAATGCCTGGTAAAGTGGTATAGGCAAGATTCGTCTTTACTTTTAGATAGTCTTGAAATGCCGGTTGGTTAAGGGAAACAGGAGTTTGTATATCTAACCCACCATTAATAAGCAGGCTGTTTTGTTGAACGCGTTCCCAATCTAATCGCGCATTATCATTTAAAAAATGCCACATCCAGGCATTTTGAAACAGAGGATGATAAGAATCTAAGACATAGTCGAAGAATTTTTTGCAATTTTCGCAAATCTTTTTTCAATTTTTCGACGATAACGGGCGTGCTCTTGGTCCAAATAGCATAAATAGAACCAATATAGATTTAAAGAATCCGCTGAATTAAAAAGGGTCATTTTGAGTAAGCTTAAATAGCGGTGCAAACCCAAATAAGGGGAAGTGAGGGCTGTCTTGCAAAACGCTTGCACACCTTATGGTTTTGGTACGTATTGATATCGGCACCAGAGACCAAAGCGGGACCAAAACCAATAATTTGGATTTAGGATTGTTATGAGCCAAAGCGGCAATAATGGAACAACCTTCACTATGACCGAATAAAATAAGGGGAGCGCAGCATATACACTATAGCAAATTGTAGGTAGGACTCGCCATCTCAATAAAATCTTGGGTGGTAAAGCTGGTTCACTGGGTTTACAAACGGTATATCCAGCGCCACGATCGTCAACCCGAAGCACATTATAGCCCGCCTTGGTAAAGGTATCAGCCAAAACCGCAAAGGGCTTATGACCGAAAATTTCTTCATCGCGATTTTGAGCCCCACTACCCGAAAATAACAGGATGGTACCTTTTGCGATTGAGTCGAACGGGGTAGTCACGGTTCCTTGGAATCGACATGTTCCTTGTCCGTTTGAAAATTGTACAATTTTAGAGTTGTAACGAAAAGGTGCTTTAGGTGTTTGGGGGCGTATTAATTCGACACTGCCACGAGTAAGTTCTAATGGGAACGATTGTCCGTTTTGTTCAAAAGTACCTGTGATGGTGTTTTTTTGATCCCATTTGCCTTCAAATACGGCTCCTAGTATATTGCTTTTTATGGTAATCTTATTCTTAGAAACTTCTGTATTATCCATCGGAAGGTCTTTAGCCCCCTGTTGGGGAACCGATAAATAGGTGCGATAGGTTTTATTATCAATGGATTTTATGTGGAATTCCAATTTCAGTTGCATGCCTCCTGCGTTCAATGTTCCTGTCCATATACCGGTTATAAAGGTTTCATTATTGAATGAAGGGGTTCGAGTTAAAATACGGGTTGAAGCATAAGAACCTTGAAGTTCTATTGTTCCCAAATTGCAAAATGTAAGGGCGAGGAAGAAAAAAATCGATTTTAAAAAACGCATTCTTGCAAATTTATTCCATTTTTGTCCCACATGAATGTGCATCACCATGAAATACCGCGTATTTTCTTCAAATTTCCCATACTCATGCGTATTTTATGGTGCATCAAACACGTTTTATATCCGAGAGTCCCAATACTCAACAAACAAATTAAAAAGCAGAGTATAGTAGGAAGCAAGGTTTTGGATTTAGGCTCAGGTGATGGTCAGTTTTTAGTCGCGCTCAATTTAAAAAAGCCCCAAAGAATTGATGCGGTGGATTTAAGTGAATCCAATTTGAAGTTTATCCAAAAGACCATGCCATCCGTTAATACATATCAGATGGATATTACTGGCTTTTTAAAGAATGCCCCAGCTGGTACTTACAATCATGTTCTTTGCATTAGCACCTTGCAGTATCTTGAAAATCCTTTGGAAATCTTGAAGGAAATTAAGCGTGTGATGGCCATTGATGCTCAATTGGTTTTATACGTTCCCTTGCACCAATATCAGGAGTGTTTTCTATACAAATGGGTGTTTGAACATTTCACCAATTACGAACGCCATATGGGGCGTAAGCATATTTTTTCGCATTCGGAGATGAATGCATACTTAAACGAAGCTGGTTTTGAGGTAACGGATTTTATGCCTACTTACGGTTGGTTTGGCCGATGGTCGCATGAATTATTGTCTATCGGGAATATCCTGATTTCTCAATCCCATTTTGGATACAAAATATTGGGAATTATTTGGTTGTTCCAGTTTATCGGCGTGATTTTAATCTTAAATCTTTTGGAATACTTGATTCCAGCAAAATTAGAAGCGCGTTTTAATGGGGGGCTGTTTCAATTGAAGAATATAAACTGAAGATAACTAAGTATTTACAACCGATTTATAACACTACTTTGGAGGTTTAAAAATCGTTTAAATAAAAAAGCCACCCTAGGGTGACTTTTTTGGTAGCGAAGGGGGGAATTGAACCCCCGACCTCAGGGTTATGAATCCTGCGCTCTAACCACCTGAGCTACCTCGCCAAATGAGGGTGCAAAAATAAGCGTTCAATCGAATATAAGCAAATCAAAATTCTATTTTTGTAAAACGCGCTCCAAAGAAGTAAACACCGCATCAGAACTTAATTCCTCCATGCAAGAAATCCCCGTTTTGCATTGTCCCAGATAAAAACATTGACAGGGCTTAGGCGGTTGAATGATTTCCCCTTTATTGAACAAATCAAACTCATGAGGATTAAAGATATTATTCATCAATACGATACGTTTTCCCAATCCTAAAGTCAAATGCATGCCCATAGTTACTTGAGTAACTACCGCGTCACATTGATCGATTAAATTGATGAATCGGTTCAATGCGAAATTCCCTAGGTAAGCGGCTCCGCTTCCTTCCTGAATGGCTAAATTGCGTTCGTGTTCTTGGCTTCCACCCAAAAGTAAGGGATGATAGCCTGCGTTTTGAATCATCTGAGCCAATTCTATCCACTTTTCAATACTCCATAATCGCGTGGTCCAACGATCCCCGCATCCGGTGTTCAAGCCAATAATTTTCTTATCCTTGGGTAAGTCCCAAGTGAAACCTTTATCGGCGTGATTATCCAATAAATAAGGCTCCCCGTTGTATTCCATACCACACAGTTCGAAGATTTCGGTGCAGTAGTTTTTGGTATTGGCTTGACTCACATCATCGAATAAACCTGTATCGAATTTGTGTTGTGCCAAATCGTTCACGGGCTGAGTCGCCCCATCTTTAAGAATATAACCGAACTTTTCTTTGGCATCCACCATTTTGAGTAAGGCGGCGGCTTCTTTTTCTTTGTCTAAATTGATGGCAATATCCCACTCGGTATTGCTTGCATATAAAACAGCTTCGGTGCCCAATTTATAGATCTCGTGAATCTGCCCTTTTGGCAGAATGTCTGGAAACAAGGTGATCCATGTAAATTTGGCATTCGGGTATAATTCCTTATATCGGGTAATTAAGGGCGTTGTTCGAATTACGTCGCCCATTGCCCCAAGCTTAATGATTAAGAATTCGCTTCTCGATTTTGGCGTATTGCAGGACACGTATCGCAATGATAACCATGCGTTTTGTGGGGTTTGCAAGGGATGTGTCCCAAAAAATGCAGGCAATCGGGTTTGTAATGCATGCTGCGAAAATAGTTTTTTTCACAAAAATGACGTGTGCTTGCAACCAAATAGGCACAATTATTGTCTATTTTAGTAGAGAATTTTGAAAATGAACCTACAATATCAAGAATTCATTTCTACTCATTTTATTGATGGGTTTAATTTCCTTGGCCGATGCATCGCATTTGGTTGGTGGATTTTTGACCTACCGATGGTTGGGACGCAACGGTACCAGCACACAATACCGGGTCACCTTATTTGTTTACCGCGATTGTACCAAAGATGGTACCTCTGATGAAGTGCCATTTGATGATGACATTGATTTGTGTGTGTATTCGGGTGATAAAAGATTATATACCACCTATAAAATCAAATTGATTAAACCGAAAAAAAGTTCAACCCGTTGGGAATACAAACTGTCCGGAAGTGGCTTCCGCTTGTTTGGAACAAGGTATTTACGAAACAACTATTAGTTTACCCAATAGCTCAACAGGTTATCATCTTGAAATGGGAGACGATGTTGCCGAAATACCCAGAACAATTTGAAAGACCAGTTTGGTCAAGCCTATCAAGGACAAACCTATTACGGTTTTATTCCTCCCACGAGCATTAAAAACAGTTCTCCTTATTTCCAGGATATTCCGGTACCTTTTATCTGTAAAGACGATACGACTACAATTCGTAATCGTGCGGTCGATCCAGATGGAGATTCCTTTCGTACAAATTGGTGACGCCTTGGCAAGGGGCTGATGAAAATAGTCCTACCCTTGAATTCCTGCCCAAACCCAATGTCGAATTTTCCCGATGTTGAATATCGAAATGGATACAGCGCGGCAAAACCTTTTGGGAATAGTGGAATTGCCAGTATCGATGCATTTAATGGATTAACGACTTACCTTTCGCGGATAGCAGGCAGATTTGCCGTTGCCATCGAAGTTACTGAATGGAGGAATGGGGTGGCAATTTCATCCGTTCGATTGGATTTGCAAATTTTAGTAATCAATTGCTCTCCTAATAACAAACCGTCACTTTCCTATGAAGGAGGTTCGAAGTTTTGGGAAATCCAACCTGGTGAGAAAAAGTGCTGGGATGTTACGGCATCGGATATTGTGGATGACGATCAGATTATTACCCTTAGAGCATTTGGCGATATACTTACGGGCTCTTCAACTTTTACAGGAACGAAAGCCACGCTATCACCCGCTACCAATGCAAACAAAATAAAAGTTACGAGTAAGTTTTGTTGGCAGCCCGATTGTGATGTTAGTACGGTACGATACCTTTCGTGTAACCTTTGAGGCGTACGATGATGGTTGTCCATCGAAATTTATTAATGAGAATGCGCTCATTAAAGTTTCTCCGCCAAAGTTTAATGAAACAATTGGTGGGCAGCGGAATGTATGTCAGAACGCCCAGACATAAGCTATTTCGCCGACAAAAGGAATTACAAGAACAAATTGAAATGGTCAGTTGAAGGGGGGAATATTACAGGCTCCGATACCGCCAATGCTATCACATGTTAATTGGGGAAATGGTTCTAGCAGGGAAAGTTAGACTTAGAGATCACTTCACCTTTTGGATGTCTAGGACCCGTTAAGGAAATTCCAGTAACATTGATTGCCCGCTCCCGATAGACCTATAATTTCATGGACCCGATACGGTTTGTGTAGGAAACTCCTACCAATACCGCTATAAAATCAACAACTTCGACGGAAGCTTTATCCTACGACTTGGGATGGTTTTGATGGTATCGAGCGTTCTGCAGCCTCCGATAAAGCGTATATCGATTACACTTGGTTGTTTCATGCAAAATAAACCGGCGTTCTCAACCGTGTAGCCAGCTTCGAATCAAGCGGGTTGTTTGAGCTTGCCGGATACGCTGTTTATTGCCCCTGCCGGTGCGGGAGTTCCCATAATTCACCGGGCCCAAAGCCGTATGTCCCAATAACGATGAATATCGAATATCAAATTTCAAACTTTCGACTAACCAATCAACGTATACATGGTCGGCGTTTGGCGCCAGATAACGTATCTCCTGGAACACTAGGTATTGCAACCGTGGATTGGGGAAATACGGGTTCAGGCTGGCTGAAAGTTGTGGCTACCAACCGATTTGGTTGTAAAGACTCTTCCGACTTTAAATGTGGTGAAAACCCATCAATTACCCGGACAGATGCCACAGGGCGATACCGCATTCTGCGAGTTTACCTCGAATATCCTTTACAAAGTGGATGCCGGTCAGCGGCGAAACGTATTCTTGGAGTATTTCTGGGGGAACTATTGTTAGCGGCCAGAACACCCCGTCCATCAAGGCAGATTGGGGCGCCTTTGGAAACGGATTTGTGGGCGTGAAAGCCACGGCTTACGATCCCAGGGTCAACGACAAAGAGTGCAGCAGTCAAGAGTTCAAACTGCCGGTAGTCAAATTATGCATCCGATTCCATCAGGTGGAGACTTTTTGTTCCCTAGATACTGAACCCGATCAGTGTCAAGACAATGTGCCGTACCTCTTGCAAACACAATTACAAGGGGCCATGCAATTAGGCGATTCGCTGGAAATACAAGTCAATAACGGATTGTCTTTCCAAACCCTTAGAAATGCGAATGGAATCATTGAAAACATCGAAATTAGTAAAAACAAGGAAGGAACATACAATATTAGAGCTCGTATTATTTCGGCCTTTGGATGTATGGGTCCTTGGGACGAAGTAACAATAACAATTAATCCAAAGCCGGTTAACACCGTTTTAATAGGTAACGATGTGATTTGTTTTCCACCGAAAAGCGAATACGAGTACCAGGTAACGGGTCTGCCAACAGCACATTTGTTTGGAATTTGACAGGGGGAAGTTTTACCTTGAATCCACAGAGTGGAAATCTGGCGCGCGTAGCATGGGATACGGCTGCGGCTTTGCGTTTGTTAGAGGTTCAAGAAATTTCCGATAAAGGTTGTCCCGGTGATGTTGTCCCTCTAGATGTAGATTATGACAATCCCAATATCACAGCCAGATTGGTGAGCGGTTTCGCCGCCTCCAGGGGGCGATACACGCATCATTTTTGATTTTAAAGTGGGCAATTCGCCTTTGCCGAACGGCGATGTTCGAATTCAACGTAGGCCCAATCTTATCGGGAGGAATTTGGACGAACGCCGGAAATTCGCCTCAGAGTTCGCAACCGTTTAGCGATGGAAACGTTAATCCGGATGCCGGAGCTTACGATTATAGAGCCTACTTGTTGAATCGCTGCGGCGATACCTTATTACAAAGGTGCACACAACGGTGTGGTTAGAAGGTGAAAAGTCAGGACCTTTGAGCATGAAAGTAGAATTCAGCCCGTATCTTGGTTTTGAAAATGGGGTAGAGCGTTATGAGTTATACCGACAGTTGATTGGCAAGGGAGAATACGAATTATACGAAACATATCCGGTGGAAAGTCAGGATTCGTTCGAAAACGGGAAAGATAATTACGGACAGCGTTTTCGGATTAAGGCATATGAATTAGGGGGCGATCGTGTATCGTGGAGTAACGATGTAGTTTTGTATTTTGAACCTGTTTTGTTTGTTCCCAACGCGTTTACGCCGAATGGTAAAGGGCCAGGACAGAACGAAATATTCAAACCTTTGATTTCGGGAGTGAAATCCTATGAATTCCGAATTTACAACCGCTGGGGTGAGAAGTTGGCAGAATATTTTGAGGAATCACAAGGGTGGGACGGTACCTATGGCGGCAAATCGGCTCCAGAAGGGGTTTATGTGTATCAGATACAGTTCCGCGATTTTCAGGATAAATTGTATCAATTTAGTGGGACCATTCAGTCTACTGCGTTAGAGTAGATTACGGAATTAGGTATGCGAGTTTCCAAAAACAGATTAACCCAGTTTCATGAATTCATCGAATGGGTAAAAATTACAAACGAATCATACTAGAAATCTCAACAAGCAAACACAGATAGGTATCGTATACTGCGAATTTTCAATTATTAAATAACAATTATCAATTTAAATTAATAAAATATGTCTAGTCCATTATTTTCGGAAAAAGCGTTCAGAGCAGTTGCTGGAACGAGCTATGGCGACAGTATGACTCTCAGAGGAACTGTCGACAAATCAATTCTATTACTCTTCTTAACCCTTTTGGTTCCTGCCGTTTGGATTTGGAACAAAATGGGTGCCGACCCAGAGTATGCCATCAACAATGGCATCCAATCGTACATGTGGGGTGGTTTGATCATTGGATTGGTCAGCATCTTGGTGATTATCCTTCAAGAAGGATTGGTCGCCCTACTTAGCGCCTGTGTATGCTGCCGCTCAGGGAGTGGTTTTGGGTTCTATCTCCATGTTCTTCGAGGCCATGTTTCCTGGTATTGTGATGCAGGCCGTCGGTATTACCTTGGGTATTTTTGCGCTTAATGTTGGGCAGCTTACAAGACCGGTCTGTTACGCGCTACGCCTTTGTTCACCAAAGTGATTTACATGGCAACTGCAGGTGTGGCCATATTCTACCTGGTGATGTGGATCGGTGGTATGTTCGGAGCTACCGGCCTATCCAGTTTTTACGGCAGGTAATTCGATGTTCTCCATCGGTTTGAGCGTGGTAATTGCCGGTATCGCTGCCTTTCAACTTCATTTTGGACTTCAACTTCATTGAAGAAAATGCTAAAGCCGGAGCGCCTAAATACATGGAATGGTACTCAGGAGTGTTGCACTTATTGGCGACCTTAATCTGGTTGTATATCGAGATTTTGCGCTTACTGGCTAAATTACAGAGTCGCGATTAATCTTTCATCGTCGTCATCGGCAATTTCCAAGTTCAATTTCGCACTTTGGAGTTCCGATAAGGCATGGGAGTCGCCCAATTCTTTAGCAATCAGGATGCCCTTGGAATACGTTTCAAGGGCATTTTCTTTTTGTCCCTGTTTAGATAATAAGGCTCCAAGATGGTAATAGGTTGCCACATATTTTGGATGTTGGGCAATTAAATATTGATATTTCTCTAAGGCCAAATTAGCGTCGCCATGTTTATGATATTCTTGGGCAATTGCATAATGTAAAAAAGGATCTTCTGGAGAGTCTTTTAAGAATTCTATTAATTGTTCAAGACGTGTATTCATGGGATTTTAAAGGTAAATTCAATGCGTATTCGGGCGTTCTTAATAGATTCACCCCTAGATTTTGATCAATATTGAATTCGAAAAAATGCGCATCTACCGTGGCATCTACAACTTGTAGCACATAAATAACCACAAAAGCAATTCCGGCTACATCGCGACTTACACGGTCATTATCGCGCTGTTCGATTTCAAAAACGGTGGGTTGTGAATTCTGAGCGTAGAGGGAAGTGAAATACGCATTTTGGGTCTTTACTTTTTGATTGAAATCGTAAAAATAATAGCCCGAAGCGGCTAATGCTCCATATACAATGGGTATTTTCCAATATTTTTTATTGTAAAACTGACCAGCCCCTGGGAGTGCTAAAGATAAAACAGTCGCCTTATGGGGCGAATGCAGTGACTCTACAGAAGTATCTATTGTATTTAGGGAATCTTGACTTTGAGCGAATAAAATACTCGGGGAGATTAGGACACCCAAAATAACAATAAAATGTAACCGTAGAAAACGAGGCACTAAGATTGTATTAAGTCTAAAATGCGTTCCAAATCTTCACGATTTTTGTAGGAAATGATAATTTTACCCTTTCCACTCACACCATTTTTCAAGTGAACCGCAGCTTTTAATTTTTCGCTGAAGGACTCTGAAATACGATCTATTTCAGGATCCCAATCGGTTCCAGATACACTGCTATACGTTGGTAGTTTCCCCGCATCTTTTTTAGTTTCCTTAACCAAAGATTCTACATCACGAACGCTCATTTTATTTTCAATTATTTCTTGAAATAAGTGCATTTGAGCTTCAGGGTCTTCCATGCTAATCATTGCACGGGCATGACCCATTCCAATTTGACCTTGTTTGATTCCCAATTGAATTTCTTCAGGTAATTTTAATAAACGAAGGTAATTGGTTACCGTAGAGCGTTCTTTTCCTACACGTTCTCCTAATTCTTCCTGTTTGAGATCGCATTCTTCCATCAAACGTTGGTAACTCAATGCAATTTCAATAGCATTTAATTCGCTTCGTTGAATATTTTCGATTAAGGCCATTTCAAGCATGCCCTGATCGTTTGCAGTTCGAACATAAGCAGGTATTTGGCTTAATCCCGCCATCATAGCCGCCCTGGTTCTTCTTTCTCCGCTTATAAGTTGGTAGTTGTTAAATCCCATTTTACGAACCGTAACGGGTTGGATCAATCCATGTACTGAAATTGAAGAAGCCAATTCTTCAAGTGCACTGGGTTCGAAATCTGTTCTTGGTTGAAAGGGATTTGCCTCAATTGCAGTAACCGGTATCATTGCAACCGCACCAGCAGATATATCGTCGTTGTTTTTAACATTGATATCTGCCGCATCGTCTAAAAGGGCACTAAGTCCGCGGCCCAAAGCCGGATTTTTCTTTTTTACAGGAGGTTTGGTCATATTGGCGCGTTTTCTTCAGAAGGGGTTATGATTCCGTTTTTAATTAATATTTCTTTTGCTAGGTTCAAGTAGTTTATAGACCCTTTACTATCCGCATCGTGGTAAATTACCGGCACCCCGTAACTTGGAGCCTCTCCAAGTTTAGTATTACGTTGGATGATGGTTTCAAATACGATATCCTGAAAATGTGTTTTAACATCCTCAACCACTTGATTGCACAATCGCAAACGGCTGTCGTACATGGTAAGTAAAATACCTTCAATTTCCAGGTGCTTATTTAAATGAGTTTGAATGATCTTAATGGTGTTTAATAACTTACCTAATCCTTCAAGAGCGAAGTACTCGCATTGTACGGGTATGATTACGCTATCAGAAGCTACCAAAGAATTGGTGGTGATTAATCCCAAAGATGGAGAACAATCTATGATAATGAAATCATAGGCATCCTTTAATGGTTTAAGCGTACCAGCCATAATATGCTCTCGGTTTGGCATGTCTAGAAATTCAATTTCAGCTCCCACCAAATCAATATTCGAGGGCATGATATCTAAAAATGGAGTTTCTGTGCTCAGGATTACATCCTGAGGACGAATATCTTGTACCAAACATTCGTAAAGTCCCAATTTGATGTTTTTGGGATTTAAGCCTATTCCTGAAGAACTATTTGCCTGCGGATCCGCATCTACCAGAAGTGTCTTGTATTCAAGAACAGCCAAGCTAGCCGCTAAATTGATCGCAGATGTAGTCTTTCCTACGCCTCCTTTTTGGTTTGCAATCGATATTATCTTACCCATATTGTTATTGTTTCTATTTGTTTGCCGTGCAAAACCAATAATTTACGGCTGAACGAAAAAGCATATTTTTGTTTTCCATTTTGCTCAACCAAAAATTCCAATGATGCCCTGCTGCTCCAATCAAAACCAGATTAGAAAAAACAAATTTATCTCATTCGGCTCTGTGTTTCCTACATCCGGACTGATCGTTTTATTCACTTTTTTTGGGTTTGGGTGTGGTGAAAATGTGGATAAGATTCCGGAGGCTCAGGTTTTTCGGTATAATGAGGATGTTTCGGTAAATACCCTTGATCCGGTTTACATAAAATCACAATCTGAAATATGGATTGGGTCACAGATTTACGAGGGTTTAGTTGCATTAAACAATGAACTAAAGCCAGTACCTCAGATTGCCAAATACTGGGAAATAAGCGATTCGGGACGTGTGTATAAGTTTGTGATCAGACCGGGCTTGCAATTTACCTCAACGGATACGGATAAAAACGGGGATCTCCCTCAAAAACATCGCGATTTGGGTGTTCGTGATATTGCATACAGTCTTTATCGCCTATTAGATCCAAAAACGGCTTCTCCAGGTGCATGGATACTGAATGATAAAATGGATTTCCCCAAGAATATTGGAAATCAAACGAATATCAATTACGATGATTGTCGAAATCAAATTACATCACCCATTTATACGCCGAATGATTCTACAGTTATCCTGCGATTAAACCGACCATTCCCAGCCTTTTTATCTTTATTGGCTACCAATTTTGCATGGATAACCCCATACAATTCAAAAGATTTGGGCTTTAAACCAATTGGAAGCGGCCCGTTTTATTTACGTCGTTGGGAAAACGATGTGAAGATGGTTTTATTGAAAAACGAAACGTACCATATGAAGGATAATGGAGCACAACTGCCTTATCTGAACGCAGTAAACATCAGTTTTGTTAAAAGTAAGCAAACGGCTTTTATGCAGTTTATGGCGGGGAATTACGATTTTTTTAATGGTGTTGATGCTTCTTTTATTGACGAATTGCTTACCGATAGTGCCACTCTAAATCCAAAATATGCCTCGAGAATAAAGGCCTTATTAACCGATTTCTTAAATACTGAATACATAGGATTTTATTTAGGCGATTCATTAAATGGGCGGCTCAATCCCTACACCGACAAAAATCTCCGAAAAGCCTTACAATTGGGTATCGATAGAAAGGCTTTGTTGAAATATTTAAGAAATGGCTTAGGTGTAATTGGCGGTCAGGGATTTGTACCCCCTGCATTATTAATAATTAACGATAGTACAAACCATCAGCAAAATCCTAGAAACCAGATTCAATTCGAATCATCATTGGCCAGACAATACTTTGTGAAGAGTGCATTTTTCAATACGCCGAATAAATTCAAACCACTGGTTTTAACGACTACCACGGATTATCTTGATATGGCGGTTTTTCTGCAAAATGCATGGAAACAAATTGGCATCGAGGTAAAAATTGAAATTCAAACAGGTGGGATGTTGCGCCAACTACGAAATGCGGGTAAACTGGGAATGTTCAGAGGCTCTTGGATTGCAGATTATCCCGATGCAGAAAATTACTTAGCCTGTTTTTATGGTGCATATAAATCTCCCAATGGACCTAATTATACCCATTTTGATTCCCCAGATTTTGATCGTGTTTTTGAAAAAGTAGCCTTTGGGAAAATCGAATCTGAAAAAGATATATCGGACCGATATGATGCTGCCATATTGGCTAATGACATCACTAAGGAAGAAGCACCTATTGTTGTATTGTATTACGATAAAAGTGTTCGTTTGATGCAAAAAAACATTACAGGATTATCGAACGACCCTATAAATAGATTGGATTTACGATTCGTGAAGAAAATCAAAAACTAGCTTTGAAGAAAGCCGATAGGGCAGGATTTTCGTCGTATCCGCGTTCTAGATGGTCATTGCTGCCCACCCAACCAACTTTTCCCTGATAAATGAAAATAATTTTATGTCCGATATCGGCAACGGTTTTCATGTCGTGGCTGTTGATTACGGTAGTTATGCCGAGGTCTTCCGTTATTTGAACCAATAAATCGTCAATAACTCTGCTGGTTAAGGGGTCAAGTCCAGAATTCGGCTCATCGCAAAAAAGATATTTAATCGGTAAGGCAATGGCACGGGCAATTCCTACTCGCTTTTTCATACCTCCAGATATTTCAGAAGGATATTTAGAATTGCAATTAACTAGGTTGACTTTAGCCAAACATTCGTTTACGCGGGCAATTCTATCCGATGACCTTTAAATCCGAGAACATTTTTAAAGGAAACTCGATATTTTCTTCAACGGTTAGGGAATCAATAAGTGCGTTATTCTGAAATAACATGCCAATTTCCCGGCGTAAAATCTGTCGTTCCTTGTAATCCATGGTGCCCAACAGGCGATTATCGTATCGAATATTGCCGGTATCGGGTTGTAACAACCCAACAAGACATTTTAACAATACCGATTTACCACTACCACTTGAACCAATGACCAAATTGGGTTTGCCCGGTTCGAATTTCAGGTTGATGTCGTTAAGAACATGCTTATCGTTAAACGATTTATATAGTCCTTCAACTTCGATCATAATCCAAGAAATATTTGAGCAATTACGAGATCAAAAAATAAAATGGCAATACAGATTTTGGTAACCGCTTTTGTGCCGGCTTCTCCTACTTCTAATGCACCACCCTCGGTATAATAACCTTGAAAAGAACTTAAACTTGTAATTAGAAAGGCAAAAATGAAACCCTTTAATTAGCATGATTTTTACGTATTCAGCGTGGAATACCATTCTCGCACCTTCAACCAAATCGTCAAGTGTAAGTGCGCTAGTAAATTTAGTTGCTAATATTCCGCCATACAGCAATAAAAAATTCGCTACAATAATCAAACTTGGAATCATAATCAAACCTGCAACGATCTTAGGCAAAGCCACAAACGAGGCAGAATTAATACCCATAACCTCATAGGCATCTATTTGTTCTGATATTTTTTTATTTCCAATTTCAGAGGCAATATTGGCGCCTATTTTACCTGCTAATACCAAACACGTAACGGTTGGAGCTAATTCTAATATTGCAGAAGTACTCACAACAGCGCCAACTACAAATTTTGGAATTAGCTGGGTAGGGAAAAGGTCACTCGGTGTTAATAATTGATTGGCTGTTTGAATGGTGGTTACAGCACCCGTAAATGTGGCAATTAACATCACAACTAAAAGCGACTCGATACCAATATTGTGCATTTCGCGGAAGGTGATTTTCCAAAACACAGGCCATTTCTGTGGGCGTTTCAATACGTAACGCATGAATATGGCAAAGCGACCTAATTCCGTGAAAAAACTCATTTAAGCCGTGAAATTACATCAAAAACGCAGCCATCCCAAATAAGGCTTTGTTAAATTTGGCTAACTAATTTTACTCCAAATGGTTCGGTTGGGCGTTTTTTGTAACTCGTATCGTATCGGAGCACTTTCTGGTAAGGTCAGTAGCTCATCAAAATCTAGCCAACTTTCGGCTTCTGCTCTTGCTGCTATTAATATGGCTTCGTCTTTTCTGATATCACTTAATTTCAAATCAAGAATACCACTTTGTTTTGTTCCGTCCAACTCCCCTGGACCTCTCAGTTCTAAATCTACTTTGGCAATTTCAAATCCATCGGTTGTTCGGACCATGGTTTGGATACGCTTTTTTCCATTTGATGACAGGGGATATCCGGACATTAGTAATGCAATAACTTTGTTCAGCGCCACGTCCGACCCGACCTCTCAATTGGTGGAGTTGTGAAAGTCCAAAACGTTCGGTATTCTCAATAACCATGACACTGGCATTGGGAACGTTAACCCCCACTTCAATTACCGTAGTTGCCACCATAATTTGTGTTTTGCCCGATTTGAATTTATGCATTTCCGATTCTTTTTCAGCAGGCTTCATGCGCCCATGCAACAAACTGTAGGTATAAGTGGGAGGGGGTAAATATTCACAAACCATATCGTAGCCCGACATTAAACTTTGTAATGCGAGTTTGGGGGAATCTTCTATTAGCGGAAATACATAATAAACCTGACGTCCTTTAGCTATTTCATCTTTTAAAAAATCCATTACCAAGGCTCTATTGGCTTCATTTCTGTGAACGGTAATAATGGGTTTCCTTCCTTTAGGTAATTGATCGATGATACTCACATCCAAATCGCCGTAAAGTGTCATAGCCAGGGTTCTTGGAATTGGCGTTGCGGTCATAACCAAGATATGGGGCAACACCCGTCCTTTTTTCCAAAGCCTGGCTCTTTGTGCAACTCCGAATCTATGTTGTTCATCAATTACGACCAAGCCAAGAGATTTGAATTTTACATCGTCCTCCAGTAAGGCATGCGTTCCAATAATTATTTGAATTTCGCCCTCTGCTAGAGCTTCTAAAAGTAGAGTTCGATTCTTTTTAGTCGTTGATCCGGTTAATAAACCAACTTTCAAACCAAGTGGCTCGAGTGCCTCTCCAATTCCAATTGCATGTTGTTGGGCTAAAATTTCAGTTGGAGCAATTAAGCAACTTTGATAGCCATTATCCAGAGCGAGTAGCATGCTCAACTGAGCTACCATGGTTTTACCACTTCCTACATCCCCTTGTAACAATCGATTCATCTGCTTTCCAGATTTCATGTCGGCGCGTATTTCTTTAATTACGCGCTTTTGAGCATCGGTAAGTTCAAAGGGTAGGTGATTTTCGTAATAATTTAAGAATTGTTGTCCTACGTTTTCAAAAATCAATCCTTTATAGGTGCGGTTACGTGATCCTTTTAACTGAAGATGACGCAATTGCAAATAAAATAATTCTTCAAATTTCAAACGTTGAGTCGCACGTTCTAAATCTTGAGGATTTTTTGGTGCATGTAAACTTTTAACAGCCTCTGTTCGCGAGATGAAATTGAATTTTTTCAGGGTACTTTCTGGGAGGTTTTCGGGAATGTGAAAGTCTTTATCTTCTACAACTTGTTTACTTATTTTAGCGAGTAGTTTATTCTCGACTTTTTTCCGTTTTAAACCTTCTGTTAATGGGTAAACCGGTGTTAAACCTAACTGAGATAGTTGAATATCTTGCCCAATTATTTGTAATTCTGGGTGTGCAATGTTGAAATGTCCACGGAAATTTTGAATCTTTCCATAAGCGAGATATGGAGTCTGGGTTTTTAAAGATTGTGCTATCCATTTGGCCCCTTGAAACCAAATCAACTCAATTTGGCCCGTCTCATCTCGTAACATGGCGGTATAACGTTGTCCCGCACCAATTCCCTGAAACTCACCTGGAATAATTACGCCTTTCAAGCTGAACATAAATATCGGTGTATTCAGGGCTTTGAATGATGGGTGTTATTTTTGATCGGTCTTCATGTCTAAAAGGGTAGTGGCTTAATAAATCTGCAATCGTAAAAATACCCAATTCTGTATTCAACGCCTGTGCCTTGGCCGGTCCAACTCCTTTTAAAAATTCAATTTTTGTATCCAAAGCCAAGGGCATCCAACAAAAATACTAATTTTCTAACGCTTGGAGTTTTTACAAACTTGTTGATTTACGTAAATTGCAAATAGTAAACCCATTGAATTGAATATGTTATGAGAGCATTTGGATATTTATTCGCTTTTTTTCCGGCATTGTTATTTTTAATTTCATTAGAATCAAGTGGAATTCTAGCTTGGTTGTGTGTTGGAGTCGTTTTCATAATCATTCCCATTTTGGAATGGCTAATAGGAGTGCGGAATAATCAACTCACCACAGAACAATTGAAATTAAGATCTCAAGATAAAAGATTTGATCTTGTTTTGTATGCTTTGGTTCCAGTTCAATGGGTCTTAATTCTGATTTTTGGCAACTTTTTTTCAATTATTCCCATATCAAATTGGGGATTCGAGGAATGGGGGAAAATCATGGGAATGGGTATATTGTGTGGAAGTTACGGGATCAATGTAGCTCATGAATTGGGTCATAGAAATTCCAAAATGGAACAGAAAATGGCGCAATCCTTACTTCTGACATCCTTGTACATGCATTTTTTTATAGAGCATAATCGAGGGCATCATAAACATGTTGCAACTCCAGAAGATCCTTCAACGGCAAGATTGAATGAGCCTGTTCAACTTTTCTGGATGCGTTCCATGTTTCAGACTTGGGTGAAATCATGGCAATTGGAATTTGAAAGACTGAAGCGCGAGAATCTACCGCGTTTCCATTACAGTAATCAGATGTTGCAATTTCAATTGATTCAGTTGATCTATATGGGAATCGTGTATCTTTTGTTTGGGGGAAATGGATTTACAGCTTTGTTAATTGCAGCCTTTATTGGTGCTGTATTACTTGAGACCATAAATTACATCGAGCATTACGGATTGCTGCGCAAAAAAACAGCGCAAGGTTATTACGAGCTTGTAGAAACCAAACATTCATGGAACAGCAATCATTTAATCGGTCGATTATTGCTTTTTGAATTATCAAGGCATTCGGATCACCATTATAAATCACATAAAAAATATCAGGAATTGCAATCAGCACCTGAAGCACCGCAAATGCCTACTGGATACCCAGGAATGATGGTGTTGAGTATGATTTTTCCATTATGGTTCTGGATGATGAATAAGCGAGTGGCTCAATTCAATTCCTAGATTGTATCTTTGCGACTATGTTATCAGGAAAAACTGCTTTGATTACCGGTGCTTCTCGAGGTATAGGAAAAGGAATCGCCGAAGTGTTTGCTAAAAATGGTTGTAATATCGCATTTACGTTTGCCAGTTCTGTAGAAAAAGCCCGTGCATTTGAGGCAGAATTGTCAGAAAAATACGGAGTAACAGTAAAAGGATACCAAAGTAACGCGGCAGATTTCAAACAAAGTGAAACCCTTGCAGAGCAGGTGATTTCTGAATTTGGCAAAGTAGATATCCTCATCAATAACGCAGGTATTACCCGCGATGGTTTGATGTTACGTATGTCGGAAGAACAGTGGGATGAGGTAATCAATACCAATTTAAAGAGTGCTTTTAACCTGACCAAATCCTTCTTGCGTCATTTCCTAGGGAAATAAAGCAGGCAGTATCATTAATATGTCAAGTGTTGTTGGGGTTACTGGTAATGCCGGACAAGCAAATTATTCAGCCTCAAAAGCGGGAATGATTGGATTTACAAAAAGTATTGCCAAAGAATTAGGTTCCAGAAATGTGCGTTGCAATGCGGTGGCACCTGGATTTATAGAAACAGAAATGACAGAAGCTTTAGATGAGAATATACGTAAAGGTTGGACCGATACCATCCCTTTGAAACGTGGTGGAACTCCTGAAGATGTTGCTCAAGCTTGTTTATTCTTAGCTTCAGACATGAGTACGTATATTACCGGACAAACCATATCGGTTTGCGGTGGAATGTTGATGTAAAATTTCACATCAGTCAAAAGTCAAACTCTGAATAAATTTCTTTTTAAAACAACTTATTAATCATCATCCGATAACTTAAAATGGCATTAGATCAAGTAGATGTAGATGAGCAGTTTTCTGACGAAAAGAATATGGGCTTTTTTGATCATTTAGATGAATTAAGAGCTCGACTTGTAAAAATTGCCTATATAATACTTGTAACCACAGTAAGCGCATTCATATGGGTAGATACCTTGTTTGAAAAGGTTATTATGGCTCCATTTTCTCAAGGATTTTGGGGATATGAATTCTTTTGTAAGGCAGGTAGGCTGATTATGAATGACGATACCCTTTGTTGGGATCCTCCCAAGCTTATTATGCAAAGTATGCAGGTTCAAGGACAATTTGTGAGTGCGTTTAAAATTGCCTTGGTGGGTGGATTCATTCTGAGTTTTCCTTTTGTAGTTCGCCAGCTATGGTTATTCGTTAAACCGGCGTTAAACAAGAAAGAAATCAAACGTGTACAAAGGAGTTTATTTGTCGTTTCTCTGCTGTTTTTTGCAGGTGTTTTATTCGCCTATTTTTTACTCGTTCCGGTAGCGACTAATTTTTTACTTTCATTTAGCTTGAGTGATAAAATTCAAAATATCATAACCATTTCAAGTGTTACAGGGTTTGTTACCTTTATGAGCTTGGCAACGGGTTTGGTATTTGAATTGCCCGTGTTGATATACATTCTCACTAGTATTGGCTTGATTTCTTCAGATTTCCTCAAAAAATATTGGAGATATGCAGCCGTTGTAATTTTATAATTGCGGGAATAGCAACTCCATCTCCTGATGCATTTTCTCAATTACTTTTGGGGATTCCATTGATGTCTTTATATGTATTAGGTATCTTTATTGCCAAGCGCGTTGAGAAACGTAAAGCAACTGAATTAAACGACTAAAATTATCCATTGAAAATATAAAAAAGTAAATATGAAATATTCAATAGCAATCGGTTCTGACCATGCCGGATTTGATGTGAAGCAAAAGATTATTCAAGCTTTAGAATCAGGCGATTTACAAGGGTTTAATGGTGGTATTTCCGATATGGGTCCTGACTCATCTGATCGTGTCGATTATCCCGACTTTGCTCATAAAGTGGCTCAAGCGGTTTCTGAAGGAACCTGTAATTTGGGTATTTTGATTTGTGGAAGTGGTAATGGAGTTTGTATCACCGCTAACAAACATGAAGGTATTCGTGCAGGTTTGGCTTGGGATACTGAATTGGCTTCACTCGCCCGTGAACATAATAATGCGAATATAATTTGCTTGCCCGCTAGGTTTGTTTCTGAGGAAAAAGCCATAGATATTGCCAAAGCATTTTTAGAATCTGCATTCGAGGGTGGAAGACACCAAGATAGAGTTGCTAAAATAGAAGCCTAATTCAAATGAAAGAGGAAATCTCATCCGTTCAAATGCTCGGATTGAAACTTCCAACGGATCCACGTTGGGTCAATATTGCCGAGAAATCAATCGAGGAAATTCTGATTGATCATGCATTTTGTGAACAAAAAGCAGCTACTACCGGGATTTCTTTGATAGTTCGATTTCCAGACTTGGAGAAACTTGTTCAAGAGGTAACGCCATTGGTTGCAGAGGAATGGGGACATTTTAGACGCGTTCTGAAAGAGATGGGAAAAAGAGGTGTACAATTAGGGAAAGCGCGAAAAGATGAATACGTTTTAGGGTTGCAATCTCAAATGATTAAAGGCAATTCTAAATTACAATTATTGGAGCAATTGCTTATCTGCGCCTTGATAGAGGCTCGAAGTTGTGAACGATTTAGATTATTAAGTTTGTACTGTTCGGATGAAACCTTGCGTGGTTTTTATCATGAATTTATGGTTTCTGAAGCTGGTCATTACAGAATGTTTATTGATTTGGCCAAGGAGTATTATCCCGAAGATCAAGTGAAAAAACGCTGGCAGGAATGGTTAGACATAGAAGCTGGTGTATTGGCGGGTCTAGACCTAAGGGGAGATCGTGTGCATTAATTGCAAAAAGTCATGAAAGAAATAATTGCATTTTTCGAAGAATTATCGCCAGTAATGCAAGGCCTAACAGGGTCTATGTTTACCTATGTAGTTACGGCCTTAGGTGCATCACTGGTATTTTTTATCAAAGATGTGAATCGCGGTTTTATGGATACCTTGATGGGTTTCACAGCAGGTGTTATGTTGGCTGCAAGTTTCTGGAGTTTATTGAATCCAGCAATTCAAATGGCAGAATCTTCATGGGGTGCTCAATTGGCTTGGGTGCCTGTTGGTATTGGGTTTTTGGCAGGTGCATTCTTTTTGTTTGGTTTGGATCAATGGTTGCCGCATTTGCACTTGAGTGATCCAATTGAAAAATCAGAAGGTGTAAAGACCAATTGGAATAAAACAGTTTTGTTGGTTTTGGCCATTACCCTGCATAATATACCTGAGGGTCTGGCTATTGGAGTGGCATTTGGCGCAGTAGCTGAAGGAATACCCGGCGCAGATTTAGCAGGAGCAATTGCATTGGCAATTGGTATAGGCATTCAAGATTTTCCGGAAGGTATGGCAGTAGCACTGCCTTTGCGTCGATTCGGTTTATCGAGAATGAAGTCATTCTTATGGGGACAGTTAAGTGGGGTAGTAGAACCAATTGCGGCGGTTTCGGGTGTTTTATTGGTTATGACGATGCAGAGCATTTTGCCTTATGCTTTGGCCTTTGCTGCGGGTGCTATGATTTATATTGTAGTAGAAGAAGTAATACCGGAATCGCAAAGAGACGGACATACAGATAAAGCAACCCTGGGATTGATGATAGGATTTGTATTGATGATGTCCCTAGATGTGGGATTGGGCTAGTTTCAATCAGGGAAGACCCAATTCAATGGAGAGTTTGGCAGTCAATACGATTTTTTGACTAATACCAAGTTGAACGTATCAATAAAATGGCATTATTATAAATGCCCAACTTTGATTTTATATTAATCGTAGAAATACTCTTCGGTCTTTTGGAAATTACCGAAGTTGAAATAATAGTTAATACCTATTTGTAAATTTCCACCTTTGAAAGTTAAAGGAAATTCCCCGCTGAAAAATTCACTGTGTTGTACACGCAATCCATGTGTAGTATTGAGCGGCTGGTAATACGTTAAATGAAATTCATATCGGTTTCCACCCTCGGTATTTCCACCAAAAGCCACCCCAACGAACCCCAATGCATTCCATACGCGTTGTTGCTCTTGAATAATCCTAAAACGAGTTCCAGCATCTTGGTTATTGAACGTATCTAACGTGGAATTACCTAATTCATAATTGAAAGAAAAGCCGAATTTTTCAGAAATATAATTCGATTTTCCAAATTGTTGACGCAAAGCCATACCCAATCGGCCTGTGAAATAATTCATGCCGTTATTAATGGAGGTGTTGAATGCCATCGTATCGTTATTAATTTTATATCCAGCATTCAAATATCCAATTCCAAAAAGTAGGCTTGTAGCGCGGTTTAAATCGTAACTTAATTGCAAGTTGCCATATCCTCCAAGTCGATTTCTAGTTGAAAATTGATTGGCTAAGGTATCGCTTCCGGGTGTTTTAGAAAATCCAACTCCTGCAGATGCTCCGACCATCCAACGACTTTGAGATAAAGCAGTGCCCAAAGAACCTAAACAAAGAATAATACTTAGCAATAAAGATTTCATTGAGGACAAAGTTACACCTTTGTAGCAATATATGTTAGGTCGAATCGTCGTACCTTTGCTTCATGAATAATTCAGCGGCGCGTATCTTAAAAGCATTTGCAGATGCACTGGATTTGCACAATACTCATCCAGAATTTATTGAAGCCAAATACCAAGCCCAAATTCATAACCCGTGGTTCACCGAAGAGTCAATTGCCAATAGTATTGGTGGATGGCAACACGCTTTAAATGAAGAATCGCGTTTAAAATGGTTAGAGTCGAATCGCGTATCAGCAGATAGTAAATCAGATAAATTGGGAATTATTGGAGCTGGTAACATTCCTTTTGTGGTGATGCATGATGTTATCAGTGCTTGTGTTTCGGGATACAGTCTAAATTTGAAGCTTTCTTCAGATGATAATATACTCCCTAAAATTTGGATATCACTTGCTGAGGAAATATTAGGAGATACCTTAAAGATCAATTATACAGATCAATTGAAAGAGATTGATCGTGTTATTGCTACGGGCAGCAATAATACCCACAGATATTTTGAATATTATTTTAGAGATAAACCTTGTATTTTAAGAAAGAACAGGCATAGTGTGGCTGTATTGCCAATGGCATCTGAACTAACCGAGTCACAGGTGATGGGTTTAGGGGAAGATGTTTTTGCATATTTCGGTATGGGTTGCCGAAATGTTACGCAGCTGTTTATCCCTAGGGAATTTGATTTTGCAGGTTTATTCCCTATTTGGGAAGAAAAATATGGTGAGTTAATCAATCACCATAAATACGTCAATAACTACCATTATCACAAAGCTTTGTTGTTGATGAACCTAGACCCTCATATCGATGCGGGTTTTGTATTGTTCAAAGAAAGAAATACGCTTCACGCACCCGTAGGTTTGGTGAATTATACCTATTACGATGAAATTTCTGAGGTTTCGCAATACATCAAAGAGCATGAAGATGAAATACAATGTATTGTTTCGGAAGGAACGTCTATTGACGGATTGCCATTTGGTACCGCGCAAAAACCAGAGCTCTGGGATTATGCAGATGGTATTAATACCCTAGAATGGCTGAATACCTGAATCGAGTGTACAAAATCCCTAATCTTAATTTAGGTTATTTCAACAATGGGAGTAAGAGGTCACAAACTTCTTCTGCCATAGGCGTTACGGTGTCTAATTCCGGATTAATCTCCGTGATTTCAAAACACTTTGTATTGGGATTATTCCAAAAGTAGTTAATTGTAGACCGCGCTTGTTCTTTGCTTAAGCCACCTTTTACGGGTGTTCCTGTACCATGTGATATGGATGGATCCATACTGTCAACATCGAAACTTACATACCAATCGGTGACATTTTCCCTAAAATGGTTTTTTATCTCAGATAAAGCCCATTCGATTCCATTTTTGTGCACATCCTCAGCAAAAATCACTTTGATACCTGCTGATTCTATTAAATGCAACTCGGGTTTTTCGTAACTTCTGATTCCTATAAAAACTACGTTCTCTGGCTTGACAGCATTGCTTTTTTTCAAGCCCTTGATTTCATTCCACAAGGCAATACAGTCTGCATCCAATTCATTAACGGCACATTCTAAATTGTCTTGTTCTATGGCGGTGTTCACCGACATTCCGTGAATATTTCCACTAGGCGTGGTATAAGGTGAATGCAGATCCAAATGGGCATCAATCCAAACGATACCTACGTTGTCCATATTGCGATTTCTGCAAAATCCAGCAATACCACCGATGGCATTACTGTGATCGCCGCTTAACAATAAGGTTGGAGATTTTTGGGTAGCTTGTTCTATGGCATCGGCTAATCTTGATTGGTGATGCAATAGATGTCGGGCTCTTTTTAAATGGGGGAAATATATATGTTCAACATCTTCTGCCTCAACGGTTTGAGACACGCGATGTGGAATATTTGGCAAGGCAATTTTCTTTTCTAATGCATCAATTAATGCATCCGGGCCATTTGATGTCCCCGATTTACCTGCTCCGTATTCCCATCCAGATACTACTATGCTTAAAGCTTGCTTATTCATACGGAGGTATTATTACCTCAAAAATAATACAATAAGTCTAAGGTTGTACGCTTCGCTTTCTCCACAAAATATATCCACCTAACTTTTTATCGATAGTGAATTTACGATCGAATTCATAATCTGGGGTAAATGTATTTTTGGTAATGACCTTTATTAAATCAGTATTATTGGCATTCATGGCATGCGATCGTCGTGCACTTTGTTTGGGATATGGATTGTTGACTTCAATGGGGAATTCTGGTTTTAATTGTTCAAAATCTTTAGCTGTAAACTCACCATGAAAATACAACGAATAGGTTTTGAAATGCCAGGCCTCTAGGAACACACCGTTTTTTGTTTCGTTTTTTATGGTTTGCGTCAGTTTACCTTGAAGCAAATTTCCAACAGGGGGTAACAACGTAATATGACTTATCAATGCTACTAAACCGCTGATCAAAAATAAAAATCCCGCATGAGGTCTTCGTCCAATTAAATGCAAAATCCACCAGGCGAAAAACCAAAAAGTAAATAAAGCCGCGGGTAATAATGAGGTCCATGACCATGAAGTTCTGTTTTCAAGAAGTCCTTTTGTGAATACATCCAATTTGTTCCAAATCCATTCAGGTAATGGATCCATATGGGCTGTAATAGGTAAAATCCAAAGTACAAGAACAATACCTAAGGCTGAGAGGGTTAAAGGTAGAATCAACCATTTGGGGAAATGCCATCTGTTTGTGTGGATCAGATATACTTGGTAAGCACCAAAATAGGTGAGTGGCCACCAACACAAACTGCTGTAATGGATGATTTTCGTTGTGGTAATAGAAAATACGATTAGTACGACCCAGAACAATGCGCGCATGAACAAATTCCATATATCCACATTACGATCCATCACTTGGTTTTTGAAAAGATGTGGAAGTGCTAAAATTGATGCAGGGAATGCCAAGAAAAACAATACAACAAAGTGGTAAAACCAAGGTTGATTGTGCCATTCAATTTGTCCTTTGAATAATACGATTTGATACTTGATAAACTCAAGTAAAAAAGGTGCTCCATTGGATTGTAATAGGGGGAATACCCAAAGTCCAATTACGGCACACAAACCGATTAGACTTAGGATTAACTTCCACGTTAATATTTCATGCCATTTACCTCGAGTTGCTGTAACCCATAGTACGACAAGGCCGGTAATCCCTATTGCAACAGGACCTTTTGTTAAAAAGGCAAATCCCAAAAACACCCCAACCATTAAGTAATATAAATGAGCTCTTTCTTCCTTTAAATTGGCTTGTGTTATCTTATACCAATTGTAAAGACTTAGAACTATAAATAGATTAAAAATGGGATCGATAATGCCAGATCTCCAATAAATAAATGGAGCAAGGGTAAAGAGAGTAGCTAGTGCCCAAAATCCGCCTAACATTCTTTTTCCTAAACGATCGCCAATGTGATAAACCCAGTTAACAGCGAATACACCGGCTAAAATATTGGGTAATTTATAAACCCATGGCTGATGACTTTGAAACAATCTCTCGGAAAGTGCTTGCAACCATATGAAAAAAGGTGGTTTTTCCCAAAACGGCTCAAATCCTATTTGAGCATATAAATAATTACGGGTTAGGTTCATTTCACGGGCAGATTCGGCAAAATTCAATTCATCCCAATCAAAAAGTGGTGTTAAGTTGACACCTAAAATCAATATGCCAAAACTGAAGAGGGTAAAAACCAAATGAACGTTAAATTTCCTCATGATTCAAGCCAATTTTTATGCTGAAATAATTTGTGAAAAGCCCAATATAACCATAAACCTGCCAGGCCTCCAGCTAAAACATCTTCGAATGAATGTTGTCCTAAATAAATACGACTGTAGGCAACTAAAAAAGCCAATAAAAGTAAAATTATTCTGAAAATACGCGGCCATTTTGTTTGCCATAATGAGAAAATTATAGCGGTTGCAAAAAACACAGCCGCAGTATGACCACTTGGGAATGCTTTCCATTGTGAAAGCGCATTGCCATCTATGGTCCTGACAAATTCAGGAAATTTCACTGCAGGTCTTGGCCAATTAAACCAATTTTTTGCACCTTGAATGATTAGGCCTTCTATAGCAAATGCAGCAGCCCAAAACCAACCTTTTCGTCCTAAAACGTAAAACGAAAGTGTCAATGATAGCACAATTACCGGCCATTCAGCCCATTTTGTGAGCACTGACATTATAAGGTCAAAACCTTTAGAATTGTGTGATAAGATGGTTGTGGTAATGAAATCGAATCCGGAAAATAATCCGATAATAAATAGCACCGTAAATAATAGGGTATAGGTCAAAAGATGGCGCACGGTGAACGTCATTTCACAAAGATAATGAGTTATTCATAGGATATTATTTTGAAAATTCAATCTTTTTGATTTCTTTGCGAGATGTGAATTTTGGCATGAATATGTTAAAATTAATTGTACTATCCCAAAACATCTACAAATAATGGCCAAAAAAGAATCAAAAAAGTCGAAATTAGAATTGGAATACGCTCTACGCTCTTCGCCTCAAATTTTATATCAATATATTTCCAATCCTTCAGGTTTACAGAGCTGGTTCGCCGATCGTGTTGACATTATGGGAGGAGGTAACTACCGTTTTTCATGGGAAGATGGTACCGAATACAATGCCAATTTAATCAAATCGGTCACCAATAAATATACGCGTTTCGAATTGATTGAAGCGGATGGTGATTACCTTGAGTTTAGAATTGAACAAGACGCAATAACTGGCGACGTCGAGTTGATTATTACCGAATTTGTGGATCCGGAGGAAGCCGAAATGGCAGCTTCCATTTGGGATTCTGCCATTGATAATCTCTGTTCAATAATTGGTGCCTGATTATTGGTCAAGCGCTTTCAATGCTAACTGAGCCATCAATCCAGCTCCAATTTCAATAGCATCTTCATCCACATCAAACGCAGGGTGATGCACACTGTAATGCGTTCCTTTCTGCATGTTTCGAGTTCCTAGACGGTAAAAGCAACTTGGTACTTCCTGAGAATAATAGGCAAAATCTTCTGCTGCCATCCAAAGTTCTAAAGGTTGAACATGTTCGTTGCCTAGGTATTCATTTGCCGCAGAAATACAAAGTTCACTGAGCGATTCGTCATTTTTAAGGAATGGGTATCCCCGTCGAATTTCAATTTCGATGCTTGCCCCCATACTTTCAGCAATACCATGTGCCAGTTTGGTGATCTTTTCATGAGCTTCCGAACGCCAATCTTCATCTACAGTTCTGAAAGTTCCGTGTAATTCAACTTTAGGCGGTAATACATTTGTAGCGCCATTTCCAATTATCTTACCGAAAGATAGAACGCTATGCAAGGCAGGATTTTGATTTCTTGATACAATCTGTTGCATGGCAACCACAATGTGTGAAGCAACCAAAACAGCGTCAACAGCTAAATGTGGGATTGCTCCATGTCCACCAACGCCATTCACGGTTATGAATATTTCATCGGTACTGGCCATATATAAGCCTTTTCTAAATCCTACATTACCCGTATCAATTAATGGCATAACATGCTGACCAATCATGAAATCGATCTTTGGGTTGTTTAAAACTCCATCGTTTATCATAAGACTGGCTCCGCCTGGTAATTTTTCTTCCCCAGGTTGAAAAACCAATTTAATGGTTCCCTCAAATTGATCTTTGATTTCATTGAGAATGGTTGCCGCTCCCAATAAACTGGTGGTGTGAACATCGTGGCCACAGGCATGCATCACACCTTCTACATTACTTCTGTAGGGCCTTCCGTCTTCAACTTCAACAATAGGTAGTGCATCCATGTCTGCACGCAATCCTACACATCTTTTTTCTGGGTTATGACCTTTTATCAAAGCAACAACGCCGGTATTGGCCAAACGCTGAGTTTCTAAGCCCAATTTATTCTGAAGATAATTTTCTACTTTCTTTTGAGTTTCGAATTCATGAAACGACAATTCGGGATTTTCGTGAATATTCCTGCGGATTTGAATCAATTCGGGCAACAAGGACTTTGCCCGAGATTTAATCTTTTCTTGTAAATCTAGTAAACTCATAGTTAGATTTACGAAGGTAATGAATTTGTGAAAATCCACTACTTTATATAACTTGTGTATCTTTGAAATCAATTTATGATCAGTCCACATTCTATCAATCAATTGTTACAAACTGTTCCTATAGAGGATTTAGTAGGGGATTATGTGAAATTGAAACGATCTGGTTCTGGTTATAAAGGGAATTGCCCGTTTCACGACGAAAAAACACCGAGTTTTTCGGTAACCCCCAGCTTAAATATTTACAAATGTTTTGGTTGTCAAAAAGGAGGTAATTCCATTCAATTTTTAATGGAAATTGAACAGCTCACCTTCGTGGAATCGGCTCGTGAACTTGCCAAGCGTTTTGGAGTTGAATTGGTCGAAACGGATGTCGATAATTCCGATGAGGCCATGCAAAGTCAACGTGAAAAGGAGAGTTTGCAGGCCTTAAACGAGTTTGTTTTACAATATTTTGAATCTCAATTACACGATTCAGAAGAAGGACAATCTGTGGCTTTGCCCTATTTCAAAGAGAGAGGCTATACAATTGAAACCATTAAAAAATGGCGTCTTGGATATAGTCCTTCGGGTTGGACTGCTTTTTACGATTATGCTAAAAATGCGGGTTATTCTGATGAATTATTGCAACTAGCGGGACTTATTAAGCCTAGAGAAAAAGATGGTTCTTTCTACGACCTGTTTCGAAACCGTGTTATGTTTCCATTGATAGCAATCAGCGGTAAAACTATTGGTTTTGCAGGCCGTATCATGGGCAATGTAGACAAGGCGCCGAAATACGTTAACTCGCCTGAAACGCCACTTTACAAGAAAAGTGATTTCCTATTTGCGGTGTTTCAAGCTAAAAATGCTATCCGCAAAGAAGATAAAGCTTTATTGATGGAAGGGTATACGGATGTCATGACCTTACATCAAGCTGGAATTGAAAATGCCGTAGCCAGCAGTGGAACGGCATTAACACCGGGTCAGATTCGATTAATTAAGAGGTTCACCGATAATGCAACTGCCGTTTATGACGGAGATGCTGCGGGTATGAAAGCGTCTCTTCGTGGAATTGATTTGTTGCTGGAAGAAGGTTTGAATGTTCGTGTGGTTACGATGCCGGAGGGGCAAGATCCAGATTCGTATTGTAAAGAATTAGGTCCTGAAAAATTCAAACAATACCTCGTTTCTAACGAAGAAAACTTTATTGTTTTTAAAGCAAAGCTACTTTTTAAAGAATGCGGAAACGACCCGATAAAAAGGTCGGAAGCCCTACGCGATATTCTGCAATCCGTAGCCCTAATAAATGATATTCTCAAGAGAGATTCTTTGGTTAAGGAACTCGAACGGATATGTGATACTTCTTCAGCTATATTGCATAGTGAGTTATCGAAACTCTTGAGAAAAAAGCGTATTGACCAAGGTCGACAAGTATTAAAAGAAGTTGACCTACTTATCAATAACATACCGGACCAAAACCCGATCATCAACTACAGCTTAAATGATTTTCATCAAGAAAAAGCGCTTTTAAAATTGATGATTCGATTTGGGGCAGAGCCGTTCAATGAAGAAAAAAGGGTAGTTGATTTTATTTTTGAGGAATTAGATAGTGACCATAGTTTGGAGTTCCTTCATGATGAAAACGTGGAGATTTTAAATTTTCTGCGCGAACATTACGAGGAAAACAATTGGCCGAACGTAGAAGAGTGGATACAACATCCGAATTTAAAGCTAGCATCGTTTGCAGCTACTGTATTTAGCCAAGAACATACGTTGAGTTCTCAATTTGAGAAAAGCATGATCTATATTAAAAACGAGGGCGATCAATTTATCCGAGAGATTCTTGATGTTTTCTTGAATATGCGACGCACTAAAATTGAGGAGATTATCATAAAAGAACAATTAAAATTGGCCGATCCAGATGAAGATCCAGAACAAATCATGACATTCTTGGATTTTCTTAATACCAAGAAATTAGAAATTGCCAAAGAATTGGGCGCGGTAGTATCTCGTTAAGATGAAAAGAGCTTTGCGCCATATCGCATTGTTAGGGTTAGCTGTTACAGCAATATTCGTAGCATCAAATTTGGATATGAGCCCCAAGAGAATCTATGGCATGCCTCAAAATATCAACCCTATATCAATTCGTGAGGGTTATTTATATTACGATACGCTCAAATTACCATTAAATAAAATCCCCAAAGTGGCTCAGTTACATACTGTAGCGAAAAAAGTGATGGGTAAATGGTATAAAATGTACACGGCAATTAAAGTAGAAGAAAGCGGAAATGACGGTCAGAATTCTTATTATGCGAAAGCCTATTTCAATTTAGTGGGAATGCGTTATCCAAAAAAGCGTAAGACTACCGCGATACGAATGGGAAACGATTACTATGCGGTTTATGCAAATTGGTATGAGGGGATGATAGACTTCAGATATTATATTGATTATATGGAAGGATCATTCGAAAGGAAATTCCATCGAATGCCTAAAACTGAAAAGGAATTCATCAATCATATTTACGGTTCCTACAATATATATTCTAAATGGAAGAATGATGTTTTTTGGATTCTTCAACGGCATCCGGTGATGCGGGATACTTTATAAAGTAAAGGCTAAAGAGGAAGGCTGCTCCAAAGGCCATTCCATTCATAAAAAAAACATCTTTGTAATGGCCACCCCATTGAGCCACAATATATCCCGATAGCAATCCGCCAATAATTACCCCAAGTTCTAAGCTAATAAATAATGTAGAAATCGATTTACCACGATTTTCGGAACCTCCCAAATCACCTGCCCAAGCAAAGAGACTTGGAGCATTGAATCCTTGTCCAATTCCATACAAAACCGCACTGAGGTAAAAAAAATAAGGTTGATTTTCAATCGGACCGGGTTCGGCGATTAAAACCCACATGGATAATACTTGAACCCCTGTTCCAATAGCTGTTGACCAAGCACGTCCTAATGAATCACTTATTTTCCCGCTTATGAGTCTAAATAGTAACGAAAAAGCAATATACCATGTTAAATAAAGTCCTTTATTGCTGAATCCCAATGAAACCGTATAATCAGGCATAATTGTAAGAACGGATCCTAAAGAAATACAAACAAATAGCATAAGTATACCGGGTTTCCAAGTGGGAACGTAGATGAGTCTTTTCCATGATAATTCGGGTTTAACTTTTATTCTATCGGCAGGTAAAGTTTCCGGAAGGGTATAAAAAATAACAATTGCGATAAGTGCAAAAAGTGCGCTGCAAATAAACATGGTATCTCTTCCAAAATGTAAGGCAATGATTGCTCCCAAACCATAGCCTAAGCTGGTACCTGCATTGTTGAATAAACCCTGCCAACCCATTGCTCTGCCTCTATGTGTGCTGGGAACAATATCAGCGGTATAAGCCGTAAATCCTGTTGGAGTAAAACCCGTCGAAAATCCGTGAACCACTCGAACGAAGAGAAATCCAAAAATGGTCCCAACTAATGGATAAAAGAAACCGGCAACAATACAAAAAGCGCATCCCACAATTAGGGTTGTCTTCCGTCCGATATTATCCGTTACCCAGCCCGAAATGGGACGCGCTATCAAGGCGCTTACCGAGAATGCCGGTATAATCCATCCTAAATAAGCGGCACCCCCTAATTCACGCAACATATTGGGTAATTCGGGAATGACTAAATTGAATGAAAAAAAGAAAAGCAACGCTGCCACACAAAGTTTAAAAAACTCTGGAGGATAAATTTTTGTTTTCATCAAGGATATTTAGCCACCAAGGGCATGATTCGACCTTTACCGAAAGCCTTAGCGCTAACTCGCAAAATTGGAGGAGCCTGATAACGTTTGTATTCACTATTGTTTACCAGTTGCAAAACACGTTGAACCGTATGCATGTCATAGCCTTCAATTACAATTTCATCAGCGCCTTTAAACTCTTCGATATACATCCTCAAAATCCCATCTAAAATTGGATATGGAGGTAGACTGTCCGAATCTTTTTGCTCAGGACGAAGTTCAGCGCTTGGTTCTTTTTCTATGATATTAAAGGGGATAATTTCCTCGTTGCGATTGATATAATTCGCTAATGCGTACACCTGGGTTTTGTATACATCTCCAATTACCGATAAACTTCCGCATAAATCTCCATATAAAGTTGAATAACCAACGGCCATTTCGGATTTGTTACTCGTATTTAATAATATATATCCCAGTTTATTGCTTAATCCCATTAATAATACCGCTCTAGAACGTGCCTGTAAATTTTCTTCAGCCAATCCTTCTGGAAGATCTTTAAAATAGGGTTCAAGTGTATTTTCGTATGCGTGATGTATATCTTGAATGGGAAGCTCTATGCAGGAATTACCTAAATTATCGCTTAATTTCTTTGCATCGGATACAGAACCTTCGGAACTGTATCGTGAAGGCATCATGACTGCCAAAACGTTCTCGGCTCCTAAAGCGTGAACGGCCAAAGTTTGGACCAACGCACTATCAATTCCACCAGATGCTCCAATTACCGCTTTTTTGAATCCCATTTTTTCAAAGTAATCACGTATTCCAAAGACGAGACCTTTGTATAGTTGGGGTAATGGGTCCGTATCTAAAGAAACAGCACCATCACCAGGAATAAATCCATTTTCTCCAAATTCTACTGTGCGAATGCAACTCTCAAAATCGGGCAGTTGTATGGCAACTTCTCCGTTGTTATTTACAGCTCGGCTGCTACCATCGAATATCAATTCTGTGTGCACACCAACTTGATTCACATATAAAACGGGAAGGTTAAATCGATTTACTTGACCGCTAAAAACCCGATTTCTGTGAGAATCTTTTCCTAAATGAAAAGGTGATGCAGATGGATTGATTATCAAATCCGCACCAAGGTTTTTGAGCACTTCTCCAGGACTTTTGGTGTACTCAAAGTTATTGTACAAATCCCAAAGGTCTTCACAAATAGCGATACCGATGTTTATTCCCTTAAAAGAAATTACCTGTTGCTCTGTGGCAGGCTCAAAGTAGCGGGATTCGCTGAAAACATCGTAAGTGGGTAATAGGGTTTTGGGAATCACGGTTTCAATACGGCCGTTTTGCATGAAGCAACAGACATTTTGAAGTAAACGCCCTTTGCCCGAATTACGCATCACCCCACCAACAATAGCCGCAATCCCCTGACAACTTTGAGCGACCAACTCCAGACTATATTCGCTTTTCTCTACAAAAGAGGGATAATCCAAAAGGTCATCGGGCATATACCCTGAAACTGACATTTCGGGAAATACAACCAAATCAACCCCTTGATTTTTAGCCGTAAATAAGACGTCAGCGATTTTTGAGGTATTGGCCTCGAAATCGCCAATTTTGAAGTTTAATTGAGCAATGGCTATGCGTAGCATTCAATTCAATGGGGAATTAAAATAAAATTCCAGCTGTTAATGAAATGAAGTTATGTCTACCACTGTAGGCATTATCCGAAAGGAAATCTGTAAATCCATTGTCAAAACGTAAACCAGCAATAAAGCTTGCATTACCAGAAATAGGATATTCAATTCCTGCTCCGATAATTAATGACATACGAGCTGATGACATGTTGTCTACGAAAATGAATTGTGTGTTTTCTTCTTTACCTCCATCGAACTCAAAACGTGTGCTTTCTGTGCTATTGGGATCGTGAGAAGTACTGTTAGTACCTTCATAAACCGAAGTGTTGTACGGATCTACTTTGGTAGAAAGCTTTCTTGAAATGGCAAATGATGGAGCCAATCCTACATTGATATAATATTTCATACCTGCCGTTTCATTGGATTTTAATTTAATATAAACAGGGATTTGCAGATACTGAACGGCATATCGGAAATTTACATTTTGATAAACCTGAGTAGAGTCTGAAACGGTACGTTGTAATTTCCCTCCGTGTTTTAAAATAGCCGGTGCAGTCGAGATCAATAAATCGGCCCCGATAAAATAATTATCCGAACTGGTAAAACGATAATCTCCAGTTAGTCCGTAAGAAAAACCCAGTCCAACATCATCGTTTTGCATGATATCTCCTTCCGTGATTTTTAACCAGGAAAAATTTGGACTAATTTTGAAACCGAAATTGACGCGGTCGGTTACATCTTGAGCGGTTAGTGCGGAGCTTGAAAGCAAAAACGCAAATCCCATAAGGTGAGAGCTGAACTTCTTCATTTTTGGTGATACCTTTATCTATATGCAAAAAAACAACTTTTTTAACAATTACTCTTTTTTAAAGGTGGTATTGGCGGTCGTGTTGTTCACATCTTGCTCTAAGCAGAATATAAAACCTGCAGATATTACATATCAAGATTTTACTGTAGAATTGGATAAATTAGCTCAAAAAAAGGCGGAAGTTGCTGATTTGAAGAATCTTAAGCAGGGATATGGGCGGTTTTTTGATGTGTGGTTTTCTGAAATAATGGACTATTCCAAATACAGAGGATTTTCGGATGAAGAAATAACCCAAGTTTTTGGGCAATGGCTGCAAGTAAATAAGCCGGTTTTTCGCATTTTGAAATCGCATTACGAGAAAGAAACGAATTGGAGAAACGATTTGAATATTCAGTGGGGTCATTTGCAAACGCTTTTACCCGAAACACCAACGCCCCAACTTGTTGGTTACTTTTCACAATTCAGTAATTATAACACATTCGTTGATACCACAGAAAACGGACAATTGCTCTTGGGGTATTCTAAGGAAATGTTTTTGAACGACACCTTCCCATTGTATCAGATGCTTGAAGTGCCAAGTTTTTACAATCGATATAATTCTCCTGAACAAATTCCCACTATGTTGATTTGGAATTACCTTAAAAGTACATTTGAACCGAAACACAAGATAAAAAACATGTTAGACCAAGCGGTATTTGATGGTAAAATATGGAGTGTATTAATGGAAATTTCAAACGGGAAAAACCCTTTTGAAATGCTGGGTTATTCTGAATCAGAATGGGCCATGTTAGAAAGAGATCAAGGTCAAATGTGGCGCTTGTATTTAGAGCAAAAGGCCTTGTATTCAAACGATTTTAATGTTTACAGACGTTTTTTTGTTTACGGTGATAAAACATTTGGACCTGGAATTCCGCCGGAATGCCCGCCTATGATTGGTAGTTTTACCGGGTATAAGATTGTACAACGTTATATGCAAGAAATGGATGTGAGTTGGCAAGATTTATTTAATGAATACGATTCTCAAAAAATATTACGACTTTCGGGTTACAATCCTGTAAAATAGAGGTTCTTTTGAATAGGCATAAAGAATAGTTTTTAGCTCAAGAACAAATAATAGATGAATAACGAACTTAAAGAATATCTAGACGAAAGGTTAAAAAACAACCATTTCATTCATCATATGGGATTGGTATTGGAC